>NZ_CP034929.1:1328790-1993185 GCF_004014875.1 Nocardioides yefusunii | reverse complement strand
GCTGCCCGAGGGCGTCTGGCCCCAGACCAAGTCGGTCGTCGGTTCCAACGCCGTCCACGTCCAGGTGACCGTCGACGTCGAGGCCCGCCGTCTCGTCGCGGTCGGCGTCGTCGACAACCTCGCCAAGGGCACCGCCGGTGCCGCGGTGCAGTGCATGAACCTGGCCCTCGGTCTGGACGAGTCCATGGGTCTCACCACCGTCGGCCTGGCTCCCTGAGCCTGCGCTGACTCCCGCGGGGAAACATCCCCGCGTCCGCGGGTGGTGCGACACCACCCCTCGACCCGCAGACTGGACCCATGACCTTCAGCATCAAGCAGTACCCCGAACAGATCGCCGTCGTCCGCTTCGGTCCCGGCTCCGAGGTTCCCGGCTGGGCCGAGTCCTCGTCGATCTTCCAGGTGACCGCGACCGCCACCCACACCACCGTGGTGTGCGCAGCCCGCAACGTCCCCACCAAGGCACGTCACGTGCGCTCCTTCACCGCCTTCTCGGTGCTGAGCGAGCACACCCTCGAGGACGCTGGCGTCCTCGTTCCCCTCATGGCCACCCTGGCCGAGGCCGACATCTCCGTGGTCCCGGTCAGCACCTTCGAGGAGCCGTGGCTCCTCGTCCCCCAGAACGACGCCAAGAAGGCCGCCGCAGCGTGGACCGAGCAGGGGCACACCGTTGCCCCGGCCAAGCCCGCCTGACCCACAGCTCCACCTCACTCAGCCCCACACCGCTGAAAGGCACCCCGCAATGAGCATCACCGCACCCGCCGGCTTCACCGCTGCCGGTGTCGCCGCCGGACTCAAGTCCACCGGCGCGAAGGACATGGCACTGGTCGTCAACAACGGCCCGCGCTTCGACTCCGCGACCGTCTTCACCTCCAACCGCTGCAAGGCCAACCCGGTCCTGTGGTCCCAGGAGGTCGTCAAGGACGGCATCGTCCGTGCGGTGGTGCTCAACTCGGGTGGCGCGAACTGCTACACCGGTGCCGAGGGCTTCCAGACCACCCACGCGGTGGCCGAGAAGGTCGCGGAGAAGGTCGGCATCGGAGCCATCGACGTCGTCGTGTGCTCCACCGGCCTGATCGGTCTCGCCAACCCGCGCGAGAACATGATCGCCGGCGTCGAGGCCCTGGCCGCTGCGCTCACCAGCGACGGTGGCGACGACGCAGCCTCCGCGATCATGACCACCGACACCGTCTCCAAGCAGGCCGTCGTCGAGGGCGCGGGCTGGTCCATCGGTGGCATGGCGAAGGGTGCGGGCATGCTCGCCCCGGCCCTGGCCACCATGCTCGTGGTCATCACCACCGACGCCGTGATCGACGCTGCTGATCTCGACCAGGCCCTGCGCGCCGCCACCCGGGTCTCCTTCGACCGTCTCGACTCCGACGGCTGCCAGTCGACCAACGACACCGTGACCGTCCTTGCCTCCGGCGCCTCGGGCATCACCCCGCCGCTGGCCGACTTCACCGCCGCCCTGACGCAGCTGTGCACCGACCTCGCGACCCAGCTGCTCAAGGATGCCGAGGGCTCCGAGCACGACATCGCGATCACGGTCGTCAATGCCGTCACCGAGGACGACGCCGTCGAGGTCGCCCGCTCGGTGGCGCGTTCCAACCTCTTCAAGGCCGCCGTCTTCGGCAACGACCCCAACTGGGGCCGCGTGCTCGCCTCCGTTGGCACCACCCAGGCCGAGTTCGACCCCGCTGACCTCGACGTCGCCATGAACGGGGTGTGGGTCTGCAAGAACTCCACTCCGCACGCCGACCCCGCGACGGTCGACCTGACCCCGCGCGACGTCAGCGTCACCATCGACCTCAAGTCCGGTGACGCCCGCGCGACGGTGTGGACCAACGACCTCACGCACGCCTACGTGCACGAGAACAGCGCCTACAGCTCCTGATGGGGAACACGATGAGCACCCGACCCGACAAGAAGGCCGCCGCAACCCTGGCTGCCGCCCTGCCGTGGCTGAAGAAGTACCACGGCCAGACGATCGTGGTGAAGTACGGCGGCAACGCCATGACCAACGACGACCTCAAGGTCGCCTTCGCCGAGGACATCGCGTTCCTGCGCTTCGCCGGCTTCAAGCCCGTCGTCGTTCACGGTGGTGGCCCGCAGATCAACCGGATGCTCGACAAGCTCGGCATCGAGTCCGAGTTCCGTGGGGGTCTGCGCGTGACCACGCCCGAGGCGATGGACGTCGTCCGGATGGTCCTGGTCGGTCAGGTCCAGCGCGAGCTGGTGGGCCTGATCAACTCCCACGGCCCGCTGGCCGTCGGCCTCTCGGGTGAGGACGCCGGTCTCTTCCGTGCCGAGCCCGCCTGCGTGATCGTCGACGGCGAGGAGGTCGACCTCGGCCTCGTCGGTGAGGTCGCCGAGGTGCGCCCCGAAGCCGTTCTCGACCTCGTTGAGGCCGGCCGTATCCCCGTCATCTCCTCGGTCGCTCCTGACGCCGAGGGCCAGATCCACAACGTCAACGCCGACACCGCTGCTGCTGCCCTGGCCACCGCGCTGGGTGCGGAGAAGCTGCTGGTGCTCACCGACGTCGAGGGTCTCTACCGCGACTACGGCAACTCCGACGACGTCATCCAGGAGATCTCGCCCGAGGCGCTGGCCGAGATGCTCCCCACCCTCGACGCCGGCATGGTCCCCAAGATGCGCGCCTGCTACGAGGCCGTCACCGGGGGAGTGGCCCGCGCCACCGTCGTCGACGGTCGCGAGCCGCACGCCGTGCTGCTCGAGATCTTCACCGACGAGGGTGTCGGCACCCAGGTGCTGCCCGGCGTCGAGACCAAGATCCGCAACGCCTACGCCTCGGAGGAGTCCAAGTGAGCGCCCTTGCTGACACCGTCGCCGACACCGCTGCCTGGCAGGACCGGTACACCGGCTCGGTCATGAACACGTTCGGAGTGCCGCAGCTGGTGCTGGCCCGTGGCGAGGGGTCGAAGGTCTACGACGTCGAGGGTCGTGAGTTCCTCGACCTCCTCGGCGGCATCGCCGTCAACGCCCTGGGCCACGGCCACCCCGCGCTGGTCGCCGCGGTGACCCGGCAGGTCTCCGAGCTCGCGCACGTCTCCAACTTCTTCGCCACCGCCCCGCAGGTCGAGCTGGCCTCGAAGCTGGTCGAGCTGTTCGGTCACGACGCCCGGGTCTTCTTCTCCAACTCCGGCACCGAGGCCAACGAGGCCGCGCTCAAGGTGACCCGTCGCACCGGCCGCACCAAGGTCGTCGCGATGGAGCACGCCTTCCACGGCCGTACCCTCGGCGCGCTGTCCCTGACGGCGAAGGAGGCCTACCGGGCTCCCTTCGA
The DNA here is from genome assembly GCF_004014875.1 of Nocardioides yefusunii. NCBI lineage: Bacteria > Bacillati > Actinomycetota > Actinomycetes > Propionibacteriales > Nocardioidaceae > Nocardioides > Nocardioides yefusunii. Next base: position 1,989,884 of record NZ_CP034929.1, on the reverse strand, counting down.
GCCGCTCGGTGGCGAGGTCGTGTGGGTTCCGTTCGGTGACGTCGAGGCTCTGGCCGCCGCGGTCGACGAGAACACCGCCGCGGTTGTCCTCGAGCCCGTCCAGGGCGAGGCCGGTGTCAACCTGGCTGCCCGCGACTACCTGCTCAAGGTCCGCGAGATCACCACCGCTGCCGGTGCCCTGATGTGGCTCGACGAGATCCAGACCGGCATCGGCCGCACGGGTTCGTGGTTCGCGTTCCAGGACTCCGACCTCTTCGACGGCGACGTCGTCCCGGACCTCGTCACCCTGGCCAAGGGCCTCGGCGGTGGTGTCCCGATCGGTGCGACCATCGCTGCCGGTCCGGCCGCGACGCTGCTGGTCCCCGGCAACCACGGCACGACGTTCGGCGGCAACCCGCTGGCGACCGCTGCGGCTGGTGCCGTGATCGCGACCATCGAGTCCGAGGGCCTGCTGGCTCACGTCAAGCAGGTCTCGAAGGTGCTCGCCGACGGTCTCGCCGCTGATGCCCGCGTCACCGAGGTCCGCGCCGCCGGTCTGCTGATCGGCCTCGACCTCGTCGACGGCCTCGACTCCGCGAAGGTGATGCAGGCGGCCCTGGCGGCCGGTTACATCGTCAACGCGCCGACCCCCTCGCGCATCCGCCTCGCCCCGCCGCTGGTTCTCACCACCGACGAGGCCGAGCAGTTCCTGGCCGACTGGCCCTCCGTCCTCGACGCAGCTGCAGGAGCCTGACATGCCCCGACACCTCCTTGCCGACGACGACCTCACCCCTGCCGAGCAGGCCGAGGTCCTGGCCCTGGCCGCCGAGCTCAAGGCCGACCCGTACGGCCCCAAGCCGCTCGACGGCCCGGTCACAGTCGCGATGATCTTCGACAAGCCGACCCTGCGCACGCAGACCTCCTTCGGTGCCGGCATCGCCGAGCTCGGTGGACACGCGATGCTGGTCGACGGCGCGATGGCCGGCATCGGCAAGCGTGAGTCCGTCGCCGACGTCGCCCGCGTGCTGGGCCGTCAGGCCGGACAGATCGTGTGGCGCACCTACGCCCAGTCCGCGCTCGAGGAGATGGCGGAGTTCTCCGGCGTCCCGGTGATCAACGCGCTCACCGACGACTTCCACCCCTGCCAGCTCCTGGCCGACCTGCTCACGATCTCCGAGCACAAGGGACGCCTCGCCGGCCTCACCGCCGTCTTCCTCGGCGACGCCGCCTGCAACATGGGCAACTCCTGGGCGCTGGCCGGAGCCACGGCAGGGATGAACGTCGTCCTGTCCGGCCCCGAGGGCTACCAGCCCGAGCCGGCCATGATCGAGCGGGCCCGCGCGATCGCCGCCACCACCGGTGGTTCGGTCACCGTCGAGATCGACCCCACGGCAGCCGTCGCCGGCGCCGACGTCGTCATCACCGACACCTGGGTCTCGATGGGCAAGGAGGACGAGGCCGCGGCCCGTCTCGCTGAGCTCGCGCCCTACCAGCTCAACGCCGAACTCCTGGCCGGTGCCGCCGACGACGCGATCGTCATGCACTGCCTGCCCGCCTACCGCGGCAAGGAGATCACCGCCGAGGTGCTCGACGGTCCCGCCAGCGTCATCTGGGACGAGGCGGAGAACCGCCGTCACGCCCAGAAGGCCGTCATGACGTGGCTGCAGGCACGACGATGAGCAAGGTCCGTCCGCTCACGAAGGGTGCGCGTCACCAGCGCATCGTCGAACTGGTGACGCAGCACGAAGTGCGTTCCCAGGGTGAGCTGGCGGCACTCCTGGCCGACCAGGGCGTCGCCGTCACCCAGGCCACGTTGAGCCGCGACCTCGTCGACCTCGACGCGGTCAAGGTGCGCGGTGCCTCGGGACAGCTCGTGTACGCGGTGCCGGGGGAGGGGGGAGACCGTTCTCCCTCTGCGCCGCGTGAGTCCGGTGCGGCCCTGGATCGTCTCTCCCGCCTGTGCGGTGAGCTCCTGGTCTCGGCCGAGGCGAGCGCCAACCTGGTGGTTCTCCGCACTCCTCCGGGAGCGGCGCAGTTCCTGGCCAGCGCCCTCGACAAGGCAGACCTGCACGCGGTGCTGGGCACGATCGCGGGGGACGACACCGTCATGGTGATCTCCCGTGACCCGCTCGGCGGCGACGCGCTCGTGGCCCGGTTCCTCGACCTGGCCACCCCCCATCGGATCCCCGGTTCCACGCCCGGCGGCCCCACCCAGCAGACTTCTACCCACGCCCACTCCAGCAGCACAGCAAAGGACGCACAGTGAGCAAGGTCCTCACCTCCCTCCCCGTCGGCGAGCGCGTCGGCATCGCCTTCTCCGGCGGTCTCGACACCTCGGTCGCCGTGGCCTGGATGCGCCACAACGGTGCCATCCCGTGCACGTACACCGCCGACATCGGTCAGCCCGACGAGCCGGACATCGACGGCGTCCCGGACCGCGCGAAGCTGTACGGCGCCGAGATCGCCCGCGCGGTCGACATCAAGCCCCAGCTGGTCGAGGAGGGCCTGGCCGCGATCGCCTGCGGCGCCTTCCACATCCGCTCCGGTGGCCGTTCGTACTTCAACACCACGCCCCTGGGCCGTGCCGTCACCGGCACCCAGCTCGTGCGCGCCATGATGGAGGACGGCGTCAACATCTGGGGCGACGGCTCCACCTACAAGGGCAACGACATCGAGCGGTTCTACCGCTACGGCCTCATGGCCAACCCGTCGCTGCAGATCTACAAGCCGTGGCTCGACGCCGACTTCGTCAACGAGCTCGGTGGCCGCTCCGAGATGAGCCAGTTCCTCCTCGAGCACAAGCTGCCCTACCGCGACTCCGTCGAGAAGGCGTACTCCACCGACGCCAACATCTGGGGCGCCACCCACGAGGCCAAGACCCTCGAGCACCTCGACGTCTCCCTGGAGACCGTCGAGCCGATCATGGGCGTGAAGTTCTGGGACCCGTCGGTCGTCATCGAGACCGAGGACGTCACCGTCCGCTTCGAGGCCGGTCGTCCGGTCGCCCTCAACGGCAAGCGTTTCGATGACGCCGTCGAGCTGGTCCTGGAGGCCAACCGCATCGGTGGTCGCCACGGTCTCGGCATGTCCGACCAGATCGAGAACCGCATCATCGAGGCCAAGTCGCGTGGCATCTACGAGGCCCCGGGCATGGCGCTGCTGTGGATCACCTACGAGCGTCTCGTCAACGCGATCCACAACGAGGACACCGTCGCGCAGTACCACAACGAGGGCCGCAAGCTCGGTCGTCTGCTGTACGAGGGCCGTTGGCTGGACCCGCAGGCGCTGATGATCCGCGAGTCGATCCAGCGTTGGATCGCTTCCCTGGTCACCGGTGAGGTCACCCTGCGTCTGCGCCGCGGTGAGGACTACACCGTCCTCAAGACCGAGGGTGAGAACTTCTCCTACCACCCGGAGAAGCTCTCGATGGAGCGCACCGAGAACGCTGCCTTCGGTCCGCTGGACCGCATCGGCCAGCTCACCATGCGCAACCTCGACATCGCCGACTCGCGCTTCAAGCTCGAGCAGTACGCCAACCAGCCCCTCGACCAGGGCCAGGTCCTCGTCGAGAACGGCACCCTGTTCGGCGAGCTCCCGGTGGGTGGCGCCGACGTCATCAGCGCGAACCCCGACGTGGCCGACGAGTCCGACGTCGAGAACGCCGGTGACTCCGCCGCCATGGAGTTCGGCGCCGACTGATCGGCCTGCATCCGTCACGGGCGGCGTCCTTCCCACGAGGGACGGACGCCGCCCGTCGCGGTTCTCCACTCCTCGCTCCGGGCTCAGCCACCGGGGCAGCACCGCACGTCCAGCACCACACGTCCAGCACCACACGTCCAGCACCACACGTCCAGCAGTACGCACCACGCGGGGAGAGCCCCGCGGTCCAGAATCACGAGGAGCACCGATGAGCGCCAACGACGGCACCACCAACGAGGGCAAGCTCTGGGGCGCCCGCTTTGCCGGTGGCCCTTCGCCCGAGCTCGAGGCGCTCTCGCGCTCGACCCACTTCGACTGGCGCCTGACGCCCTACGACCTCGCCGGATCGCGTGCCCACGCCAACGCCCTGCACCGTGCCGGTCTGCTCTCTGACCACGACCACGCCGAGCTGCTGCGCGGCCTCGACGTGCTGGGGGAGAAGTTCGCCGCCGGTGATCTCGCTCCGTCGGTCCAGGACGAGGACGTCCACGGTGCGCTCGAGCGTCTGCTGATCGAAGAGGTCGGGGCTGACGTCGGTGGCCGGCTCCGCGCCGGCCGCTCGCGCAACGACCAGGTCGCGACCCTGTTCAAGATGTTCCTGCGCGACCACGGTCGCGTCATCACCGCCCAGGTCCTCGACCTCGTCGACGCCCTCACCGAGCAGGCTGCCGCCCACGCCGGCGCGATCATGCCCGGCCGTACGCACTTGCAGCACGCGCAGCCGGTCCTGCTCTCGCACCACCTGCTGGCCCACGTGTGGCCGCTGCTGCGTGACGTCTCCCGTCTGGCCGACTTCGACGCCCGCGTCGCCTCCGACTCCCCGTACGGTGCCGGAGCGCTGGCCGGTTCGACGCTGGGCCTCGACCCGGTCGGCGTTGCCACCGAGCTCGGCTTCACCGGTTCTTCGGCCAACTCGATCGACGGCACCGCTGCCCGTGACTTCGTCGCCGAGTTCGCGTTCGTCTCCTCGATGATCGGCGTCGACGTCTCGCGTCTGGCCGAGGAGGTCATCCTGTGGTCGACGAAGGAGTTCAACTTCGCGACGCTGCACGACTCGTGGTCGACCGGTTCGTCGATCATGCCGCAGAAGAAGAACCCCGACATCGCCGAGCTGGCTCGCGGCAAGGCCGGTCGTCTGATCGGCAACCTGTCCGGTCTGCTGGCCACGCTCAAGGCGCTGCCGCTGGCCTACAACCGCGACCTGCAGGAGGACAAGGAGCCGGTCTTCGACTCCGTCGACACTCTTGAGGTCCTGCTGCCCGCCTTCACCGGCATGATCGCGACGCTGAAGTTCAACACCGCTCGTATGGAGGAGCTCGCTCCCCAGGGCTTCTCACTCGCGACCGACATCGCCGAGTGGCTGGTGCGTGAGGGCACGCCGTTCCGTATCGCCCACGAGGTCGCGGGAACCTGTGTCCGGGTGTGCGAGGAGAACGGCATCGAACTGCACGAGCTGACCGACGCCCAGTTCGCCGAGATCAACCCGGCCCTGACTCCCGCCGTGCGCGAGGTCCTGACGATCCAGGGCTCGGTCAGCGCTCGCACCGGCCGCGGTGGCACTGCTCCGGTCCGCGTGGCCGAGCAGCTCGACGAGGTCCGCGCCCGCGTGGCCGAGCTGCGCTCGCAGATCGCCTGATCCGTCGGATCCTTCACCACGACGCCCCCACCGGCTCCAGGCCGGTGGGGGCGTCGCTGCGTCACCAGCACGGAGACGCAGGTCAGGAGCGGATTCGGCCGCGGGACCGTGACCGGCCGGACGCGGGGGAGGGGCATCCAACCACAAGGTGGGCGCCCCGAGTTGACGTGTCCTGTGAACGGGGTGTTAAGGTTTCACCTGTCGCCGCAAGGGACACGGACACAGCCCAGAAGGGCTGCTTGAACGAGTCACTGGCAGTGGCCACTTGATCAAAGAGAAACGTAGGTTTCTCGGAAATCGCCTGAATCGCTCGGTTTGACTGAGAGATTCACACCGACTAAGTTTAGTCGGGTTGCTCCAGAACGAAGTAGCCGCTCGAAAGAGTGGGTGCGGGATCTGGATGTGCTTGATCCTTGAGAACTCAACAGTGTGTCATAGTCGACGAATTAGTTTGATATGCCCCGTCGACTGGTCTTCTTCGGAAGAACAGTTAACGGATTTCTTTTGACAATAAATTCTGACAACAACATTGTCGGGGTTTGTTCTGTCGGGAATTGGCTTTTCTTTGAAATTTCAATGGAGAGTTTGATCCTGGCTCAGGACGAACGCTGGCGGCGTGCTTAACACATGCAAGTCGAGCGGTAAGGCCCTTCGGGGTACACGAGCGGCGAACGGGTGAGTAACACGTGAGTAATCTGCCCTTCACTTCGGGATAAGCACCGGAAACGGTGTCTAATACCGAATATGAACTGCCTCTGCATGGAGGTGGTTGGAAAGTTCCGGCGGTGAAGGATGTGCTCGCGGCCTATCAGCTTGTTGGTGAGGTAATGGCTCACCAAGGCTTCGACGGGTAGCCGGCCTGAGAGGGTGATCGGCCACACTGGGACTGAGACACGGCCCAGACTCCTACGGGAGGCAGCAGTGGGGAATATTGGACAATGGGCGAAAGCCTGATCCAGCAACGCCGCGTGAGGGATGACTGCCTTCGGGTTGTAAACCTCTTTCAGTAGGGACGAAGCGAAAGTGACGGTACCTACAGAAGAAGCACCGGCCAACTACGTGCCAGCAGCCGCGGTAATACGTAGGGTGCGAGCGTTGTCCGGAATTATTGGGCGTAAAGGGCTCGTAGGCGGTTTGTCACGTCGGGAGTGAAAACCAGGTGCTTAACACCTGGCCTGCTTCCGATACGGGCAGACTAGAGGTATGCAGGGGAGAACGGAATTCCTGGTGTAGCGGTGAAATGCGCAGATATCAGGAGGAACACCGGTGGCGAAGGCGGTTCTCTGGGCATTACCTGACGCTGAGGAGCGAAAGTGTGGGGAGCGAACAGGATTAGATACCCTGGTAGTCCACACCGTAAACGTTGGGCGCTAGGTGTGGGGTCTATTCCATGGATTCCGTGCCGCAGCTAACGCATTAAGCGCCCCGCCTGGGGAGTACGGCCGCAAGGCTAAAACTCAAAGGAATTGACGGGGGCCCGCACAAGCGGCGGAGCATGCGGATTAATTCGATGCAACGCGAAGAACCTTACCTGGGTTTGACATATGCCGGAAACACCTAGAGATAGGTGCCCCTTTTTGGTCGGTATACAGGTGGTGCATGGCTGTCGTCAGCTCGTGTCGTGAGATGTTGGGTTAAGTCCCGCAACGAGCGCAACCCTCGTTCTATGTTGCCAGCACGTAATGGTGGGGACTCATAGGAGACTGCCGGGGTCAACTCGGAGGAAGGTGGGGATGACGTCAAGTCATCATGCCCCTTATGTCCAGGGCTTCACGCATGCTACAATGGCCGGTACAAAGGGCTGCGATCCCGTGAGGGGGAGCGAATCCCAAAAAGCCGGTCTCAGTTCGGATTGGGGTCTGCAACTCGACCCCATGAAGTCGGAGTCGCTAGTAATCGCAGATCAGCAACGCTGCGGTGAATACGTTCCCGGGCCTTGTACACACCGCCCGTCACGTCACGAAAGTCGGCAACACCCGAAGCCGGTGGCCCAACCCTTGTGGAGGGAGCCGTCGAAGGTGGGGCTGGCGATTGGGACGAAGTCGTAACAAGGTAGCCGTACCGGAAGGTGCGGCTGGATCACCTCCTTTCTAAGGAGCACACACCCCGACAACCAACGAATGTTTGGTTGCGCATGGTGGTGTCTCACTAGTGGAATCGTCGATGAATGGCTTTGATCTGGAAGTCCAGGTCTTTCTAGTACTGCTTGCTTGCAAGCGTGGAACACGAAGATGTTGGAGCAGAGGTTGGGGTCGAGACACACTGTTGGGTCCTGAGGGATCAGGCCACACCCTGTGGGGTGTGACTGGTTTGCTCTGGCCTCTTTCGCTGAAGGACGACTGCTTGCGGTTGGCTGGATGGGTTGGTGGGTTTGTTGTTTGAGATCTGAATAGTGGACGCGAGCATCACATACTCAATTTATTGAGTGTGTATGTGCAATAAGCAGAATTGTATGGTCTTTGTAGTTCGAGTTGTTTTGACGATGTTGGAACAAGCTACTAAGGGCACATGGTGGATGCCTTGGCACCAAGAGCCGATGAAGGACGTAGTAACCTGCGATAAGCCCCGGGGAGTTGGTAAACGAACTGTGATCCGGGGGTGTCCGAATGGGGAAACCCAGCTGGAGTCATGTCCAGTTACCCTCACCTGAACACATAGGGTGAGTGGAGGGAACGAGGGGAAGTGAAACATCTCAGTACCCTCAGGAAGAGAAAACAAAAGTGATTCCGAGAGTAGTGGCGAGCGAAATCGGATGAGGCCAAACCGCATCTGTGTGATACCCGGCAGGGGTTGCAGGTGTGGGGTTGTGGGGCCACTCGATCAGTACTGCCGTGCTGGTACAGAGTAAGAAAATGTTGATGAAGCCGAAGCAGGTTGGAAAGCCTGGCCGTAGAGGGTGATAGCCCCGTACGTGTAAGTCAGCATCTCTGGAGTGTCACCCCAAGTAACACGGAACCCCTGAAATTCCGTGTGAATCTGGCGGGACCACCCGTTAAGCCTAAATACTCCTTGGTGACCGATAGCGGACAAGTACCGTGAGGGAAAGGTGAAAAGTACCCCTGGCGGGGAGTGAAATAGTACCTGAAACCATGTGCCTACAATCCGTCGGAGCCTGTTAAAGGGTGACGGCGTGCCTTTTGAAGAATGAGCCTGCGAGTTAGCGGTGTGTAGCAAGGTTAACCCGTGTGGGGTAGCCGTAGCGAAAGCGAGTCCGAATAGGGCGATTGAGTTGCACGCTCTAGACCCGAAGCGAAGTGATCTATCCATGGGCAGGTTGAAGCGCGGGTAAGACCGCGTGGAGGACCGAACCCACTTAGGTTGAAAACTGAGGGGATGACCTGTGGATAGGGGTGAAAGGCCAATCAAACTTCGTGATAGCTGGTTCTCCCCGAAATGCATTTAGGTGCAGCGTCGTGTGTTTCTTGCCGGAGGTAGAGCACTGGATAGCCGATGGGCCCTAGCGGGTTACTGACGTTAACCAAACTCCGAATGCCGGTAAGTGAGAGCGCGGCAGTGAGACTGCGGGGGATAAGCTCCGTAGTCGAGAGGGAAACAGCCCAGACCATCAGCTAAGGCCCCTAAGCGGTGACTAAGTGGAAAAGGATGTGGAGTCGCATTGACAACCAGGAGGTTGGCTTGGAAGCAGCCACCCTTGAAAGAGTGCGTAATAGCTCACTGGTCAAGTGATTCCGCGCCGACAATGTAGCGGGGCTCAAGTCATCCGCCGAAGCTATGGCATTCAGATATTAAGCTAGGCCTTCGTGGTCCAGGCGTCTGGATGGGTAGGGGAGCGTCGTGTGGGCAGTGAAGCAGCGGAGTGATCCAGTTGTGGAGGCCACACGAGTGAGAATGCAGGCATGAGTAGCGAATGAAATGCGAGAAACATTTCCGCCGAATGATCAAGGGTTCCAGGGTCAAGCTAATCTGCCCTGGGTAAGTCGGGACCTAAGGCGAGGCCGACAGGCGTAGTCGATGGACAACGGGTTGATATTCCCGTACCGGCGAAGTATCGCCCATGATGAGGCTGTTGATGCTAACCGTCCGAAGCACCGTGACCAAAACCCTTCGGGGTGGAGGCGTGTGTGTGGAGCACGGGACCCGATTCAGTAGTAGTCAAGCGATGGGGTGACGCAGGAAGGTAGTCCAACCGCGGCGATGGTAGTCCGCGGCCAAGGGTGTAGGGCGTGTGGTAGGCAAATCCGCCACACATAGGCCTGAGACCTGATGGGGAGCCGTTTGGTGAAGTGGGTGATCCTATGCTGTCGAGAAAAACCTCTAGCGAGATACGAGCCGCCCGTACCCCAAACCGACTCAGGTGATCAAGTAGAGAATACTAAGGCGATCGAGTGAACCATGGTTAAGGAACTCGGCAAAATGCCCCCGTAACTTCGGGAGAAGGGGGGCCGGATCCGTTAGCACCCGTGCGGTGTGAAGCGGTGATGGCCGCAGAGACCAGGCCCAAGCGACTGTTTACTAAAAACACAGGTCCGTGCGAAGTTGTAAGACGATGTATACGGACTGACTCCTGCCCGGTGCTGGAAGGTTAAGGGGACCGGTTAGACGCAAGTCGAAGCTGAGAACTTAAGCCCCAGTAAACGGCGGTGGTAACTATAACCATCCTAAGGTAGCGAAATTCCTTGTCGGGTAAGTTCCGACCTGCACGAATGGAGTAACGACTTGGGCGCTGTCTCAACCATGGACTCGGCGAAATTGCACTACGAGTAAAGATGCTCGTTACGCGCGGCAGGACGGAAAGACCCCGGGACCTTTACTATAGTTTGGTATTGGTGTTTGGTTCGGCTTGTGTAGGATAGGTGGGAGACTGTGAAGCATTCACGCCAGTGTTTGTGGAGTCGACGTTGAAATACCACTCTGGTCGTACTAGATGTCTAACCTAGGTCCGTAATCCGGATCAGGGACAGTGCCTGATGGGTAGTTTAACTGGGGCGGTTGCCTCCTAAAATGTAACGGAGGCGCTCAAAGGTTCCCTCAGCCTGGTTGGTAATCAGGTGGCGAGTGTAAGTGCACAAGGGAGCTTGACTGTGAGACAGACATGTCGAGCAGGGACGAAAGTCGGAACTAGTGATCCGGCGCCAGCATGTGGAAGCGGCGTCGCTCAACGGATAAAAGGTACCCCGGGGATAACAGGCTGATCTTCCCCAAGAGTCCATATCGACGGGATGGTTTGGCACCTCGATGTCGGCTCGTCGCATCCTGGGGCTGGAGTAGGTCCCAAGGGTTGGGCTGTTCGCCCATTAAAGCGGCACGCGAGCTGGGTTTAGAACGTCGTGAGACAGTTCGGTCCCTATCCGCCGCGCGCGTTGGAAACTTGAGAAAGGCTGCCCCTAGTACGAGAGGACCGGGGTGGACGAACCTCTGGTGTGCCAGTTGTTCCGCCAGGAGCACGGCTGGTTGGCTACGTTCGGAAGTGATAACCGCTGAATGCATCTAAGCGGGAAGCATGTTTCAAGATGAGGTTTCCCACCACCTTGAGTGGTTAAGGCCCCCAGCAGAACACTGGGTTGATAGGCCGGAGGTGTACAGCAGTAATGCCTAGCCGACCGGTACTAATAGGCCGAGGGCTTGTCCCAACACCGTACAAATCAACTCGACCAACAAGAGTTATTGCCACGCGTCCACTGTTCAGTTCCCAGACAACAAGCGTTGTTTTTGGAATGCACGATACAAGTTGATATGCTTGTCTTCGTAACACAGACTACCCGCCCCTTTTTTTGTGGGTGTGGTTGAAGGGTTACGGCGGTCATAGCGAAAGGGAAACACCCGGTCCCATCCCGAACCCGGAAGTTAAGCCTTTCAGCGCCGATGGTACTGCGATCGAGAGGTCGTGGGAGAGTAGGACGCCGCCGGACAATTATTCGCCGTTGAGGCCCCCACCTTCGGGTGGGGGCCTCCGGTCATTTCATGACCCCTTTTCGTGGGCTTTTCGCGCCGGGGTGCGCTCCGCACCTGGCAGTGCATGCGCCAGGACTTGCGTCGCGAGACACGCAGAGAGGGCCCCACCGGCATCGGTGGGGCCCTCTCTGCGTTCCAAGAAAGCAGTGTCAGCGTGTCGGAAGGAGCTCCGAGTCGGCCGAGCGCATCAGGACGCCGATGTTGGGCTTGGGCTGGAAAGAGGTTGCCTTCTCCGGAAGGAGGCGACCCTCGTCCATGGCACGGTCCAGGAGGTCGTAGCCGGGGGCCGGCAGCAGCACAGCGACCTGCCCGACCCCAGCGTGCTGGAGCGCCTCGTCGACGGTGTGGTGGTGGGCGACACCGGCGGCACCCTGCAGGCGCGGCACGACGTCGAGGTGGAGATGCTCGACCGGACTGCGGTTGGCCTCGACCCGGACCTGGATCCACGAGGTGCCGTCGGTGGCCACCCAGGACGAGGCATTGAGAGCAGAGATGCCGCCATCGGGGGACACGGCAGTGACTTCGGCTCCGATGCTCCTGAGAGCGTCGCTCAGGGCCGTCAAGGTGACTCCGGGGAAGGTGCGGTGAATGGCGCCCAGGAAGAACGGAGTGTCGTCCTGGTCGACCACCATCACCAGACCGCGGTCCCAAGGAGTACCCGGGTTCTGCTCCTGGAGACGCAGGTAGGCGGCGTAGCGGTGGTGGCCGTCGGCGATCATCAACTGCGTCGCGGAGAGCTGGTGGGTGACCACCGCGATCTCCTCGGCGTCCTCGATTCGCCACAGCCGGTTGAGCTGACCGGAACGGTCCTCGTACTCGTGCTGCGGTGCGCGGCTGCTGACGGTGTCGAGCATCTGTCGCAGGGCTTGGGTGCCGTGGTGCACCAGCAGGATGGGGGCGGGGTTGACCCCCATCTCGAACATGCGGGTCGCCAGCTCTGCAGTCTGCTCGGCGTGGATCCCCTCATGGGCGTACACGGTGCGTTCCGCGTCGTTGAGCGCACGGGTGGAGAGGTCGAGAGTGCCCACGATGCCGCGGATGGTCATGCCGGTCACGGTGTATTCGTGCAGGTAGAGGGCGGGGGACTGGTCGACGTCGACATACCCCTCGTCCTGCCACTCGAGTAGTCGTTGGGCGACCTCGTTGTAGGGGCGCGCGAAGGCGCGAGCCACCGCCGGGTGGGCAATCCGTCGAGGTGAGAGACGTACGCCACGGAACGGGTGCAGGAGCACCGGGGCCGCAGGGGAAGCGGGAACCTCGACGTGCGAAGGTGTTGAGTCCGAGACGTGCATCCCAGCATCGTATGGGGCGCGCACCGCGGTGAGTGAAGGAGACTCTGGATGTTGTTGGAATCACTGGTTCCGCTGGTCGAGCGACACGACCTGTTCATGTTCGACCTGGACGGTGTGATCTACGTCGGTCCGGACGCCGTTCCCGGGGTCCCTGAGGTCCTGCGAAGGATGAGCGCAGCCGGCGTAGGCGCGGCGTTCGTCACCAACAACGCCGCTCGTCCCACCGCCGTGGTGGCGGAACACCTGCGTGAGCTGGGCATCGACTGCTCCGACGAGGACGTCGTCAACTCGGCCCAGGCAGCAGCCGCTCTCGTCGCAGGTTCGCACCCGCAGGGCAGCAAGGTGCTCGTCGTCGGTGGTCCCGGCCTCGAGGCCGCGATCAGCGAGGTCGGTCTGGTGCCGACCACGGACGCCACGGACCCCGACGTCGTCGAGGTGTTGACCGGCTACGGTCCCGACGTCGTCTGGAAGACGATCATGGCCGGTGCCGCCCGCGTGCGCGCCGGTGTGCCGTGGACCGCCTCCAACACCGACCGCACGTTCCCGACCCCGGCCGGCCCGCTCCCGGGCCACGGTCTGCTGGTGAAGCTGATCCAGGAGTACTCCGGTGTCACGCCGCGGGTTGCCGGGAAGCCCGAGCGTCCCCTGCTGGACGCAACGATCGCCCGCAACTCCGCGCAGCGTCCGGTGATGGTGGGCGACCGCCTCGACACCGACATCGAGGGTGGTCGCAACGCGGACGTCGACACGATCCTGGTGCTCACCGGTGTGACCGGACTCAGTGAACTCGTGGCAGCGACCCCGCGTCTGCGTCCCCACTTCATCTGCCCGACTCTGGAGAGCGCGTTCGTGCCCCAGGGCGTTCCGACCCGCACCGAGGCCGGCGCGCACGCGCTGGGCGGCTGGAGCGCGCGGGTGGAAGCGGGTGAACTGCGCGTCGAGGGCGCCGGCTCGGAGGCAGACTGGTGGCGCGTCGCGGCCCATGCTGCGTGGGAGCACCTCGACGCCACGGGTACGCCCGTACTTGTCCACAACGCCGTGCCGCCGCTGCGGTGAACTGTCGGTCCTGAGAGGTAACCTCGTCCCATGGCTGAATCACTGCTCGGTGGAGCCACACCGACTCACGCAAGCGAGGCTTCCGGCTCCGTGCCGGAGATCCGCGCTGCCCAGACCGGCGTGGCCGGCGTCGACCGTGTCCTCTCGCAGGTGGTGAACGTGCACGAGCTGCCCGTCGCCGAACGCGTGGCCGTCTTCGAGCGGGTGCACGACGAGCTGCGACGCTCGCTCGACGCCGACCAGTCCGCAGCACGCCCCGACGACGCAGGGGCGTGACGAGCACAGTGCCTCCCCGTCGTCTCCGGCTCGACCAAGAACTGGTCCGCCGTGGTCTGGCGCGTTCGCGCGAACACGCCAGCACCCTCATCTCCGAGGAACGCGTCAAGGTCCAGGGCGTCCTGGCCCGCAAGCCCGCCACCGGTGTCACGACCGACGTCGCGATCGTCGTGCGTGAAGACCCCGACCAGCCCGACTACGCCTCGCGCGGAGCCCACAAGCTCGTCGGCGCCCTGGAAGGGTTCGCGCCCTTCGGCCTCGAGGTCGAGGGCAAGCGCTGCCTCGACGCAGGTGCCTCCACCGGTGGCTTCACCGACGTCCTCCTGCAGCGAGGCGCCAAGCGGGTCCTCGCCGTCGACGTCGGCTACGGCCAGCTCGTCTGGCGTCTGCAGAACGACGACCGCGTGGAGGTCCACGACCGCACCAACATCCGTGAGCTCTCGCCGGAGATCGTTGGCGAGCCCGTCGACCTCGTGGTGGGAGACCTCTCCTTCATCTCGCTGACCCTCGTGCTCGACGCGCTGCTCTCGGTGATGGCAGACGACGGTTCGCTCGCACTCATGGTCAAGCCACAGTTCGAGGTCGGCAAGGACCGCGTCGGCAAGGGCGGCGTCGTCCGCGACCTCGCCCTGCGCACCGAAGCGGTCGCGACGGTCGCCGAGGCCGCGGCCCAGCGCGGATGGGGCGCACGCGCCGTCACCGTCAGCCCGCTCCCGGGTCCGTCAGGCAACGTCGAGTTCTTCCTGCTGCTGCGCAAGGGCGAGGCCACCATCGGTGTCGAGGAGATTGACGCCGAGGTGCAGCGCACCTCCGACCTCGGTACCAAGGCAGCGGAGAAGTCCGCCCAGAAGTACGACGAGAAGACTCACGGCCAGGGGTCGACCGAGGACCAGAGGTGAACGCGGCCCTCGCCCCGCACCGTCGTGTCCTGCTGATCGCCCACACCGGGCGTGAAGCTGCACGCACGGTGGCGATGTCCTTCCTCGAGGCGCTCACCAGCCACGGCATCATCGTGCGGGTTCCGCACGAGACCGCCGACGAGCTGGGCATCGAGCCCTCCTCGTTCACCCCGGTGGTCGAAGTGGTCGCCGAGGGCGAGGACGTCGGTGCCGACTGCGAGCTCGCGGTCGTCATCGGGGGCGACGGCACCATCCTGCGTGCCGCGGAGTACACCCACACCAGCGGAACCCCGCTGCTGGGCGTCAACCTGGGGCACGTTGGTTTCCTCGCCGAGGCGGAGGAGGACGACGTGGACTCCACGATCGAGGCCCTCGTCGAGGGGCGTTACACGATCGAGGACCGGCTCACCGTCGACGTCGACGTCGTGGTGGGCAAGGAGGTCGTTGCCTCCACGTTCGCGCTCAACGAGGCGAGCGTCGAGAAGGCGGCCCGTGAGCGGATGCTCGAGGTGGTCGTCGAGGTCGACGGTCGCCCGATCTCACGGTGGGGCTGCGACGGAGTGGTCTGCGCGACCCCGACCGGCTCCACCGCCTACAACTTCAGTGCCGGCGGCCCCGTCGTGTGGCCCGAGGTCGAAGCGCTCCTGATCGTGCCGATCTCTGCCCACGCCCTCTTCGCCCGCCCCATGGTGGTGGCGCCGTCGTCGGTGCTGGCCGTCGAGGTGCTCGCCGACAGCGGTAGCGCAGGCGTGCTGTGGTGCGACGGTCGTCGGACGTTCGACCTGCCCCCCGGGGCACGGATCGAGGTGCGTCGAGGGGCGACCCCGGTCCGCTTGGTGCGGTTGCACGCAGCACCGTTCGCCGACCGACTGGTCGCCAAGTTCGACCTCAGCGTCGAGGGCTGGCGTGGTTCGGCCGAACGTCGACGTCGTCAGGCCACCTGAACCCACTCGCGGTCCGCGCACCTCCGACCCGTACTTCCCGCCGACCACTTCACGAGGAGTCCCACGATGTTCGAGGAGATCAGGATCAGTTCGCTGGGCGTCATCGAGGCGTCCACGCTGGAACTCGGTCCCGGCCTGACCGTCATCACCGGTGAGACCGGGGCTGGCAAGACGATGGTGGTGACCGCCCTCGGGCTGCTGCTCGGCGGTCGCGCCGACTCCGGTGCCGTGCGCACCGGCGCGAGCCACGCCCGGGTCGAAGGCGTGGTGCGCACCGACGGACTCGACGAGTTCGTGGCCACCGTCGAGGACCTCGGCGGCGTCGCCGAGGACGGACACGTCGTGCTGGCCCGCAACATCTCCGCCGAGGGACGCTCGCGGGCGTGGGTGGGCGGCGCAGGCGTTCCCGCTGCCAAACTCGCCGGCGTCGCGGAGCCGCTCGTCGCAGTGCACGGACAGTCCGACCAGCACCGACTCCTCAAGCCGGCCGCGCAGCGCGAGGCCCTGGACCGCTACGCGGGAGAAGCGCTGCGGGTCATCGCCGAGGAGTACCGCACCGACCACCGTCGCCTGACGAAGGTGGAGAAGACCCTGCACGAGGTCATCCACTCCACCCGCGAACGCGCACTGGAGGCCGACCAGCTCCGCAACGCTCTGGAAGAGATCGAGAAGGTCGCGCCGGAGTCCGGTGAGGACGTCGAACTCGCTGCAGAGGAGACCCGCCTCGGCTTCGCCGACACGTTGCGCCATGCGGCCGAGACCGCTCGCGAGGCGCTGTCCTCGGAGGAGGGCAACCCCGACACCCTCGGGACCGTGACGGCTGCCCGTCGCGCGCTGGAGTCGGTCCGCGAGCACGACCCCGAGGCAGCTGCCCTCGCGGACCGCCTCATCGAGGTCAACTACCTCGTCACCGACCTTGCCGGCGACGTCGCCTCCTACGCGTCGTCGTTGGAGACTGATCCTGCGCGACTGGCCGCGGTCAGCGAGCGTCGTGCAGACCTGTTGCGCCTGACCCGCAAGTACGGCGACACCATCGACGAGGTCCTGGCGTGGTCGGGCACCGCAGCTGCGCGACTCTTCGAACTCGACGACGACGACACCCGGATCGAGACGCTGCGTGCCGAACGTCGTGCATTGCGCGAGAAGCTCGCCGGTCTCGCCTCCCAGATGTCCGCACTGCGGCGCGAGGCGGCCGCTCGCCTCGGGGATGCGGTCAGCGAGGAACTGACGCTGCTGGCGATGCCGCACGCCCGGGTCAGTGTCGAGGTGACCCAGCAGGTCGTGCCCGGCGACTCCGTCGACGGCGACACCACCGGCACCCTCTTCGTCGACGGGCGCTGGGTGCGCTCCACCGTTCACGGCGTCGACGAGATCGAGCTGCTGCTCGCCGCCAACGCCGGAATGAAGGCCCGAGCTCTCGACAAGGGCGCCTCGGGAGGTGAGCTCTCCCGCGTCATGCTGGCCGTGGAGGTCGTGCTCGCCGGCACCACGACGGTGCCCACCTTCGTCTTCGACGAGGTCGACTCCGGTGTGGGTGGCAAGGCAGCGATCGAGATCGGGCGCCGCCTGGCCCAACTGGCGCGCACCTCCCAGGTGCTCGTGGTGACCCACCTGCCGCAGGTCGCCGCCTTCGGCGACCGTCACATCGTCGTGGCCAAGTCCAGCGACGGCACCGTCACCCGCTCGGGACTGGTGACCCTGGCCGAGGACGAGCGTGAACGTGAACTGTCGCGGATGCTGGCCGGACTCGACGAGTCCGACACAGCGCTGGCCCACGCCCGGGAACTGATCGAGACCGCTCGCGCGACGCGCTGATGAATCGACCCTGCGGCGTGACGTCCCCTCTCTTTGGGATCATGGCGACGTCATGAAGTTCTCCACCAGAAGTCGTGCCCAGGCCGGCGTTGCCGGTGTCACCGGCCCCGCCCGCGTCGATCGCGGTCACCGCGCCGAACTCCCGGGCCTCCGCGAGGGAGAGATCGCGGTCATCGACCGCCTCGACCTCGACCGGGACACCGCCCACCGCCTCCTCGATGCCGGCGTCGTCGCCGTGCTCAACGCCTCCGCCACCGTGTCGGGCCGCTTCCCGACCCAGGGCGCGCAGGTGCTGGTGGACGCAGGTGTCGTCGTCGTCGACCAGGTGGGACCAGAACTCGTCACCCAGGTCAGCACCGGTGACGTCCTCACCGTCGACGCCGACCAGGTGCAGGTGGGGCGCGGGCGCACCCTCACCGGCCGCCGGCTCGACCAGGAGACCGTCGCCGCGCTGCTGCAGGAGTCCCGCGAGGGGCTCACTCACCAGCTGGAGAGCTTCACCCACAACAGCGCCGAGTTCCTGCGCCGTGAGCAGGACGTCCTGCTCGACGGCGGGGGAGTGCCCACCCTGGCCACCCGCGTCGCCGGTCGTCCGGTGGTGGTCTTCGTGCCCGGCAACGACCTCGAGACGCACCTCAA
This sequence comes from Nocardioides yefusunii, assembly GCF_004014875.1. NCBI lineage: Bacteria > Bacillati > Actinomycetota > Actinomycetes > Propionibacteriales > Nocardioidaceae > Nocardioides > Nocardioides yefusunii. The sequence continues at coordinate 1,971,736 of NZ_CP034929.1, read as the reverse complement.
GCAGACCCGCCGCTTCCTCGCCGAGCAGAAGCCGGTCGTGATCGCCGTCGACACCGCGCTCGAGACGCTGCGCAAGCGTCGCGTGCGCAGCGACGTCGTGGTGCTCTCCGGCTCGCACGCAGCCGGAGACCGGGTCAGCCCCAAGGCGCTGCGCTCGGCCCGCGACGTCGTGGTGCGCGCCGACCGCGGAGCCTCCGCGCAGATCGCCGAACTCCTCGCCCAGCGCGGCATCCGCGCCTCGACCTTCGAGTCCTCGGCCACCACCGACGACGTGGCCCTGCTGCTGGCTGATGCGTCCGGTGCCAGCGTCATCGTGGGAGCCGGTCTGCACGCGACCCTCTCGGACTTCCTGGACCGCCAGCGTTCCGGCATCGCCAGCACCTACCTGACCCGGCTCAAGGTCGGTGCACGGCTGGTGGACGTCTCCGCGCTCGCCACGCTCTACTCCGGTCGGGTCCGTCCCCGTCACCTGCTGGCGCTCGTCGCCGCCGGTGCGATCGCCCTCGGCGCCGCGGTCGCGACCACGCCCGTGGGCCAGGAATGGGCCGACGACCTCGGCGACTCCAGCTCTCAGTTCATCGACACCATCCAGGGGAAGTTCCAGTGATCTCGTTCCGTACCCACGTCGCCACGTTGGTGGCCGTCTTCCTCGCCCTCGCGGTCGGGGTGGTCCTGGGGGGCGGCCCGCTCAGCGACCTGGGCCGGGGGACCGACGAGAACACCGCGGCGCTCAAGGACCGTCTCGACGAAACCGAGACGATCGCCGACTTCGGCAACGACTTCGTGGCCGACACCTCCGACCGGATCCTCGCGGGCGCCCTCAAGGGACGCCAGGTGGCGATGGTGACCCTGCCGGGAGCCAAGGCGTCCACCGTGGACGCGCTGCGTGAGGCGGTCGGCGCCGCGGGCGGCACCGTCACCGCCGTCCAGGAGCTCGGCTCCAGCCTGGTCAACCCCGCAGAGAAGGGCCTCGTGGAGTCCCTGACCACCCAGATGCTGTCCCAGGTCCCTGCGGGCAGCGTCAGCGGCAACGCGACCACCTACGAGCGTGCCGGCGAGTTGATCGCCCTCACGCTCAGCACCACCGAGACCGCCGGTGCGACGGTCCGCGCAGAGGCCGGCACCGTCTCCGAGGGCCTCGTCGGCGCCAACCTGCTGCCGCAGGCTGCCGAGGTCACCCGGCTGGCCCCCCTGGTCCTGGTCGTCTCCGGCGACGAGGTCTCCGGCGACGGCGGTGACGCGATCCTGTCCGGTCTGGTGCGTGGACTGTCGCGTCGTTCGGTCGGGACCGTGGTGGTCTCCGACACGTCGGAGCGCGACGACCAGATGGACCGGGTTCGTCGCGACGACGCCTGGGGAGCGGCCACGAGCGTGGACGGAGCAGAGCAGGTGGTGGGACAGACCACAGCTGTCCTGGCCCTGGCACGCTCGTTCGACACCCAAGGTGGAAATTTCGGTGCCACAGGTTCTGACGGAACGGTCCCGCTGAGGTAGCATTGAAGCCCGTGAACAAGTCCTCTGCCACCAAGCACGTATTCGTCACGGGAGGCGTCGTCTCCTCCCTCGGCAAGGGGCTCACGGCGTCCAGCCTGGGTAGCCTCCTCAAGGCCCGCGGTCTCCGCGTGACCATGCAGAAGCTCGACCCGTACCTCAACGTGGACCCGGGCACCATGAACCCGTTCCAGCACGGCGAGGTCTTCGTGACCGAGGACGGCGCCGAGACCGACCTCGATGTCGGCCACTACGAGCGCTTCCTGGACACGAACCTCAACCAGATCGCCAACGTGACCACCGGTCAGGTCTACTCGACCGTGATCGCGAAGGAGCGTCGCGGCGACTACCTCGGTGACACCGTGCAGGTCATCCCGCACATCACCAACGAGATCAAGGACCGCATCCTCGCCATGGGTGGCGACGACGTCGACCTCGTGATCACCGAGATCGGTGGCACCGTGGGCGACATCGAGTCCCTCCCGTTCCTTGAGGCCGCCCGCCAGGTCCGCCACGAGATCGGCCGCGAGAACGTCTTCTTCGTCCACGTCTCCCTGGTGCCCTACATCGGCCCGTCGGGTGAGCTCAAGACCAAGCCGACCCAGCACTCGGTCGCTGCACTGCGCAACATCGGCATCCAGCCCGACGCCGTCGTCTGTCGCGCCGACCGCGACCTCCCCGAGGGCATCAAGCGCAAGATCGCGCTGATGTGCGACGTCGACCTCGAGGCCGTCGTGACCTGCGCCGACGCCCCGTCGATCTACAACATCCCCAAGGTGCTGCACGCCGAGCACCTCGACGCGTACCTGATCCGTCGTCTGGACCTTCCGTTCCGTGACGTCGACTGGACCCTGTGGGACAACCTGCTCGACCGCGTCCACAACCCCAAGCACCAGGTAACCGTCGCCCTGGTCGGCAAGTACGTCGACCTCCCCGACGCGTACCTCTCCGTGGGTGAGGCCCTGCGCGCCGGTGGCTTCGCCCACTACGCCAAGGTCAACATCCGCTGGGTCGCTGCTGACCTGTGCGAGACCGAGGAAGGCGCCCTGGAGAACCTCGGCGACGTCGACGCGATCTGCGTCCCCGGTGGCTTCGGCATCCGTGGCCTCGAGGGCAAGCTCGGCGCCCTCACCTTCGCCCGTACCCGCGGCATCCCGACCCTGGGTCTGTGCCTGGGCATGCAGAGCATGGTCATCGAGTACGCCCGCAACATGTGCGGTCTGACCGAGGCCGGCTCCACCGAGTTCGACCCCGACAACGCCCAGCCGGTCATCGCGACCATGGAGGAGCAGAAGTCGATCGTCGACGGTGCAGGCGACCTGGGCGGCACCATGCGTCTGGGCTCCTACCCGGCCGCTCTCGGCGAGGGCACTCTGGCCCGCGCCGTCTACGGCGAGGCCTCGATCACCGAGCGTCACCGTCACCGCTACGAGGTCAACAACGCCTACCGCGACCAGCTCGCGGAGGCCGGCCTGGTCTTCTCCGGCCTCAACCCCGACCTCGACCTCGTCGAGTTCGTGGAGCTGCCGCGCGAGGTGCACCCGTACTTCATCGGTACCCAGGCGCACCCCGAGCTGAAGTCCCGCCCGACCCGTCCGCACCCGCTGTTCGCCGGTCTGGTCGAGGCTGCCCTCGAGCGCCAGAAGAACGCCTGAAGGCACACGCATGAGCACTCACGACGAACTGAGGGACGTGCCGGCCAGCTGGCCGGTGCACAGTTCTCGTGACGTGCACCGGGATGCCTGGGTCGTCGCCGTCCGTGAGGACGAGGTGAGCCGACCCGGGCATCCCGAGGAACGATTCCACCGACTCTCGGTGGAGCATCCCGGCGCTGTGGTGGTGCTGGCGATCGACGAGGACGACCGTGTCCTCCTCCTGCGCCAGTACCGCCACACGTCGGGGCACCGTTTCGTCGAGCTCCCCGCGGGGCTGCGCGACGCCGACGGTGAACCCCCGGTGGAGACCGCGCAGCGTGAACTGCGTGAGGAGGCCGAACTGGCCGCCACCGAGTGGACCCACCTGCTGAGCACGTTCCCCTCGGCCGGGATCCTGAGCGAGGTCCACGAGATCTTCCTGGCCCGCGGCCTGAGCCACCTCTCGCGCGGCGACTTCGAACTGCACGCCGAGGAGGCCGAGATGGAGACCTTCTGGGCTCCGTTCGACGAGCTGCTCGACGCGGTCCTGGAAGGGCAGGTCCGTGAAGGACCGCTCGTGCAGGCCGTCCTGGCCTACGAGGTGCTCCGCACCCGGGGCAAGGTGTGAGTTCGTCGTCCCTGGTCCGGGCCACGCCCGTCGTCGACGCCCTGCGCACCTACCTCGACCACCTCACCGTCGAACGCGGTCTGGCGGCCAACACTGTCCAGTCCTACCGACGTGACCTCAAGCGCTACCTGGCCTTCCTCGACGCCCGCGGGGTCGCGACGGTTCCCGACGTCACCACCACAGCGGTGGCGGACTTCCTCGTGCACCTGCGCGAGGGCGACGCCGACCACACTGCGCTGAGCGCCACCTCGGCGGCTCGCACCGTCGTGGCGGTACGTGGCTTCCACAAGTTCTGCGTCCGCGACGGTCTCGTCGACGTCGACGTCGCCAGCGACGTCAAGCCGCCCACGCCCACCAAACGCCTCCCCAAGGCACTGCCGCTGAGCGACGTCGAGGCGTTGATCGAGGCCTCCGGCAGCGAGGGCACGCCGCTGTCCCTGCGCGACAAGGCCCTGCTGGAGCTGCTCTACGGCACCGGCGCCCGCATCTCCGAGGCCGTCGGCCTCGACATCGACGACCTCGACCTGCACGCCCGGACCGTGCTGTTGCGCGGCAAGGGCTCCAAGGAACGGATCGTCCCGATCGGCTCCTACGCCGTCGAGGCACTCGAGAACTACCTGCGCAACGCGCGCACCGATCTGGTCGGCAACGGCAAGGGCGGCCCTGCGGTCTTCCTCAATGCCCGCGGCGGTCGGCTCTCGCGGCAGAGTGCATGGAGCGTCCTGGTGAAGGCGGCCGAACGGGCCGGCATCACCCGCGACGTCTCGCCGCACACGTTGCGGCACTCCTTCGCCACGCACCTGCTCGACGGCGGTGCCGACGTCCGTGTCGTCCAGGAACTTCTGGGCCACGCCTCGGTGACCACGACACAGGTGTACACGTTGGTGACGGTGGACAATCTTCGTGAGGTCTTCGCGACCGCACACCCCCGCGCCCTCGACTGAGGACGCACCGGACGAACAGACCGGCCGCAGCGACGGCCGAGGAAGCAGGACCCGACGTGGCACGCATGAGCGAGTGGTGGCTGGACGTCGAGGGCGAGGACGCTCTCTACGACGCCTTCACCGACTGGACGACGGGGGAGGGCATCACGCTCTACCCGCACCAGGAGGAAGCCGTCCTCGAACTGCTCTCCGGCAACAACGTCGTCCTGGCCACCCCGACCGGTTCGGGCAAGTCGCTGGTCGCACTCGGTGCTCACGCCGCCGCGATGGCCACCGACCGGGTCTCGTTCTACACCGCCCCGATCAAGGCGCTGGTCAGCGAGAAGTTCTTCGCCCTGTGCGAGACCTTCGGCGCCGACAACGTCGGCATGCTCACCGGTGACGGCTCGGTCAACGCCGACGCCCCGATCATCTGCTGCACCGCCGAGGTGCTCGCCAACATCGCGCTGCGCGAGGGCTCCGACGCCGACGTCGGCATGGTGATCATGGACGAGTTCCACTACTACGGCGACCCGGACCGCGGCTGGGCCTGGCAGGTGCCCCTGCTGGAGCTCCCGCAGGCCCAGTTCCTGCTGATGTCGGCCACCCTGGGCGACACCACCGAACTGCGCGAGGACCTCAGCGCCCGCACCGGCCGCGAGTCCGCGATCGTCGACGACGCCGAGCGTCCCGTGCCGCTGCACTTCAACTGGTCGATGGAGCACCTCGACGACACCCTCGCGGAGCTGATCGAGACCCACCAGTCGCCGGTCTACGTCGTCCACTTCACCCAGGCGGCGGCGGTCGAGCACGCCTCCAACCTGCTCAAGGGCATGAAGAAGTCGCCGCGTCGGGACGAGATCAACGAGAAGCTCGAGGGCTTCCGGTTCGGTGCCGGCTTCGGCAAGACGCTGAACAAGCTCCTCAAGGCCGGCATCGGCGTCCACCACGCCGGCATGTTGCCCAAGTACCGCCGTCTGGTCGAGCAGTTGGCCCAGCAGGGCCTGCTCACCGTCATCTGCGGCACCGACACCCTCGGCGTCGGCATCAACGTCCCGATCCGCACGGTGCTCTTCACCGGCCTGGCCAAGTTCGACGGGTCGCGTCAGCGGATCCTGCGCAGCCGTGAGTTCCTGCAGATCGCCGGTCGCGCCGGACGTGCCGGCTTCGACACCGTCGGGTACGTCGTCGTGCAGGCGCCCGAGCACGTCATCGACAACGAGAAGGCGAAGGCGAAGTCGGAGGCCAAGAACGCGGCCAACCCGAAGAAGAAGTCAAAGCCGACGTTGAAGAAGGCACCCGAGGGTGCCGTGGTGTGGAGCGAGCAGTCCTTCACCAAGCTGGTGGAGTCGACGCCGGAGCCGCTGCGTTCGCGGATGAAGGTCGACGACTCGATGATCCTCAACGTCGTCTCCCGCGAGGAGGACGCGTTCGCCGTGATGCGTCGCCTCCTCAACGACAACCACGAGGACCGTCGCAACCAGCTCAAGCTGTCGCGTCGTGCCCTGCGCCTGACGAAGGCTCTGGTGCGTTCCGAAGTGCTGGTGCGCCTCGACGAGGTCGACGAGTTCGGTCGCCGCTACGTCGTCAACGACGCCCTGAGCGAGGACTTCGCCCTCAACCAGCCGCTGAGCCAGTTCGCGCTCGCCGCGATGGACGTCCTGGACCCGGAGTCGCCCGACTACACCCTCGACGTCGTCTCGGTGATGGAGGCCGTCCTCGAGGCGCCCCGCCAGATCCTGTTCGCCCAGCAGTTCGCTGCCCGCGGCGAGGCCGTCAACGAGATGAAGGCCGACGGCATCGAGTACGACGAGCGGATGGCGCTGCTGGAGCAGATCACCTGGCCCCAGCCGCTCGCCGAACTCCTCGGCGCCACCTACGAGACGTACCGCCAGACCCACCCGTGGCTGCCCGAGGACGCCCTGGGACCGAAGTCGATCGTGCGCGAGATGTTCGAGCAGGGCATGAGCTTCACCGACTTCGTGGGCCGCTACCAGATCGCCCGCTCCGAGGGTCTGGTCCTGCGCTACCTCACCGACGCCTACCGCGCCCTGCGGCACTCGGTGCCCGAGCGCGTGCGCACCCCCGAGTTCGAGGACATGGTGGAGTGGCTCGGCGAGGTCGTGCGTCAGACCGACTCCTCGTTGCTCGACGAGTGGGAGGCGCTCACTGACCCCGAGGCCGTGGCCGCCCGACTCGCGCAGCCCGACACCGTCTCCAGCCCGCGTCCGCTCTCCAAGCGCGAGCGCGCCCTGAACGTCATGCTGCGCAACGCGATGTTCGCCAAGGTGGTCGGTGTGTCCCGCGACGACCTCGACACGCTCATGCGTGCCGAGCGCGAGGCGGCCGACCGGGTCGAGCCCTCGCGCGAGGTCGTCATGACTCGCTCCTCGTGGGACGAGGCGTTGGAGGAGTACTACGACGAGCACGAGAAGGTGCTCACCGACGCTGACGCCCGTGGCCCGCAGTGGCTCGAGATCGGTCCCGAGGAGCAGGGCACCCCGGTGGGTGCCGACGAAGACCTCGTGGTGCGGATCCGCCGCGTCGCACAGACCCTGTCGGACCCCGAAGGCCACCGCGACTGGGTGATCGAGGCGGTGCTGGACTGCGACGCCACCGACGAGGCCGGCGAACTGGTGCTCGCCACCGCCGCCATGCGTCGTCTCTGACACACACCCACGAGGCGCCCGGCGGCTGTGAGTGTGCACCGTTTCACAGTCCCGGGCACTTGATTCCGGGGTCTCCTTGTCGCTGTTGTCGGCCGACGCCTAGAGTCGCGACAGCAGGGCGAGAAGTCGGCGAGTCGACACGGCACACAGCCGGACGCCTCCCACCCCCGCCCGTTCCCCATTCAGCCACGACAGAAGAGGTCAGAGTGAGCGAGCCCCTCGCCGTCCAGACCCAGGTCGATCCCGCAGCCGAGATCGGCCCCACCGGCCGTCCGCTGCCGGTTTTCCCCGAGCCGACCCCGATCACCACGCACGGCAACGCGCGGATCGTGGCGATGTGCAACCAGAAGGGTGGCGTCGGCAAGACCACGACCACCATCAACCTGGGTGCCGCCCTCGCGGAGTACGGCCGCAAGGTCCTCCTCGTCGACTTCGACCCGCAGGGATCGCTCTCGGTCGGCCTGGGGCTCAACCCCCACGACATGGAGTTCACGGTCTACAACCTGCTGCTGCAGGACGACATCGACTTCACCGACGTCGTCGTCGAGACCGGCATCGAGGGCGTCGACCTGCTGCCGTCCAACATCGACCTCTCGGCCGCCGAGGTGCAGCTGGTCAACGAGGTCGCCCGTGAGCAGACCCTGCTCCGCGCCCTCGAGCCCGCCCTCGAGTTCTACGACGTCATCCTGATCGACTGCCAGCCGTCGCTCGGTCTGCTGACCGTCAACGCGCTGACGGCCGCCCACGGCGTCATCGTGCCGCTCGAGTGCGAGTACTTCGCGCTGCGTGGCGTCGCGCTGCTCAAGACCACCATCGACAAGGTCCGCCAGCGTCTCAACCCGCGTCTGCAGGTCGACGGCGTCCTGGGCACCATGTTCGACGGCCGCACGCTGCACAGCCGCGAGGTCATGGAGCGTCTGGTCCAGGCGTGGGGAGACACCGTCTTCCACACCGTCATCCGTCGCACGGTGAAGTTCGCCGACTCCAGCGTCGCCGGTGAGCCGATCACCTCCTACGCCTCCTCCTCGCCCGGCGCGGAGGCCTACCGTCAGCTCGCACGGGAGGTGGCCGCCCGGTGGCACGTCGGGTGAGTCTCCCGGCCGCTGACGACCTGTTCCGTCCCACCGCCGTCGAGGCAGTGGCAGAACGCGTCGTGAGCGCCGAGGTCGCCGAAGAAGTGGCCGAGACGCCCACCGCCAAGCCGGCGCGCAAGCGCACCGCCGCTGCAGCGGACCGTCCCAAGGTCGCCAAGGCGACCGTGAGTGCCGCCGCAGCACTGGAGAAGAAGTCCTCGGGCCGGGTGCGCCACGACGAGAAGATGACGGTCTACGTCACCTCCGACGAGCTCCTCGACCTCGAGCACGCGCGCCTGACGCTGCGTCGCAGTCACGGTCTGGCCGTGGACCGCGGTCGCGTGGTGCGTGAGGCGATCGCGATGGTCCTGGCCGACTTCGAGGCCAACGGCGACGACAGCGCGCTGGTCAAGCGACTCCTGGAGGACTGACCGGGTGCCCCCGGCGTCCTCTGTCGCCGGTGCCGCTCAGCCCAGCGCCGACGTGAAGGTGGCGGAGAACCGCGAGTTCTCCGTCCACCTCGACGTCTTCGAGGGTCCCTTCGACCTGCTCCTCGGCCTCATTGCCAAGCACAAGCTCGACATCACCGAGGTGGCACTCAGTCAGGTCACCGACGAGTTCATCGCCCACGTCCGAGCCCTGGGGCCCGAGGGCGACCTGGAACAGACGACGTCGTTCCTGCTCGTCGCGGCCACTCTGCTGGACCTCAAGGCTGCCCGCCTGCTGCCCCAGGCCGAGGTGGAGGACGACGAGGACCTGGCGCTCCTGGAGGCCAAGGACCTGCTCTTCGCCCGCCTGCTGCAGTACCGCGCCTTCAAGGAGGTCGCCGGTGTGCTGGAGCAGCGTCTGGGATCGGAGGCACTGCGCTACCCGCGCGCCGTCGGGCTGGAGGAACGGTTCGCGAACCTGCTGCCGGACGTCCTCATCGGGGTCGGGCTGGAGCAGTTCGCGGCGATGGCAGCCAAGGCACTCACACCCAAGTTGGCCCCGCAGATCCCGACCGCGCACGTGCACGCACCGCACGTCTCAGTGCGTGACCAGGCCGAGCTCGTTGCCGACCGGCTCCGCGAGCACGGCACCCTGACCTTCGCCGAACTCTGCGCGGACGCCGAGGACACGCTCACGACCGTGGCGCGGTTCCTGGCGCTGCTGGAACTGTTCCGCGACGCCGTGCTCGCCTTCGACCAGACGACCCCGATGGGCGAACTCCGCGTCACCTGGGTGGGGGAGAGCGCCACGCCAGCAGACCTCTCCGGTGTCGACGAGTTCGACGGCACCGCGCGTACCGACCACGCCGACCACGATCCGGAGGAACCTCGTGCAGCCCTCTGACGACTCCCGTTTCCGGGCAGCCCTGGAAGCCGTCCTGATGGTCGCCGACCAGCCCCTGGACGCCACCACGCTCGCCGACGCGGTGGGCCGTGGGCCCGAGGAGGTCACCACCGCCCTGCGTGCTCTGGCGGGGGAGTACACCGCCCAGGGACGCGGCTTCGACCTGCGCCCCGTCGCCGGAGGCTGGCGCTTCTACACCCGACCCGAGTACGCCGACGTCGTCGAGGCGTTCGTGCTGGAGGGTCAGCAGGCCCGCCTCACCCAAGCGGCGCTGGAGACGTTGTCGGTGGTCGCCTACAAGCAGCCGGTCTCCCGGGCCCGGATCTCGGCGATCCGTGGCGTCAACGTCGACGGCGTGATGCGGACCCTGCTGGCGCGCGGACTGGTGGAACCGTGCGGGACCGACGAGACTTCAGGGGCGAACCTGTACCGCACCACCAGTTACTTCCTGGAACGGATCGGGGTGACCAGCCTCGACGACCTGCCCGAGCTGGCCCCGTACCTGCCCGACATGGTCGACGTCGAGGACGAACTGGCCGCGGTGGCAGGACCCGCCCCCAGCACCCAGCACACGCACGACCCCGCAGCCCCCGACGTAGAAGAGACGGACGCATCCGCATGAACACCCCCGAGGAACGCCGCACCATCGAGCTCGAGGAGGACGGCCAGATCCGTCTCCAGAAGCTCCTCGCCAAGTCCGGTGTCGCCTCGCGCCGCAAGTGCGAAGAACTCATGCTCGACGGTCTCGTCGAGGTCAACGGTGAGGTCGTCTCCCGTCTCGGCACGAAGGTCGACCCGGCCACCGCGGTCATCCACGTCAACGGCAAGCGCCTGCCCCCGATCAACGCCAACGTCTACCTGGTGCTCAACAAGCCCCGGGGCGTCGTCTCCACCATGAGCGACCCCGAGGGTCGTCGCACGATCAGCGACCTGGTCGCGGACCGTCCCGAGCGCCTCTTCCACGTCGGTCGTCTCGACACCGACACCACCGGTCTGCTGCTGCTGACCAACGACGGCGACTTCGCCCACAAGATGGCGCACCCGTCCTACGAGGTCGACAAGACCTACGTCGCCGAGGTCGAGGGCGAGGTCTTCCCCAACGTCCTGAAGAAGCTCCGTGCGGGCGTCGTCCTCGAGGACGGTCCGGTCGAGGTCAAGCAGGTCAAGGTGATCGAGGCCGGTCGTGGTAATGCCAAGGGCCGCAGCATCGTCGAGCTGGTCATCCACGAGGGTCGCAACCGCATCGTGCGTCGCCTGCTCGCCGAGGTCGGCCACCCCGTCATCCGCCTGACGCGTACCCAGTTCGGTCCGGTCAAGCTGGGCCGTCTGCCGCTGGGCGAGATCCGCGAGCTCACCACCGACGAGCTCGGTGTGTTGCTCGACGCTGCCCAGATCTGAGTACCCCGTCAGGTGCGGTGAGGGTGACGGCCTAGGATTTCTCGGCGTGACCCTCACCGGACCTGTGGAAGTGGTGGGTACCGGTCTTCTCGGTACCTCCCTCGCGCTCGCCTGCACTGCAGCGGGCCTCGACGTACTGCTCAGCGACGTCTCTGCCGAGCACGTGCGCACTGCGTCCGGTCTCGGCGCCGGTCGCGCCAAGCAGCCCGGCGACCGGGCGCAGGTCGTGGTCGTGGCGGTCCCGCCGGACCACCTCGGCCCGGTGATCGCGTCGATCCTCACCGAGACCGCAGGCACCGACACCGTCGTCACCGACGTCGGTTCGGTCAAGGCCGCCCCGCTCGCCGTCGTCGCTGACCACCCCGAGGCCGCCCGCTACGTCGGCAGTCACCCGATGGCCGGCTCCGAGCGTTCCGGGCCGCTCGCCGGTCACGCCGCGCTCTTCGAGGGACGTCCCTGGGCGATCACCCCGCACCTGGGCTCCGACGACGCCGCCGTCGAACTGGTCGAGGAACTGGTCCGGCTCACCGGTGCCGTGCCGGTCTGGCTCACGCCCGACGAGCACGACCGGGCCGTGGCCCGCACCTCCCACGTCCCGCACCTGATGGCCGCCCTCGTCGCCGGACGTCTGGCCGAGGCCCCCGAGGCCTACCTCAACCTGTCGGGCCAGGGCGTCCGCGACGTCACCCGTGTCGCCGCCGGGGACCCGCGTCTCTACGCCCAGATCGTCACCGGGAACCGCGACGCCGTCCTCGACCTCCTCGGCGAGGTGCGCGAGCAGCTCGACGCCGCGATCACCGCGATCGGTTCCGGTGACCGTGGCGGCCTCGAGGAGATCCTGACCCGCGGCAACGTCGGGACCCGCGCGATCCCGGGCAAGCACGGCGGTCCGGCCCGTCCGATGGCCTCGGTCTGGGTCACGATCGCCGACGAACCCGGCCAGCTCGCGACGCTGTTCGCTGACGCCGTCGAGACCCGGATCAGCGTCGAGGACATCCGGATCGACCACGACCCGAGCCGTCCCGTCGGTCTGGTGGAACTCGTCGTCGACGAGACCCACGCCGACACCCTGCTCGAGGCGCTGGCGGCGAAGAACTGGGTCGCGCACCGCTGAGCCGCACTGCGGGGCCTCACCGGTGACCCATGTCGTGGGGGAGCGTCCGCGTAGGATCTCCGCGTGAGCGCAGAGCAGAACACCCCCATCACCGGCCGCACCGGCATCGTCGTCGCCCTCGACGGACCCTCGGGTTCGGGCAAGTCGAGCACGTCGCGTGGCGTCGCCACCCGACTCGGCTTCCGCTACCTCGACACCGGGGCGATGTTCCGCGCCATCACCCTGGGCATGCTGAAGGCCGGTGTCGACGTCCACGACGCCGACGCCGTCGCTGCCCACGCGGGTGTCACCCAGATCGTCTCCGGCACCGACCCGAGCAACCCCACGATCCACGTCGACGGCGAGGACGCGAGCGTCGCGATCCGTGGCGAGGACGTCGTCGCGGCCGTCAGCCCGGTCGCAGCGGTTCCCGCGGTCCGTACCCGTCTGCTCGAGCTGCAGCGCGAGATCATCGGTGCCGGCGACATCGTCGTCGAGGGCCGCGACATCGGTTCCGTCGTCGCGCCCGACGCCGACGTCAAGCTCTACCTGACCGCTGACCCGGCCGCCCGCGCCGCTCGTCGTGCGCTGGAGGAGGGTGGATCCGACGTTGCCGCCACCGAGGCGTCGTTGCTGGCCCGCGACAGGATCGACTCCACCCGCACGACCGCTCCGCTGACCATGGCCGACGGTGCGGTGCACATCGACACCACCTTCTTCACCCTCGACGAGGTCATCGACCAGGTCCTCGAGCTCGTCGAGGCAGCACGCGCCGGCCGCTGACCCGCACGTCCACGCCGGACGTGGGCCCGGTCACGTTCCCGGCCCACGCGAGCCCTCACGGGGTGAGTGGAGTCCCCGGGACGGTGGCCAGCGGCCCAAGATCGTCTACGGTGAACCCTGGAGAGTCGAACAGATCGACGATCCTGGAACCCCGGGAACACGTGGGCGGTGCCGTGACGTTGAAGAAGCAGCACCTGCGCGGAGAAGCCTTCCGTGCCCGCGCCCTGACCGGGCGCGACCTGCCGGGCCCCGTCCCGGAGTAGGAATCCGACCCGCGTACCCCAGCGGGTTCGTACACAGAGGAACACCATGACCGAGACCCCGGACGTCGACACTCACGTCGGCCCCACCCCCGTCCTGGCCGTCGTCGGCCGCCCCAACGTGGGCAAGTCGACGCTCGTCAACCGCATCATCGGCCGTCGTGAGGCCGTCGTCGAGGACCGCCCCGGCGTGACCCGCGACCGTGTCTCCTACGACGCCAACTGGAACGGCCGCATCTTCACGGTCGTCGACACCGGCGGTTGGGACCCCGACGCCGAGGGCCTCGCCGAGGCCATCTCCGGCCAGGCCGAGGTCGCGGTGTCGCTGGCTGACGCCGTGCTCTTCGTCGTCGACGCCACCGTCGGCATCACCGACACCGACGCCGCTGTCGTGAAGGTCCTGCGCAAGTCCGGCAAGCCGGTCGTGCTGGCCGCCAACAAGGTGGACGACATGCGCACCGAGGCCGAGGCCTACGGTCTGTGGAACCTCGGTCTGGGCGAGCCCTACCCGATCTCCGCGCTGCACGGCCGTGGCTCCGGCGACCTGCTGGACGCCTGCCTGCGTGCACTGCCCGAACTCCCCGAGCACGGCTTCGAAGAGGTCGGCGGTCCGCGTCGCATCGCGATCGTCGGCAAGCCCAACGTCGGCAAGTCGTCGCTGCTCAACAAGCTCGCCGGCGAGAACCGCGTCGTGGTCGACAACGCTGCCGGCACCACTGTCGACCCGGTCGACGAGCTGGTCGAGCTCGGTGGCGAGACCTGGCGCTTCATCGACACCGCGGGCATCCGCAAGCGTGTCAAGGAAGCCTCGGGTCACGAGTACTACGCCTCGCTGCGCACCACGACCGCGATCGACCGCGCCGAGGTGGCCGTCCTCGTCATCGACGGTGGCCAGACCATCTCCGAGCAGGACATGCGCATCATCCAGACGATCCGCGAGGCGGGCCGTGCACTGGTGATCGCGTTCAACAAGTGGGACCTCGTCGACGACGAGCGCCGCTACTACCTGGAGCGCGAGATCGAGCGCGACCTCGTTCAGGTCCAGTGGGCTCCGCGCATCAACGTGACCGCCCGTACCGGTTGGCACATCGACCGCCTCGTCCCGGCGCTGAACAAGGCGCTCGAGGGCTGGGAGACCCGCGTGGGCACCGGTGCGCTCAACACGTTCCTGGGACGTCTCGTCTCCGAGCACCCGCACCCGGTGCGTGGCGGCAAGCAGCCGAAGGTCCTCTTCGGCACCCAGGTCGCGACCGCTCCGCCGCACTTCGTGCTGTTCACCTCCGGCAAGCTCGACGCCGCCTACGAGCGCTTCATCGAGCGTCGTCTGCGCGAGACCTTCGGTTTCGTCGGTACGCCGATCCAGATCGAGCAGCGCGTGCGCGAGAAGCGCAAGCGTTCCTGATTCAACCGCACGCACCGTGCACACGTAGGGCGCCGTCCGACTCACGTCGGGCGGCGCCCTGCGTCGTTCTCAGGCTCGTCGTTCCCGGAGCACTCCAGGGAGAAACGCGAGGCGTCTGAGCATGAGTGCTCATGAGCAGGGCGTCGGGCTGCGGAAGGCTGGTCACATGAGCACTCACACCGACATCACCGCCCCGTCCACCGCCCCGGCTGCCGGGCCCTCGACCACGCCCCGCACCTTGGGACGTATCTGTGCCGGCGTGGGGGTCCCACTGCTGGTCTTGTACGCGGTCGGCATGGTCGTGACCTACGGCGACGTCGTCGATGCCCCCGACGACCCTCAAGGTGGCATCGGAGCGCTCGTGCTGATGATGATGGCGGTCTGGTGGGTCCTCATTGCGGCGGCGACGCTCACAGGTGTCCTGGGCGGTCGTTCCGGCCGGCTGGTGCCCGCGGTGATCGGGACGTCGCTCCTGGGTGTTCTGGCGGTGCCGCCGCTGATCGGATCGATCCAGGTTCTGCTCGAGTCCTTGGTTGGGTGAGTCTGGGTGCGGATGCGCCCGCTTGAGGCCGGGGATGGACCCCGAATTCTTGTTCGGGCGGCCTGTGAGGTAAGTTTTTCTTGTTGCCACGGGAAACCGCAGGAAACATTCGGGCTGTAGCGCAGCTTGGTAGCGCACCTGACTGGGGGTCAGGGGGTCGCAGGTTCAAATCCTGTCAGCCCGACGTAGTAAAGATGCAGGTCAGAGGCACTTTCTGAGAAATCAGGGAGTGCCTCTGCTGCGTTTCCGGGGCACCAGATGACACAGCCATGACACATGACACATGTCGGATTCCCCGGTTATCGGCTTTCCTGCCCCCTCGTGACACGCCAGACGCGCTGTGAGCCGTTCTGAGGGCTTGGTGCGGTGTCATGGCGGGGAAGTGCGCCAGAGCCGTTCTCCGGGCTTCTGAGCGGTGCTGCGAGCGTCTGCGGGCTTCCGGGGCAAGCAAGTACCGTAGACAGCACAAGACCCCCGTACCTTGTCTGTACGGGGGTCTTGCTGTGCGTGGGGGAGTGTCAGCCCTTGTGGAACACGAAACGAGAACCCTCGTCGTCGGCCAGCGTGGGGGTTGCAACCAGCATCCACCCCCGGTCTTCCAGTGACTCCAGTGCGGCTGCAAGTCGTTCGCTGCGGCTGCCCTGTGCGTCGGGTGCTTCTCTACGAAGTTCCGAGTGCGTGTAGACGACGTACGGCATCTCAGTTCTCCTGTGCGGGGGGCTCCGATCCCGTGCATTGAGGCACCTCCTGGTACCGACACGTGATGTCGGTGCCGGTTAAACCGATCAAATAGAGATCTGTGACGAAGATCCTTGCGCGAGCTTGCGAGTTCACGACGAAGGCACTTGAGGCGGGAGCGACCATGTACGCAGCCATTTGTCGGTCGGACAGTTTGAACGCTGGCTGGCTATGCACGTTGGGTGATTTGGTCGTCCTCCGATTCCAGGGTTACTCGGAGGCTCTTGCGGGCTCGTTGCATACGTTTTCGAGCGGTCGCTTCGCCGATGCTGAGGACAGTGGCGGCGGCATTGATCGGCAGGCCGTCCCAATAGACGAGTTTGACGAGTTCTTGGTCGTCGTCGGAGAGCTTCGCGATGGCATCACGGAGCACGAGTTGCGCCTCGGTGTCCACGGCCGGTTGGACTGACATGGGAACTGCGCGAAGCCGATCGGCTAGGGCATTTTGGCGGATGATGCCTCGTCGGTAGTTTGCCGTGGTTCTGCGAGCGATAGATAGGAGCCACCAGAAGGCTTGTTCCTCGTCTGTTGGCATCACCCGTGCCCGTCGCCACGCAGTTAACAGTGTTGCTGCGGCCAAATCTGGGGCGTCGTCGAACGAAACCCGTTTGAGTAAATATCCCATCAGGCGATCTCTGTAGTCAGTTGCAAGGTTCTCGAACTGGGCGGCGAGTTCGTCGCGGCTTCTCAATGGTCGGCCTTCGGAGCATCGCCCAGCCCGTTTGTGCACTCGGCCTCAAAAAGGCTGCGTAGGAGGGCCATATCGATGTTGCGGTCGGGGGAGGCCCCTGTTCCTTCATGGTTCTCCAGACGGCGCACGCCACCGCCGTCCACAGCGACGAAAGCACCGGGATCGCCGAGGCTTTCCAACGCGGCTGATGCAACATCTGGCGTGACTTGTTTATCGATCCAGACGCGCATCCACTGGCACTGGGCGTATCGGACATATGTCGCGGCGATGCTTGACTCCACCAAGGGTGCGGAGCTGGCCTTTGACTGATCGACTACCTGATCGATGGCATCTTGGAGTGCCACGCCGTCGGGAAGTGGTAGATCGGTAGGCGCCAGTTTTGTGGCCACCAGCACGAAGTCGGATGCGTTGGGGTCGATCAAGTTGTTGGCCTGATCTGTGGTTGCGGGGGAGTCGAACCAAGTAGGCGAAGAAACAAGTGCGATCGCGCCGAGGCTCAACGCGGCCACCCCCACGGCGAACCTGGTGCCGGTCCGTTGGAGGCCCTGTCGGAAGGTTCGCTTCCGGCTGCCACTGGTGATGGTACGAACTGTGGCTGCCATGGCTGGGCCAAGGCTGCTAGGGAGAGTGACTTCGGGGGCAGACTCACGTAAGAGTTGGTCGATGTCTGGCATGGGCGTCTCCTCGTGAAATGTCATGTTCACCCTAGTAATGTCCGGCTCCGGCAGAAACGTGACATGAAATCTGAACGGGTTGTGAAACTGCACGACCGTGCGGGGCGAATCTGATGGCAAACACGCCGCTGGCTAGGAAGAAAGCTGTCTTAGCTGACAGTAGGCCGCTCGAGTCCGGCTGCGTAGCGCCATGTCACATTCTTTGGAGTGCGGAAGCAGGTGGGATTCGGCTGGCGCGCCAGGAGGGGTAGAGCCCGGCGATGACGCCGGTGGCGATGCCAAGGGCTGGGGATAAAAGAAGGAGCAAGGGGTCCAGGACTGGTGTCCATTGTTGGGCGATGGAACCGATCAGCACAGCGGCCACCCCGACTGCTGAGCCGAGGAGGCCGCCCAGTCCGCCGAGGACGACTGATTCGATGAGGAACTGAGACAAGATATGGGTGGGTTTGGCTCCGAGGGCTTGGCGTAGCCCGATTTCTCCGGTGCGTTCCATCACCGCAACTAGGGTGGTGTTGGCAATGGCGACGCAGCCGATGACCAAGGCGATGGCGGCTAATGCCAGCAGCAGGCCGCCCATGGAGGTCTGGACTGGGTCGGAGACGACCGACCAGTTCGGCGGCGCAATGGTCGAGAAATGCTCAGGGTGCGCATGGTCCAACGCGAAGGGAGCCTGGCGGGCAATCAGAGGCGCAGCACCCAAGTCTGTGCGGATCAGGGCTTTGGCGGCTTGTTCGGGCCGGCCGTACCGGTCAATAGCCACTGGTGCGGGGATCATCACGGCGTTGTCCAGTTCGGGCAGCGTCCCGGTGTCGGACAAGATGCCGATGACCGCGTAGGCATCGTTGCCGATGAACACCGTCGGATTGGTCAGCACTGAGGGGATGCCCAGGTTCTCCGCTGCGGCGGGCCCCAACACAGCCACGGGTTGTCCGGTCAGTGTGTGGAAATCGTCAAAAAGTACGCCCGAGGCCAGTTGGGTGTTGGCCGCGGTGAGCGTGCCGCCCTCGACAGCCCACGCGACAAGGGCCGCCCCTGTGCCCGAAGCCTTCTGGTCAATGTTGGGGCGTTTGGCGATAGTCCGCGGCTGCCCGGTAACGGGATCGGCGCCGATCGCGGTGGCAAAATATACCCCTGCATCGGCTACGCCATTGAGATTCCGGAGTCGGATGCCCGTGTCATCTGGGAAGGAGTAGACCCCCGAATCGGCGGCTGTTCCTGTTTGCATGGCCTTGTCGAACTGGGCATCGGTGACGGTGACGGTGGTGGCTTCAAGTTCGTTGAACGTCGAGGTGATCTGTCCGCGTGCCGTGTCGGTCAGCCCCAGGATCGCGATCACCGCCGCGCAGCCCAGGACCGTGCCAAACATCGTCAGGATCGAGCGCGCAGGACGTGCCGCGATGGTCGAGACCGCCTCACGGACTGCATCGCCCGACCGGATTCTAGAGACTCCAACAGTTGTGGATGATGACGGACGTGGACGTCGTTTCTTGCGGAGTTTCATTGGCTGCCTGCTTCGACTGGCCCAGTGCACGGTGGTTCGGATGTGGGGAGGTCGCGGACGTTGCCGTCGCGGACCTCGATACGGCGGTGGGCGCGAGCAGCGAGTTGTTCATCGTGGGTGACGATGACGATGGTGAACCCTGCAGCGTTCATCTGTTCAAACAGGGCCAAGATCTCTTCGGACCGCTCGGTGTCGAGGTTCCCGGTCGGCTCATCACACAGCAGGACGGCTGGGCGACACGCCAATGCGCGGGCGATCGCCAGGCGTTGACGTTCCCCGCCGGACATCACCGAGGGCATGAATCCGGCCCGGTGAGACAACCCGACCATCTCGATGGCCTCGGCTGCGCGGGCCAACCTGATCTTTCGTGGTGTCTTGGCGTAGGTCCCCGCCAGGGCAACATTGTCCAGTGCCGTCCGGTTGGCCAGCAGGTGGAAGGACTGGAACACAAAGCCGATCTTGCTGCCCCGCAACGCCGCGCGTTGGGCCGGACGCAACGGACCGGTGTCGATTCCGTCCAGCAGGTACCGGCCAGCGGTCGGTGAGTCGAGCAAACCCAGAACGTTCAGCAGCGTGGACTTTCCTGATCCTGACGGCCCGACGATCGCCGCGAAGTCTCCTTGACCAATGACTAAGTCGACCGGGCGGACCGCGTGGACTGGCGCTGGTCCGGGATAGATCCGTTCCAGAGCGTCCAAGACGATGACAGGCTGGCCGCCCTCAGGATGGGTGGCTTGTTCGGTCATCCGCCGATCACCACCTTGTCACCCGCGCGCAGGGCGTCCGAGGTCTTGGGTGTGACCTCGACCAAGCTCTCCCCAGCAACACCGACCTCGACGGGTATCCGGGTGAGTGACTTGTCGGCTGCCTGGACGATCACCGACAACCCCCCACTTGCGTCGGAATTGATCGCTCCCTGTGGGACGGCAAGGACCGTCCCCGGTGTCGCGGCAGCCACAAACGTCACCTTGACATCGGCCCCTGCCAGTGAAAAAGGAAGAGGCTTCGGAGTGGAGATCTCGATCACGACCTGTCCAGGCGTTGTTGTGCTGCCGATGGAGGCAATGACTCCGGTGACCGAACCGTCCGGCAGGTCGACCTCGACATGGTCACCCTCGCGGAGAAGACCCGCTTGGGCTTCGGGGACGTCGGCAGAGAGCTGCACCGCAGTCGGGCTCAGCGTGAACAGCGAGCTGGCCGGGGCATAACCGGTTTTGGTGCCGATCTGGGTCACCGAAGCCGGCAGGCGTGGAACGAACACGATTTCGTTGCGCGGCACCATCGTTCCCCGACGGGCCACCTCCAACCCCAGCGCCTCATTCGCACGGTTGGCCGCACGCTCGGCCTGAGCGATTTCGGCTTCTGACGGCCCTTCATAGACAGGCTTGGCGCCAGCATCATCGGGAGTGTCGCTTTTGCGCGCCTTCTCCCATGACTTGAGTTGCGCCGCCAACGCTGCATTGGACCTGGTGCGTTGGCCTTTGAGCTCTGCCAATGCCGCGGAGGCATCCTCATAGGAGTCCCGCGCGGACTGAACAGCGCCCTGGTCCGAACCGTCACCGCCGTCGGTGACCGGTGCCGGATAGTCCAGTTGCCTATACAACCGAGCCACGGCAGCCTTGGTGGCGTCATCGAGCACGCCCGTGACAGCGCCCGAATAGTGCTTCAGTGCCGTCAAAGACCGTTGCAATTGCTCAACATCCGGGCCTCTCATCAGCGGCTTGATATCGCGATACATTGCCTTGGCCCCTTGCAGAACGATGACCGGTCTCCCATCAACCTCCACGACGGCCTGTCCTTGGTTGACCTTGTCGCCCATCGAGGTGAAGACGCCGGTCAACACGCCATCCCCGCCACCGTCTTCGGCCCCGCCCGAAGACCCGGCCTCAGCACCAGCGTCGCCGGGAAGCAGGCTGCCGTGGCCAACTTTGACCACATCGACCGCAGCAATCCGTCCCCGCGCGACCACCGCACTCGTGATCTTCTGTGACACCACCTCAGCGGTGATGATCGTTGCCGATGGCGGCTGCGACCGTGCTGCCATCTCCCGAGGTGAGAGCATCGACTGCCCAGCGACCCAACCGCCAGCGGTCGCCGCCACTGCCACGATCACCAGCGCCGTCAGCCATCCTCGTCCGGGCATCCGCGCTGCCTGCGCATCCGGGGTGGAAGGCTGGGACGTCGAAGGGCTGGAATCGTTGCGGTTCTTCCACCATGTGATCTTCGGAAACATCACGTTGCTGTCAGCCGAGTTCTTTGATGATCTGCTGCGCGTTGCGCAGCAACTGTGCGTTGACCTCTTCCAGTACCTTCAGCGTCGGACGATTCTTCTCCGCCATGGCAACCTGGTGATCCCAAAACACACTCCTGAACACATCAGCCAGGCGGCTCGAACGCTTGCACTCCACATCCGCCACCGCAGTCTTGGTCTCAACTGCTGGCGGGTCGGGGACTGCATCGGTCAACGTGAACCCGTCGAAAGCACCGAATGCTTCTGCTGGAGTTGCGTAGTTGAATCCGGCTGAACGCATACACGTCGACCAGAGCTTCAGCGCCCTCTTGTAGTCAGCGTCGGCATAGGTCGCTGTCAAAGACGTTTCGTAGATTTTGCCCAGGATCGGGGTGCTCTCGTCCTCGCTCGGCCGGTTCTTATCGATGAGTTTTTCTGTCTGTCCGAGGCACCCGCCGTCTCCGGCCACTTTCAGCGCGAACTCGTACTCGGCGCTCGGATACTTCTGCCCGCTCTGGGCTTGACGTTCATCCTCCATGCCGATGCTGCTCGGATTGAGTTGATAGCCGTAGCCCTTGGCGTAGTCGGCATCGAGGATGCCGATGTAGCCATCAAACAGGACCGCAGATCGCTTCTGCACCTCAAGCTTTGGCGCCGGATCGAGGAACGTAAAACCTTGATCCTTCATGCACTGTTTGACCTTCAAATAGGAAGCCGTGTCGACCACCAACTTCTGCTCAGGAGTCATCTCACCAAGAAGGGCATATACCCCTGGGACAAGTTCCCCATTTTCCCCCGGTGGGATCTGATCGTCATCAGACAACGCCGGAAGAGATCCGGAGCCACCGGGAGTCTGGGGGCTCTCCGGCGAACCGTAAAGACTGGAAGGATCGACCGAATTGCTCGCCTCAGGACCCTTGGTCTCCGATGTACAGGCCGTCAGCGCGAACAGACCTGCCAATACACAGAACACGACACGGCGCCTCACCGAACTGACACCATCATCGGCTGTGGCCAGGCCAACCGTTGGAGAAGGACAGCAAGTTGGCGGCAAGTGTCCGGTACCCATCGACTTCCCAAGGGACTCTGTTCGGCGGCACTGGCGGTGCTTGGGACGGGCGGGACCAAGAAACATTCAAGGTCAGGGGTGGGCATGGGACCTCCTCAGGAACGGATGCTCACCCTTGGAATGTCCGGCACAGCCAGAAACGTGACATGCGAAATCAGAACTTCTGGCACGTCCTGCGGGTTTCCGCGCCCAGCGACCGGACAGTGCCGGCCTACGACGACCGCGGCCGATTGAAGGCCGGTATGACTAGGATTGTGAACAGCGAACCGGATCGATGCAGTGACATCAGAAGAGAAGGCTGCTGATGGCGGTCACTGCCTGCAATGGCAATACACCGTTGCCCAGTGCGGTGATCTGCTGGTTTGACGTCAGGTCGTGTCCCTCGCCTGTGATCCAGCCAGCTGACAGTCCCATGAGCCATTCCACGAACTCCGGTGCTGGCCCGCGGACTGGTGGCGTCGTTCAGGAGCGCTGGTGCGGGGGCTGCTCGTCCTGTGGTGTGTTCCCATCGGGCGATGGCGTGGGCGTAGTATCCCCAGCGTTGAAGATGTCCTCGATCAGGGTCCACAGGGTCGCCGGCTCGGCGGTACGTCTGTTCCAACCAGGAGGGCCGTTCAGGGAGCTCCCGTCCCTGTCCCGGTAGATGACCCGGGGGGGGAGCACATCAGCGGTGGCGATCGAGCAGCTTGTGCGTGACTCAGCTCCCGTGACCTCAACGGACGAGGTGACCGTGATGCGTCTGGACTCCTTGTGGTCCATCGCTGAACGAGTGCTGGGCGACGGTGAACGCTGGGGCGAGATCGCCGACCTGAACGAGGGCCAGGAGATGTCCGACGGGACACGGTTCTCGGCTGCCGCACCGATCCAGCCGGGCTGGGTTTTACGGGTACCTGGGGAGGCACGCTCCAACGTCCCCCATGAGGTCACTGTCCGGCCCGGCGACTCCCTCTCCTCCCTCGCTCACGAGCATCTGGGCGATGCCCAGGCGTACCCGCTGTTGGCCGAGGCGACCGCTGGGGTGATCCAGCCTGGAGGCGCACGGCTCACCGATCCCGATCTCATCCAGCCTGGCTGGACCGTCCGAATCCCCGGTGCTGACGCAGCGGAGGTGGCCGTTCCGGCGCCGCCCACGCCCGCACCCCGTGTGCCGCATCCAGATGTTGCCGGGCCTGAGGAGCAGACCTCGCAGCAGCCGGCACCAGCTCCGCAGACCGAGGCGCCCTCGGTTGAGGCGGCAAAGGTGCAGACGACCGAGGTCGACTCTCCACAGGACGAACCGCAGGAGGCTGCTTCGACGTCGGACGACCCCGCTGAGCAGAGAACTGATCTGCTCGCGCTCCGGGCATTGCTGGCCACTGCCACGTGTCTGGCTGCTGGTGCGTTCGTGATGGTGGTGCGCAACCGTCGTCGCCAGTTCAAACAGCGGGGGATCGGACGGGCCATCGCTCCCACCCCACCGGTGGTGGGGGAGCGGGAGGAGTCGGTCGTTCTCGAAGGCGTTGAGGCCCAGGTCGACGCCGAGTTCGTCGACCGGGCTCTGCGCCACATCGCGGCTGTCTCTCACGCTCGGGGCACCGCGCTTCCGTTGCTGGCCGCGGTCATTCTCAGTGCCGAGGAACTCACGGTGTTGCTCGACGAACCAGCGAGTGCACCTGCGCCAGAGGGGTGGATCGGCAGCGTCGACAACACCTCGTGGGCGCTGTCCCGCGAGACGTACTTGGACGAGTCCTTGGACTCCCAACCGGCGCCGTACCCGGCGCTGGTGACGGTCGGTCGGGACTCCGCTGGACGGACCTGGCTCCTCGATCTGGAGGCGCTGGGTGACGTCGGGGTGTCAGGTGACAGCGCGCAGGCCGCGGCTCTGGTCCGGTTCGTCGTGGCTGAGTTGGCGGTGAATGCGTGGGCTGAGGGCACCGAGGTGCTTGTTAGTGAGGGTCTCTCTGAGACCGTCCAGATGAATCCTGCTCGGTTGCGTACCGCCACCCCTGAGCAAGCCGCTGCACGGGTGCGTGCGGTCACCCACGACATCGAGGAAGCAACGGTCGCGCTGCAGGCCGATGTTCTGGCTCGTCGTGTCACCGGTCAGGTCCTGGATTCCACGCATCCTCTGGTCGTGGTGGTCTCAGCGGAGACCGGTGAGGAGTTGCGTTCGCGGTTGTCGCCGGTGGCACGTAGCCGTGCCGTGGTGATCCACCACGACCCCACTGCACCGCAGATCGTGGTCTCTGAGGACGGGATCGCCTACGTGCCTCGCTGGAACGTGGCCCTCACCGCGATGGCGATGACGGCTGACCAGGCCGAGGCGATGGCTGATCTGCTCAGCGTCACCCGGATGTGCAGCGACGGCCCTGTCCCTGACGACACTTCCGATGGAGTGTTGGCGGGGTACGCGAAGGTCGACGGGAGCCTGCTCGACGAGTTCCGTACCGAGCGCACCGGCGACACGATCAGCGCTGCTTCGCTGCTGCCGGACGTCGACGAGACCTACCTGTCCCGAGCCGCCACCACCACCGAAGACCTCGCTGAGGTGGCGCCGAGCGTGAGCGCCGAAGCTGCCGAAGCGCTCGAGGAGATCGATCCGGATCTGGCCGCGGATCTGGCGGCGTGGTTCGACCCTGATGCGCACCGTCCGAAGGTGCGGCTGTTGGGTCCGGTGATGGTGACGGCTGCCCAGGGCGGTGACACCTCATCGTTGAGCAACCTGGCTGGGACGACGTCGTTCATCGCGTTCCTGGCATGTCGCGACCGCGGGGTCACTGGTGAGGCAGCAGCCGCTGTGTTCGGGTGGCAGACACAACGCACCGTGCAGAACCGGGCGACCGACGCCCGCCACGTCCTCGGCCATCGACCTGACGGGAGTGACTGGCTGCCTGACGCCAGCAAGACCGAAGGGGCACGACGCGGTAACCCCACCTACGAACTCGACTGCGGCCCCGGCGGCGTCCTGGTCGACGCCGACCTGTTCCGCCGGCTCAGGTTCCGGGCGATGAAGCGCGGCGGACAGGCAGGGCAGGATGACCTGCTTTTGGCTCTGTCGCTGGTCGACGGCGCACCGTTCGAGTCCGCCACCGATCGCCGCTACCCCTGGCTCTTCCGGGGCCAACGCCTGGACGACGTCATGACCTGCGCCATCGAGGACGTTGCTCACATTGTCGCCAACCATGCACTAGCTGGGGGAGACATCGACACAGCACGCTGGGCTGCCGAGATCGCCCGCGAGGCGAACCCGCACGGCGAAGCGTCATGGCTGGATCTGGCGGCAACTCTGGACGCCTCGCAGGGCGCCAAAGCAGCCGAAGCACTGCTGCGCGAACACCTCGGCGATCCGGCGGTCGGGGACGCCTTGCCGCGTACCGAGGGGATCCTCGACCGGCGAGCGTGGCTAGCCAGTTGAAGCCTCAGCGGCGTCATAAGCGGAAGCTGCGACCAACGCACCTGATTGTGCAGCAGGCCCTCTGGCCGGGATCTGCGCCTGCCGCGCGCCCAGCACTGGGTGGCGCTGATGTTTCGGCACAACCGTGACTTCACGCCACGAGTCCGATGGCTCAAGGGAATGGATTCACGGTGCAGCGCTGGTCTGAGTATTCGACCGGCAGGGGCTGGTTCACGGAACATGCCTGGGCGTGATCAGACCTGGGCCCTTCACTCAGTGACGAATGGGAACCGGAACCGGGTCTGAGTGTCAGCGTCGTTGCAGTCGAGCGAGTAGGCGCCGTCACTGGGCCAGAGAACAAGCCGAGAACGGACGGTGCGTACGGGCGGGTCCCGGTGACCCCGCGTTGTGGAGTGCTGGACTGATAGTGGGAGAAGATATTTCAGTGCATCTGTCACATTCGGGTCGTCCGCTGACTTAGTACGGGTATGAACACGCATCAGCACCACAGTGGCGGGTCGCAGAACGAGGACCCGATCGGTGTGGTCATGTCAGAACATGGGATGACTGACTGGTCGAGTGACGAGCGAGTCGTATCCGAACTGCGTCGCCTGGGCCACCTGGTGATGTTGGAGGAGCAGACAGCGAGGAGACCTGCCCGCGTGGCTCGACGACCCGTAGCCCTGGCTGCAGCCGTAGCTCTAGGTGTGGGCGGTACAGCAGCGGCAGCCGCATCTGGACTTGGCCTTTTCAGTGGCTACATCGGCACGGCTCCTCTCGTTCTCACGGAATCTTGGGGCCCCGAGTGGCAGAAGCGCATCGACGCGCACAGCTGGCCTGAGGGTTCCAAGACGTCAACGTTTGTTGACGTGCACGTTGAAGCAGGCGCTGCGCGACCGGACGCTATTCCCTCGGACGATCTGGACCGCGAAGTGTTGGTCTTGAACGGTTGCGCGTGGATGTCCGCCTACCTCGTACGCGTCGCTGACAATCACTTGTCTGGACAGGATGAGGCCCGCACAGCGTTGAGTGCGGCACTGAACCTGCCTGCGGCCGAAGCCTTGGACGACGACCCGCTCCTCAGCACCATCAAGCAGTTCACAGCGGGTGGGGATCCCCTCCCCGTGGCTCGCGAGTTCGTCTCGGCTTCTTGCGACAGAATAATCGTTCAGGACGTCGTACGAGGTGTTCGTTGATGCGCGGCGCGCAGAGGAAATCGCGGCAGCAACTGTTCGAAACGAACGTCGTGCCTCTTGGAAGTGCTCTTCTCAACTACTTCACGCGCCGCACGTCAATCCGGGCAGACGCGGCGGACTTGGTCTCCGAAGTGTTCGTCATCGCGTGGAGAAGGATCGACGATGTCCCTGCCGACACCATCGCAGCCAAACGGTGGCTGTACTCGGTTGCGCGAGGGGTCCTTGCGAACTACCGGCGCGGCGAACTGCGGCGTCATGAACTGTCTGCGGGCCTGAAAACACTTCTGCGCGAGGACGTCCCTCCGGTCCACACCAGGGGTGCTGAGTTGGTGTCGGGTCTGCGCCCTGCCGACCGCGAACTTCTCATGCTTGTGTACTGGGACGGCTTACCACTCACCGAAGCCGCCGGCGTCCTAGGAATTCGCGCCAGCGCAGCGCGTAAGCGCGCCGAGCGCGCAAAGGCACGGCTTCAACAGCGGTTGGAGAACGTTGATCCAGGAGGCGCAAGGGATCGCGAAGGTGGCGAGCGATCACTCCCTAGCACGATCCGCCCAGGTGAAACAATCGACTCGCCTAAAAAAGGAAAGATTCTGACACGTCACTAGACTCTGGCTAAGTTTCCCCCGGCTATGAAGGCGTCCCCAATGGACGCCTCTTGAAGGGGGAAACCATGCGAAAAAGGGACTGCTGCACGGATAGGTGACACCAATGACCTGCCCCACCTTTTGGGTTCCAGTGCCGGTGGCTAACTGGCAGCAGTTTTGGTGTCGGTATCTGACGATAGTTCGAACTCGATCGGGGTACGGTAGCCCAGCGCTGAGTGGCGCCGTTGGCGGTTGTGGAAGATCTCGATGTAGTCGAAGATCGCGTTCGCGAGTTCGACCCTGGTCTTCCATTTCTTTCGGTTCAACAACTCGATCTGCATCGATGACCAGAAGCTCTCCATCATGGCGTTGTCCAGCCCATCGCCCACCGTGCCGAACGAGGGCAGCAGCCCCGCGGAACGGATCTTCTCGCCAAACACCCACGAGGTGAACTGGGTCCCATGGTCCGCATGCACGATCCCTCCAGGTGTCGGACGCCGGTTTCGGATGGCCATGTCGAGTGCGTTGACTACGAGCGTGGAGTCTTGTTTGGAATCGATGGACCAGCCCACGATCCGGCGGCTGTACGCGTCGAGGACGGCCGCGCAATAGACCCACCCTTCCCGTGTGCGGTGTTGGGTGATGTCGGTGACCCACAGCTCGTTGGGGCGGACTCGGTGGAACTTCCGGTTCACCAGATCATCGGCTGTCGCCACACCGCGCAGGCGCTTCGCCCGGGAAGGGCCTGGCAGCCCGTAGATCCCCGCCAGACTCATCAACTGCCACACCGTGCGTTCACACACCGTGATACCCATCCCCAGAGTCAGTTCGGCGTGGATTCGGCGGTAGCCGTACGTGCCTCGGGACGCGACGTGGACCTCCCGAATGAGACCGGTGAGCCACTCACGGCGAAGGCGCGTCGGGGTGGTCGGAGTCCGCTTGTGCTTGTAGTAGTTCTGTCGCGTCACGCCCAGCACGCGGCAACTGTGATCGACCGGAACACCCGTCAGGGCGAGGTGGTCGATCACGGGGTAGATCCTTTTGGGCGGGGTCGGTCCTCCCCGAGGAGCTTCGCGGCCTGGCGCACGATGTGCAGCTCGGTCTCGAGTTCCTTGATCCGGCGTCGGGCCGCTCGTAGCTCAGCCGACTCAACGGTGGCCAGTCCGTCGATCTCGCCGCGGTCGATGCGGTCTTGCCGCATCCACTTCGACAAGGTGACGGGATGGATGTCGAGATCATGAGCGATTTGCTTCTGGGGTTTGCCGGCCCGGACCAGAGCGATCGCCCTGGCGCGAAACTCGGCTGGATACGCACTCGGCATGGTGTTCAGCCTCTCGGAAAGGCCGTCACTTAGCCACCACCACTGGAACCCTTTCGGTGGGGCAGGTCACACTGTCACCTGATCGTGCAGCAGTCCCAAGCGCGCGGGAGCACTCGCCCCTTGACTGGGTCAAGTAGCCGCTCGCCGCGCGACGCGGTCCTAAGGAGAAGTCAGCGTAGGAGACACCCAAGAAAACTCTTCTGAGTCCCCTGCGAGGGGGACCAGACGGGGACCAGAACCATACAAACCATGCATCTCGTGACGCGCTCTGCATGATCTGAGGCCCGGAGTCATGCGGAATCTGGCCTCGTCGGTGTCGTCTGGACGCCTGGGGGTCAGGGGGTCGCAGGTTCAAATCCTGTCAGCCCGACCGAACACAGGCTCCGGCCAGCGGAAACGCTGGCCGGAGCCTGTTCTGGTTTTCCGGCCATTCCTCGGTGTACGGGGCCTTGCGCACCGGCTGGGCCGTGGAAGTCGTGCGCACACGAGACGAAGCGGTTGCGGGTTGTTGCTGGACGTCGTGCGGGACGTGGCCCTTCGCTTGGAGGGCGCAGACGCAGCATGCCCCGGGAGAGGGGTTCCTCTCCCGGGGCATGCTGCGTGCGGTATCTGTGGATCTCTCCTCAGGCGGAGAGAACTCGGGCCAGGTCAGCTGACCCTGTAGGCGGCCCGTGCTGTCGGACGGCCGGAGACCGTCGCGGTCACGTTCCCTGTGGCCTTCTTGGCAGCAACTTGGAAGGTGACCTTGAATCCCTTCCCGCCGGACCGCTTCACCGTGACCGTCGCTCGGTTCCTCTCGGCGACGCGCACCGTGGTCAGGTTCCCGTCGCCGCGGACCTTGACCTGGGCGAGGGTTTCGCCGTTGATCCGGACGGTCACGGTCTCGCCCTTGGCGACGTTTCCGATGGTGATCGTCTGCTTCGCGCTGCGCCTGATCGTGGTCGAGGAGAGCTTCAGTGAAACGGGCGCAGTCACGGTCGACGTGGTCGTCGACACCTTCTGGGCTCGGTACCCGGACTGCTCGACGGTGGCGGTGGCCTTGAGGCGCGCCCCGGCATCGGCGGCCTTGACTGTGTAGGAGGTGCCACGGCCAACGATCTTGGTGCCGCGTGTCCACACGATGGAGACCTTCACCTTCGGGGTTGAGGTGAACGATGCGGTCAGGCGAGCGCCGACCTGAGTCTTGCCGGTGATGCGAAGCTTTGCTCCGGTGACCGAGCCCAGCGCAGGTTTCGGGGCCACTGGCACGGCACCGATCTCGATGGTGCCGCTGGTGTAGGTGATGTGTTCGGGTGCGGTGATGGTGTAGCCGACGGTGATGGTCTTGCCGCGCAGTGCGTCGGTGACCTCAAGGCTGTTACCGGTGTCGATCTTGGTGCCGTTGGCGTACCAGGTGATGTTCACGTCCGCGTCGACGTTGTCGTCGAGTGCGTCGTGGTCGACCGTCAGGGTGAGGGTCTTTCCGACGCGGGGGTCGCCGGTGACCTTGTGGGTCACGCCAGTGATGGCACGCAGTTCGGGAACGGCGCCGATGGTGATGGTGTCGCTGGTGTGGGTGACGTATCCGGGTGCGGTGACGGTGTAGGCGACCGTGATGGTCTTGCCGCGCATCGCGTCGGTGACTTCGAGGGTGTCGCCGGTGGTGACCTTGTCGCCGTTGGCGTACCAGGTGATGGCGGTGGTGGTGGCGACGTCGTCGTCGAGTGCGTCGTGGTCGACGGTGAGGGAGAGGGTGTTCCCGACGCGGGGTTCACCGGTGATCATGGGGGAGACCCCGGGAATTTCGGGGGTCCTCACCACCCCGATCTTGACCCAGACCTCGATCCGGGAGTAGTACCGGTTGTCGAAGATGGGCGCCTCGACGATGACCCACACCTCGCGCCCTTCGGCTTCCGGGCCCAGGACGATCTCTTCCGGTGTGGCCCCCCGCGGAACCGCCGGGCCCCCGACTCTGTCGAAGTGGGCCCGCAGCAGGCCGCCCTGGGTCCAGTCGACGGGGCCCGCGATGTCGGTGATCGGGAGGCGGTAGGTGCGGGATCCGGGCACGATTCCGTCCGGTTCGGGCTCGGCCAGCAGATGGACTTTGCCACCCACAGCCAGTGGGTGAACACGGCCTCACGGTAGGCAGGGTTCTTCACGCGTACGGTGAGGCGCACGCCCAAGCCCCACCAGTCACCGATGGTGAGGGATGCGGTGTCGGAGGCGAACGTCTCGGTCCCGTTGAGTTCGTCCACCAGGTCCCACCTGTACGTGACCTCGTCGTCCGGGCCCAAGTCGTGGAGCACGGCCTCGTGGCGGGTGTCGGGGACAGTGCGCAGGCCCGGGTACTTGGCGGCCTTTGGTTCCTGGCCGTTCACGAGGAGCGAGACGGGGCTCGTGGGCTCCGCGACCACCGGTGTCACGCGGGACCAGTCCGACGTGGCCTGTCCCTGGGTAGGGCTCGTCAGGGTGTAGCGGACGGAGAGCTTGCGGCCGAGGAGTTCGGGGCCGACGACTCCGCTGGAGTTGCTCGTCGAACTCATGCCCTGCCATTCCCAGGTCACGGCCGCGTCAGGGAATGCGTCCAGGAGGGACTGGGGAACGGCGGTGGTCAGGACACCACCGGGGAGCACCTCGTGGTCACCGACGACGCCGGAAAGGATCGGCGCCGGCGGGTTCTGCACGCGCGCGAAATCAGTCGCGGTGGGCAGCGGGACGTAGCCGGGGTGCGTGGCGTCGAGAGTGGCCTTCAGAAAGAGCCCCGCGTCGTCCAGGCGGGGCCGCCAAGCGTTCTGGAACCGAATCTGCGTGTATTCCGCTCCTCTCGACGCCCAGAGCTTGACCTCCGGCCTTGCGTCCCAGGGGGTCATGCCGTAAGTCAGCCGGACGAGGGAGTCCAGTCGCACGGTCCCGGAGTCACTCTGGGGCGTGGTGCTGAACATGATGCCGCCGGTCATCTTCTTGGGTGCCTCGTCCTCCGTGTCAGCGAGGGCGGACGGTGACGTCCCGAGGAGCAGGAGCGTGGCCATGACGCTGGTCAGCAGGGAACGCCATACGTGGCCTCTGGGCCGTGGGGGCGACGCGGGGGATGAAGACGGGGATCGCACGGGTGGGCTGCCCCAAGGTAGACGGAATCCAAATTGACTCGGAAAGTGTGCCATGCCGCGGCCGAGTTGCCGCGGCCGAGTTGCCGCGACCAGGTGTTGCGAGTGGCGCTCGGGAAGAGGCCGGGGAGCCGGGTGACGCGTTCGGTCGGCGCTGGGCGCCGACCGAACGTCGTGATCACGTGACGCCTGCCCCGCTGCACGGGACGGCGCCGCAGCAGGCTCCGAAAGACCTCGAACCGACAGGGTCGAGTGTCAGGGGACGGCGGTCACCTTGACCGGAGTGGCACTGCTGCTCGTCGTCCAGTGGCCCAATCGTCCGTAGGAACCGCTGCCCCACGCGTAGGTGAGTGCTTGGTCGGTGACGGCGTAGGCGCTCTCCGCTGCGGCGGTGACGGTCACGACGTTGGCGGTTTCGGGGATCGCGCCAGGGGAGACCACCACGGGAGCGCGGCGCGAGGAGTAGCTGCCGTCGCCGAGTTGCCCCACGTCGTTCTTCCCCCAGCTGTAGACGCGGCCGTCCGAGCCCAGTACGTAACTGCTGTCGCCGCCGGCGCTCACCGAGGTCACGGCCGTTGAGGTGGGAATGGCGCCGCGCGCTGCGGTGACGGGGCTGGTGCGCAGCAGGGCGCCCCCGTTGGCGACCTGGTCCCACGAGTTGTCGCCCCAGGCGTACACCGCGCCGTCGGAGCCCAGCGCCAGGTTGTGCGAGGTGCCGGCAGCGATGGCGACGAGGGACACGCCCGTGGGTCTGGTGCCGCGGCCCGTGGCGATCGGGGTGCTGCGCTGTGTCGTGGTGGAGTCGCCGAGCTGTCCACGGAGGTTGGACCCCCATGCGTAGACGTTGCCGTTGGATGCCAGGGCAAGGCTGTGGTTCGCTCCCGCAGCGATGCTGAGCACCGAGGCGTCGCCGGGTATCGCTCCGCGGCTGGTGGTGACGGGCGCGGTGCGTCGCGTCTCGGAGCCGTCGCCGAGCTGGACCGAGGAGTTCAGGCCCCAGGCGTACACCTTGCCGTCGGAGCCGAGAGCGAGGCTGTGGTTCCTGCCCGCGGCGATCGCGGTGACGGCGACGCCGCCGGGGATGCTTCCGCGGCGGGTGGCGACCGGCGTCTGACGGCTCGTCGTGGTGGAGTCACCGAGTTGGCCGTAGGTGTTGTCGCCCCAGGCGTACACGTTTCCGTCGGAGCCGAGGGCGAGGGAGTGGCTCCCACCCACCGCGAGGGCGGTGAGGGTGACGTCGTCCGGGATCTCGCCACGCAGGGACGCCACGGGGGCGCTGCGCTGGGTGGTCGTGCCGTCGCCGAGTTGTCCGTTGTAGTTGTTTCCCCACGCGTGGACCCAGCCGTCGGCCAGACCGGTCAGGTGCGAGGCGCTCCCGCCTGTGGCCAGGGCGGTGAACGGGCGGTAGGTGACGACCCACGAGGTCGTCCGGGTGCCGTGGGTCGCGGTCACGGTCACGGCAGTGCCCGGCGTGGGAACGACGTCGGGGAGCGCCGTGATCGTGGTCGATGCCGTGCCGCTGCTGGTGGTGACGGCCTGTGTGGTGCCCAGCGTGAGCCATGAACTCGCGCTGAGGGTGAAGGTCACGGTCTCCCCGGGCCATGCGGCGCCGTCGCGGAACAAGGTGGCTGTCAGCGTGCGCGACGCCGCCGAGTCCTCGGAGAAGTCGGCGGCAGGACTGGTGACCGTGAGTGTCGTGGCGGACGTGGCGAAGGCAGGGCTGGGGGTGGCGACCACCGACAAGGGGGCAGACCATGCAGCGCCGGCGAGGAGTGATCGCCGGGCGAGAGCTCTGGCGGGCGGGACAGGGTGGGAGGGTGAGTGGTTCATTGCATCTCCGGGAGCGTTGAGTGTTCGATGGTCCGTGGCGCACCGAGAACGCCCTCGGCGCGGGGCGCACGGGCAGGCACAGGTTAGACGCGGTCCGTTTCCCGATGGAGAAGAATGTGGAACTCTGTCCGAATCGTGGTGGAGTCCTGTCGGCAGCCACGTCCTGCCGGTCCCATGGCGAGACGACCTCGCCCCTCGATGGTGATGTGCGAGGCCGTCGTGGCTCCGGTGTGGTCAGCTCCGCGCTGCCAGCGCCGCTCCCATCCGCTCCACGGCGTCGAGCAGCACCGGACGCGGGGTGGCGAAGTTGATCCGCGCGTACTGCTCGTAGCCCGTACCGCAGCGGGTGCCGGCCACCAACGCGACCCCGGCCTCCTCGCGGAAGAACTGCTCGGGGTTGCCGAGCCCCAGGGGGGCGCAGTCCATCCAGGCCAGGTAGGTGGCGGCGGGGGAGTGGTGCACGATCTCGGGGGCGTGGGTGCGCAGCGCCTCGGCCAGTGCGCGACGGTTGCCGTCGAGGTAGGTCACGAGGTCGCGTCGCCAGGTCTGGTCGCCGTTGTAGGCGGCGGTGTTGGCCACGACGCCCAGCAGGCCCGCGCCGCCGATCAGCAGGTACTCGTCGGCCTTGAGCACCTTCGCGTGCTCGGGGTTGGTGGCGATGATCTGGGCGCACTTGAGGCCCGGCAGGTTCCAGGCCTTCGACGCCGACGTCGACGTGATCGAGACAGCGGCGGCCTCGTCCGAGATTGACGCGAACGGGACGTGGGTGCCCTCGTAGACCATGCCGGCGTGGATCTCGTCGGAGAAGACCAGGCCGCCGTGACGCGAGGCCAGTGCCGCGATCGTCTCCAGTTCAGCGCGGGTCGCGACCTTGCCGATCGGGTTGTGCGGGTTGCAGAGCACGAACAGCGACGGACCGGCGGCGAAGAGCTCCTCGATCCGGTCGAAGTCGTAGCTCCAGGCGCCCTCGGCGTCCTGCAACATCGGGACCTGCTCGACGCGGCGGCCCAGGGCCGGCGGAATGATCAGGAACGGCATGTAGGCCGGCGTCGGGAGGATCACCGTCGCGCCGGGGGCGGTGAACTTCTCGATCACGGCCGCGAACGCGGAGAGCACGTCGCCGACGCTGACCACGGCGTCGGGGGAGACGGTCCAGTCGAACTCGCGACCCACCCAGCCTGCGAGCGCGTCGGCCAGGTCGGCGTGCGCCTTCGACGGGGCATAGCCGAAGTGGTGACGTCCCACGGCGTCCTGGATCGCGTCCGCGACCTCGGGGGCGGTGCCGAAGTCCATCTCCGCGACGAAGGCACCGATCTTGTCGGGGAACTCCATCCACTTGCGTCCGCCGTTGCGTCGCAGCTGCTCGACGGTGATCTGGTCCCAGGCGTGGGTCGACATCGGAATACCTCCGGGAAGGGGTGGGGAGCGGGGCCTGACGGCTCACGAGGCACGACACCAGGTGTGACGTCAGGGCCCCCAAGTGGGGGGTGGTTGAAAAGTTACATCCTTCAACAGTTAGTGTATTAATTGTTGTGAACTGATCGACATTGAAGTTAATGAATGTCGATCCTGCAGGACCCCCCGCCTGCTCCCCCCACTCGCACGTTCGGAGGCATTCGATGTTCCACCTCGCTTACTTCATGCAGGGCTCCAGCGCCCAGGCCTGGCACAGCCCCTGGGCGGGATCCATCGGCAAGGAGTGGTCGAAGCCGGACTTCCACATCGACTGCGCCCGAGCCCTCGAGCGGGCCAAGTTCGACTACGTCCTCTACGAGGACCTGTACTACGTGCCGGACTACTGGAAGGGCACCACCGACATCTACGTCGAGCAGGCCATCTCCGTGCCGCGTCTCGACACGATGGTGCTGACCCCCGTCGTCGCCCATGCCACCTCCCACATCGGCGTCGTCCCGACCCTGCCGACCTTCGCGTTCGAGCCCTACCTGCTCGCGCGTCAGGTCGCCACCCTCGACCTCCTCTCGCAGGGTCGCGGTGCATGGAACGTCGTCACCGGCACCTCCGACGGTGCGATCCGGGGCTTCGGCAAGGACCAGCTGCTCGAGCCCGAGGAGCGCTACAAGCAGGCCGGCGAGTTCGTCGACGTCGTCAAGCAGCTCTGGAACTCCTGGGAGCCCGACGCGATCGTCGACGACGTCGAGAACGGTGTCTTCGCCGACCCGTCCAAGGTCCACGTCGTCGACTTCGAGGGCGAGTACTACAAGTCCAAGGGCGCGCTGGTCTCCGGCCCGACCCCGCAGGGCACCCCCGTGATCGCCCAGGCCGGCGCCTCGGCCGGCGGCCTCGAGCTCGCCGCCAAGCACGCCGACACCATCGTCGGTGTCGCCGCCACCGTCGAGGGCATGAAGACCTACCGCGACACCGTGCGCTCCCTGATGGAGAAGCACGGCCGCAACCCCGACGACTGCAAGATCCTCTTCCTGATCAACCCCGTCGTCGCCGCGACCAAGGCCGAGGTCGAGGCCAAGCTCGCCGAGATCACCGAGCACGCCCACGCCAACATCGAGCGCGAGCTCGCCGACCACGCCAAGCGCATGGGCGTCGACATCTCCGGCCTCCCGCTGGACGAGCCGCTCACCCAGGAGCTCCTCGACGGCCTGCACACCCGCGGTCACATCTCCCACCTGGAGAAGTTCGTCGCCCGGGCGAACGGCCGCACCCTGCGTCAGGTCGCCTTCGACTTCTGGCGCTTCCCGATCCCGCCGGAGGTCGTCGGTACCTTCGACGAGGTCGCGGACCGTCTCGAGGAGATCGTCAACGAGGTCGGCGGCGACGGCTTCCTGATCTCGCCCCACGGTGTCGGCACCACCCGTCGCTACATCATGGAGATCACCGAGGGCCTCGTCCCCGTCCTCCAGCGCCGCGGACTCACCCGCACCGAGTACTCCTCGACCCAGCTGCGCGAGAACCTGCTCGCCTTCTGACCTGTTCATCTCGGAACCGGTCGGCCCGACGCGACGTCGTCGGGCCGACTTCCCGCCCCCTCGCCCGAACCCGGGCGTGCCCCCAGGAGACCTTGACCCATGAGCGTCATCGACGACACCGCCCCCGCGCGGACCACGAAGCGTCGTAGGCCCAGCCTCGCCCAGCGCATGCCGCTGGGCTGGATCGTGCCCGTCGCCTTCCTCGTGCTCTGGCACGTCGCCTACGAGGCCGGCTGGATCAACCCCACGCTGCTCTCCTCGCCCGTCCAGGTGGCGCAGACGCTGTGGGAGTCCATGCGTGATGGCGAGTTCTGGGACAACCTCGGCATGAGCGTGCGCCGCTGGATCCTCGGATTCCTGATCGGTGGCGTCCTCGGCCTCGTCCTGGGTGCACTCACCGGCCTGTCGCGCTTCTCCGAGCGGATGCTCGACTCCACCCTGCAGATGCTCCGCACGATCCCACTGATGGGTCTCGTGCCGCTCTTCATCGTGTGGTTCGGCATCGGTGAGCAGCCCAAGATCATCCTGATCGCCTACGGCGCCTTCTTCAACATCTACCTCTCGACGTTCGCCGGCATCCGCGACATCGACCGCAAGCTGATCGAGGTCGGCCGCGTCTATGAGCTCTCGCCGCTGCAGATGGCACGCCGGATCGTGTTCCCGGCCGCGATGCCGCAGGTCCTCCACGGCATCCGTCTCTCCCTCGGTGTCGCCTGGCTCGCCCTCGTGATCGCCGAACTCAACGGCGCCTCCTCGGGCATCGGCTTCTGGATGCAGCAGGGCCGTGAGTTCGTCCGCGTCGACATCGTGATCGCCGCCCTCGTCGTCTTCGCCGTCGTCGGCAAGCTCGTCGACGTGTTCGTCCGTGCACTCGAGCGCCGCCTCCTGGGCTGGCGCGACAACCTCGCCAAGGAGATGTGAGATGACCGTCGACCTCACCCTGTCCGGCGTCAGCCGTTCGTTCGGGTCCACCCTCGCCGTCACCGACGTCGACCTCGAGATCGAGGCCGGGGAGTTCATCGTCCTGATCGGCCCCTCGGGCTGCGGGAAGTCCACCCTGCTGCGTGCCCTGGCCGGTCTCGACACCGACTACGACGGCACGATCCTCGCCGGCGGCGAACCGATCAAGGGCCCGAGCCGTCAGCGCGGCGTCGTGTTCCAGGAGCACCGGCTGCTGCCGTGGCTCACGGTCGGCAAGAACATGCTCTTCGGCGCCACCGGCACCGCCGAGGAGCAGGAGGCCCGCCTGGAGCAGATGCTGAAGCTGATGCACCTGGAGAAGTTCCGCGACGCCCACCCGCACCAGCTCTCCGGAGGCATGGCTCAGCGCACCGCGATCGCCCGTGCGCTCGTCCCCGAGCCCGACGTCCTGCTGATGGACGAGCCCTTCGGTGCCCTCGACGCCTTCACCCGGATCGAGATGCAGGACGCCCTGATCGACGTCTGGCAGAAGCAGCGCACCACCGCGGTGCTGGTCACCCACGACATCGACGAGGCCGTCGTCCTGGCCAACCGCGTCGTCGTGATGTCGGCCCACCCCGGCTCGATCAAGAAGGTCGTCGACATCGACCTGCCCTACCCCCGCGAACGCACCTCACCGGAGTTCGCCGAGCTTCGCTCCCTGCTCCTGGAGCAGTTCCTCGAGTCCCACTCCCACGGAAAGTGATCCCCCCATGAAGACCTTCCAGCGCCCCACCGCTCGACGTTCCGGCCTCCGCCGTGCCACCGCCGGCCTCGCCGTCCTCGCGGCGACCTCCCTGGCCCTCACCGCCTGCGGTTCCGACGACGACGCCGAGGGCACCTCGCTGCCGCGCATCGCCACCGTCACCGCCTACCCCTACATCCCGGTCGCGCTCGAGCAGGGCTACTTCGCCGACGAGTTCGACACCGACGACGCCCCGACCGTCAACCCGATCGGCTCGGCCAACGACGCGATCGCTGCCCTGCGCAGCGGCAACGCCGACATCGCCGTCATCGGTTTCGACCCGGCCAACCTGGTGGACGTCGAGGACGTCGTCATCCTGGCCTCCTCCGAGATCAGCCCCCAGACCACCCGCGTCGTGGTCCCGGAGTCCTCGAAGGTCACCGAGATCTCCCAGCTCAAGGGCAAGAAGGTCGCCTCCTACTCGGCCTCCCCGAACATCGCCGTGGTCCAGTCGCTGAACTCCGCCGGCCTCAAGGTCGCCGACGTCGAGTACGTCAGCCTGCAGAACGACGCCGCGCTCTCCACCCTCGCCGGCGGCGGCGTCGACGGCTGGGTCACCTACGACCCGTCCGCCGCGTCGGCGGAGATCGAGGGAGTCGGCCGTGCCATCGCCGACGGTGACGACTTCGGTTACCTCAACCCGGTCTTCATCTACACCACCAAGAAGTACCTCAAGGAGAACCCCGAGGCCGTCGAGTCGACCCTCGAGGTCTACGGCGAGGCGATCGAGTGGATCAACGCCAACACCGACGCTGCCGCCGGTGTCGTCTCCGAGGCCACCGGCCTGAAGAAGGAGATCGCCGCGCAGTCGCTGAGCCACCGCAACTACGCCCTCGAGCCCGTCGAGGGTGACGTCGTCGACTTCATGGAGCGTCTGGCCGACATCAACATCGAGCTCGGCGTCTCCAAGGGTCGCCCGGACTATGACGCGATCATCGACAACTCGGTCGTCTCCGAGATCCTGGCCGACTGAACCCATCGACCGACCGGTCGTGCCGGTGCGCCGGGCCTGACACAGGACCGGCGCACCGGCACGCTGACGAGAACTGACGCCGATGAGAACTGACGTGGAGAAGAACGACGTGCGACGCATCCTCCTCACCGGCGCGGCCGGGGGAGTGGGGACCGCCCTGGTCAGGGCACTGCTCGCCGAGGGCGACGTGGAGGTGCACGCCCTGTGCCGAGACGCGTCTCGGATGACGGTGAGTGACCCCCGCGTGGTCGTCCACACCTGCGACCTCACCCGTCCCGACGAGATCGCCGCCCTCGACCTGCCTGCACAGTTGCACGGCCTCGTGCACACGGCTGCTGCGGGTGCCAACCTCACCGACGTCGAGGCCGGGGTCGCGGAGTGGGAGACCTACCTGGGCGCCAACGTCGTCGGTGCGGTCGCACTGACCCAGCGTTGCCGTGAACGGCTCGTGCCCGGTTCCACGTTGATGTTCCTCAACTCCGGCCTCGGACTGCGGGCCTCGCCCACCTCGGTGCCGTACTCCGCGGCGAAGGCCGCGATCAAGTCCTACGCCGACTCGATCCGCCCCGAGTACAACCAGCGCGGCGTCCGTGTCACCACCCTGTACCCCGGCCAGACCGCCACCCCGATGCTCGCGCACAACACCGCCGTCGTCGGGATCGCGTGGGAACCCGAGCGGTACATCCAACCCGGCGAACTGGCCGCCCTGATCGTCTCCCTGCTCGGGGCCGGCGCTTCCCTGCAGCTCACCGACGTGGCCGTGCGCCCCGCGGTCGAGCCCTGGTGAGCGACGCCCGTCTCCTGCATCCCTGAACTCTCCGAAGGACCCCCATGAACCTCAACGAATCCCCGATCGTCAGCCCTGAGCAGCTCCGCGACGCGCTCGACGACGACCCCAACCTGCACGTCATCGAGGTGCTGTGGAACGCCCCCGAGGTCGGCTCCACCCCCGGACTGATCCCCGGTTCGGTGGCCGTGCACTGGAAGGGTCTGGCCTGGCACGAGACCGACCGCCTGTTCGCCACGGCGGAGGAGTTCGCCGAGCGTCTCTTCGCTCTCGGTGCCGGTGAGGGTTCCACCATCGTGCTGGCCGGTGAGCCGCGCCAGTTCGCCTCCTACGTCGTGTGGGCGATGTGGATGCGTGGCATCCGTGGCATCGGCTACCTCGACGGCGGCCGCGAGGCGTGGACCGCTCTGGGCTACCCGACCGCTGACGACGTCGTGCGCACGCCGGTCCCTGCCACCGCACCGATCGCCGTCCCGGCCCTCAGCACCGAGGAGATCGAGGCCGCCGAGAACGCTGTCTCGCTGGGACGCGACGAGGTGCTCAGCCTGCTCGGTGACGAGAACACCGTGATCCTCGACCTCCGCACCCCGGAGGAGTACGCCGGCGAGCGCGTCCTGGGCTACGAGGACGGCGACGTCGACCACGGCGCCGAGCGCAAGGGCCGCATCCCCGGCGCCACGCACCTCTACTTCCGCGACATCCTCGACGAGCACGGCCGGTTCCTGCCGGCCGAGCAGCTCCGTGAGCTGCTCGCCGAGCGCGGTGCCCTCGACGCCGAGCGCGTCGTCGCCTACTGCCGCCTCTCGCACCGCGCGTCGCTGGGCTGGCTGGCCATGACCCAGGTCGTCGGCATGGAGAACGTCCGCGTCTACAACGGCTCGTGGACCGAGTGGGGCAGCATCGTCGGGTTCCCGATCGAGAAGTGACCGACAGCACAGCGCTGACACAGCGGCACTGACACAGCGGCGCTGATGCATGTGCACTGATGCAGAACGGCCGGGACGTCCGTGGGGGGACGTCCCGGCCGTTCTGTGCGTCGGGGGAGGTGAGGTGTGTCAGTCGAGCGGGGTGTCGACGACCGCGATGAACCGGCTGCCGATGCCCTCCATCTCGACCCGCACGACGTCGTCCGCGGCCTTCGGCACCTGGGAGACCGAGTGGTCGTCGCAGTAGAGGAACGTGTGGGTGGGCCACCACTTCTTGGGGCGCGCCTTCTCGGCGAAGCCGCACACGGCGCACTCCAGCTCGACCCAGACGGCCTTCTTGCCGGTGCGGTTGGCACGCGACTGCACCAGCCAGGCCGGCGGGTTGGCCTCGAGCTCGTCCATCTCGGCCTGCGTCATGACCTTGGGGAGACCATGGCGGGCGGCCATCTCCACGGGGATGTCGAGGCGTTGGGCGGCGTCACGGCGGCTGATCTTCACGCTTCACGATAAGCGGCCGCGGCGCCGAGGGCCGTTTCGGCGCGTTCCTCGGACGCTCAGCCCAGAGGCGGGAGTTCGTCGAGGTGCGCCAGCCAGGTCCGGGTGCCGAAGTGCGCGATCGACAACGACGAGGCGTGGCAGGCCCACTCCAGCGCGGCCACGTGCGACTCCGGCGTCAGGCCGGTCCGGGCGATCGCGAAGGCGTAGGCGCCGTGGAAGAAGTCACCCGCGCCGAGGGTGTCGACGACCTTCGCGACGGGGGCGGGGTCGGTCCAGCCGCGTTCCTGCGGGGTGAACCAGCGCAGCGGCTGACCGCCACGGGTGACCGCGCCGTAGGGAACGCCCGCGGCCTGCAGGTAGTCGACGATCGCGTCGGGGGTGGCGTCGTGGAAGTCCTCGGCGACGATCGCGGAGTCGATGCCGGGCAGCTGCGCCGGGACGACGTCCTTCTCGGTGCCGGCGTCCAGCACCGTCGGGATGCCCAGGGCACGGGCGCGCTCGCAGAGCGCCCGGGAGACGTCGGTCTCGTCGTTGTCGACCAGGACGACGCGGACGTCCTCGGTGAGGAGATGGTCGAAGGAGCGGTCCAGGACGCCGGAGTTGGCGCGCGGGTCAGGGGAGCCGGCGATCACCGAACGGTCGCCGGTCGCCGCGGTGATCTGCACCGACGCCGGGACAGTCATGTAGTCGGTCTCGTCGGCGTCCAGGGTGTTGTGGTGCGTGATCCGCCCCTGCCCGTGACGCAGCAGGTCGCCCTTGAGGGCGTCCCCGAGCGGGTCGTCGGCGATCCGGGACACGAGGTGGCCCTCTCCGCCCAGCGCGGCGAAGAGGACGGCCGCGTTGGTGGCGGGACCACCCGCGGCAACGGTGTGGCGCGTGGA
This sequence comes from Nocardioides yefusunii, assembly GCF_004014875.1. Lineage (NCBI taxonomy): Bacteria > Bacillati > Actinomycetota > Actinomycetes > Propionibacteriales > Nocardioidaceae > Nocardioides > Nocardioides yefusunii. Next base: position 1,929,507 of record NZ_CP034929.1, on the reverse strand, counting down.
ACGCACCTTGCCGTTGACGGGTGCCGGGGTGTCGACGAGCTGGATGACGTCGAGGACCGATCGACCGACGAAGAGGCCGGCGGGAGTGGAGCTGGGCACTGTTCTCCTTCTGGTGGCCGCGGTGCGGCACGTGGGGGAATCCCCATGGTGCAGGACGGAGGAGGACGGGTGGGGCCGGGGGTGCGGAGAGCGGACACCCCTCCCGGGCGAACGACGTTCATGTATCGCATACCTAGAATTGGGTACATGTCGTCGCAGTCAGCCATTTCGTCCACGACCGACGACGTGAAGGAACACCAGGTGCGTGAAGTGCTGCGCCGCCCGGACCCGGCGGACACGCCGTGGACCGTGCGGACTGTAGCGATGATGGTCTACGCCGCGGCCCTCGTGGCGTGGAGCAACGCCATGGGCATCCCGAACGACACCGTCGGTGTCTTCCTGTGGCTCTGGGTCGGGACGGTCGCGTGGAACGTCCAGGCGTCGCCACGCACCCACCTGACGTTCCTGCGGGACTGGTCGTTGCCGGTGCTCGGGCTGGTCGTCTACTTCTTCACCCGCGGCCTGAGCGACGAGCTCGGCATACCGGTGCACTGGACGATGCCGATCACGGTCGACGAGTGGTTCGGCGGCGGGACCACCCCCACCGAACTGCTGCAGAGCGCCTGGTGCGGTGACCCGTGCCTGAAGAGCAGCGAGCCGCGCTGGTACGACGCGGTCCTGGCCACCGTCTACGCCACCCACTTCGTCGCCGGCCTCACGATCGCTGCCGTGCTGTGGCTGCGCAGCCGTCCTGAGTGGGTCAAGTGGATGCGCCGCTACCTGGCGATCAACTTCGCCGGCCTGGTCGTGTACGTCCTCTACCCGATGGCGCCGCCGTGGCTGGCGTCCCAGGAGGGGTACCTGGGTGACGTGGCCCGGCTGACCAGTCGTGGGTGGCGCGACCTCGGGCTCGAGCGCGCCAACATGGTGCTGCACGGTGTCGGCAACCCGGTGGCCGCGATGCCGTCGCTGCACACCGGGATCTCGGCCCTGATCGCGCTCTACGCGGTCCAGCGGCTGCGTTCGCAGTGGCGGTGGCTGCTGCTGGCCTACCCGCTCGTCATGGGTACGGCGTTGGTCTACTTCGGTGAGCACTACGTCATCGACGTCATCGCCGGTATCGCGCTGGCAGGGGCGGTGCTGTGGGCCTGCGAGGTCTGGGAACGACGTCGGGTGTCACGTCGCGTTGCTCTCACTTCGGGCGCGTGAGGGTCACGGTTGGGACAAGGCTCTGTAGGCTAGGAGATGACGCTCCGGCCCCGCCGGGCCGGAACGCCGCCCCTCACACGACCGACGCGTGTCGCCGGCCGTCCGCCCTGACTGAATGAGCACATTCCCCATGCCTACCCTGCGTTCTGCGACGTCCACCTCTGGCCGCAACATGGCCGGCGCCCGTGCCCTCTGGCGCGCCACCGGCATGACCGACGACGACTTCGGCAAGCCGATCATCGCGATCGCGAACTCCTTCACCGAGTTCGTACCCGGTCACGTGCACCTGCGGGACATGGGCAAGATCGTCGCCGAGCAGATCGAGGCCTCGGGCGGTGTCGCCAAGGAGTTCAACACCATCGCTGTCGACGACGGCATCGCGATGGGCCACGGCGGCATGCTCTACTCCCTGCCCTCGCGCGAGCTGATCGCCGACGCCGTGGAGTACATGGTCCAGGCGCACTGCGCCGACGCGATCGTCTGCATCTCCAACTGCGACAAGATCACCCCCGGCATGCTGTTGGCCGCACTGCGCCTCAACATCCCGGTCGTCTTCGTCTCCGGTGGTCCGATGGAGGCCGGCAAGACCCAGGCCGTCGAGGGCCTGGTCCACTCCAAGCTCGACCTCGTCGACGCGATGTCGGCCTCGGCCAACGACGACGTCTCCGACGAACTCCTGGACACCATCGAGCGTTCGGCCTGCCCGACGTGTGGTTCCTGCTCGGGCATGTTCACCGCCAACTCGATGAACTGCCTCACCGAGGCCATCGGCCTGTCGCTGCCGGGCAACGGCTCCACCCTCGCCACCCACGCCAAGCGTCGCGCCCTCTTCGAGGAGGCCGGCCGCGTGGTCATGGACCTGTGCCGTCGCTGGTACGGCGAGGACGACGCTTCCGTCCTGCCCCGCAACATCGCCAACCGCTCCGCGTTCGAGAACGCCGTGGCGCTCGACGTCGCGATGGGTGGCTCCACCAACACGATCCTGCACCTGCTCGCCGCTGCCCGCGAGGCGGAGATGGACTTCAACGTCCACGACATCGACGCGATCTCGCGCCGCGTGCCGTGCCTGAGCAAGGTCGCCCCGAACTCCCCGAAGTTCCACATGGAGGACGTCCACCGCGCCGGCGGCATCCCCGCCCTGCTCGGTGAGCTGAACCGCGGTGGCGCGCTCAACACCGACGTCCACTCGGTGCACTCGCCCGACCTCGACTCCTGGCTCGCGAAGTGGGACATCCGCGCCGAGAACCCGACCCCCGAGGCACTGGACCTGTTCCGCGCCGCACCCGGTGGCGTCCGCACCGTGGAGCCGTTCTCCACCGAGAACCTCTGGGCGAGCCTGGACACTGACGCCGCTGAGGGCTGCATCCGCGACTTCGAGCACGCCTACTCCGTCGACGGTGGCCTCGCGATCCTGACCGGCAACCTCGCCGAGGACGGCTGCGTCGTCAAGACCGCCGGTGTGGCCGAAGAGGTCTGGAAGTTCGACGGCACCGCCATCGTCTTCGAGTCCCAGGACGACGCCGTCGCCGGCATCCTGGGCAAGAAGGTCGAGGCCGGACACGTCGTCGTGATCCGCTACGAGGGCCCCAAGGGCGGACCGGGCATGCAGGAGATGCTGTACCCGACCGCGTTCCTCAAGGGCCGTGGCCTGGGCGCCAAGTGCGCGCTCATCACCGACGGTCGTTTCTCCGGCGGCACCTCGGGTCTCTCCATCGGCCACGTTTCCCCCGAAGCTGCCGGCGGTGGCGTGATCGCCCTGATCGAGGACGGCGACCCGATCTCGATCGACATCCCCCACCGTTCCATCGAGCTCAAGGTCTCCGACGAGGTGCTCGCCGAGCGTCGCGCCAAGCAGGAGGCCCGCGAGAAGCCGTACACCCCGGTGAACCGCGACCGTTACGTCTCCGCCGCACTGCGCGCCTACGCCTCGATGGCGACCGCGGCCTCCGACGGTGCGTACCGCCGCGTCCCGGAGTGATCGACGCCTGAACGGTGACTGAGGGGGCAGAGCCAGTGGCTCTGCCCCCTCGGTCGTCGTCCAGCATCGCTGCGAGGGTGAGCGTCGTGCGCCAGTTCCGTACCGTCAACGAGCCGTAGACCGGGGATCCGACCACCTTCGTGACCTTGCTGCGGCTGGCCAACGCGTTGAAGCGACGGTGGTAGTAGGCGTGCTCGCCGAACGTCACGACGTCGACGTCGGGGTGGGTGGGCACGTGCGGTGCCACGTCGTCGGCGGTCACGTCGAGGTAGAACCCCACGTCGTAGCGGTACGCCTCGGCCTCGTTGCCGAAGCCTGCCGGGGCTCCAGCGACGACGGCACTGTAGGTGGGGGAGTCCAGGGCAAGCACCCGGACCGCAGAGTCGAGTGCGAACGTGTCGGGCAGGACAGCCTCCACCCGCGCGGCCACCCGCTGCGCGGCGAGGTCCGAGGTAAGCACGACGTTGCCGGACTGGATGTAGGTGGCGACGTCGTCGAACTCCTCCGACAGCGCGGCCCGGAGATCGGCCATCGGGATCCTGTTGCGACCCCCGACATTGATCCCTCGCAGCAGGACGACGTGCCTCATGTTCGGAGTCAAGCACGTGGCCCCAGCAAGGGGTGAGAGGTGGCGGGGGTGGGTGCCCCGTGCACGGCACAGGTGCTCAACTAGTCTCGACGGTTGCCGTCCCGACCCCGGGGCTGGCGTGAACCAGAGCTGCAGAACGGAGCGCCGATGCTGCTCAGACTCATCCTGGCCCACCTCAGGCCCTACCGATGGAACCTCGCCGCGATCATCGCGCTGCAGTTCCTCGGCACGGTGGCCCTACTGTGGCTGCCGAGCATCAACGCCGACATCATCGACCAGGGCGTCGTCACCGGGGACATCGGATACATCTGGGCCCAGGGCGGCTGGATGCTGATGGTTTCCGTCGTCCAGGCCCTGTGCGCCATCGCCGCGGTCTGGTTCAGTGCCCGGACCGCGATGGGCTTCGGACGCGACCTCCGGGCGCGGGTCTTCACCAAGGTCGGGGACTTCTCCGCCCGGGAGGTCCAGCAGATCGGTGCGCCGTCGCTGATCACCCGATCCACCAACGACGTCCAACAGGTCCAGATGGTCGTCCTGATGAGCGGCACCGTCATGGTGGCTGCGCCGATCATGATGGTCGGCGGCATCGTGATGGCCTTCAAGGAAGACCCGGGCCTCTCCTGGCTCGTCGCCGTCGTCGTCCCGGTGATGGCCGTCTGCGTCGGCTTCGTCGTCGTCCGACTTGTCCCGAGCTTTCGCCGCATGCAGGGCCGCATCGACGAGGTGAACCGGCTTCTGCGTGAGCAGATCACCGGTGTCCGCGTCGTGCGCGCCTTCGTGCGCGAGGAGCACGAACAGGACCGCTTCGCCGTCGCCAACAACGACCTGACCCGGGTCGCGATCAGCGCGGGGCGGTGGATGGCCTCGATGTTCCCGATCGTCATGGTCGTCTCCAACGTCGCCACCGTCGGCGTCATCTGGTTCGGTGGCCACCGCGTCGAGTCCGGCGCGATGGAGGTCGGTGCGATCACCGCCTACATCTCCTACGTCATGCAGATCGTGATGAGCGTGATGATGGCGACCTTCATGTTCATGGTTCTTCCGCGTGCGGCCGTCTGCGCCGAACGCATCACCGAGGTCCTCGACACCGACTCCTCCGTCGTCCCATCGGCCCAGCCGGTCACCGCACTCGTGCGGCCCGGACACCTCGAGCTCGACGGTGTCGGGTTCACCTATCCCGGCGCCGAGGCGCCCGTCCTCAACGGCGTCGACCTGCACGTCGGGCCGGGGGAGACCGTGGCCGTGATCGGCTCCACCGGATCGGGCAAGACCACCCTGGTCAACCTTGTTCCCCGCCTCTTCGACGCCACTGCCGGAGCAGTACGCGTCGGTGGCGTCGACGTGCGCGACCTCGATCCCGAACTCCTCGGCTCACAGATCGGGCTGGTCCCGCAGAAGGCGTTCCTGTTCACCGGTACCGTCGCCGACAACCTGCGCTACGGCAAGGCCGACGCAGACGAGGCCGAGATGTGGGCTGCGCTGGAGATCGCCCAGGCCCGAGACTTCGTCGAGGCGATGCCCGGCGGACTCGACGCCGAGATCGCCCAAGGCGGCGGCAACGTGAGCGGCGGCCAGCGGCAGCGCCTCGCGATCGCCCGTGCGGTGATCCGACGCCCCGCGATCTACCTGCTCGACGACTCCTTCTCCGCGCTCGACGTCGCCACCGACGCCCGACTGCGGGCAGCGCTCGCGCCCGTCACCACCGACGCCGCAGTCCTCGTGGTCGCCCAACGCGTGGCGACGATCCGTGACGCCGACCGGATCGTCGTCCTCGACGACGGCCGGGTGGTGGGCACCGGAAGCCACGACGAACTCCTGACGACCTGCGCGACCTACCGCGAGATCGTCGAGTCCCAGCAGAGCGGAGCCCTCTCATGAGCAGCCCGGACAACACGGCAGCGGAGAGCACAGCGGCAGAGACCGCGACCGCGGCGCAGGGTGACCTGAAGAAGACCGAGCGGATCCAACGCCCCCGTGGCGGACCGCACGGCGGTGGCGGCGTGGGGGAGAAGGCCGACGACTTCTGGTCCTCGGCTCGACGTCTCGTCGACCGGATGCGCCCCGAACGCGCCCGCATCGGGTTCGTCCTTGTCCTGACCGTGCTGTCAGTGGCAGTGTCGGCCGTGGGTCCGCGGATCCTGGGCCACGCCACCGACCTCGTCTTCAACGGACTCGTCGGGGCCCGGATGGAGCCGGGCACGCAGGTGCCCGAGGACGTCTCCACGATGGTGGAGCAGATGGACGTCGTGCCCGGCCACGGCGTCGACTTCGACGCCGTGGGCAAGGTGCTCCTCGGCGTCCTGGCGCTCTACCTCTTGGGTGCCCTCTTCGCCTGGCTGGCGGGCTTCGTCCTCAACGGTCTCGTGCAGGGCGTCGTACGTCGGCTGCGTGACGACGTGGAGGCCAAGATCCACCGTCTGCCGCTCGGTTACTTCGACCGGCAGCCCCGCGGCGAACTGCTCAGCCGCGCCACCAACGACATCGACAACGTCGCCCAGTCGCTGCAGCAGACCCTGAGCCAGCTCCTCACCGCCCTGCTGACGGTGATCGGTGTGCTCGCGATGATGCTGTGGATCTCCCCACTGCTGGCGCTGGTCGCACTCGTCTCCATCCCGGTGTCGATGGTCGTGGCCGGCCTGGTGATGAAGCGGTCGCAGTCGCTCTTCGTCAACCAGTGGCGCCAGACCGGCGTCCTCAACGGCCTGGTGGAGGAGTCCTACTCCGGCCACGCCCTGGTCAAGGTCTTCGGCCACCGCGAGGAGACCGAGGAGCGCTTCGGCAAGGTCAATGACGAGCTCTACCAGGCCTCGTGGAGCGCGCAGTTCGTGTCCGGTCTGGTGATGCCGATCATGGCGTTCGTCGGGAACCTCACCTACGTGGTCGTGGCCGTGGTCGGTGCCGTTCGGGTCACCGCCGGAACCTTGTCGATCGGTGAGGTGCAGGCGTTCATCCAGTACACCCGCCAGTTCAACCAGCCCGTCTCGCAGGTGGCGTCGATGGTGAACCTGTTGCAGTCCGGTGTTGCCTCGGCCGAGCGCGTCTTCCAGGTGCTCGATGCACCTGAGGAGGACGACACCGGTCGCCTCGCCCTCGTCGACGGTCCCGGTGAGGTCCGCTTCGAGGACGTCTCCTTCTCCTACGACCCTGAACGACCGCTGATCGAGCACCTCGATCTGGTGGCACGTCCCGGCGAGACGGTCGCGATCGTGGGCCCCACCGGTGCCGGCAAGACGACGCTGGTCAACCTCGTCATGCGCTACTACGAGGTGAACGCCGGACGCGTGCTGCTCGACGGCGTCGACATCGCCCAAGTCTCGCGCCGAGACCTGCGCGGCCGGATCGGCATGGTGCTCCAGGACACCTGGCTGTTCTCGGGCACGATCGCCGACAACATCGCCTACGGCCGTCCCGGAGCGACCCGGGACGAGATCGAGGCGGCCGCCCGGGCCACCTTCGTCGACCGGTTCGTGCACACCTTGCCGGAGGGCTACGAGACGGTGCTGGAGGAGGACGGGGCCAACCTCTCGGCCGGCGAACGACAACTGCTGACCATTGCCCGCGCCTTCCTCACCGACCCGGCGTTGCTCATCCTCGACGAGGCGACCAGCTCGGTCGACACCCGCACCGAGGCCCTGCTGCAGCAGGCGATGAAGGCGTTGCGTCAGGACCGCACCTCGTTCGTGATCGCACACCGCCTGAGCACGATCCGGGACGCCGACCTGATCGTCGCGATGGAGGACGGTCGGATCGTCGAGCAGGGAACGCACACCGAACTGCTCGCCGCCGGTGGCCTCTACGCCCGGCTCAGTGCGGCCCAGAGCGCTGCCGCCGGCGGGGAGGGCTGAACAGCGAGGACCCCGAACAAGCGAGGACCCCGAACAAGCGAGGACCCCGAACAACGGTGACGTCGTTCGGGGTCCTCGTTGCTCCTGAGACTCATGCGCCCTGAGGCGCCAGGGTCCGGTCCTGCTCGCGCAGCGTTCCCTTGAGGATCTTGCCGCCGGCATTGCGGGGGAGTTCGGGGAGCACGACGAGGTCCTTGGGCAGCTTGTACGAGGCCAACGAGCCGCGCAGGCTCTCGTGGAGTTCCTCGAGGGTGAGCGTGGTCTCAGGGGCGATCGAGACGACTGCGACGGGGACCTGGCCCCACTTCTCGTCCTCGCGTCCGATCACCGCGACCTCGCGCACGGCCGGGTGGTTGGCGATCGCGTTCTCGACCTCGGCGCAGTAGATGTTCTCGCCGCCGGAGATGATCATGTCCTTCTTGCGGTCGACCACCCAGACGAAGCCGTCCGGGTCCTGCTTGACGAGGTCGCCGGAGTGGAACCAACCACCGGCGAACGCCGCTGCGGTCTCGTTCGGCTTGTTCCAGTAGCCCTGCATGACGGTGGGGCCGCGGTAGACGATCTCGCCGATCTCGCCAGGGGCGACGTCGTTCATGAGTTCGTCGACGATGCGGTACTGGATGGTGGGGATGGGGCGGCCCACCGAACCCAGCTTGGTCAGCGCGTCCTCACCGTTCAGCACGCAGGTGATCGGGGAGGTCTCCGTCTGGCCGAAGACTGCCACGTTGCGGGCCTCGGGGAAGGTGCGTGCCATGGCGCGCAGGGTGGCATCGCTGGCCGGAGCAGCACCCCAGCTGATGATGCGGAGCTTGAGGTTGCGCTCGGCGATGCCGGGCTGGGCACAGATGAGGTCCCACTGCATCGGGACGTTGAAGACGATGGTCGCTCCCTCCTCCTCGTAGGCGTCGAGCACGGCTGCCGGGTCGAAGGCGCCCAGCGGATGGATCACGGTCGGGACGCCCAGGACGATGTTGGCCACGATCGAACCGAGCCCGGCGATGTGGAAGAACGGGGCGGTCAGGAAACCCACGTCGGACTCGTCGACCATGCCGTTGGCGCGGATGCAGGTGAGGGCCTGGATCTGCATGTTGCGGTGCGACAGCATCGCCCCCTTCGGTCGGCCCGTGGTGCCGGAGGTGTACATGATCAGAGCCGTCGCCCCCTCGGAGACGTCGGGAGGGTCGATCGGCTCGTGGGCGGCGATGAACTCCTCGTAGGCGTGGACGTTCGGGGCCTCTGAACTGAGGTCGACGTCGCCGAAGACGACGACGGTCGGGATCGCGGCGGAGTGCGGGGCGGCCTTGAGGAGCGGCAGGAGTGGGGCGTCGACGAAGATCGCCGACGGTGCGGAGTCACTGAGGATGTAGTCGAGTTCCGGGGGAGCGAGCCGGAAGTTGAGCGGCACGGCCATGGCGCCCAGCGTGTTCGCGGCGAAGACCGTCTCCACGAACCAGGGGTGGTTGAGGGTGAGCAGTGCGACCCGGTCGCCGGCGTCGACCCCCGAGGCTCGCAGTGCGGAGGCCCCGCGCCGGACGCGGTCGTCCAAGTCGGACCACGTCGTGACCTGCCCGCGGAACTTGAGGGCGGTGCTGTCGCCACGCATGGCGGCGTGGGTGGCGGTGTGGGCCATCCAGTGGTTGCGAAAACTCCATGCAGGGGCTGTGTCGGTGGTGGTCATGCGTCACTCCTCGAGCTGCGTACGCGGGCTGGTCGTGGTGAGGAGTATGCCGTGGGTCACACCTTCCGGGAAGGCTTTAGTTAATCAGGAATCACATTTTTGTGAACCCGGTGTCACGGGTGTGCTTGCACGTCGAACTTCTTCGGATCCGTGATTGACTTGCCCTCTTGCCGTGCGAGGCACGGCTGATCGATCAGGAGGACTCCATGACGCTCAAGGAGACGCCCGTGCGTCGGCGCCCCCGCAATCGACGCCAGATGGTCGTCGATGCGGCCGGCCCCGTCTTCAGTGAGCGCGGCTACCACGGGGCGTCGATGGAGGAGGTCGCCGCGAAGGTGGGCATCACCGCGGCTGCGCTCTACCGGCACTTCCCGAACAAGTACGCACTGTTCGCGCAGTGTGCCAACCGCATGGTCGACGACCTGCTCGAGGTGCTCGAACTCGACCCCCGCCCCGAGGGTCTGGGCGAACTCCTCCCTGCGCTGGCCGAGGTCACCTTGGGCAACCGGGCCTCAGGTGGTCTCTACCGGTGGGAGTCGCGTTACCTGGAGGCCGAGGACCGCGCGGGCTTGCGGACCAAGTTCGGTGTCCTAGTCGACGCCACCGCTCACGCAGTGGCGCGTGAACACCCCGGCCCCGAGATCCTGCTGCGCGCGAACGCCGCGCTCGGCGCGATCGGCTCGATCACCCAGCACCGCACACCGTTCGCGCGTGGAAAGGCCGTGGAACTTCTCTGCGGAGCCGCGGACCGGGTGGCGTCGGCTGATCTCTCGACGGTGCCGGCGTCGGCGTCCGTGGTGGTGCTCCCGCAGCGCCAGGATCCGCGCGGACGCCGCGGGGAGATCCTCGGCGTCGCCATCCCGTTGTTCGCCGAGCACGGATACCACAACGTCAGCATGGGGCAGATCGCCGGAGAGCTTGGCATGGGCTCCTCGGCCATCTATCGGCACTACCCGGTCAAGGCGGACATCCTTGCGGCGGCATGCCTGCAGGCAGCCGCCTTCCTTGAGCATGCCGTGGCCCAGTCCCTGCACGCCGTGCGGAGTGAAGGGCTCACAGGGGCTCACGCCTCGTTGGTTGCCCTGGTCTCGACCTACGTGGCCTACAGCTTCGAGGACAGCGCGCTGCGCAGTGTGGCCGAGGCCGAGATCATCGGCCTGCCCGCCGACCTTCAGCGTCCGGTTCGGCTGGCCCAGCGCGAGCACGTCTCGCTCTGGGAGCAGTTGCTGGCGCAGGCGCGTCCCGAGCTCGAGCCGCGCCAGGCGCGGACATTGGCCCACGCCGGCTTCGGTGTCGTGGTGGAGTCAGGCCGCCACCTCCGTTGGGAGGACACGCCGGCGCACCGTGACGCCGTCACCGCTCTGGTCCTGGCTGCGCTCGGCATCGCCGCCTGAGCAGCATGCGCAGGACAGGGGCACGGGATCGCCGTGCCCCTGCTCTGGGTGCGGTGCAGAATCCTGGCGGTCAGACGCGGTTCGTCTCCGGCAGGGTGATGAGAGTCGTCTGGGTGCTCTGGCCCTTGTTGAGGAAGGCCATGCCGAACGCCCGGATGAACTGGTCGAGAGCGTAGTAGGACAGCGGCAGGAACGGGATGGTTCCGCGGCGGAAAGCCATGTAGGTGGGCCATGCGACCCGGAGGAGCGCGGCTGCGGCGTAGTCGCGCCTGAGGTTGAGCCAGTCACCGATCTGGTCGCTCAGCAGGTAGCGCGCGAATTCGTTGAGCAGTCCGCGGGTGAGCCCGGCGTCGATGGAGCGAGGCATCTGGAGGAGCTGCTCGGCGAGGTCGCGGCCCTCCACCGTCGGGGCGAGGATCGGAGTCAGGACGTGGCGGGACTGCTCCTCGGCGTCCGCCCACGACTCGGGGATGAACTGCTCCTGGACGCCGAGCATGTGCAGTGCGACCTGCCAGGAGTGCAGGAACGCCTCGTCGTCCTTCCGGTTCTGCAGGAATCCCCAGCTGCGCAGCTTGGTGCGGGCGTAGGTGCCGGTCGAGTGGTAGGTGACCAGGATGTCGGCGTTCGAGATCGGGATGGTCTCGTCGGCGGCGGCGCGCCAGTGCGGGGACTGGGGAAGCAGGTGACGCACGGCCGAGTGCACCATGCGCGTCTTGGTGGCGGTGACGAGGAACTGGCCGCCCGGGTCGAACGCTCCGATCTGGGCGAGGTCGTAGCCGAACGAGAAGGTCTTGGCCGCGCGGTCCTGCATGTCGGAGCCGCCCTTGGACCAGTACACCGAGCGTGCTTCGCGCGGGATGACGGTGGACATCAGTCCGCCGCCGATGCCGTAGAGGATGAACAGGTGCGTGTCCAGGCGCCGGTTCACGTCGGTCGAGTGGGTCAGCATCTTCTTGTCCGCCCAGCTGGGCAGCTTGGCGTTGTCGGCGATCCAGCCCCGCAGGGGATCCGGGATGCCGGTGGGGACGGTGTCGCGGTTGTTGACCCACTTCTCCATGGCGCGGTTGGTCTGGGAGACCTGACCGTTCTGGATGACGTCGGCCATGATCTGGTCGATCTCGTCGTCCCAGATCCAGTTCGGGTCGTTGGTCTGGCCTGCGTAGGCGTTGCCCGCCAAGGATCCCTGGGAGTCCCAGGCCCACGCTGCGCCGGGGGCCATTGTGGCACCCAGCCCGAGGGCGGTGCCGAGGGACAACATGTTGCGTCTGCTCACTTCGGTCATTGCTGTTCCGTTCCGAGAGAGGGGCCACGTCGACGAGCTCAGGAGGCACAGAGGCACGTGATGTCGCGGGGCGCCCGAACTGGTGTGATTCCCGATTAACATAGGGAGCGGCGTTCACGGTTGGCAAGGCCCAGATGTGGACGTTGACTTATTGATCTCCCTGGTCCTAGCGTCCACGGCATGACGTGACGGCATGACGCTGCCGCGTCACTGCCCCGTCGCCGAGCCAGGAGCCACCTGATGACCGCAGAGACCGCTGCCCCCGGGGCTCCCGCCGAGGTGGAGTCCGGTGTCGGACCGACCGCCCCCCGGACGTCGAACGAGGTCGGTTCCGTCCGGCCGACGTGGGTCTCGGACTCCCGTGTTGCCCGGTGGACCAGCTGGGTGAGGCAGGGCGCAGACCCGGACGCGCCGGTCGGGTCCCAGACGGGCCTGGCGCCGTGGACCCTCGAACCCACCGCAGCCGTCCCCGTGAGCACCACCGTCGACGTCACCGACGCGGTACGCAGCGCTCGGGCCGCACACGCGGACTGGGCCCGCACCCCCTTCCGGGAAAGAGCGGAGATCGCCCTGCGGTTCCACGACCTGCTGCTGGCCGAACAGGACGAGGTGATCGACCTCATCCAGTGGGAGACCGGCAAAGCACGCTTCTCGGCCTGGCAGGAGATCGGCCAGGTTGCCGCCCTGGCCCGCCACTACGGACGTCGGGCAGAGCACTACCTGGCGCCACAGAAGCGTCGCGGCATGGTGCCCGGCGCCACGGTGGTCAAGGAACTCCGGGTGCCCAAGGGCGTCATCGGTGTCATCTCGCCCTGGAACTACCCCCTCTACCTCGGTGTCGGCGACGTGCTGCCCGCGCTCCTGGCGGGCAACGCCGTCGTCTCCAAGGCGGACAGCCAGACGCCGCTCACCCTGCTCTGGACGCGCGACCTGATGGCACGAGCCGGACTACCCGACGACGTGTGGCAGGTGGTCACAGGAGCCGGGGGCGTCACCGGTGCGGCGATCGTGGAGGCCGCCGACTTCATCATGTTCACGGGGTCGACGGCCACGGGGCGACGGCTCGGGGCGCAGGCCGGTGAGCGGTTGATCGGTGCCTCCCTCGAACTCGGGGGCAAGAATCCGCTCCTCGTGCGTGCCGACGCCGACCTGGTCGCGGCAGCCCACGGGGCTGCGAACGCCGCCTTCGCCAACACCGGTCAGATGTGCATCCACGTCGAGCGGATCCACGTCCACGAGAACGTTTATGACGAGTTCAAGCACGAGTTCGTGGCAGCCGTCGAGGCGATGCGCCTGGGGGCGGCCTATGACTATGACGTCGAGGTCGGCTCCCTGACCTCGACGGAGCAGTTGGCGACCGTGGCCGAGCACGTGCGCGACGCGGTGGAGCGAGGTGCGTCGCTGCTGTCCGGCGGCCGAGCGCGCCCCGACGTCGGTCCTCTGTTCCATGAGCTCACCGTGCTCGAAGGCGTCACTGCGGACATGAAGGTGTACGACGAGGAGACCTTCGGGCCGGTGGTGTCGCTGTACAGCTTTCGCGACGACGACGACGCGGTCGCCCAGGCCAACCGTGGCAGCTACGGGCTGTCGGCCTCGATCTGGGGCAAGGACGTGCGTGCCGCTGAAGCTCTCGCGCTCAGGATCCGTGCCGGTGCGGTCAACATCAACGACGGTGCCGCGGCTGCCGCCGGAAGCGTCGAGGCCGGGATGGGCGGCATGGGGGACAGCGGACTGGGCCGCCGCCACGGGGCCGAGGGGATCCGGAAGTACACCGACGCACAGACCGTCGCCCGCCAGCGGTGGATGCCGCTCGGGCCGCCGCCCGGCTCGTCGGTCGAGCGTTTCGTCCACGCCACCACCAAGCAGTTGGGGCTGATGAAGAGGATCGGCCTGAGGTGAACGCGATCCAGGCCGCCGCTCGGTTCGGGATCATCCGTGAGGCAGAGGGCCCCGCGGTCCACGATAACCTCGAGGAGATCTGGGACGCACTCGAGACCGTCCGGCCCGAGGAGATCCTCGGTCAGTGGCGTGGTTTCGCCTTCGACACCGGCCACCGCGTGCATGCGCTGCTGGACGGCGCGCGCTGGTACGGCAAGCGGTTCGACGCCCTTGACGACGTCAAGCCGATGGTGTGCCGGGGTGAGGACGGGGAACTCTTCTCCGACGTCGCTGCCGGCCGGGGGGAGGCCAGCCTGTGGAACATCGAGTTCCGGGGGCAGGTGACCGCTTCGATGGTCTACGACGGGCAGGCGGTGATTGACCACTTCAAACGCGTCGACGACCGGACCCTCATGGGTGTGATGAACGGAAAGGCCAGGTGGGTGCTCGACCGAGGGCGCCACTTCTGGTTCGGCCTCGAGCGTGACTGAACGCCACGGGCACCACGAATTCGACAGGAAAAGAGGAACGACACGATGACCAGTGGAGTGGTTTCACCGCACCGGAGCCTGTACGACGAGGACCACGAGGCCCTGCGCGAGACAGTGCGGGCCTTCGTCGCCAAGCACGCCGCGCCCAATGCAGAGAAGTGGGACAAGGAGGGAAAGGTCGAGCGCTGGCTCTTCGCCGAAGCGGCGGCAGCTGGTCTCCTGGGGTTCAACATCCCCGAGGAGTACGGCGGCGCCGGTATCACCGACTTCCGGTTCAACGCCGTCATCGGCGAAGAGTTCTCCCGCAACCCGGTCTCCTCGGGCATGGCAGGCATCGGCCTCTCCAGTGACATCGTGATCCCGTACTTCACCGAGCTCACCAACGACGAGCAGAAGGCCCGCTGGCTGCCCGGGATCGCGAGTGGCGAGCTCATCACCGCCGTCGCGATGACCGAGCCCGGTACCGGCAGTGACCTGGCCGGTATCGCCACCTCTGCGGTCCGTGACGGCGACGAGTACGTCGTCAACGGGTCGAAGGTGTTCATCTCCAACGGTCAGAACGCCGACCTCGTGGTGACCGCGGTTCGCACGAGTGCTGATCCCCACAAGGGGCTCAGCCTGATCGTGATCGAGGCCGACAGTGAGGGCTTCAGTCGTGGCCGCAACCTGGAGAAGGTCGGCCTCCATGCCCAGGACACCAGCGAACTCTTCTTCACCGACGTCCGGGTGCCGGCCGCCAACCTGCTCGGCAACGAGGGTGACGGGTTCATCGGTCTCATGCGCAACCTCCCGCAGGAGCGGATCTCCATCGCGGCCAACGCCGTGGCGTCCTGTGAAGGCGTTCTGGAGCGGACCCTGGAGTACGTCCGTACCCGCAAGGCGTTCGGCAAGCCGATCGGCAACTTCCAGAACACTCGATTCGAGATCGCCGACATGGTCACGGCCGTGCGGGTGAGCCGGACCTACGTCGACGAACTCCTGGCCCGCCATTCCGAAGGTCAGCTCAGCGCTGTGGAAGCGGCTGCAGCGAAGTTCCACTGCACCGAGCAGTACGTGAACGTCGTCAACCGTTGCCTGCAGTTGCACGGTGGGTACGGCTACATGCTCGAGTACCGGATCGCCAATGACTACCTTGACTCCCGGATCACGACGATCTACGGCGGCACGACCGAGATCATGAAGGAGATCGTGGGTCGCGACCTCGGTCTCTGATCACAGCAGCGAGGGCCCGGGACGCGTCGGCGGGTTCTAGCGGTCCTCGCAACACCTTCGATCTGAAGGAGTTGCGAGGACCGTGTCGTTTGAGGACCTGAACGCGGAGTTGAAGGCGAAGTTGTTGGCCCGGCTTGAGGGGTATCCGCACGTGAGTGCGGTGGCGCGCGAACTGGGCATCAATCGCCACACGGCGGCGGGGTGGGCGCGTCAGGCGGGGTGGAAACGCCCGTCGGGAGCACCGAATCTTGGTGGACAAAGGCCGCATCCCCGGCGTGGTGAGTACTTCGAGCTGCGCCGTGTTGGTGTGCCTCGTCGACGTGCGGCTGAGCAGGTGGGGGTGAATGTCCGGACTGCATGGGACTGGGACCAGGGGGTTCGTAAGAGCAGCAACGCTCGGGTGTATCCCGACGGGCGCCGGGTCGACTATCGGACTGGACGCACCACCATGGGCCCCGTGACTTCGCTGTTGGTGGCTGTCGAGAAACCCCTGGACCCGCGGTTCTTGTCCCTGGCTGAGCGCGAACAGATCCGTGATCTGCTCGGTGAGGGCCACTCCTGTCGCGAGGTCGCGCGTCGGCTGGGACGGGCACCGTCCACGATCACCCGCGAGATCCACGCCAACTCGGATGCGGCCGGGAATTATCGTCCCTACGCCGCGCAACGTTCCTCGGCACTTCGTCGGGCACGGCCCAAGAACCGCAAACTGATGCTCGAGGGTCCGCTGCGCGAGTTCGTGGCCGCTGGCCTGCGTGAACGGTGGTCGCCCGAACAGATCTGTCACGCTCTACGAGATGAACATCCCCACGACGAGGCCATGCGTGTGAGCCACGAGACGATCTACCAGGCTCTGTACTTCCAGGCCCGGGGCGGGGTGAAGAAGGAAGTTGCCGCCGCGATCCGGACCGGCCGTACCCGCCGCAAACCACACCGCGACCCCAGCCAGCGCACGAGTCGGTTCGTTGACGAGATGATCATGATCAGTGACCGGCCCGCTGAGGTCGACGACCGCGCGGTCCCCGGACACTGGGAAGGCGACCTGATCACGGGCGCGTTCAACAAGACCGCGATCGGCACGTTGGTCGAACGGAGCACCCGCTACGTGATGTTGCTGCATCTGCCCAACGGGCACAGCGCTGAGGAAGTCCGTGACGCGTTGACCCGCCAGATCCAGACCTTGCCCGAGCATCTTCGGGGGTCGTTGACCTGGGACCAGGGCGCGGAAATGGCCGGGCACAAACAGTTCACGATGGCCACGAACATGCCGGTCTACTTCTGTGATCCCGCGTCACCGTGGCAGCGCGGCAGCAACGAGAACACCAACGGGCTGCTGCGTCAGTACTTCCCCAAGGGCACCGACTTGTCGGTGTACGGGCCAGCAGACCTCGAACACGTGGCCCAGCAGTTGAACGGTCGCCCACGCAAAACGCTCGGCTGGAAGAAACCAGCCGAGCGTCTGCGTGATCTACTCACCGCTTGAAACAACGAGCAGGTGTTGCGTTGACCCCTTGAAACCGCCGTCTGCGTCCCGGGCCCTCGTCGTGCGCTGATCGCTCAGGCGGTGATCGGCGCTGCGTTGGTGTCAGCGTCGGTGTCAGCGCCGGCGTCCGTCGTGGTGGTGCCGCGGACGGCGCCCACCGCCAGGAGGCCGGCGCCGATGATCACCCAGCAGGCCAGGGTGAGGCCGGCGACCGCTCCGCCGGCGAAGTCGAAGTAGGCGGCCGAACGGACCAGCGAACCGGTGGCGCCGGGGGGCAGGATCTGGCCGAAGGTGCCGATGCCCGCGGGAAGCCAGGCGCCGGTGGTGGCGATGCCGGCCAGCGGGTTGCCGAGGAACATCATCGACGCCGCACCGATCGTGAAGCCCTTGCCGCCCAAGACCTCCTGGAGCCCGGCGAGCGGGAACGCGAGGGCCGCGATGCCCAGGGCCATCGCACCGGCGACCTGGAGGAAGACGCCGTCGGTGCTGCCGAACCAGAACTGCAGCACGGCCGAGACGATCAGGCCGCCGACCAGCGAGAACGCCGTGATGCCGGCGATCCGGCCTGCCGCGCTGCGCGGGAAGACGGTGCGGAACGCGACGACGGGGACGATGCCACCGAAGACGAGCGGGAAGGCAAGTCCGCCGATGCCGATGCCCGAGGGGTCCTCGGCGGGCAGGGGCACCACGTCGTCGACGACGACGTCGAGTCCGGCTGCGCGGGCGACCTGGGTGGCGGTGCTCGTCACGGTGCCGGAGATGGCGGTGCCGCCGGCGCTGGCGACCACGGAGGTCACCTCGGTGTCGGTGACGGCAAGTCCGCCGGCGAGGTCACGCTCGCTCACCTGGGTGTGCAGCTCGTCGAGGGTGGCCACTGCGACGACGTCGAACGCGTCGGGGGAGGCGGTGTCGAGCTGCTGCTGCAGGGCAGCGGCGTTCTCGGTGGTGCCGACGACGCCCAGGGCAAGGTCGTGGGGACCGCTCTTGAGGGAGGGCAGGATGAAGAGCGCCAGGAGGACGACGAGGACGGCCCCGAGTGCCACGGTGAGTCCGGTCAGGCGGACCCAGGCGGGCGGCGGCGTCCGGTCGGCTCGAGGTGCGACGTTCTCCTGGCTGGTCATGCGTGTCCCCTTTCGCTCAACTGGAGGGAAATCCTCCGGTTATGAGTGAAACTATCCTCCGGTAAGGTCCGAGGTGCAACTCCTCGGAAGGTGGAACCAGTGCGTGCTGATGCAATGCGACGCAGGGCGGCCCTGATCTTTGCTGCCCGCAAGCTCTTCGCGGAGCACGGGTCCGAGGTCGCCCTGGAGACGGTGGCCACGGAGGCCGGCGTGGGAATCGCCACGCTCTACCGCAACTTCGAGTCCCGGGCCCAGCTCCTCGACCACGTGGCCCTGTCGATCCTCTCGGAGGTGCACGAGGCGACCCTGCGCGCCGAGAGCGTCGCGGCCGGGGAGGAGCGTTCCCACGAGGCATGGGTCGGTCTCGTCGACGACCTCGTCGCCCTCGACCTCGGGGCACTCACCCAGGCGCTGGCCGTCGCCGACGCACGCGAGCTCTCCGCCGAGGTCCGCGACCAGCAGTCCTTGGCCGTGGGCCGCCTCGACGCCCTGCTCCGCACCCTGAGCGCTGCCGGCGTCGTGCGTGAGGACCTCCGGGCCCAGGAACTCGTCGTGGCACTCGCCGTGGTGACCCGTCCCCAGCCGGACGCCATCGTTCGTGCCCTGCCCGGGATCCGCGCCAAGGTGATCGCGATGCTGGTCGACGGGATGCGTCCCGAAGGTGCCCCGGCACTCGTCTCGCCCTGACTCCGAGCACGGCTCCCGGCGGCGTGGGAAATCCCACTGGTGAGCGAGGGCGACCGGTGCCGGGTTCGGGCCGGGGGCCCGCTCTCGCCTACCGTCGTCCGGTGGACCTCACCGTCATTCTCGGCCCGATGAAGTCGGGCAAGTCGCTCGAACTGATCTCCCTGCTCTCCCCGCTGCGTCACTCCAACGTGACCCACGCGGTCTACCAGTCCTCGCGTCACGGCCGCGACGACGGCGTCGTCTCCCGCGTCGGAGGCGTGCTGGAGACCCGTAAGGTGAACGACCTCTCCAGTGCGCTCGACGACGACGTCGAGGTGGTGGGCGTCGACGAGGTGCACATGTTCGGTGCCGACGACGTCGCAGTCGTGGCCGCACTGCTCGAACGTGGCACCCGCGTCGTGGTCGCCGGACTCGACCTCGACCACCTGGGTCGCCTCTTCGAACCCGTCATCGGACTTCTCGAGCTGGGCCCCGCCAAGGTCGTCCACCGGCGTGCCGTGTGCGACTGCTGCCGCCGCTTCAATGCCACCCACACCCAGGTGTTGCACCACGGAGAGCCCTACCTCGCCGACTCCACCGGTGCGCTGCCCGACGACGGTACGTACACCTACGAGGCTCGTTGCCGCTCCTGCTTCGTGGGACCGGTGCGCGCCCCCGGCCCGACGCCGATGGGATGATGTGCAGGTGAAGCGCACCGGCAAGTCCTCGCGACAGACCTCGTCCTCGGGCAAGGGCGGGCGCGCCCCTGCCGTCATGATGAACCCGATGGCCGAACAGGTCGGCCCTGAGTTCCACGACGAGACCGGGATGCGCGACGCGTTGGCGGGGCCGGACGAGGAGCTCCTGACGGCCGCCGAGCTGGACCGTCTCTGCGAGAGCCGCGCAGTGATGGCCGTGGCCGCCTTCGACGGCACCCGGATGTTCCCCACCTGGCAGGTCCGTGACGGCGCTGTCCTCCCGGGCCTGGGTGAGGTGTTGGTCGCGATGACCGGTCAGCCGGCCTGGTCGGTCGCGCTCTGGGTGAGCACCCCGCACGACGACCTGGACGGGCGCAGCCCGCGTCAGCTCCTCGAGGCTGGCGACGACACCGCAGGGCTGGTCGAACTGGCCGCGGAGACCGCCCGACGCTGGAGCTGAGGCTCTCTCCTCTCGTGCTGCGCGTCACCCCGACGACGCGACGAGGCCCGCACCGCCTCCAGGTGGTGCGGGCCTCGTCGCGTTCTCGGCGGTGGGATCAGCGGGCGACCTTGGTGGTGGCCTTCGACTTCTTCGTCAGGGGGGCGTGGCCCGGCTTGGTGCCGGTCACCTTGACGGTGACCTTCTTGCCCTTCTGGGCCTTGGTCAGCTTCAGGGTCTTCTTGGTGGCGCCCTTGATCGCCTTGCCGTTGGCGTACCACTTCACCGAGGTCTTCGCGCCGGTGCTCCAGGAGCCGATGGTCACGGTGAGCTTCTTCCCGACCTTGGCCTTGCCTGACAGCTTCGGGGTGGCACCGGAGAGTGTGCCCTTCTTGACCGCTGCGGTGGCCTTGGACGTGGCCGACTTCTTCGCCCCGGTGACGGTGACGGTCAGCTTCTTGCCGGCGTCAGCGGCCACCGGGGTGTAGGCGGTGCCGGTGGCGCCCTTGATGGCGACGCCGTTGCGCTTCCATTGCTGGGTGAGCTTGGCGGTGGTGGTCCAGGCGCCGACCTTGGCGGTGATCTTCTTGCCGACCTGAGCGGTGCCGGTGATCGTCGGCGTACCAGCGACCTCGACCACCTCGGGTGCGGTGATCTTCTTGGCGGAGATCTTGAACACCTGGTTGTCGGTGTCCTTGTTGACCACGAAGACGTTGCCCTTGCCGTCCTCGTGCACGTGATTGGGCTTGGTGATCGGCAGGTTCGCGACCTTGTTGCCGTCGAGGTCGAGGACGGTGACCGTGGTGCCGCCGAAGTTGGTGACGAAGGCGGTGCGAGAGACGGGCTCGAAGGCGACGTTCAGTGCGCCCGCGCCGGTCGGGACCTCCGTGAGCGTGGTGGCCGCGGTGAAGTCGTCGTTCCACTGCAGGACGTTGACCTCGTCGGTCTGGGCAGCGACGAACATCCGCTTGGTCTTCGGGTCGAAGGCGACGCCGGACGCACCGCGGGAGGTGACGGCCTGGATCTCGGGGAGTTCCACGACGGTGTGCTGGCGGGTGGTGGTGTCGACGACCATCGCGGCCTGCGAAGTGTTGGAGACCGTGAAGAGCTTGCCGTGTTCGACGTCGAGCTCGAGGCTCATGGGGGAGAACTCAGCGCGCGGGACGTCGGAGGCGATCGTGGTGATCAGCTCGTACTTGACCCCGTCCTTGTCGTTGTCGTTCGCCTCGAAGACACCGATCCCACCGAAACCGCTGGTCCCCTCGGATGCGGAGGAGACGTAGACGACGTCGTGGGTGGGGTCGTAGAGCGCGTCGCGGGTGTGGGCCAGGGTGCCTCGCGGGGCCTGGTGCTTGAGTTCGAGCGTGGCAGCGTCGTACACGGCGACGGTGTTCTGACGAGTGTTGGTGACCCACACGTTGCCGTGGTGGTCGTCAACGCCGACGCCGTAGGCGGCCCACTTCACGCCCGCGCTCTCCTCCGCCGGGACCACAGAAGCGCGTACGGCGAGGGTGGTCGGGTCGAGCTTGTAGAGCGTCGAGGTGGCGGTGACGGAGGCAGTGGTCGCGTAGATCGCGTCCTGCTTCTCCGAGTAGGCGGTCTGGTAGAGACCCTGCTCGATCGCACCGGGGGCGGTGCTGAGCATCTCGTAGGAGTCGGTGTTGAGGAGCGCCGAGGAGGGGGAGATCTTCGCGGCGACGGTGAAGGTCGTGGCCGAGGGCGAACTCTGGGCGAGGACGAAGTCGCGGGTGCCCAGATAGGGGCCCTCGGGCAGGGCGAACGTGCCCTGCGCGGAGCCGTCGGAAGCGACGGAGAACGGGGCGTCCAGGACGTTGGTGGGGCCCTTGTCGGTGGTGACGGTGAGGGAGGCGAAGCGCGCGCCGGGCTCGCCGTTCACGATCGTGACGGTGCCCTGGCTGTCGAGGGCGATGTTGGACAGAGTCACCAGTGGAGCGACGGTGAAGGTGGCCACGGCGTCGGGGTCGTTGCCGTCGGCCCGCTCGACGACGACCTGGTGACGTCCACCGAGGAGCGAACCGAGGACGACGGTGATGCTGGCATCGAGCGAGCCGTCGGCCTTGGCGGTCGCGGTGCCGTAGGTAGTGCCGCCGACGGCGGACTTCACCGTCACCACCTCGTTGGCACGGAAGCCGGTGCCCTTGACGGTGATCTTCTGGCTGGTGGTGCCACGGCTGGACGTGACCGGCGCGGAGGCGGTGACGACCGGGGCGGCGACGGCGTCGGCGGCGACCGCGAAGCTGTCGGTGGTGCACGAGATGCCGGGGTCGGAGCCGAGGACGCGGAGGTAGTGGGGGAGCCCGGCGTTCTTCGGGTTCACGGTCGGGCTGTCGATGTCGGCCGGAATCGTGACCGAGCCCTCGAGGGTGCCGTCGGCGTCGAGCTGGACGGTGCCGACCACTCCGCCTGTCGCGGCGACGCCTTCGTAGACGCCTCCGCCGGGGCCGGCCGCGTCGAACTTGATCGAGAGCACCTGCCCCTGCGGGGCCTCGGCGGTGCCGGAGACCTTGAAGCCGGACCCGGCGAAGTGCAGGGTCTGCCCGGCGGCGATCGGGCCACTGGAGGTGACGTACAGCTCACCGGGGCCGTTGCAGGCACCCGGGGCGCCCTCAGGGCCTGCCTGGGCGGCGGTGAGTCCGAGGGACAGGGTGAGGGACGACGCCACGGCGGACGCCGCGAGACCTGCGACGACCCTGCGTCGGATGCGAGTGCTGCTCACGATCTGCTCCTGCTCCTGAGCCCCGAAGGGCAGATGTTGTGTAGGTAAGGCAACCCTTAGTCATGTCAAGGTGAGGGAAACCTAACAGATCAAAGTGGAGCTGCGTACAGGGGTTTCTGGCGTGCGGTCGGCATCACGTGGCGCGGGTGGTCCAGGGGAGGCACGCACAGGACCCCATGGCCGTGAGAGGCCGTGGGGTCCTGTGTGACGTGCGTGAGGTGCTGTGGTCAGCCGAAACGACCGTTGACGTAGTCCGAGGTCCGCTGGTCCTGGGGCTCGGAGAACATCGCCTCCGTGGGGCCGTGCTCGACGATCACGCCCGGGGTGCCGTGCGAGGCGAGGAAGAAGGCGCACTGGTCGGAGACGCGGTGGGCCTGCTGCATGTTGTGGGTCACGATGACGATCGTCACCTGCTCGGCGATCTGGGTGATCGTCTCCTCCACCACGCGGGTGGAGGTGGGGTCCAGGGCCGAGCAGGGCTCGTCCATCAGCAGGACGCGGGGCTTCACCGCGAGCGATCGGGCGATGCAGAGGCGCTGTTGCTGGCCGCCGGAGAGTGCCGAACCGGGCTGACGCAGGCGGTCCTTGACCTCGTTCCAGAGTCCGGCGCGACGCAGCGACTCCTCGACCAGGCTCTCTTCCGCGTCGCGGTCGAGGCGCGCGCCGGTGAGGTGCAACCCGGCCAGGACGTTCTCCTGGATCGACATCGCCGGGAACGGGTTGGGCTTCTGGAACACCATGCCCACCTGGCGTCGGGCGTCAGTGAGACGTCGTTCGGCGTCGTAGAGGTCGACGCCCTCCAGCAGCACCTCGCCAGCCAGGGCGGCGCCGGGCACCAGCTCGTGCATCCGGTTCAGCGTGCGCAGAAACGTGGACTTGCCGCAGCCCGAGGGCCCGATCAGCGCGGTGACCTGACCGGCAGGCATGGTCAAGGAGACGCGGTCGAGGACCTTGCGCTCGCCGAACCACGCCGAGACCGCCCGGGCTTCGAGGGTGGCCGGTTCGGCCGCGACCTCGGGGGCGCTGCGGTGTGCGCGGTGTGCGCCGCTGGTCCACGGCAGGCGGAGGCGTCCACCTGACGGCGTCGGCGGGCGCGGGGCGGGGGCGGTGCTCCGGGAGTCGACGTCGGACCCGTCCTCGAACTGCTCGCCGCCTGCACGGTCGGTGATGAGGGTGGTGTCGAGGAACCCCGCGTCGGTCGGGGTCGGTGAGGCGCTGGTGAGAATCTCGGTCTCGGCGTCCATCGTCGTGCTCCTGGGGGTGTGGTGGCCGCTCACGGGCGGTGGTCGGGGTGATCACAGTGGGTGGCGCAGTGCGTGGCGCGGGTGTGGGCGGGTGGGTGCATCCCTTCCGTGGACGCACCCACCCACCCGAGGGGCCGGACCCGTCAGGGCTCGATCACTTGGCGGTGACCCTGACGCGGGTGGCCTTGCTGGCAGCGGTGGTGCGCGCGACGTAACGGCTGTCGCCGGCGTAGGTGATCTTCGTCTTCCAGGTGCCCTTGGCCAGCTTGGGCAGTGTCACGACGGCCTTGCCCTTTGACAGCGCCTTGGTGACCTTGACCTTCTTCTTGCCCTTGGTCAGGGTCAGGGTCACCTTGCCGCTCGGGGTCGCGAGCCCCTTCGCGGTGGCCACGGTGACGGTGACCTTTCCCTTCTTCTTGACGGTGGCGCGGGTGGTCACCTTGGCGGAGGGGGCAGAGACCTTGCCCTTGGCCACGGTGACCTCTCCAGCCACGGTGCTGCTCCTCCACCTGTCCTTGACGCCGGCGTAGGTCAGCGTCAGGCGCTGCTTGCCCGGCTGCACGGCGCCCGCGGCGACGGTGATCTTCGCGGTGCCGGTGCTCGCCAGACGGGCCTTGCCGAGGACGGTCTTTCCTGTGCTCAGCGTGACGTCGCCGGTGGGGCGGTTGGCGCCCTGCCCGGTGACGGTGACGGTGACGGTGCCGGCCTGGCCGTAGGTGAGGCGGGGCCACGTGGCCCGGGCAGTCGTCGCGACAGCAGTGGGGGTGACCACCGGAGTCGAGGAGTCGCCCGGGATCGGCGCGGTGGTGCTGCTCCAGCGGTTGCCGTCGACCTTGATCCACGCCGCGGCGTAGTCGTCGGAGAGGCCACCGGTGCTCGACGAGGTGCGCAGGCGCAGCTCGTAGACGCCGGCGAAGGAGGCCCCGGTCTCGACGTTCGGCAGGGCTGCGACGAGGTCGGCGACGGTGTAGGCGTCCGAGGTGATGCGGACGTACGGCTTGCCGGCCGCGGTGCTCGGGGCGGTGACCGCGCCGGTGCCGGTGAAACGGTCGGTGCCGCTCACCTGGACGCCGGGCCAGGCGCCCGCCGCTGAACCGGAGCGGGGCAGGTGCGCGAAGAGCTGGGCGTGCGTTGCTCCGGTGCCCACCGCGGCTCCGGCCGCAGCAAGAGCCGCGATCGGGGCCGAGGTGCTGCCCGAGGTCACCGGGGCGCCGGCGGCGTCGAGCAGGGTCAGGGCGGTCTGGGTGCGGTGCGGGTCGGCAACGCTGGTGACGTCCCCGCTGAACCACGACTCGGCCGCGGTGGCGGTCAGGCCGCCCAGTGCCGCCGAGACGGCCAGGGCGGTGCCGGCGACGACTGCGCCGGTCCTGCGTGTGTAGGTCTTCATCGATGTCTCCTCGTGGGGACCGGTGGTCCGGTGGCAGGAAGTGCGCGGGAAAGGGTCAGGAGGCAGAACAGTCGGCGGTGCCCGGCTCGATCGCCCGCCACCTCGACCCGTCGACCCAGAGGTCGAGCGAGTCGTAGGGGGCTGCGGTCAGGGTTCCGAGCTCGGGCGTCCCGAGCACCACACGCAACTGGACGAAGCCGTCCTGGGTGGCGGGGAACGCCGTGACGAAGTCACTGATCGACCACGTCTCCGCGCCGACCTCGACCGACGGAACAGTCGGGTCGGCGAGCACGCCCGTGGCCGAGAGGGCCACGCCGCTGTACTCCTCGCTCATCACGCCGGTGCGCGGCTGGTGAGCGAAGAGCGTGCCCACTGCGCCGGACGGGTCGAGGTCGCTCGGCAGAGCCGTGGTCCCGACCGCGCGGTGCACGAACGGGGAGTCGGCGACGTCCCCTTCGGTGACCGGGTGCCCGGAGGCGTCGCAGAGCGTGATCCGCCCCGCGGAACGGTCGTCGGAGTACGGGGCGTTCGCCGGGACGTCGGCCCCGGCGCTCGCTGCCGTGCCCGAGGACGACCCCGTGAGCCACAGGGCGGTTCCTGCCGCGGCGATCGCCACTGCTGCCCCTGCCCCCAGGAGCGTGATGCGTGCTTCCTTGTCCATCTCTGGTGTCACTTCTTCCTGCCGGACCGACCCGGTCAGTCCAGGTCGATCTCGGCGTTGTCGGTGCCGAAGACGTGGTAGTCGGGCGTCACGCCGGCGGCCTCGAGCAGAGCCTTGCCGGCGGGCGTGCGGACGAACGGCGCGGGGCCGTCGGGGTTGTAGAAGAGCGCCTGGACCCAGTTGAGGGTGCTGCCGGGCTGCCACGGAGTCGCGTCGAGCAGGTCGGACTCGCGGACGATGGCGTTGTAGGCGAAGTTGCCGCCGTAGGGCGAGGCCGGGTTGGCCGAGTCGCTGCTCGAGTTCACGTCGAGGAGCTTGATGCCGTCAGCGTCGGCCGCGGTGCGTCCGCCGTTCTCGGTGTTGTAGTTGTTGGTCTTCTGTCCGTCGAACGTCTGGGTGTAGTACCCGGTGTTCAGGGTGCGGAAGCGACCGCGCGGGAACGGCACGATGGCGTTCTTGCGCTGGGACTCGGAGAGCGCGGTGATGGCGACAGGGTCGTTCTGCTGGACGACGATGCTGTTCTGGTTGCGGCGCAGGGTGCCGGAGTCCACGGTGGCGGACGGGTTCTGCTTGGCGACGTTGGCCACGAAGGTGTTCCACATGCCGGCGTCGGTGGGCAGGATCAGCGGGACGATGGTCTCGCTCGCTCCGGGGCCGGTGTACCCGGGGACCTGGCCCCAGGTCTTCCACTCGCCGGAGTAGATCTTCAGGATCGCCTCGGCCGAGATCGTGGCCGGCGCGTTGGTGGTGGTCGAGGTCGCTATCAGCTGGCGGTCGGTGGCGATCTGGATGCGCAGCAGCTTCGACTTCAAGTTGTTCTGGGCGTTGTTCTGGTGGGTGGTGGTGAGCGGGTCGGGGGAGCGGCCGACGTCGATCCAGCCCAGCTTGTCGTTGATGATCGCGTCACGACCGCCGCCACCGCCGCCGGTCGGGCGAACCACGAGGTCCTGGCCTGCGCGCAGGGCGATGGTGGGGTTGAGGAGCTTGATGTCGGACTGCTTGACGTACTTCTCGCCGTTGACGGTCTCGGTGGGGAGCAGGCGCGGGTCGGTGAAGGCGCTGCGGCCCTGGGCGTCACCGGAGGAGTCGAAGTTGACGAAGCGGTACCTGTTGCCGGCGGCGTTGTAGCCGGGCAGCTCGTGATAGCCGTCAGCCAGGAAGTTGAACGAGTTCTGGAGGATGTCCGAACCCGTGGACACGACGTCCTTGGGAAGCGGCGCCAGGTCGGCCTGGGCCGGGACGGTGGCGGCCACGAGGGCTCCGGTCGCGAGGGTCGCGACGACGGCGGCGCTGAGGCGCTGGCGTCGGTTCTTCATGATTGTGCCTTTCATCTATCTGATAAGTGTTGTTTGAAGAGGGAGGAGAACGCCCCCGCGTCGTGCGGCAGCCGTGGGTCACCGCCTCAGACCAGGCCCGGCAGCAGCCGGGCAGCCAAGGACGAGGTGAGCCAGGCGGCCGCCACCAGACAGGGCAGCGCGACCACGGCAGTCGCACCGGTCCCGAAGCGGCGCCGACACCAGAAAGTGCCCGCGAGCACCAGCGCCAGGACCTGAAGTGCCAGGACCACCTGGGTGGCATCGGTGGTGGAGACTCCCGCATCCATCCAGCGGGCCGCCGGGTCGGTCGTCGACACCGGGCCGGGGGCGACAGCGCCCTCGGCGAGTTCGGCGTCGACGTAGAGGATCTCGCCGGCCCGCAGGCTCGCGAGTCCTGAGGAGCCCTCGCGTCCCGCGGTGACCAACACCAGGCGCCCGGCACCCTCGGCGAGCTTGCCGGGCACGGGGTCGCCCTCACGACGCAGCCCGGTGACGGTGTAGATGAAGTCACCCTGCTGGGTGGTCACCTCCACCAGGTGGCCCGTGCGCAGCGAGGTCAGGTCGGCGAACGGAGCGCCGTGGGTCAGGGAACGACCGGCCAGGACGCTGACGCCCTGCTGACCCGGAAGCACGGACCCCGGCACGTGGCCGGGGCCGTCCTGCAACTGAGCAGGACGAGCGCCTTCGACCGCGACGACGCGGTCGAGCCCGATCGCCGGAACGCTCAGCAGTGCCAGCGGGTCACCCGGCTGGGCGCCAGCTCCCACCGGAACCGTGCCCTCGGCGAGGTCGGAACGCAGTTGGTCGTAGAGACCCACCTGGGCGCGCCCCTGCTCGACGCCGCTGAGCACCAGCAGGTGCAGCAGCGTCCACGCGGCCAGGACGGCCACCGTCACCAAGACGTGGGCCGCCTGCAACCGGGGGCGCAGACGTTCCCCCTGGACGGGAGGCAGGTCGAGGACCGCCCCGTGGTGCACGACCGTGCGCGGGGCCACGTCGGCGGCGAGGACGCTCATCGACGGCTCCTGGCTGCACGACGACGCAGACCCGACAGCGCGGGCAGCAACCGGGCGCCCCACTGCAGCCAGCCCGCGGCCAGCAGTGCAGTCACCGCGGCACCGAGCAGTGCCGGAGCACCCAGTCGGCCCAGCGTCGAGGAGTCCCCGGAGGTGAGCCGGAGGGCCGCGTCGGTGGTCTCCAGCGACGGAGTGCTGACGGTGACCGGGGTGTCCTTCGCGTCCACGTCACCGCCCGCCGGGAGGGGCAGGACTCCGCCGTCGGCGGGTGGGAACAGCACGTCGCCGCCCGGTGCGGAGCCGGGCACGTCCACCGGTGCTGCAGGAGTGCGCTTCGGCTCCTTCGGGGACGACGACGGGGACGGGCTGGGGCGCACCGTGCCGCAGGCCTCGGCCCGACTCGGTGCAGCACCGCTGGCGCGGGGGCTGCCGCCGGCCTGGGCGCGGACCGCGAGTGCGGCACGGAGCAGGTGCTCGGACTGCTTGCCCAGGCCGTTGGCCGCGGTCAGCGGCAGGTATCCCGCTGGGAGCTGGCCGTTCGTCGCACCGGACACCTGGCCGTCGCGATGGGTGTAGCACAGGAACGAGGCGAGGCGCGCCGCCGTGGTGGCGTCGAGGCCGGAGGTGGGTACGACCGTGTTGACGAGCAGGGTGCCGGGGTAGGCGGGTGCGCCGGTGCTGCGACTCAGCGCCGCCACGTCCAAGGTCCAGGAGTTGCTCTTCTCGTCGAGGGCCAGGAAGGAGGTGGCAGCCGTCATCGTCTCCGTCGACGGGGCGACGAAACCGGTCGTGCTGGTGCCCAGCGAGGCGGTGCCGAGGTTGTAGCGCTGCGCCGAGGAGGTGGAGGTGAGTCCGAGGACGAAGCGGTAGCCCACCTTCTGTCGTCCCTGCTGACGCAGCGGCAAGGTGG
Source organism: Nocardioides yefusunii (assembly GCF_004014875.1). Classification (NCBI taxonomy): domain Bacteria; kingdom Bacillati; phylum Actinomycetota; class Actinomycetes; order Propionibacteriales; family Nocardioidaceae; genus Nocardioides; species Nocardioides yefusunii. The sequence goes on along the minus strand of NZ_CP034929.1, from coordinate 1,900,237 downwards.
TGGGGTCGTAGCCGTCGTAGCGGCACACCGTGGCGACCGCCGAGTTGGCGTACTGGACGTTCAGCACCACCGTGGCGAGGTTCGAGGGCGGGTTGGCGACCAGCTGCATCACCGGGGTGGGACTCTTGGCGTAGCAGGCGTTCTGGTCCTGGTACCACTGCGGCGCAATGAAGTCGTCGAGCAGCGGCCAGTTGTCCACCGGCAGTGCGATCGAGGCGTAGGCGGCGTTGACCTTCATGCCCCACGCGTCGGGCTCGCCGTCGAGCCACTTCCGGGCCTCGGTGTCGGCGTCGATCCAGGACGTCAGCGCCCACATCAGGTCCGAGCTCGCCGAGGAGTACTGCAGCGCCGCGGCTGCGTCGAGAGACGAGGACTGGGGAAGGCCGGGGTTGAGTGCCTGGAACTCCGGGTCGAGGGTGATGTTGAGCGGATTGGTGCCGAGCGACCCGTGGTTGTCGCGCACCACTGGCATCGTCGGGTACGAGGATGTGAGGAGCTTGGCGACCAGACGGGGCGTCAGTTTCAGTTCGCGGACCCGCTCGCCGTCGGCGTTGTCGATGGTGAAGGTGATCGCGAAGCCGCCCACCGAGGTGGGGGCCTGCACGACCTCGCGGGTCCAGCCGCCGTCCTGGGGGGCGCTGCTGAACGCGGCCTTGATCTCGCCGCTGTCGAGCAATGTTCGGGCCAGGGAGTCGGACTGCTGGACGTGGGTGAACGGGAACAGTGACGACGTGGTGCAGAAGGCGGGACGCCACGACGCAGTGAGTTCGTTGAGCACCACCGATCCCATGATCTCGGTGGGCGCGCGCGAGCCGGAGGTGTCGCACACGGCTCCGGTGGTGGCGAACTCCAGGGGGACGGTGATTCGGTTGCGCCAGTTGGAGGCCGACCACCACAGGTTGCCGCGCACCGCCTGGTCGGTGGACTCGCTCGCGCGAGTGGCGCCGGGGGCGTAGGCGCCGGTGCGGCGGCAGGTGCTCTCGGCGGTGGCCTTGGCTGACTCGGTCAGGGCGACACCGTTGCGGTTCTCCTGGACGGTCCCGGCGGGCAGGTCGTGTCCCCACGGGTCGCATGAGACCCCGACGACGGGGACGGCCACGAGGGCGCAGTGCACGGTCGGTGAGCAGCCCAGGGAGCCGTTCTCGGCGCTGGTGAAGACGGCGAAGTCGGCCGCTCCCTTGCCCGAGGTGTCAGTGACGCCGTAGGTGGTGTTGCTGGGCAGGCCACCGGACTCGGCGCTGTCGGTCTCGGGCGGCAGGCTCACGCATCCGGCGTCCGGGTCAGGGCCACCGGGGTAGGTGGTGCCGTTCGCGCTGCGGAACGGCAGCCAGCGAGCGCTCAGGGGCGTGGAGACGTTGTCGCACTCCTCCGGCAGCGGGTCCGGGGCGCCGACCACGGCGCGACGGTCCGCGGCCGTGGCGTACCTGTCGAAACGCCACGACGGAGTGGTGGAGGCCGCGGCGACGTAGCGCTCCACCGAGGTCTGGGTCCAGCAGGTCTCCGGGGAGAGCTTGACCTGTCCCTTCGGGGCAGCGCCGTCGGTGTCGACGCCCCGGCACTGCAGCAGCACCATCGGGTACTCCTGGTTGCGGGCCTCGGAGGTGGTGGGGTCACCCACGATGCCGCCGGTGGGCGTGGCGCCGCTCCATGTGACGTGCAGTTCCTGACGACCGCGGAGGTCGGAGGTGGTGTCGACGGTGAGGGTCACCGTGCGGCGGTCGAGTTCGTCGACGCTGCCGTCCTGGGCCACGGCGGTACGCACCGCGGTGACCGAACCGGTGAACTCCGGCGTAGGCCGGGAAGCGGCGTCGGAACCCGGGACCAGGGCTGCGGTCCCGGCGAACAGCACGGCGGCGGCGAGCGGCAGGCGCGGCGCGGCCCGGCGCACCCCGGTACCTCGGCCCTCGAACGTGGTGCTCATCGGGCACCTCCGCCGCTGCCAGCACGTCCTCGGGCGGAGGTGCGGGAGACGACGACGGGTGCGAGGACGCATCCGAGCAGCAGGGCCACGAGGAGGCCCTTGAGCTGGGGGGACGCGGTGGCGGCCTCCCCTGCGGTCAGGGTCGTGGCGACGACCGGTGCGGCCTGCCCGTTCCCGGTGCTGCCCTGGGTGGTGCCGAGTCCGAGGTCGTCGACCCCGGCGTCGGGGGAGTCGCCGGCAGGAACGTCACCGGGGAGGGCTGCGCCGTCTGCGCCGGTCCCGGTGCCGGTCGTGCCCTCGTCGGTTCCCGTGCCGCCGGCACCGCCGATGCCGGGAGCGCCGGGAGCCGTCGGCGAGCCTGCGCCGGGCGTCGTCGGGGAACCGTTCTTGCCGCCGCTGCCACCCTTGGGGGTGGCGTCGGGCACCTTGCCGTCACGGGGGTTGGAGTTGGTCGCACCCACGCCGGGCGCGCACGGGCCCTGTCCGACCTTGTCGCAGTCGGCCGGCATCGGGGCGATCTGGGCCAGGTAGTTCTTCTTCGGCTGGCCGGGCACGAACGTCGGGTTGTGGCAGTTCTTGACGTTGCTGATGATCGAGGAGTCGAACTCGACGTCGTCGTCGGCCTGCTTGAGCTTGTTGACCTGCTTGAACGACGCCTGCACGAGGTTGACCGGCAGCGGCGAGTAACCGATGGGACCGATCTCGGACTGGCCCTCGCAGATGGAGTGTTTGAGGAAGTCCACGACGGTCTGACGCTTGGCGGTCGTCATGCGGGGGTCGTTCTCGGCGGTGGGGATGATCGCGTACACGTACGACGAGAGCGGGTAGGTCCGCTTGTCCGGGTTGACGTAGACCCGGTCGAGTTTCTGGGTCAGGTAGTCGGGGTCGTCGGGGTTCTCGTTGATCTGCGCTGACGTCAGCGCCACCGCGACGTTGTACTGCGTCGGCAGCGTGTAGTAGCCGGACTTGTTGAGCACCTTGGCGACGGGGAAGTTCGCCTGGAGCGGGTAGGAGTACTCCTCCATCGCGATCGAGCCGTTGGAACCCGCACTCTTGACGTAGTTCATGACGCCGTCGGAACCGGACTGGGCCTTCTGCGGTCCGCGGGTGGCGCCACAGTTGAGCGGGAAGTAGTCGGTGGCAGCGAGCCGTCCGCCGTTGCACTCCTTCCACGCCTCGGGGTGCTCGGCGACCATCCAGGTGGAGAACTGGTTGGTGATGCCGGCGCCGTCGGCGCGCACGACCGGGATGATCGGGATCGAGGGCAGCTGGCGTCCGTTGTTGTCACGGGTCACGGCCGGGTCGTTCCAGTTGGTGATCTGGTTGGTGAAGATCTTCGCGATGGTGTCGCCCGAGAGGCGTAGGTCGCGGATCATCTCCCCGCCCACCCGGACCTGGTAGGGGAACGAGGTGCCGCCGGCCACGATCGGCAGGTAGGCGAACGAACGACCCAACGGGGAGTCGATGGCTCCGGTCGAGGGGTCCTTGCCGCGGTAGGGGGAGTCGGTGACGCCGAAGTCGGTGGACTTGTTGGCGTAGTCCTTGCGGCCCTGGGCCGCACCGTTCGCGGTGTAGACGACGCGCAGTCCCTTGGCGTCGACGCCGGCGACCCACTGGTTGACGGCGTTGGCCGCCCACGACGAGCCGGAGCCCTGGATCAACGCGTAGTTGGTGGCCCACGACGGGCTGGAGTGGACGAAGAGGACCAGCGACATGGCCACGGCGGTGGCGCGCCACAGGGCCAGAGCGTTGGCACGCAGCCGGACACCGATCGGACGTCGGGACTTCATCGGGACTTCCTTCCGCCGGCCACGAGCCGGGCGATCACGAACATCAGCAGCACGACGACGAGGAGGACCGCGGCAGCGGCGTAGGCGCGCTGCTCCATCTGTGGGCTGCCGGAGGTGACGGCGGCGTAGATGTAGAGCGGCAGTGAGTTCATCGGTTCGTCGAGCGGGTTGGCGTTGAAGTAGGTGGATGCGCCAGAGGTGAGCAGCACCGGAGCGGTCTCGCCGATGGCCCGGGCCATGCCGAGGATCAGGGCGGTGGCGAGACCGGCGCGGGCGGTCGGCAGAACCACCTTGCGCACCGTCTGCCAGCGGGTCGCGCCGAGCGCGTAGGACGCCTCGCGCAGCCCGCCGGGAACGACGCTGAAGATGACGCAGCTGGCGCGGGCCATGATCGGTAGTGCCATCACCGCCAGCGCGAGCGCGGCGGAGAGTCCGCTGGCCGGCATGCCGAGGTGGACCAGGCAGACGGTGTAGACGAAGAGGCCGGCGACGATCGAGGGGAGTGCGGTCATTGCCTCGACGACCATCCGGACCAGGCGTGCGCCTCGTCCCCCGACCTCGCAGATGTAGACGGCGGCGGCGACGCCCAGCGGCATCGCGATGGCGACCGCGATCCCGACCTCGATCAGCGTGCCCACCAGGGCGTGCAGGATCCCGCCCCTGGTGAACGGATCGTCTGGGCGCACGCCGGCCATGTCGTGGGTGTAGAAGTTGAGGTGGGTCAGCGCCGGCAGACCGTGCATGACGGTGACGACGACGGTGCTGAGCAGGGCGAGCCCGACCAGGAGCGGGGCGCCGACCACTGCGGTGGAGGCCAGGCGGTCCTTGACCACGTGCCGGGGCTGGGTGAGTGCACTCACCGCCGCGTAGACGGTCAGCAGGACCAGGTACCAGAGGCCGGTGAACGCGACGCCGCCCGAGACGGCGAAGATCTTGGTGCCCAGGAGCCAGGTCAGCGCCAGGCTCGCGGCCAGCGAGCCCAGGAGTGCGAACCGGTCCTCGGAGGTGCGGCCGTCGGTGCGGCGCAGGACCTCGCGTTGCGGCGTGGCCACAGCGGTGAGCGCGGTGACGGTCTCGGGGCGGCTCGGAGGCAGGGTGGTGCTCACAGTTCGGTCACCTCACTGCCACGCGAGCGGGAGACGATCACCGCGGCGAGGCTGTTCACCAGCAGGGTCATGCAGAAGAGCACGAAGCCGGCGGTGAGCAGCGCGGACAACTGGGCCGGCGTGGCCTCCTTGAAGCTGGAGGCGATCAGCGAGGAGATCGTCGCGGTGCCGGACTCCAGCACGTAGGGCTTGATCTCGAAGGCCTGGGAGATCACCAGGACCACCGAGATGGTCTCGCCCAGCGCGCGGCCCAGGGCCAGCATGGTGCCGCCGACGATGCCGCTGCGTCCGAAGGGCAGGACGACGGTGCGCACCATCGACCAGCGGGTGGCACCGAGGGCGAGCGCGGCCTCCTTCTCGCCGGCGGGGGCCTCGGAGAAGACCTCGCGCATCACCGAGGTGGCCATCGGGAAGATCATCATGGCGACGGCGATCGCGGCGATGAACGCGCTTCCGGCGTAGGAGGGGTACCCCGGCGCCTGGTTCCAGATCGGGAAGTCGACGTCGGTGCGGACGTGGAAGAGCGGGAACCAGCCGAAGTGCTTGCTCAGCCAGTGCGCCACGACGGTTGCGTGCGGCTGCACGGTGAAGAGGACCCAGAGGCCGAAGACGATGCCGGGGACGGCTGCCATCAGGTCGACGAGGCGGACCAGGCTCGTGCGCCAGCGCGCGGGCGCCCAGTCGGTGATGAACAGTGCGGTGAGCACCGAGAGCGGGACGGCGATGAGCAGGGCGACGAGAGCAACCTGGATCGTGCCCACGACGACGGCTGCGATGCCGATGATGTCCTGGCTGGGGAGCCAGCGGAACTCGGTGAAGAAGTCGAGACCGTAGTGCTGCAGTGTCGGGACGGACTGGGAGCCGAGGAAGACGCCGATCGCGGACACGATCAGGAGCACCAGAAGGCCGACGGACCGGAATCCGGCGACGAAGAGTTGGTCTTCGACGGTGTTGCGCACCGTCAGCGTGCGCGGTACGTCCACCTCGCCCTGGGGACGCTCGGGGAGCGTGGTGCGCTTCGTCTGCGGGGCGGTCACCGGGACTCCTGCTGGTCGCTGGGTGGTGCACAAAGATTCGTGGAGCAAGTCGACCAGAAAGATAAACTTAAGCAAATCCCTAAGGAAAGGTATTTCGGAAAGTTGCAGGCATGGAAGCGCGGTGGTCTGGACGCGCGTGGTGGCGCATTGCAGGGCGCACTGGTCTCGGCGTGCGCATGGGGATCGATGTCGTGCGTCTGGGAGACTGGGGGAATGGCGAAGTCGACCCCTCCTGTTCCGCCCGCGAAGCCCGGCCGCGTCCCGCGCCCTCCGATCGCGTGGGCGACCCACTCGATGCACATCATGATGGTGGTGGCGGTGACCCTGGGTGGCACCGGATTCGGACTCGCGTTCGCACTCTGGCCGACCAGCTCGTTCGAGCGGATCCTGGGCATCGCCGTCCTGGCCGCCGTCGCGGCCACGTGGGTCACGGCGCTCAACTACGTGCTCCGTCCGGTGGAGCGTCGCCGCTGATCCCATCTCCCTGCAGGTCGGAGCGTGAGCTCCGCTGACCCCGAGGCCGCAGTCATGTACTGCGGCCTCGCTGCATTTCGGGGCTTGCGTCCTCGCCCTGGCCTCCACTCGAGTGGTCCGGGAGAGCGTCACCCCGAAGGTGCCTGGGCGGTAGGTCTCCCGGACTCGACGGATGGCGCCTACAGGGCGAGGTGCGAGCTCCGTGGTGGCGGAGCGAGGAGCGGTGTGCGCCTGGGTTGTGCGTGGATGAGCAGTTCCGAGGGGGCGGCGATCCCCGCCGACGCCTTGATCTGATCAATGTTAGGGTCGCCTTGCCTAACTAACGTCCGACGCTGTGAGTCCTGGAGGGCCACGTGAAGATCCAGTCCGGCCGAGCAGGCCAGCCCCGACGCCAGCAGTCCCCGATCGTGCCCAGCGGGGGTCATTCTGCGGGCGGGAGCACCCGTCGACACCTGATCGCCCTGGCTGCGACTCTCCTCGTGGGGTCGTCGTTGCTCAGCGGTTGTGCAGCAGGGTCGGAGGAAGCCCAGGACGCCCCCACCCGTGAGGTCACCGACGTGGAGGGCACCCGCATGGACGTCCCGGTGGAACCGCAGCGTGTGGTCACCCTGAGCGAGCCGACGCTCGATGGAGCCCTGGCGCTGGGTATCACGCCGGTCGGCACCGTCGCCGGTCGTGGCCAGTCGGCGGCACCCGCCTACCTGGGAGACGCCGCAGCCGAGATCCCGGTCCTCGGCACCATCGCGAACCCCGACTACGAGGCCATCGCGACTGCCGACCCCGACCTGATCCTCGTGGACGGCACCAGCATCAACAACGCCGAGGTGATGGGAGTGCTGCGCAAGATCGCTCCCACCTACTACGCCGGGTACGCCGGCGGGAGTTGGCGGGCCACCTTTGGTCAGGTCGCCCTGGCCCTCAACCAGGTCGAGGCCGGCGAGACCGTCCAGGACGACTACGACGCCCACGTGCGCGACGTGGCCGCCACGCTCACCGACCAGGCCGACGAGACGTTCTCGATCGTGCGTTGGCAGGGAGGTTCGGCCTCGGTGATCCTCAAGGAACTGCCCGCCGGGATGGCGCTGGAGGACCTCGGACTCGCCCGACCCGCCGGCCAGGATCGCCGAGGACGCGGGCACAGTGAGCCGGTGTCCTTGGAGAACCTCGCCGAGATCGACGCCGACCACATGTTCTTCGGAACCCTCGGCGGAGCGTCGGAGGGGAACCGGGACGCAGGCGGCGCCAGCGACGCAGAGAGTGCCCGCGCGGCCCTGGCCGACGCCCGTGAAGTGCCCGGCTTCTCCACGCTCGCAGCAGTCAGGAACGACCAGGTGTACGTCGTGGACGGGTCCCTGTGGACGTCCACCGGAGGCCCGCTGCTCATGCGCGGACTCGTCGACTCGGTGAAGGAGAACCTCTCGTGACCTCCAGTTCCACGTATGTTCCGGCCCGGACGAAGGCCCCCAGAAGTGGGCTCCGGCGTCGTGCTGCGCGCGGCCTCGCGACCGCTGCGGTCGGCGGACTGATGGTCACCTCCGGTGCCCTCGGAGCCGGGATCCTCCTCAGCCCCGCCGGCCATGCCGTCACACCCTGCGTGCCCACCCAGGCCAAGCCGTCGCTGAGCATCGCACCGAGCGTGGTGCCTCGTGGTGGCACCGTCACCGTCACGGGTGCAGGGTTCTGCCACCCCACCGACGGTGGCTCCAAGGTGGCACTGAAGATCGACGACGGTGCGTACAGCCGTCTCGACGACACGATCCACACCAACCGCACGATCTGGTTCGTCGTCGAGGCCGACGCTGCGGACGGCACGTTCGTCGCCGACGTGCCGCTGCCCGACGGCACCGACCTCACCTCGACCCCGGCGTTCGTCGACGGGACGCACACGTTGCGTGGCCTGACCGGGTCCGTCAAGGAGGGCGACACCGCCCGGACCGTCGTCTCCGACGAGTTCACCGTCGGCGAGCACCGGCCCGTAGCGCCGCCGGAGGTGCTGGCCGCGGACGACCTGACCCCGGAGACCAAGGGCGCCTTCACCGCCGAACTGGGCAAGCGCCTCGTGCTGACCGTGCCGCTGGGCAAGAAGGACGACTGGGTCTACGCCTCGCTCATGCTCGACGACGGCTCGCCGAGCAACCCGTGGACCGAGTGGCTCCAGCTCGGCGAGGGTGGTGTCGTCACGTTGCCCCTCGACGGGCTGAAGGTGGAGGGCACGCACCGTGTGGTGTTGCAGAACGGCAATGCGGGCGTCGTCGGTGAACTCCTCGGATGGACCTCGGTGACCTTCCCGAAGCAGCCGTGCAAGGACCCGGGCAAGGACCCGGGCAAGGACCCGGGCAAGGAACCGGGCAAGAAGCCCGGCAAGGAACCGGGCAAGAAGCCCGGGAAGGACTCCGTCGATCCGCCCGCTCCTGACCCCGTCCTTCCTCCCGTGACCGTCCCGGCGCCCTACGTTCCCGCGCCCTACGTTCCCGCGCCGTACGTCCCCGTCACCCCCGTCGACCCCACTGTTCCGCTGCTCCCCACCCCGGACGTGCCGATGCCGACCTCGGTGCCCGAGGGCGACGACGTCGCAGCCGAGGGAGTACCGCTGCTCCCGGTGGCCGCAGAGCGTCCCGCCACGATGCCGTCGGTGTACCGCGGGTGGTCCTCGATGCCGGAGACCGCCGAGATCCGCTCTGAACTCGACGGCGACACCCTCGTCGTGAGCTTCGGTGCCGGACAGGGCGAGGTCTTCGTCCACGTCCTCGACAAGGTCGGCGTCCAGGTGCCTGCCGGTTGGGTGGTTCCGGGAGGTGACGGCAAGGCCTTCCTCGATCTCCGTGACCTCACCGACGGTGGCTACCGGTTCTCGTTCCAGACCGCAGCAGGCGTGGCGGTCGGATGGACCGGCGTCGACCTCCAGGGGCGCAACCCTCAGGGGCTGCGCTCGGTCAACGACAACCTCGGCGACCCGCGCCTCGCGCAGCGGGACGTGCTGCTCGGCGGTGTCGGCGTCACGCTGCTGGCCGGCGTCACCTTCGGTACGCGGCTCACTCGCGCCAAGCGCCGTGGCGGTGCCCTGTGAAGACGAAGCGGGTGAAGACGAAGCGGGTGGCGGCGGCCGCGGGAGTGCTGGCCTGCGCCCTGACGACGCTCGCCCTCGGTCCCAGCAGTTCGGCCCTTCCACCCGGTGGGGCCAGCCCTGACACAGGTGGCACCCAGGGGACGGCGAGCCCGTCGACCCTGCGGGCAGGTGAGCGCCTCAGTTTCTCGATCAGCGGCTTCCCTGCCGGTGAGATCGTCAGCGTGAAGATCGACGACGGTGAGTTCTGCTCGGCCAAGGGCCAGCACGGTGCGTGCGTGGTGCACCAGCAGAAGGTCGGTGAGAACGGCGCGGTGCGCGGCTCCTTCGAACTTCCCGCCGACGTGCAGCCCGGCAGCCACTGGCTGCGGTTCCTGGCTTCGGCCGAGATGGTCGACGACGACGGCAACTACCTGGGCGTGAAGCCCTACTCGCTGCGTGGCGACACCGACTTCGTCGTGCCGGGCGCTGGATCCGACTCCGTCGGTACAGGCGCCGCGGAGGGGCAGGGTGCTGGCTCGGCAGGGACAGGCTCGCAGGGCTCCTCGAACACCGGTCAGTCCTCGGCGTCCGGGTCCGGAGCGACCGGCTCGGGCAGTACGGGCACGACTGGATCCGGTCAGGGCAGTGCCGGGGGCGGAGGAACCTCCGGAACCTCCGGGGCCGCCGACTCCGCAGGCTCCCCGGGCAGTGCGGCAGAGAGCAGTGCGGCAGAGGGCAGTGTGCCGGCTGGGACCGACGCCACGGCTCCTGATGCGGGCTCGGGTGCAGCCACTGGCGGGACGTCCACCACTGACGGCATCGCCGGACAACTGCCGGGCACGGCCCCGGCTGCGGCCGGCGAGGCGGTCGCCGGAGAGCCGGCGGCCCTGCGGATCCCCGCGCTTCCCGCAACGGCCGAGAACGTCGCGGCCGACGCCGACGGCCCCCGCGTCCCGTGGATCGGAGTCGGGATCCTGGCGGTGAGCCTGCTGCTGTGCGGTGCTCTGCTGACCGCGCTGCGCTTCGGTCGGCGGGCGTGAACTCGCTGCTCCGCCTGCACGACTCCACTCCTCCCCCCGCTGAGCGCCACGACGCTCACATCGTTGAGCAGGACCGGTCGTCCTCGACGCCGCCCGGGCGCCGAGGCAGCCGTGGTGTGCGCCGGTGGAGGGTGTCCGTGGCGTGTGCGGCGTTGCTGCTCGTCCTGGCCTGTGCCGCCTCGCTCGTCGTCGGGAGCAATCCGATCGCGCCGGCACGGGTGGGGGAGGTGCTGCTGAGCCCGGACGGGACGCAGGCGTCGGTGGTCGTGAACGAACTGCGGCTGCCGCGAACGGCGGTCGCGGTCGCGGTCGGTGCGGCGCTGGCACTGGCAGGTGCCGTGATGCAGGCCCTGACCCGGAATCCTCTGGCCGATCCGGGGATCCTCGGGATCAACGCCGGAGCATCGCTGGCCGTGGTGCTCGGCGTGGTCCTGGGATTCGGCAGCGGACTGGGGTCGACGGTCTGGTTCGCCTTTGCGGGGGCTTCCGTGGCCGGAGCCGGGGTGCACGTGCTGGCCGGCGGCTCGGGTCAGCAGCGTGCTGGAAGCGGATCGCCGGCTCGCCTGGCGCTGGCGGGAGTCACCGTGAGTGCCGCTCTGGCTGCCGTCACCGAGGCGCTCGTGCTCAGTGACCAGCAGGCCTTCAACGAGTTCCGGTTCTGGGTCGCGGGTTCGGTCGAGGGGCGGGGCTGGGACGTGCTCATCGCGGTGGGACCGTTCCTGCTCGTCGGTGGCGTCGTCGCCCTCGCGCTGGGGCCGTCCCTGAACGCGCTCAGCATGGGGGAGGAGACCGGGAAGGCACTCGGCGTCCGGCCCGGCCGGGTCCGAGCCCTGTCGCTGCTCGCCGTGACGCTGCTGGCCGGAGGTGCCACGGCTGCGGCCGGCCCGATCGGGTTCGTGGGTCTGGCGGCCCCGATGCTCGCTCGTGCCCTGGTGGGCCACGACCACCGTCGGGTGGCCGTCCTTTCGCTGCTGCTGGGGCCGGTGTGGGTGCTGGTCGCGGACTGTCTGGCCCGGGTGGTGATCGCCCCGGAGGAGACCCAGGTCGGTGTCGTGGCAGCGCTGATCGGTGCGCCGGTCTTCGTGGCCGTGGTCCGTCGTGGACGGGTGGCGTCGCTGTGAGCACGCTCGAACGTCCGCCGGTTCCCCGGCCGTCCGACCCGATCCCTGTCGAGTCCCGTCCTCGTCTCGATGCCCTCTGGTGGCGCGGCGAGACCCGGGGGAGACCGTGGTCGCTGCTGGTGGCACGCCGATCGCTGGTGCTCGCTCTGGGATGCGTGCTGGCGCTGGCCTTCCTGGGCACGGTCGCACTCGGAGCCGGCGAGTACGCCGTGGCCCCCGACCAGGTGCTCGCCGCGCTCGTGGGGCGTGCGAGTGATCCCTTGGCCGGGTACTTCGTCGTCGAACTGCGGGCTCCTCGTGCTGTCGCGGCGGTGGTCGTGGGGACAGCGCTCGGGGTCTCAGGTGCCCTGTTCCAGGGAGTCACTCGCAACCCACTGGGCAGCCCCGACATCATCGGCTTCACCACTGGTGCCGCAACCGGCGCCTTGGTCCAGATCATCGTGTTCGGCGTCTCGGGCTCGGCCGTCGGCATCGGTGCGCTCGCGGGAGGTGCAGCGACCGCCGCGATCGTCCGACTTCTCGTGGGACGCGACGGACTGGGCGGTCCGCAACTGGTGCTCGTCGGTCTGGGGGTGGGTGCCACCCTGGCCGCGCTGAACACGCTGCTGGTCGTGCGCGCCTCGTTGGAGTCCGCGCAGATCGCGGCCACCTGGCTGGCCGGCAGCCTCACCACGATGCTGTGGCCCAAGGTCCTGGTGGCGGGCGTGTGCGTCCTCGCGCTGCTCGGATGCCTGGCGCCGGTCGCGCGCGGACTGCAGCAGCTCGTCGTGGGCGAGGAAGCAGCCCGGGCCACCGGCGTCGACGTGACCCGGGTACGCAGCGTCGCCGTCGTCGTCGGCGTGGCACTGGTCAGCGTCGCCGTGGCACTGACCGGCCCCATCGCCTTCGTGGCTCTCGCAGCACCCCAGATCGCCCGACGTCTGGCCGGACGCAGCAGCCCCGGTCTCGTCTGCTCGGCGCTGGTCGGAGCGGTCATCGTCCTCGGCGCTGACCTCCTGGCCCAGCACGCTGTCGCCGGACGTGAGTACGCCGTGGGTGTCGTGACCGGCGCACTCGGCGGCGTCTACCTGATCGCTCTCCTGACTCTCGAACGGAAGAAACGATGACGAACTGCCCTGAAATGCCGACGACGGCTCCCACGGCAGAGCCCGGGCGGCTCGTGGCGCGGGGCCTCAGCGTGGGGTACCGCGACCGCGCGGTCGTCGACGGTCTCGGCCTCGACGTCCCGACCGGTGCGATGACGGTGGTGGTCGGCCCCAACGCCTGCGGCAAGTCGACGCTGTTGAAGGCGCTGGCGCGGATGGTTCCGGCGAGCGCCGGGCAGGTCCTCGTCGACGGTCGCCCCCACACCGAGTTCGGCGCCAAGGAGTTGGCGCGGGTCCTGGGCATGCTGCCCCAGAGTGCCACCGCACCCGACGGGATGTCGGTCGCCGACCTCGTCGCCCGCGGGAGGTTCCCGTGGCAGGGCTTGCTGCGTCAGTGGTCGCCGGCAGACGCCCGGGCCGTGGACGAAGCGATGCGTGCCGCCGGGGTGGAGGAACTGGCCGAGCGTCGGGTCGAAGAACTCTCTGGCGGCCAGCGACAACGTGCGTGGCTGGCGATGGCACTGGCGCAGGAGACGCCGTTGCTGCTGCTCGACGAACCCACCACGTACCTCGACATCGCGCACCAGCTCGAGGTTCTCGAACTCTCCCGACGCCTGGCGCGGGCGGGGCGGACAGTTGTCGTCGTCCTGCACGAACTGCACCTCGCCTTCCGCTACGCCGACCATCTGGTGGTGATGAAGGACGGCCGGATCGTGGCGCAGGGTGACCCGCGCGAGATCGTCGACGCCGAGCTGGTCGAGGAGGTCTACGACGTTCCGTGCCGGATCCTGGTCGACCCGCTGAGCAGGACCCCGATCGTGGTGCCGTTGGTGGGCACCAGCCAGCAGGTGGGGGCAGCGCCATGAGTACTGCGTCCACGTTCGGTGCGACGTCCCGCCCGCCCAAGACCCCACGCCCGTGGCCGGTGCCGCGCGTGCCCGGCCCGACGTCGGCCGAGGTGGTGGCTCGCTGGGCGTCGGCCGAGGTCACGCCGTGGATCGATCACTGGTCCGCGAGTGAGGCTGATCTGGCTCCGGGTGCACCGGTGGCGTCGACGGAGAGTCGGATGCGCTGCACCTTCGTGGTGGAGTCGCCCGGTGCGGAGCAGGTCCTGCTGTGGGCCAACCGGCTCTCTGACGAGACGGACCTGTCGACCACCCTGATGGATCGGGTGCCCGGGACCGGGCTGTGGGCGGCGGCCTTCGTGATGCCGACTGACTGGCGTGCCTCCTACTGCTTCCTGCCCCGCGCCGGCGGTGAAACTGCGCCGTGGCTCGGGACGGGGGATCAGGTGCAGTTGCGCGCAGCCCTGGACCGTGGTGCTCGCGACCTGCGCAATCCGACCACCTGCCGCAACCGCGCCGGTGTGCTGCAGTCCGTCGTCGAGGGACCGGAAGCGCCACGGTTGTGGCCCGACGTGTCCGGTGAGCAGACGCCACCCGGTTGGCGACGACGCAGCGTGAGCGTGGCGGGCCGGGGCGTCGCGGTGGTCGAACCCGTCGACGCGCTTCCGGCGACGCCCGTCCTGGTGGTGCTCGACGGTGAGGTCTGGGACCAGTTGCACCACCTGCCTGCCGTCGTGGCTGATTTCGTCGGGCGTGGACGGGTGTGCGCGCAGCGAATCGTGCTGGTTCCCTCGGGGGGACGTGTGGAACGGTGGAGTTCGCTGGCCGGTGACCCACAGGCCCATCTGGCGTGGCTCGCCGACGTGGTCGCCGAGGTGGCGCCGGAGGTGCCCGGACTGCTCGGTCCCGCAGGGGTCACGCTGCTGGGCCAGAGCCTCGGTGGCGTGACGGCTCTACGGGGTGTCCTGGAACGGGGCGACGTCTTCGGGTGGGCGTTGAGCCAGTCCGCATCGACGTGGTTGCCCGGTGTCGCCGACGTGGCGCCGCAGGGGCGCGTCGCCGGGGGAGTGCACCTGGCACACGGCGCCCAGGAGTGGGTGCTCGCGCCGGGCCATGCCGATCTGGTGCCGCGCCTGCGCGCGGCCGACGTGCTGGTCGAGACGTCCGTCCACCAGGGCGGGCACGACTACGCCTGGTGGCGACACGCGGTCGTCGAGGCGCTGCTGTGGCAGGAGGACGTGCGGAGCACGGCGTGATCTGCGGCACCAAAATCAGCCCTTTAACTTGAATGATTCCAGTAAGGGCTACAGTTGGCCCCGTGCTGACGAGAGAGCCTGAAGAACTGCTGCGCGGAGCGTCCCTGCGGGTGACGCGACCCCGCCTCGCGGTCCTGCGTGCTCTCGCCGCTGCGCCGCACGCCGATGCCGACACTGTCCTGAAGATGGTGCGCGCGGACATCGGATCGGTCTCCACCCAGGCCGTCTACGACGTCCTCGGAGCGCTCACCGAGGCCGGCATCGTGCGCCGCATCGAACCGCAGGGTTCTCCTGCCCGGTTCGAGACGCGGGTGGGCGACAACCACCACCACGTGGTGTGTCGTACCTGCGGCGCGATCGGTGACGTCGACTGCGCGGTGGGCCACACCCCGTGCCTGACCGCGTCGGACGATCGGGGCTTCACCATCGACGAGGCCGAGGTCGTCTACTGGGGCACCTGCCCGGCGTGCTCGTCCAGCTGACCCACACCCTTTTTCAACTCTTTTCACCACTGCATGAGGACCGGAAGGAACCAACGTGTCTGAGACCCCCGACGCCGTTGTCGGCGAGATGAACGAGTCCAGCGGAAAGTGCCCCGTGCTCCACGGCCAGCCGCACCCGGGCCAGGGAGACTCCAACAAGAACTGGTGGCCCAACACCCTCAACCTGAAGATCCTCGCCAAGAACCCCGAGGCGACGAACCCGCACGACCCCGACTTCGACTACAAGGCTGCGTTCGAGTCCCTCGACCTCGCTGCGGTCAAGGAGGACCTGCGTGCGGTCCTGACCGACTCGCAGGACTGGTGGCCGGCTGACTTCGGTCACTACGGCGGCCTCTTCGTCCGCATGGCGTGGCACGCCTCGGGCACCTACCGCTCCGGCGACGGCCGCGGTGGTGCCGGTCACGGCCAGCACCGCTTCGCCCCCCAGAACTCCTGGCCCGACAACGGCAACCTGGACAAGGCTCGCCGCCTGATCTGGCCGGTCAAGAAGAAGTACGGCCAGAAGATCTCCTGGGGCGACCTGATGATCCTCGCCGGCAACGTCGCGATGGAGGACATGGGCTTCCCGACCTTCGGCTTCGCCGGTGGTCGCCCGGACGTCTACGAGCCCGACGCCGACGTCTACTGGGGTCCCGAGACCGAGTGGCTCGACGACAAGCGTTACTCCGGTGACCGCGACCTGCTCGACCCGCTGGCCGCTGTCCAGATGGGTCTCATCTACGTCAACCCCGAGGGCCCCAACGGCGTCCCGGACCCGCTGGCCTCGGCCAAGGACATCCGCGAGACGTTCAAGCGCATGGGCATGAACGACGAGGAGACCGTCGCCCTCATCGCCGGTGGTCACACCTTCGGCAAGACCCACGGTGCCGGCGACGCCGCCCTCGTGGGCCCCGAGCCCGAGGCCGCCCCGATCGAGGAGCAGGGCCTGGGCTGGAAGTCCTCGCACAAGTCCGGCAAGGGCATCGACGCCATCACCTCTGGCCTCGAGGTCACCTGGACCTACAACCCCACCCGCTGGGACAACGAGTTCTTCCACATCCTGTTCTCCTACGAGTGGGAGCTCTTCGAGTCCCCGGCCGGCGCCAAGCAGTGGCGCCCGGTCAACAACGGTGGTTCCAACCTCGTTCCCGAGGCCGACGGCTCGGGCAAGCGCGAGCCGCGCATGCTCACCTCTGACCTCGCGCTCCGCTTCGACCCGATCTACGCCGAGATCTCGAAGAAGTTCAAGGACGACCAGGACGCCTTCACCGAGGCGTTCGCCCGTGCCTGGTTCAAGCTGACCCACCGTGACATGGGCCCCAAGGCCCGCTACCTCGGCCCCGAGGTCCCGGCCGAGGACCTCATCTGGCAGGACCCGCTCCCGGTCCACACCGGTGAGGCCCTGACTGACGCCGACGTCGAGACGCTGAAGGCCGCCATCGTCGCGACCGGTCTGTCGAACTCCGAGCTCGTCGCCACTGCGTGGGCCTCGGCTGCGTCCTTCCGTTCCTCGGACAAGCGCGGCGGCGCCAACGGTGCCCGCATCGCTCTGGCTCCGCAGAAGGACTGGACGGTCAACAACCCCGAGCGCACCGCCAAGGTCATCGCGGCGCTGCGTGAGGTCAAGGCCGGCTTCGACACCGAGACCAAGCAGGTCTCCCTGGCCGACCTGATCGTCCTCGCCGGTGGCGTGGGCATCGAGCAGGCCGCTGCGGCTGCTGGCACCCCGGTCACCGTTCCGTTCACCGGTGGTCGCGTCGACGCCACCCAGGAGCAGACCGACGTCGAGAACTTCGCCTGGCTGGAGCCCCGTTACGACGGCTTCCGCAACTACCTGGAGAAGAAGTCGAAGGCTGCCACCGAGTACCTGCTGCTCGACCGCGCCAACCTGCTCGGCGTCACCGCCCCGGAGATGACTGTCCTGGTCGCGGGTCTCCGCGTCCTCGACACCAACTGGGACGGTTCGAAGACCGGTGTCTTCACCGACCGCCCCGGCGTCCTGACCCGGGACTTCCTGACCAACCTGCTCGACTACCAGGTCTGGACCCCGGTGGAGGGCACCGAGGAGGAGCTGTTCACCTCCGACAAGGGCTTCACCGGTTCGCGTTACGACCTGATCTTCGGCTCGAACTCGGAGCTCCGCTCCTACGCCGAGGTCTACGCCGGTGACGACGCGTCGGCCAAGTTCGTCAACGACTTCGCCGCTGCCTGGGCGAAGGTCATGGACAACGACCGCTTCGACCTGCGCTGATCGACTGATCGCGTTGTTCCCCTGTCCGTGAGGGCGGAGGAGCGGTAGCACTGCTCAGGGCCCGGTCGCCTCCTTCGGGAGGCGGCCGGGCCCTGCTGCATGTCCGGGCGCGGCGACCGTTGGGGCGTGTGGGGCTGGTGGTGCACGTGAGCAGTTTCACGGAAGTGGTCCATACCAGCCGAGAAACCGATATGTTTCATGTACGGATTGTCTCGTCAAATCGGCGCAAGCCCTTGACGGTCAAATGTCAGACATTTACGATCGTCGTGCAGTTGACGACTACACAAGGAGTGCACCGTGAGCGTGAAGCCCGGTTGGCAGGGACGTTACTTCGAGGACTTCGAGGTCGGTGACATCTACCAGCACCCGCTGGGTCGCACCGTGACGGAGTACGACAACATCCAGTTCACGCTGCTGACGATGAACACCAACCAGAGCCACTTCAACACCGAGTACTCCAAGAAGTCGGAGTTCGGGAAGCCGCTCGTCGTCTCCACCCTGACGGTCGCCATCGCCGTGGGTCAGTCGGTCACCGACCTCACCCAGAACGCGTTCGCGAACCTCGGCTGGGACGACATCAAGATGACGCACCCCGTCTTCGCCGGTGACACCCTCTGGTCGGAGTCCGTCGTGCTCGAGAAGCGTGAGTCCGCCTCGCGCCCGCACGCTGGCATCGTGACCGTCAAGACCCGCACCCTGAACCAGAACGGCGACGAGGTCTGCTCGTTCAAGCGCATGTTCTACGTCTACAAGGCGGGCGCCGAGCAGCTCGAGGGCATCTTCCCCGAGGGCAAGCGCTCCATCCTCAACGGCACCTTCCTGGCTGAGGGCTGAGGTAGACGACGATGCGGATCACCTTCGCCCCCTGGGGAGAGACGCTCGCGGAGCTCGCCGACGCCGCACGCCGTGCGGAAGAGGCCGGCGCCGAGATCGTCTGGGTCCCCGAGCTGCACCGCTCCGCCGCCGTCGCTGCCGCGGCGCTGGCCCAGGCCACCACGACCGCCAAGGTCGGCACGGCCATCCAGCTCGCGTTCACCCGCAGCCCGATGATCACCGCTCTCGAGGCGCTCGACATCGACGAGCTCGCCGAGGGTCGCTTCATCCTCGGTCTCGGCACCGGCGTCCAGCGACTCAACGAGTCCTGGCACAACGCACGCTGGGGCAAGCCGGTCGGTCACATGCGCGAGGTGGTCCGCAACGTCCGTCACTTCGTGGCGAACGCTCACACCGGTGACGAGATCGCCCTCGAGGGCGAGTTCGAGCCGATGAACATCCGCGGCTACGAGCGTCCCCACGCTCCCACCCGCACCGAGATCCCGATCTACCTGGCTGCCATGGGCCCGGCGATGACCCGCCTGGCCGGTCGCATCGGTGACGGCTGGATCTCCCACGAGCTCTGCTCCCCGTCCTACCTGGCCGAGCGGATCCTCCCCGAGATCAACGCCGGTCTGGAGAAGGCCGGTCGCGAGCGCTCCGAGATCGACCTCGTCGTCTCCGCGTGCTGCTCCGTCGACGAGGACCCGCAGGCGGCCTTCGACCGCGTCAAGGCGCACGTCGGGTTCTACGCCTCGGTCCGCACCTACGCCGACTTCTTCGAGTTCCACGGCCTGGGCGAGGCCCAGCAGGCCGTCATCGAGGCCTTCCGTGCCGGCAAGGGCGCCGACTACCTCGGCGACGTCGTCACCCAGGAGATGACCGACGCGATCACCCTCAACGGCAACCGTGAGCGCGTGATCGAGCAGATCAGCGCCTACGAGGGGATCGCCGACGCCGTCAAGCTCTCCGCACCCACCCACGGCCTCAGCGCCGCCGAGATCCGCAAGGGTCAGGACGAGGTCATCGGCCTCATCGCAGCCATCAAGGGAGGCACCCAGTGAGCACTGCAGCACCCCGCAAGCCGCTCGAGGACATCCGCATCATCTCGCTCGAACAGTACGGCGCCGGCCCCTTCGGGTCCGTGCACCTGGCTGACCTCGGTGCCGAGATCATCAAGATCGAGGACCCGAGCGTCGGCGGCGACGTCGGCCGCTACGTGCCCCCGTACTTCGAGGAGGAGGACTCCCTCTTCTTCGAGACCTTCAACCGCAACAAGAAGTCGATCTCGATCGACATCAAGACCCCCGAGGGTCGTGCGGTCTTCGAGGACCTCGTCCGCAACGCCGACGCCGTCTACTCCAACCTGCGCGGCGACGTGCCGGAGAAGATCGGCATCACCTACGAGCAGCTCAAGCACATCAACCCCAAGATCGTGTGCTGCTCGCTGACCGGCTTCGGCATGACCGGCCCCCGCATGAAGGAGCCCGGCTACGACTACGTGCTCCAGGGCCTCGCCGGCTGGATGGAGCTCACCGGTGAGCCCGACGGCCCGCCCACCAAGTCCGGCCTCTCCCTGGTCGACTTCTCCGGTGGCTACGTCGCCGCCCTGTCGCTGATGTCGGGCCTGCACGCCGCGGCCCGCGACGGCGTCGGCATGGACTGCGACGTCTCGCTGTACGACACCGCGATGGCGATGCTGACCTACCCCGCGACCTGGCACCTGAACGCCGGCTACCAGCCGTCGCGCATCAGCCACTCCGCGCACCCGTCGCTGGTTCCGTTCCAGGCCTTCCAGGCCTCCGACGGCTGGCTCGTCGTGGGCTGCGCCAAGGAGAAGTTCTGGCAGCGCCTCGCCGTCGTCATCGGACGCCCCGAGTGGGCCCTGGAGGACTCGCCGTACGCGACCTTCTCCGACCGCAACGAGCGTCGTGCCGAGCTGATCGCCGAGCTGGACGCGATCTTCGCGACCAACACCGTCGACCACTGGCTCTCGCTGTGCTACCCGGCCTCGATCCCGTGCGGCCCGATCAACGACGTCGAGCAGGCCCTCAAGGACGAGCACCTCGCTGCCCGCAACATGCTGGTCGAGACCGAGCACCCGCGCTACGGCACGGTCAAGCAGCTCGCCTCGCCGGTCCGCGTCGGCGCCGAGATCCCCGAGTACCGTCGCGCCCCGCAGCGCAACGAGCACGCCGAGGAGATCCTCACGCAGGTCGCCGGCTACGACGCGGCGAAGATCGCCGAGCTCACCGCCGCCGGAGCGTTCGGAGCCGTGAAGAACTGATGATCGCCCGCGAACTCGCCGCCTGGGTCGTCGGCCCGGTCACCGTTCCCGCCGCTGTCGAGCACGCCGCCCTGCGGCACCTGCTCGACGGCCTGGGCAACGCCGTGGCCGGCGCCCGGGCGGGTGCCGCCGCACCGGCCGTCACCGTCGCCCTCGGGCTCGGTGGCCCGGCCGAGGCCACCGTCCTGGGCACCACGGAGAAGATCTCCGCGGTGGCCGCCGGACTGGCCAACGGCACCCTCGTCCACGCCCTCGACTTCGACGACACCCACGCCGGGGGACTGGTGCACTCCACCTCCGTCGTGCTGCCCGCCGCCTTCGCGGTGGGTGAGCAGGTCGGCGCCACGGGTCGAGAGATCCTCGACGCCGCCGTCGTCGGCTACGAGGTCGCCTGCCGTGTCGCCGCCGCAGCCCCCAACGGATTCCACTCCGGCGGGTTGCACGCGACGATGGTGGCCGGTGTCTTCTCCTCCGCCGCGATCGCTGCGCGGTTGATGAAGCTCGACGTCGAGACGACCGTGAACGCCCTCGGGTTGGCGGGTTCGCAGGCGGGCGGCCTCCTGGCCTTCCTCGCCACCGGAGCCAGCACCAAGCAGCTCCACCCCGGGTTCGCCTCGCAGGCCGGCATCCAAGCGGCACGCCTGGCCGCGGCTGGCGCGACCGGACCCGACACCGTCTTCGACGGCCCTCACGGCGTCTACGAGGCACTCGCCCCGGCCGCCCTGGCCAAGGGCATCGTCGACCGCTCCGTCCTCACCCGCGGACTGGGCAGCCCCGACGCCGCCGACTGGGAGACCACCCGGATCGGCATCAAGCCCTGGCCCACCTGCCAGCTGGCCCACGTCACCATGGCCGCTGCCCAGGAGGCATTGGCCACCGCCGGTGTCACCGCGGCCGAGGTGGCCGGCGTGCACGCGCAGGTCCACCCCGACTCTGCCGCCGTCGTCTGCGCCACCGACCGAGACCTGGCCCGTCCGGCCTCGGGCTACGCGGCCAAGTTCTCGCTCCCGTGGAGTGTCGCCGCGATCCTCGTCGACGGTCACGTCGGCGTGGAGACCTACACCGAGGCCAACCTCAAGCGTGCCGAGATCTCCGACCTCGCCGCGCGCGTCACCTTCGACGTCGTCGACCCCGGTGTGGTCGCCGCCGACGCCGCCGGTGACGTCGTCCTCACCCTGACCGACGGCCGCACCGTCGCCGGTCACCTGGACCGCAGCCCCGGCGGCGGCTCCAACCCGCTCTCCGACGAGGGCCTCTTCGCGAAGTTCGCCGGCAACGTCGCCCCGAACGAACCGAGCTTGGCCGAGGACCTCGCCGCAGCGCTCCGCGCCCTCCCCGAGGCCGCGGACCTCACTCTCGTCCTGACGCTCGCGGCCCAGGCCGCCAGCCCCGTTCCTGCCCAGGAGGCCTGAGCCATGACCCTGAACGCCATCAAGCCCGCCGAGTTCCCGTGGTTCCCCTACGAGGGCTTCACCTTCTGCCTCGGCCTCACCGAGGGCGACGACGCCTGGACCTCGGGCCACACCTCGGCCCGTCAGGACGCAGCCCTCGGCAAGATGACCGTCAACGGCACCATGACCGAGCAGGCCGAGATCGCGTACCAGAAGACCCTCGCGATCCTGGAGGCCGCCGGCTTCACCGCCGACGACGTCACCCGCATCACTGAGAACGTCACCAAGGCCGGCATGCACGCCTA
Organism: Nocardioides yefusunii; assembly: GCF_004014875.1. NCBI lineage: Bacteria > Bacillati > Actinomycetota > Actinomycetes > Propionibacteriales > Nocardioidaceae > Nocardioides > Nocardioides yefusunii. The sequence continues at coordinate 1,877,987 of NZ_CP034929.1, read as the reverse complement.
CGAGGACCAGGCTGCCGTGCGTCGTCGCATCTACGGCGACCGTCCGACCGTGCGCACCGTCGCCGTCGAGCGTCTCGTGCGTCGCAACGCCTGGCTCGAGGTCGAGCTGCACGCCACCAAGGGCGGCGGCGAGACCCTGGTCGCCACCTCCACCGAGCCGCAGGCCGGCACCTTCCGCCCCTCCGCGATCACTGAGGGTGCGCACGGCGTCGTCTACCTGCCCACCGTCGTCCCGATCGACGAGAACGGTGAGGTCGTCTTCCCCGGTGACTTCGTGGCGCAGTACCGCTACATCCTGGAGAAGGCCGGCGAGATGCTGGAGTCGGTCGGCCTGACCCTGGGCCACGCCGTCACCACCTTCGACTACTCCACCCCCGAGACCCGCGACGTCTACCGCAAGACCCACTGGGTGCGGAAGGAACTGCTGGGCCAGAACAAGAACGGCGTGTTCCCCGGCGCCGGCGGCATCCTGATGTCGGAGCTGCACGCTCCCGGCGTCATGGTCGCGATGGACGTCACCGCCTCGCGTCACGAGCTCGATGTCGTCAACCCGGGCTGGAGCCGCTACGACACCCTGACCTACGCCCCGGGCATCAAGGCCGGTCGCATGCTGTTCATGTCCGGCTTCGCCTCCCTCGACATGGAGTCGCAGAAGGCGCTGCACGACGGCGACCTGGGCAAGCAGGCCGAGGTCACCTACGGCGCGATCGTTCACCTGCTCGAGCACGAGGGCCTCACCCCGGCCGACCTGCTCGAGACCACCGAGTACTGCGTCGAGTCCTACGTGGGTGACTACAAGGCCGTCGCCGAGGTGCGCGAGCGTCTGCTCACCGCCCCGTGGCCTGCCTCCACCGGCGCCCTGTGCCACTCGCTGCTGCGTCCCGAGTTCGGCCTGGAGGTCTTCCCGACCGCTCTCTACCCCGAGGACCACCCGCGCATCACCGGCTCCGCTGCCGCGACCGAGGCCTGAGGAGCACCGATGACCCTGCTCACCCCCGAGATCGCCGCCCTGGAGGGCACGAAGCGCGTCTACACCGCGCCCGAGCCCTTCGGCGGTGCCGCGGGCCGCTACTTCGGCCTTGCCGTCGGCGACCACAACCCGCTCTACTCCGACCCGGCCTACGCCCGTGCCCAGGGCCTGGCCGACGTCACCGCGCCGCTGACGCTGCTGACCGAGACCAACCAGTACGCCGGTCTCGAGATCAACGACGAGGGCTACGCCGGACACACCTGGGACCTCGACGTCCCGAACACGCGTCAGGTCCGGGGTGGCAACTCCTACACCTTCCACCGTCGTCTGCGTCCCACCGACGTCGTGACGGCGACCTGGTCGATCGACAAGGTCACCTCGAAGGTCAACAAGGCCGGTGCGGAGATGCTGCTGATCAACTCCAGCGCCACCTACACCAACCAGGACGGTGAACTCCTGGCGGAGAACGCCGAGACGATCATCTTCGTCGAACTGACCCCGTCGAAGCCGAAGGAGGACCAGGCATGAGCTGGACCGAGTCGTACCCGACCGAGTTCGTCGACCACGCCTCGATCGCCGTCGGCGACGTGGTGCCGCCCCTGACGCGCACCATCAACCTCACCGACATGGTCGCCTACGCCGGCGCCACCTGGGACTGGCACAAGCTCCACTACGACGCCGAGTACGTGGCGGAGAAGAAGCTGCCCGGCCCGATCGTCGACGGTCAGGTCTACGGCGCGCTGCTGGTCGAGATGATCCAGGACTGGCTCGGCCCGCAGTCCTTCGTGAAGAAGCTCGACTTCGCGTTCCGCAACCTCGTCTTCGCCGGTGAGACCCTGCGCTGCTCCGGCACCGTGACCGAGGTCGTCGGCAACGAGTCCGGCACCGGTGAGATCACCGTGACCATGCAGGTCGTCGTGGTGGACGCCGAGGGCAACGACGGTCGCGCCGCGGCCGCTCCGTGCTCGGCCGTCGTCCTGCTCGGCACCCCGGACGGTCCCGGAGCGTCGGCATGACCAGCGTTGGATCTGCACGAGGCAGTAAGGTCTCCGGAGTCGCCATCGTCGGTGCTGCCGAGTGTGACCTCGGTGTCACCGAGAAGTCGATCCTGACCCTGCAGACCCAGGCGATCACCCGCGCCCTGGCCGACGCCGGTCTCACCCTGGCCGACGTCGACGGCATCGCGACCAACAACGTCTCGCGGTTCTCCGCCACCCAGATGGCCGACTACCTGGGCATCGTGCCCACGTGGACGGACTCGACGTTCGCGGGTGGTTCGGCGTTCGAGATGTACCTGGCGCGCGCCACCCAGGCGATCGAGGCCGGTCAGGCCTCCGTCGTGGTGATCTCGTTCGCCTCGAACCAGCGTTCGGCCCGCTCGCGCAAGATGGGCGGCGTCCACGAGGCGTGGATCCCCGAGGCTCAGTTCGAGGAGCCCTACGACATGCTCTACCCGCTGTCGTACTACGCGATGGCGGCCCAGAGCTACCTGCACCGCTACGGCAAGACCCACGACCAGCTCGCCGAGATCGCTCTCGCCGCGCGGGAGTGGGCCCTGCTCAACCCCAAGGCGTTCCGCTACGGCAAGGGCTCGCTCAGCGTCACCGACGTCACCGAGTCGACCCTGGTCTCCTCGCCGTTGACGGTGGGGGACTGCTGCCTGGTCACCGACGGTGGCGGCGCGATCGTGGTCACCTCCCTGGAGCGTGCCCGCGACCTCAAGCAGAAGCCGGTCCGGGTGCTCGGCTACGGCGAGCGCTCCACCAACACCTCGTTCACCGCCGTCGCCGACCTGTCGGTCCCCGGTGCGCGTGGCTCGGTGCAGGATGCGTTCTCCCGCGCCGGCATCACCGCGGCTGACGTCGACGTCACCGAGGTGTACGACTCCTTCACCATCACCGCTGCCCTCAGCCTCGAGGCCCTGGGCTACTGCGGCGAGGGAGAGGCGCTCGACTTCATCGCCGGCGGCACCATCCGCCCCGGTGGCAAACTCCCGTTCAACACCAACGGTGGCGGCCTGTCCTACTGCCACCCCGGTCAGTACGGGATCCTGCTGCTCGTCGAGGCAGTGCGTCAGTTGCGCGGCGAGTGCGGTCCCCGTCAGGTCGACGGCGCCGAGATCGCCGTGGCCCACGGCACCGGCGGCATCCTCTCCACCCACGCCACCGTCGTCCTGGGAGCTGACCGATGACTGCTGCTGACACTGCCCTGAACTGGGTCCCCGGCACCGTTCCGCCTGCTGACGAGGTCTCCGCCCCGTTCTGGGACGCCACCCGCGAGCACACCTACACCGTGCAGAGCTGCACGTCGTGCGAGCACGTGCAGTACCCGCCGAAGGCGCTCTGCACCGGCTGCGGCTCGATGGACCACCTCACCCAGGTGCCCTCCGCCGGTGCCGGGACCGTCGACACCTTCACGGTGATCCACCGTGGTCCGCGTCCCGAACTCGTGGTGCCCTACACGGTCGCCCGTGTCCGGCTCGCCGAGGGCCCGATCGTGCTCACCCGCCTCGAACCGGCCGTGCCGGGGGAGTCGGGCTGGGCGATCGGCGACCGCGTCTCCCTCGACTGGGTGGACCTGCCCGACGGTCGCGCCCTCCCGTACCACCGCCAGGCCTGAGGCCCGGCTCTTCCGACCCCCTCCCGAGGCACCGCAGAACCGGTGCTTCGGGGACTCACCACTGAAGGAGCCCCGCAATGGACTTCAAGTTCAACGACGACCAGCGCGAGTTCAAGGCGCTGCTGCGCCAGTTCGTCGACAACGAGATCATCCCCGTCGCTCGTGACTGGGAGCAGTCGGGCCGCTACCCGACCGAGATCGTCGACGGGATGAAGGACATGGGTCTCTTCGGCATCACCGTTCCCGAGGAGTACGGCGGCCTCGACCTCGACCCCGTCTCCTTCGGCCTCGTCTTCGAGGAGATCGCCCGTGGCTGGATGGGCATTGCCGGCATCCTCGGCTCGCACTCCCTGGCCTGCCGCCTCATCGCCATGCACGGCACCGAGGAGCAGAAGAACAAGTACCTTCCCGACCTCGCCACCGGCAAGCGCCGCACCGGCATCGGCCTCACCGAGGCCGACGCGGGCACCGACCTGCAGGGCATCCGCACCACCGCACGCCTCGAGGGTGACCACTACGTCATCAACGGTTCGAAGATGTGGATCACCAACGCCCGTTACGCCGACCCGCTGCCCGTCCTGGTCAAGACCGACCCGTCGGCCTCGCCGGCGCACAAGGGCATGTCGGTGATCCTGATCGAGGCCGGCACCCCGGGCTTCGAGGTCACCAAGGACATCCCCAAGCTCGGCTACAAGGGCACCGAGTCCTGCGAGATCCTGCTCGACAACGTCCGCGTCCACAAGGACCAGCTCCTGGGTGGCGTCGAGGGCATCGGCATGAAGCAGGTCCTCTCCGCTCTCGAGTGGGGCCGCGTCAACATCGCCGCCCGCTCCACCGGCATCGCCCAGCGCGCCTACGAGGAGGCCCTGTCCTACTCGCAGGAGCGCAAGGCGTTCGGCAAGGCCATTGCCGAGTTCCAACTGATCCAGGCCAAGCTCGGTGAGCTCGGCACCCAGGTCCAGGCCGCCCGCCTCATGACCTACTGGGCCGCCGACGCCGTCCGCGACGGTCGCGCCGATGGTGCCACCGGCATGGCGAAGATCTTCTGCTCCGAGGTGGCCCTGCAGTCGGCCATCGACTCGCTCAAGATCCACGGCGGATACGGCTACTCCACCGAGTTCGAGGTCGAGCGTCTCTACCGTGACTCGATCCTCATGTCCATCGGTGAAGGGACCAATGACATCCTTCGCACTGTTGTTGCCAAGTCCCTGCTCAAGGGTGAGACGAAGGTCGGTTGATGCTTTCTCGTTCCGCGCTGTACGTTCCCGGTGATGCCCCCGACAAGCTCCGCAAGGCGCTTGACCGGGGTGCCGACGAGTTGATCGTCGACCTCGAGGACGCCGTTGCCCCGGCCAACAAGGCGCTCGCACGCGACGTCGTGTTCGCCTGGCTCGACGGCATCGAGAAGACCGACGTCAAGATCTGGGTCCGCATCAACGCGGGCGAGGACCGCTTCCTCGACGTCGACGCGATCGCCGAGTGCGACGAGCTCGAGGGCTTCGTGGTCGCCAAGACCGAGACCGCCGCCGAGATCGTCGAGCTGGACGAGCGTCTGACCAAGCTCGGGTCGAAGGCCAAGCTGGTCCCGCTGCTGGAGTCGGCCGGCGCCGTCCTCTCTGCTCGCGAGATCGCCCTGGCCCCGCGCGTCGAGCGTCTCCAGGTGGGCGAGGCCGACCTGAAGGCCGACGTCGGCATCGAGGTCGGTGGGGACGAGCGTGAGCTGCTGTTCTCGCGTTCGTTCGTCGTCTTCGCCTCCTCGGCCGCCGGCATCGCGCCGCCGATCGCCCCGGTCTCGACCGAGTTCCGCGACCTCGAGGCCTACCGCGCCTCGACCGAGGCGCTGGCCCGGATGGGCTTCGTGGGCCGTGCCTGCATCCACCCGGCGCAGGCCGCGGTCGCGAACGAGGTCTTCACGCCCTCGGAGGAGAAGGTCGCCTGGGCTCGCGAGGTCCTCGACGCTCTGGCGAACGCCGGCTCCGGTGTGGCTGTCGACTCCCGCGGTCGGATGCTCGACGAGGCCGTGGCCCGTCAGGCTCGTCTTGTGCTGGCGCGCGTGCGCTGACCTTGTTTCATGGGAGGACCCCGTACCGCTCAGGTGGTGCGGGGCCCTTCGCATTTCCGGGGCATTTGAATCAGATCGGTCCTGTTAAACCCAAGGTGCTTGAGCCAATGTTTCCGCCCGGTTAGAACTGTGCGACACGTCACATGAATCTGGACGAAGCCATATGGAATAGATCAGAAATCATATATCGTGTTGTTTGCGTCACAGGGTCTGTGATGCGTCAGCCTTCGCCGCGGGGAGTCAGCGCCCCGCTGCGTCGACAGGAGGAATTCATGCGTAACCGCATCACCGCCGGACTCGCCGCCAGTGCGCTCGTGTCGAGCGTCCTCGCGGCGCCGGTCTTCATGAGCAGCGCCGTTGCCGCTCCGGCCAGCGCCAGCGCCGGCGTCAGCATTGCTGCAGCCGCGGTCACCACCGCAGGCTCGCCGCTCGTCGCCCGCTCCTTCGGTGCCGAGCTCGTGTACAACCCCGGTTTCAGCGTCACTCAGTTGGACCAGGCCATCACGATCAAGCAGGCCGCGTTGCCGACCTTCTCCGGGCCCCCGGCGAGCGTGACCGTCTCGAAGATCCAGGTCGACGCCGTGTTCGACCTCAACGGCACGGACGTTCCGGCCCAGGGCTCGTCCACTCCGCGTGGCACCCTGCCGTTCATCGGTTCGGGCCTGGCCCTGCCCGAGCTGAAGTTCGACCTTCCCTTCGGCTCGCCCGCAGGTGAGCTCGAGCTCAAGAGCTACAAGGTCACCCTGACCACGGCTTCGGGCGACAGTGCCATCAACTTCACCGTGGGTGCTGAGCCGGCCGTCATCGGTTTCGACGCGGTCAGTGACCCGGCACTCCTGGCCAAGTACTCGACCTACGCCCTCGGCGTCGGCGACGGTTTCCGCGTCACCCAGGACGGCACCAAGCTCTCCCTGGCCATCGAGGACTTCCCGAAGCTGGCCGCCATCCCCGCGATGGTGACCGTCTCCAAGGTCAAGCTCGACGCCGTGCTCACCCTGGGTGAGACCGAGATCCCGTTCACCGGTACCTCGATCGTCGACCCGGCCACCCCGATGTCGCAGGGCTTCGCCTTCCCGGCCATCACCGGCACCCTGCCCGCCGGTACCCCGGCCGGTGAGCTGAAGCTCAAGTCGATCTCGGCTGTCGTGACCGCGTTCAACATGGAAAACGACATCGAGATCGACATCCGTCGCGACGTCACCGTCGAGTTCGCCAAGACGCCGTCCACCCTCGAGGCCCGTGCCTTCGGCGCCTCGATCGGTCACGAGCCCAACTTCGTGGCCTCCCAGCTGGACCAGGCAGTCACCATCAAGCAGGCCGCTTTCCCGACCTTCTCCGGCCCGCCGGCGAGCGTGACCGTCTCGAAGATCCAGGTCGACGCCGTGTTCGACCTCAACGGCACGGACGTTCCGGCCCAGGGCTCGTCCACTCCGCGTGGCACCCTGCCGTTCATCGGTTCGGGCCTGGCCCTGCCCGAGCTGAAGTTCGACCTTCCCTTCGGCTCGCCCGCAGGTGAGCTCGAGCTCAAGAGCTACAAGGTCACCCTGACCACGGCTTCGGGCGACAGCGCCATCGACTTCACGGTCAACGAGCCAGTCAGGGTCGGCTTCGACGCCGTCAGTGACCCGGCACTCCTGGCCAAGTACTCGACCTACGCCCTCGGCGTCGGCGACGGTTTCCGCGTCGCCCAGGATGGTGGCAAGCTCTCCCTGGCCATCGAGGACTTCCCGAAGCTGGCCGCCATCCCCGCGATGGTGACCGTCTCCAAGGTCAAGCTCGACGCCGTGCTCACTCTGGGTGAGACCGAGATCCCGTTCACCGGTACCTCGATCGTCGACCCGGCCACCCCGATGTCGCAGGGCTTCGCCTTCCCGGCCATCACCGGCACCCTGCCCGCCGGTACCCCGGCCGGTGAGCTGAAGCTCAAGTCGATCTCGGCTGTCGTGACCGCGTTCAACATGGAAAACGACATCGAGATCGACATCCGTCGCGACGTCACCGTCCCGTTCGCTGCTGTGGCTGCTGAGCCGGTCGAGACTCCGGCTGCCAAGACCGATGCCAAGGCCACGGTCAAGGCGACCGCCGCCAACACCGTCACCGTCCAGGCCTCCGTCGCTCCGGCTGCTGCCGGTGAGTTCCAGGTCGTCGAGGGCACCAAGGTCGTCGCGAAGAAGGCTGCTGTCGCCGGCAAGGCGACGATCACCCTGACCAACGTCAAGAAGGGCACCCACTCCTACGTGGTGAAGTTCGTCCCGGCCGACGCCAAGGCGTTCACCGGTTCGGAGACCTCCGCGATCAAGGTCGCGGTCGTCGACAAGGCTGCCTCCAAGACCACCGTCAAGGTGACCAACGCCAAGATCGGCAAGAAGGCCACCGTCAAGGCGACCGTCAAGGCCGGCAAGAAGGCCGGGGCCGGCAAGGTCGTCATCAAGGTGACCAAGAAGGGTGTCAAGAAGGCCGTCGTCTCCAAGACCGTCACCCTCAAGAAGAACGGGACCGTCTCCCTCAAGACCCCCAAGCTGAAGAAGGGCACCTACACGGTGACCATCTCCTACAAGGGCAACGGCACCACCAAGACCTCCAAGGTCGTCAAGAAGGTCACGGTCAAGAAGAAGTGACCTGACGCCCTGAACCGGTGATCTGACCGATCACCGACAGGGACAGCGAAGGCCCCGGCGGAACTCCGCCGGGGCCTTCGTGCGTCCCGGACGCCACTGTCCGGATACCATCGAGCAGAAAGCGCTGCACCGTAGGCAGCACACCGCCACACCCCAGGAGTTCTCGTGTCCGAGATCAAGATCGTCCGCATCCACGCAGGAGTTCGCGAGGAACGGACGGTGACCGCCGGAACGAAGGCCTGGGAGCTGTTCGCCGACGAGCCCGACGTCATCGCCGCCCGTCTGGGGGAGTCCCTCAAGGACCTCTCCTACGAGCTCGTCGAGGGCGACGAGGTCGAGTCCGTGGAGATGGCGACGAAGGACGGCCGCGACATCCTGCGTCACTCCGCCGCGCACGTCCTGGCCCAGGCCGTGCAGCAACTCTTCCCCGAGGCCAAGCTCGGCATCGGACCCCCGATCAACGACGGCTTCTACTACGACTTCGACGTCGAGACCCCCTTCACCCCCGAGGACCTGGTGAAGATCGAGTCCGCGATGAAGAAGATCGTCAAGGAGAACCAGCGCTTCGAGCGCCGCGTCACCACCGACGAGGACGCCCTCGTCGAGCTCGCCGACGAGCCCTACAAGGTCGAGCTCATCGGCCTCAAGGGCAACGCCGCCAACGCCGCCGAGGGTGCCTCGGCCGAGGTCGGTGCCGGCGAGCTGACCATCTACGACAACATCAACCGCAAGGGTGAGGTCGCCTGGTCCGACCTGTGCCGTGGTCCGCACCTGCCGACCACCAAGCGCATTCCCGCGTTCAAGATCATGCGTTCGGCCGCCGCCTACTGGCGCGGTGACGAGAAGAACAAGATGCTGCAGCGCGTCTACGGCACCGCCTGGGAGACCAAGGAGGCGCTCGAGGAGCACCTGCACCGCATCGAGGAGGCCGAGCGCCGCGACCACCGCAAGCTCGGTCGTGAGCTCGACCTGTTCTCCTTCCCTGACGAGCTCGGCTCCGGCCTGCCGGTCTTCCACCCCCGTGGTGGCGTGCTCAAGCGCGTCATGGAGGACTACGTCCGTGCCCGCCACATCGAGGAGGGCTTCGAGTACGTCGGCACGCCGCACATCTCCAAGGACGGCCTCTTCCACACCTCAGGCCACCTGCCGCACTACGCCGAGACCATGTTCCCGCCCATGGAGTTCGAGGGCGCGAACTACCAGCTGAAGGCAATGAACTGCCCGATGCACAACCTGATCTACCGAAGCCGCGGACGCTCCTACCGTGAGCTCCCGCTGCGCCTCTTCGAGTTCGGTTCGGTCTACCGTTACGAGAAGTCCGGCGTGATCCACGGCCTCACCCGCGTGCGCGGTTTCGCCCAGGACGACTCCCACTCCTACTGCACCCCCGAGCAGGCGCCCGACGAGGTCAAGCACCTCCTCAACTTCATGCTCTCGGTGCTCCGCGACTTCGGTCTCGACGACTTCTACCTCGAGCTCTCCACCCGCGACCCCGAGTCGTCGAAGTTCATCGGCTCCGACGAGCAGTGGGAGGCCGCGACCAAGGTCCTCGAGGACGTCGCGGCCGAGACCGGTCTCGAGCTCGTCCCCGACCCGGGTGGCGCCGCGTTCTACGGCCCCAAGATCTCGGTCCAGGCCAAGGACGCCATCGGCCGCACCTGGCAGATGGGCACCGTGCAGTACGACTTCAACCAGCCCCACCGCTTCGAGCTCTCCTACCAGGCATCTGACGGCACCCGTCAGGAGCCGGTGATGATCCACTCGGCCAAGTTCGGCTCCATCGAGCGCTTCATCGGCGTCCTCGTCGAGCACTACGCCGGCGCCTTCCCGGCCTGGCTCGCGCCCGTCCAGGCTGTCGCGATCCCGATCGCGGAGCGTCACGACGAGTACCTGCGCGACGTCGTCGCCCAGATGAAGGCTGCCGGCCTGCGCGCCGAGCTCGACCTGAGCGACGACCGCATGCAGAAGAAGATCCGCAACGCGCAGCTGCAGAAGGTGCCGTTCATGATCATCGCCGGTGACGCCGACGTCGAGGCCGGAGCGGTGTCGTTCCGTTACCGCGACGGTCGTCAGGACAACGGTGTGCCGATCGCCGAGGCGATCGAGCGCATCGCCACCGTGGTCGCGAACCGCGAGCAGGTCTGAGCACGACGATGAGCGACGACTACGAGGCTCCGCACGGCGACGGTCTGGAGCGGCTCTGGACTCCCTACCGGATGGCGTACATCCGGGGGGAGGCCCTGGCCAAGGAGGAGGGCACCCACACCTGCCCGTTCTGCTCCATCCCGTCCCTGGGCGGCGACGACGGCCTCGTCGTCACGCGCGGCGAGCACTGCTACGTGGTGCTCAACCTGCACCCGTACAACCCGGGCCACCTGATGGTGATCCCGTACCGCCACGTCTCCGAGCTCGAGGACCTCACACCCGAGGAGTCCGCGGAGCTCATGAGCATGACCCAGGCTGCGATCCGCACGATCAAGAAGGTGAGCAGTCCGCGCGCCCTCAACGTCGGTCTCAACCTGGGTTCGGCGGCGGGCGGTTCGCTGGCCGACCACCTGCACCAGCACGTCGTGCCGCGCTGGGTGGGTGACGCCAACTTCATCACCGTCACCGGCAACACCAAGGTGATCCCGCAGCTGCTCACCCAGACCCGCGACCTGCTCGCCGAGGCCTGGCACTGAACATGGACCCGACCGACGGCCACCTCTCCGACGCCGCACTGGCGCACGAGCTGGTGGCCGTCGGCGTCTCCACCGCCCGCGGCCTGTGGGCGCAGGCGTGCCTCGATCCGGCCCGGACCAAGTCCAACCGGACCGACGTCGTCACCCGGGCCGACACGGCTGCCGAGGCGGCCATGGTGGCTCTGCTGGCCGCCCGACGTCCCGACGACGCGGTCGTGGGGGAGGAGGGCGCGTTCCGGCCCGGTTGCTCGGGGCGCACCTGGGTGCTCGACCCCGTCGACGGGACGTACAACTTCACCCGCGGATCCCAGCGGTGGTGCAGTGCTGCGGCCCTCGTCGTCGACGGTGTCCCGGTCCTGGGCGCGGTGGCGAGCGTCTCCGGCGCGGATGCCGACGCCCAGGTCTGGGTGGGCGGCTCCGACGTCGCGCTGACCGAGTCCGGGCGTCCGGTACCGCGGTTGGTCGACGTGACACTGGCTGATTCGTGCCTGCTGACCTATCTGCACCCGCCGCACCACGCGACGGCTGTGGGTGCCGCCTGGCGACGTCTGATGGGTGGTGTCGCGACCTGGCGATCCACGGGGTCAGGATCGCTCGACGCCACCGACGTGGCGGCTGCTCGCGCAGACCTCAGCGTCCAGCACAGCGTCCCACTCTGGGACTCAGCGCCCGGTGAGGCGTTGGTCCGCTCGGTGGGTGGGACGTCGGCCCGGATCGAGGCCGACGGGGTGGAGTGGTTCCTGCTCGGCGCGCCGAGGGCGGTCGCAGAAGCGGCCACACTGCTGCGGGGCGAGTAACCTCACTGATCGTGCTCGATCGGTTCAAGAACTTCTGGCAGGGCGTCATGCTGGCGCCGATCGTCAACCTCCTCATCCGTCTCGGGGTGAGTCCCGACGCCGTGACGTTGGTGGGCACCATCGGCGTGTGCGCCGGGGCCTTGGTCTTCTTCCCCCAAGGCATGCTGCTGACCGGAGTCCTGGTCATCACGCTCTTCGTCTTCTCCGACATGATCGACGGCGCCATGGCGCGCAAGTCGGGTCGGGTCTCGGTCTTCGGCAACTTCTTCGACTCCACCCTGGACCGCTTCGGTGACGCTGCCATCTTCGGTGGCCTCGCGCTCTATTTCGCCAACTCCGGCGACAGCAAGGTGCACCTCGGGGTCGCGCTGTACTGCCTGGTCATGGGCTCGGTGACCTCCTACGCCCGTGCCAAGGCGGAGTCGCTGGGCATGGACGCCAAGGGTGGCCTCGCTGAGCGCGCCGACCGGCTCGTCGCCGTCCTGGTGCTGACCGGCGTGGGTGCCATCTTCGGCACCGACCTGCTCTGCAAGGTGGTGCTGTGGGTGCTGGCGTTCGCGAGCACGTACACCGTGGTCTTCCGCATCCTCAAGGTCCGCAGGCAGGCCCTCGTGATCGACGCCGACAACGCTGTCTGAGGCGTGGTGAGGGCTGGATCCTGAACACTGTTCGGGACCGGTACTGAACACTGTTCAGGTGGGCGCTACGCTCTGGCGCCATGACCACTTTCGTCGACCCTGCCGTCGCACCCCCCGTCACTGGATCCGTCGCTGGATCTGCCACCGCTGGAACTCCTGCACGCCCTGAGATCGCCACCACCCGCGTCAAGCGCGACATGGCCGAGATGCTCAAGGGCGGCGTCATCATGGACGTCGTCACCCCCGAGCAGGCCCGGATCGCGGAGGACGCCGGCGCCGTCGCCGTGATGGCGCTCGAGCGCGTCCCCGCCGACATCCGTGCCCAGGGCGGCGTCTCCCGGATGAGCGACCCCGACATGATCGACGGCATCATCTCCGCTGTCACGATCCCGGTGATGGCCAAGTCCCGCATCGGTCACTTCGTCGAGGCGCAGGTCCTGCAGTCCCTCGGCGTTGACTACATCGACGAGTCCGAGGTGCTGACCCCGGCCGACTACGCCCACCACACCGACAAGTGGGCCTTCGACGTCCCCTTCGTCTGTGGCGCCACCAACCTGGGCGAGGCTCTGCGCCGCATCACCGAGGGTGCCGCGATGATCCGCTCCAAGGGCGAGGCCGGCACCGGTGACGTCTCCAACGCCGTCACCCACATGCGCGCCATCCGTGGTGAGATCGCCCGTCTCGGCGCGCTGGCTCCCGACGAGCTCTACGTCGCGGCCAAGGAGTTGCAGGCGCCCTATGACCTCGTCGCCGAGATCGCCCGCACCGGCAAGCTCCCGGTCGTCCTGTTCAGCGCCGGTGGAGTGGCGACGCCTGCTGACGCGGCCCTGATGATGCAGCTCGGCGCCGACGGTGTCTTCGTCGGCTCTGGCATCTTCAAGTCCGGCAACCCGGCCGAGCGCGCCGCCGCGATCGTCAAGGCCACCGCCTTCCATGACGACCCGGCCGTCATCGCGGAGGTCAGTCGTGGCCTCGGCGAGGCCATGGTCGGCATCAATGTCGAAGAGCTCCCGGTCGGGCACCGTCTGGCCGAGCGCGGCTGGTGACGAACGTCCCGCACTCGTGATCTCCGAGGACACGGGTGCGGGGCCGACGTCGGTGGCTGCCTAGGATCGAGGCGGACCACCGAAGTCCAGCAGGTGGCGTGCAGTGAGGAAGGATCCGGTGTGAGCGAGAGTCGTGCGGAACGGGACCTGCGGGACTCTGCCCGCCTCATGGTGAGGGCCGGCCTGGTGCCCGAGACCGAGCAGGAGCAGGTCTTCGCGGCGATGGTGGCCGAGCTCATGCCCGACACTGATCCCACGATCATGGCCAAGGGGTGGTTGCTCGCGGCCCGCCGCGAGTACCGCACCGAAGCTGCGGCCTGGACGGCGCCGACCGACCACGACCGGCTCCGCGCTGCGATGTCGGAGTGCCAGCGCCACGACATTCCGGTGCTCGCCGGGGTCGACGACGTCGCCGAGGTGAGGAACCGTGTCGAGCAGGCGCCCACGCCGTTGCGCGGCATCATCTGGTTCTCCGAACGGGCCGTTTGGGACGCCGTCCTGGGCGGTCGACTCGAACTGGGCCTCCGGCACGGCACCGGCCACCCGGTGCAGCCCGGTGACCAGCTGGCGGCCGCCGTGCTCGGCTGTCTGGAGCGCCATGGCCTGCAGGGTGTCGTGCGGCCGGGAGCGGTGGACGTCGCCTGCTCCTGGCAGCGTCGGCCCTGAGTCCGACTCGACGCTGCATCGAAATCACCGAAGGGCCCCGCTGTGCGGGGCCCTTCGGTGGTGTTTCAGGGGTCGATCAGACCTGCGCGTTGGCGGCGATCGCGGCGACGAACTCGGCGGCGCGGGCCTTGGTCTCGTCCTCGGCGAAGTCGCCCTCGGCGGTGAAGGTGGACTCGCTGACGGTCAGGTTGAACTGGGTCTCGAGGACCTTGGCCTCACCGAAGCCGAGGACGTCGGCGACGTGGTTGGCGGCCGGGGCACCGGCGTGGCCGGAGGGGGAGGCCGAGGCGACGGCGACGGGCTTGCCGGCGAAGGAGTTGTTGCCCCACGGGCGCGAGGACCAGTCGAGAGCGTTCTTCAGGGCACCCGGGAGGGAGTTGTTGAAGGTCGGGGTGACGACGACGAGAGCGTCGGAGGCCTCGATGGCGTCCTTGAAGCCCTGTGCGACGGCCGGGAACTCGACCTCGGCGTCCTGGGAGTAGAACGGGAGCTCGGAGATGGCGATCTCGGAGAACTCGACGCCAGCGGGGGCGTTCTTCTTCACGGCCTCGAACGCAGCGCGGTTCATCGAGGTGGAGGAAAGGGATCCGATGATGTAGCCGATCTTCACGGTCACGGTGGTGCTCCTCAGGAGGGGTACGAGATGGTTGATGAATCAACCTTCTAACGCCGGCGATGGGTCCCGCATTCCCGTAGGCACGGGAAAGTTCTGTGAGGTGAGTCACCCAAGCGTTGAGCGGGAGCCTCGAACTTCCCTGACGTCGGCGACTAGCGTGTCCACGTGAACAGTGTTCAGGTAGGTGTCCTCTCCCTCCAGGGTGACGTGCGCGAGCACGTCGCCGCACTCGAGGCCCTGGGGTGCGCAGTGCGCCGTGTGCGTCGTCCGCACGAGCTCGAAGGTCTCGACGGTCTGGTGCTGCCGGGTGGTGAGTCGACCGCGATCTCGCACCTCGCGCGCACCTTCGGACTTCTCGACCCGCTGCGTGTTGCTGTGGCCTCCGGGCTGCCGATCTTCGGAACCTGTGCCGGCATGGTGCTCCTGGCTGATCGCCTCGTGGACGCCAAGGAGGGCCAGGAGGGCATCGGCGGGCTGGACGTGACCGTGCGACGCAACGGTTTCGGTCGTCAGTCCGACTCCTTCGAGACCGATCTGCGGGTCGCGGGTCTCGACTCACCCGTCCGGGGGGTCTTCATCAGGGCTCCGTGGGTGGTCGACGTCGGGTCCGAGGTCGAGGTGCTCGCGGTCCTCGAGGGCGACGCTGCGCATGCGGGGGAGGAGGGCGGTAGGATCGTCGCCGTTCGTCAGGGAGTGCTCATGGCCACCTCCTTCCATCCGGAGGTCGGCGGAGACCTGCGCCTGCACCGGTCGTTTCTTGATCTGGTGCGCGCTGCCTGACAGTGACGCCGGAACGGACGAGACGGAAGAGGGACCCATGTCAGGGCACTCCAAGTGGGCAACCACGAAGCACAAGAAGGCCGCGATCGACGCCAAGCGCGGCAAGCTCTTCGCCAAGCTCATCAAGGGCATCGAGATCGCGGCGAAGATGGGTGGACCTGACCCGTCCGGCAACCCGACCCTCGTCGACGCCATCCAGAAGGCGAAGAAGCAGTCGGTCCCCAACAAGAACATCGACGCCGCGGTCAAGCGCGGTGGCGGTCTCGACGGCGGCAGCGTCAACTACGAGTCGATCATGTACGAGGTCTACGGTGCCGGCGGCGTCGGCATCCTGGTCGAGTGCCTCACTGACAACAAGAACCGTGCCGCGATGGAGACCCGCACCGCGGTCACCCGCAACGGCGGAACCATGGCCGACCCCGGTTCGGTCTCGCGTCTCTACGAGCGTCGCGGTGTGGTCGTCGTGGCCAAGAACCAGGACGGCAAGTCGGTCTCCGAGGACGACGTCCTCGAGGCGACCCTCGACGCAGGTGCCGACGAGGTCAAGGACGCCGGTGAGAACCTCACCATCATCTCCGAGCCCAACGACGTGGTCGCGGTCCGCTCCGCGCTGCAGGAGGCCGGTATCGACTACGAGTCCGCCGAGGTCGAGTTCGTCCCCAGCATGGAGATCCCGGTCGACGCCGAGGCTGCGGCCAAGGTCTTCAAGCTGATCGACGCGATCGAGGACCTCGACGACGTCCAGAACGTCTTCGCCAACGTCGACGTCTCCGACGAGGTCATGGCCGAGCTCGACGCCGAGTGACCTGAGTTCGAGCCCCGAGGGCCCGCTGCGTTCCGTGGGAGCGCTGCGGGCCCTCGTGCGTGTTGGCGGCTGCGGCAGGCTGGAATGGACTACCGTTGCCATGCGAACATGTGTTCGGACGCGGCCCGGTGGGCCGTAGAAGCGCCACACCCGGTCGACTGGAAGGACGGTGTCCCGTGCGAGTGCTCGGCATCGACCCCGGTCTGACCCGCTGCGGTGTGGGCGTCGTCGAGGGAGACCCCGGACGTCCGCTGTCGCTGGTCGACGTCGGCGTCATCCGGACCAGTTCCGACCTCGACGTCCCGCGACGTCTGGTGACGATCGAGAAGGGCATCGACGCCTGGCTCGACGAGTACGCCCCCGACGCGGTTGCGATCGAACGGATCTTCGCAAGGTCGGACGTCAGCACCATCATGGGCACCGTCCAGGCCGCCGGCATCGCCATGGTCTGCGGAGCTCGACGTGGCATCCCGGTCGCCCAACACACGCCCAGTGAGGTCAAGGCCGCGGTGTCCGGCAACGGCCGCGCCGACAAGGACCAGGTCACCGGCATGGTGACGAGGATCCTGCGGCTCGACGCCCCGCCCAAGCCAGCCGACGCCGCTGACGCCCTGGCGATCGCGATCACGCACCTCTGGCGTGGCGGAGGCCAGACCCGGGTGGACACCGCCCGCGGGGCCGCTGCCCCGACTGCTGCCGCGCAGCGCTGGGCCGAGGCCCTGGCGGCGAGCAAGGCGGCCGGCAAGTCGGCCACGCGCAAGCGCCCCTGAACACGTTCCGTCCCCTGTCCACCCTGCTGCCCCCCTCCTGAGGAGCTCATCCCGTGATCGCCCACGTGCGTGGCACCGTCCACTCCGTCACCCTCTCCTCCGCCGTGCTGGAGGTGGGCGGCCTCGGCTACGAGGTCCTCTGCACCCCCGACACCCTGGCCGGTCTGCGGGTCGGTGAGGAGGCGCTGCTGGCGACCAGCTTCGTGGTCCGTGAGGACTCCATGACCCTCTTCGGCTTCCGTGACGCCGACGAGAAGAGCTGCTTCCAGGTCCTGCAGACCGCCTCCGGCGTCGGCCCCAAGCTGGCCCAGGCCGTGCTCGCGGTGATGAGCCCGGACGCGCTGCGCCAGGCCATCCACGCCGACGACGCCAAGGCGCTCACCAAGGTCCCCGGCATCGGCGCCAAGGGCGCAGCCAAGATCGTGATCGAACTCAAGGACCGGATCGGCCACCCGCACGGCACCGTCACCTCCGGCGGCCCGACGGTCACCGTCGTGACCTGGCGCGAGCAGGTCGTCGAGGGTCTCGTCGGGCTGGGCTACTCGGCCAAGGACGCCGAGAAGGCCGCCGACGGCGTTGCTGCGACCCTGGGCGACAACCCCGACGTCGGCGTGGCACTGCGTGCGGCGCTCCAGCACCTGAGCCGCGGCTGATGGCCTTCGACCGCCGCTTCGACGGCGACGACTTCTCCGACGACTTCGACGAGGGCCCCGTCGAGCTGTCGGCGATGGAGGAGGAGCACCTGCGCGCCCTCACCCAGGCCGACGCTGACGGTGACGACCGCGTCGTCGACGCCGCACTGCGCCCCAAGAGCCTGGACGAGGTCGTGGGGCAGCACCGCGTTCGCGACCAGCTCGGGCTCGTCCTCGAAGCAGCCCGCCAGCGCGGCCGCGCCCCTGATCACGTGCTGCTCTCGGGTCCTCCCGGACTCGGCAAGACGACCCTGGCCATGATCATCGCCAACGAGATGTCCGCACCCCTGCGTGTCACCTCGGGGCCGGCGATCACCCATGCCGGTGACCTCGCCTCGATCCTCAGCGGCATCAACGAGGGCGACGTCGTCTTCGTCGACGAGATCCACCGGATGTCGCGCCCGGCCGAGGAGATGCTCTACATGGCGATGGAGGACTTCCGGGTCGACGTCGTGGTGGGCAAGGGCCCCGGTGCCACCGCGATCCCGCTCGACATCCCGCCGTTCACGCTGGTGGGTGCCACCACGCGTGCAGGTCTGCTGCCCGGTCCGCTGCGTGACCGCTTCGGCTTCACTGCGCACCTGGACTTCTACGAGCCGGCCGACCTGGACCTGATCGTGCGTCGCTCGGCGGGTCTCCTCGGCGTCGAGATCACCGACGGGGGAGCGGGACGGATCGCGTCGCGTTCGCGCGGCACCCCACGCATCGCCAACCGTCTCCTGCGCCGGGTGCGTGACTACGCCCAGGTCCGTGCCGACGGTGTCCTCACCGACGAGGTGGCCGCAGCGGCCCTCGACCTCTACGAGGTCGACGACCTCGGACTCGACCGGCTCGACCGGTCGGTGATCGAGGCTCTCTGTCTGCGTTTCGCCGGTGGCCCGGTGGGCATCGCCACCCTCGCGGTGGCCGTCGGGGAAGAGCGCGAGACCGTCGAGGAGGTCGCAGAACCCTTCCTCGTGCGTAACGGTTTCCTCGTCCGGACGCCCCGCGGCCGGGTCGCGACCCCGGCGGCGTGGGAACACCTGGGGCTCACTCCGCCCAGGATCGACCCGGCGGGAGGCCGTTCGTCGACGTCGGGGACAGGGCAGCAGGAACTCTTCGAGGACTGAGGTCGCCGGGGGCCTTCCCCGTAGGATCGAGGGCGATCTGACCCCCGCCTGAAAGGCCGTCGTGGAACTCCTTCCTCTCCTGTTCGTCTTCATTCTGATGTGGCTGCTGATGGTGCGCCCCGCCCAGAAGCGCGCCAAGGCTGCGCAGGCCATGCAGGCCTCCCTGCAGGTGGGTGACAAGGTCATGCTGACCTCCGGCATCTTCGGCACCGTCGTCGAGCTGGTCGACGGACGCGCTGTCCTGTCCATCGCCGCCGGTACCGAGATCGAGGTCGTGCGTGCCGCGATCGCCGAGGTCGTGCGCGAGGAGCAGACCTCCGCGACCACCGAGTCCGCCGAGACCACGGGCATCGACCTCGACAAGGGCGAGGACGCCTGAGCATGAGCACCCTCGCAGCAGCCCGTGAGGCCATGGCCTCGCTGATCGCCGACGTCCCGGACTACCCCCAGCCCGGCGTCGTGTTCAAGGACATCACCCCGCTCCTCGCCGACCACGCCGGTTTCTCTGCCGTCGTCGAAGCCCTGGCCGACGCCGGCCGGGACGCCGAGGGCAACACCGTTGTCACCAAGGTGGTCGGCACCGAGGCCCGCGGCTTCCTGTTCGCCGTCCCGGTCGCGATGGCCCTCGGCGTCGGCTTCGTCCCGGTCCGCAAGCCGGGCAAGCTCCCGCGCGAGTGCCACTCCGAGGACTACGCCCTGGAGTACGGCACCGACACCCTGCAGATGCACGTCGACGCCGTGGGCCCCGAGGACAAGGTCCTCATGGTCGACGATGTCCTCGCCACCGGGGGCACCCTCGCAGCGACCCGTCGTCTGATCGAGTCCTGCGGTGCCGAGGTCGTCGGCGCAGCGGTCCTGATGGAGCTCTCCTTCCTCCCCGGACGCGAGACGCTCGGCGCAGTTGACTGCTTGGCGCTCGAAGTCTTCTGAGGCCCGTCTAGACTGGCCCAATGGCAGAGGACAAGGGTGTTGTCAGTGAGCGTCACCGGGTGAGTGACGCGCCGTCGACACGCTCGATGCGAGCGAGGTTGGCGCGCATCGGCTCGCGGAGCCAGAGCGGCAACCCCGTCCTCGAGCCGCTGTTCCGGGCCGTGCGGACCAACCATCCCAAGGCGGACCTGGCGCTGCTCGAGCGGGCGTACCTGACCGCCGAGCGGCTGCATGCCCCGCAGAAGCGCAAGAGCGGCGAGCCCTACATCACGCACCCGCTCGCAGTGACGACGATCCTCGCGGAGATCGGCATGACCGAGGCCACCCTGGTGGCCGCGCTCCTGCACGACACCGTCGAGGACACCGACTACACCCTCGACCAGTTGCGCGGCGACTTCGGAGACGAGGTCGCCGCGCTGGTCGACGGCGTCACCAAGCTCGACAAGGTCAAGTACGGCGACGCCGCACAGGCCGAGACCATCCGCAAGATGCTGGTCGCGATGTCGAAGGACATCCGCGTCCTGGTGATCAAGCTGGCCGACCGTCTCCACAACATGCGGACCCTGCGCTACGTGCCGCAGAAGTCGCAGGAGAAGAAGGCCCGCGAGACCCTCGACATCTACGCACCGCTCGCGCACCGCCTGGGCATGAACACGCTCAAGTGGGAGCTGGAGGACCTCGCGTTCTCCACCCTGCACCCCAAGATCTACGACGAGATCGTCCGGCTCGTGGCCGAGCGTGCGCCCTCGCGTGACCAGTTCCTGGCCCAGGTCATCTCCCAGGTGGAGAAGGACCTCAAGGACTCCAAGATCCCGGCCAAGGTCACCGGTCGCCCCAAGCACTACTACTCGATCTACCAGAAGATGATCGTGGGCGGCCGCGACTTCTCCGACATCTACGACCTGGTCGGCATCCGGGTCCTGGTCGACGACGACCGTGACTGCTACTCGGTCCTGGGCGTCCTGCACGCGCGCTGGAACCCGGTCCTGGGCCGGTTCAAGGACTACGTCGCGATGCCGAAGTTCAACCTCTACCAGTCGCTGCACACGACGGTGATCGGCCCGACCGGCAAGCCGGTCGAGATGCAGATCCGTACCTTCGCGATGCACCGTCGCGCCGAGTACGGCGTCGCGGCGCACTGGAAGTACAAGGAGAACAA
The DNA here is from genome assembly GCF_004014875.1 of Nocardioides yefusunii. Classification (NCBI taxonomy): domain Bacteria; kingdom Bacillati; phylum Actinomycetota; class Actinomycetes; order Propionibacteriales; family Nocardioidaceae; genus Nocardioides; species Nocardioides yefusunii. The sequence goes on along the minus strand of NZ_CP034929.1, from coordinate 1,857,029 downwards.
CCGCGCCGGTGTCGACACCGACAAGATGGGCGACAAGGAAGACCTCGCCTGGCTGCGTCAGCTCATGGACTGGCAGTCCGACGTCGACGACCCGGGCGAGTTCCTCGACTCCCTGCGCTTCGAGATCAACCGCAGCGAGGTGTACGTCTTCACCCCCCGCGGTGACGTGATCGCGTTGCCCGCCGACGCCACCCCGGTCGACTTCGCCTACGCGGTGCACACCGAGGTTGGGCATCACACCATCGGCGCCCGCGTCAACGGACGCCTGGTGCCGTTGGAGTCGACCTTGGCCAACGGTGACGTGGTGGAGGTCTTCACCTCGAAGTCAGACACCGCCGCACCGTCGCGCGACTGGCTGCAGTTCGTGAAGTCCCAGCGCGCCAAGAATCGCATCCGCCAGTGGTTCACCAAGGAGCGTCGCGAGGAGGCCGTCGAGCGCGGCAAGGACCAGATCACCAAGGCGATGCGCAAGGAGGGCCTGCCCCTCAAGCGACTGCTCTCCACGGAGTCCCTCACCGAGGCTGCCGAGCACTTCAAGATCGCCGACATCACTGCGTTGTACGCAGCGGTGGGGGAGAACCAGCTCTCCGCCCAGGCCGTGGTCAAGCGGGTCGTGGAGTTCCATGGCGGTGCCGAGCCTGAGCCCGAGGACGCGTCCGCGATCTCAGGGCGCCGTAACCGTCCGCGCCAGCACGGTCCTGACGACGTCGGCGTCGTGGTCGGTGGCAGCCAGAACGTCCTGGTCAAACTGGCCAAGTGCTGTACGCCGGTCCCGCCCGACGAGATCCTCGGCTTCGTCACCAAGGGTGGTGGCGTCTCGGTGCACCGCACCGACTGCACCAACGCCGGCGACCTCGAGCAGCAGCAGGAACGTCTCATCGACGTCACCTGGGCCCCGAACTCCGCGACCACCTACCTGGTCAACATCCAGGTCGAGGCGCTCGACCGGGCCCGGCTGCTCTCCGACATCACGATGGCGCTGGCCGACACCCACGTGAACATCCTCAGCGCCACCCTGCAGACCACCCGCGACCGGGTCGCGAAGAGCCGGTTCAGCTTCGAGATGGCCGATGCGATCCACCTCGACAGCGTCCTGAAGGCCGTCAGGCGAGTCCCAGGAGTCTTCGACGCGTACCGCGTCACCCAGTGACTCCGGAGCCCTCAGCGGCGCTCCTGTGACGCGAGAAGGCCCGCCACCCCGTGAGGGGCGGCGGGCCTTCGTCGTGGTGCGGTGCTCAGTGACCGAGCCGGGGGATCAGCCCGAGAACTCCTCGGCGGCCTTGCGAGCCATCTCGAGGAAGGCCTGACGGTTGGCGATGTCGGCCTCGAGGTCGGCGACCTTCTTGGCGTTGCCGGCAGCCTTGGCGGCCTCCAGCTTCGACTCGACCTCGGCGATGGCCTGCTCGAGCTTGGTGACCATGTCGTTGGCGCGGCCGGACTTCTCCGGGTCGGACTTCTTCCAGGCCTCTTCCTCGACCTGACGGATCGCGGTCTCGACCTTGCGCATGCGGCCCTCGAGGTCACGGATGCGGTCGCGGGGGACCTTGCCGGCCTCGTCCCACCGGTCGGCGAGGTCGCGGAAGGCAGCCTTGGCGGCGTCGAGGTCGGTGACGGGCAGCAGCGCCTCGGCCTCGACCAGGATGGCCTCCTTGACCTCGGCGTTGCCGGCGAACTCGGCGTCGAGCGCGGCGTTGGCCTCGTCACGGGCACCGAAGAAGGCGTCCTGGGCGTTGCGGAAACGCTTCCAGAGCTTGTCCTCGACGTCGCGCGGCGCGGGTCCGGCGGCCTTCCAGTCACGCATGAGGTCGCGGTAACGACCGGCGGTGAGGCCCCAGTCCGTAGAGGTCGAGAGAGCCTCGGCCTCGGTGACCAGACGCTCCTTCACCGAGCGGGCGGCCTCACGGCGCTCGTTCTGCTCGGAGAAGTGGGCCTTGCGGTGGCGCGTGTAGGTGGTGCGTGCGGTGGAGAAACGGCGCCACAGGGCGTCGTCGGTGGGCTTGTCGAGACGGGGGAGCGCCTTCCACTCGTCCAGAAGGACGCGGAGACGGTTGGCGCCGTCGCGCCAGTCGGTGCTCTCGGCGAGCTTTTCGGCCTCGCCGACGATGCGCTCCTTGGCGACCTTCGACTCGGCGTTGCGGGCGGCACGCTCGGCCTTCTTGGCCTCGCGCTGGGTGGCGATCACCGGGCCGAGGGCGTCGAGCTTGGCGACCAGGCCGTCGAGGTCGCCGACGGCGTTGGCGCCCACGACCTGCTCACGGACCTGCTTGACGGTGGTGACGGCCTCGTCGGGGGACACCTTCGAACCGTTGACCCGCTGCACCAGCAGCTGCACCTCGAACTCGAGGGCGGCGAACCGCTCGGTGAAGAAGGCCAGGGCCTCCTCAGGCGTGCCAGCGGGGTAGGAACCCACGGCCCTCTCGCCGTTCTCGGCGGTGGACGTGCGGACCCAGACGGTGCCGTCCTCGGCCACTCGGCCCCAATCGGACTGCTTCTCAGCGCTCATGGTCGCCCATGCTAGTCAATGAACCCGGAAGTCTCGGTAGGCTGACACCCTGCCAACCCTCACCGATCCGGAACTGAAGGTCACATCAGTGTTCATTGCCGGCTTCCCCGCAGGCCCCTGGGGAACCAACTGCTACGTCGTCTCCACCGGACCGGGCAACGAGTGCGTGGTCGTCGACCCTGGCAAGGACGCCGCTCCCGGCGTTGCCGACGTGGTCCGCGAGCACCACCTCAAGCCGGTGGCGGTCCTGGTCACTCACGGTCACGTCGACCACATGTGGAGCGTCGCCCCGGTCTCGGGCACCTACGACGCCACGGCCTGGATCCATCCCCGGGACCGGCACCTGCTGGCTGACCCGATGCAGGGCATCTCGGCGGACTCCGCCGGCATCCTGCTGGGCAGCAACGCCACCTTCGTGGAGCCCGACGACGTCCGTGAGCTCGCCGACGGGCAGTCCCTCGAGATCGCCGGAATCACCTTCGACGTCGACCACACCCCCGGACACACCGCGGGTTCGGTCACCTTCCGGATGCCCTACGGCGACGCTGCCGGTGTCCCGGAGATCTCCCAGGTGATGTTCTCCGGAGACCTGCTCTTCGCCGGCTCGATCGGTCGCACCGACCTGCCCGGCGGGGACCACCCCACGATCCTGCGCTCCCTGCGCGACAAGGTCCTGACCCTGCCGGACGACATCGTCGTCCTGCCGGGCCACGGTGAGCAGACCTCCATCGGTCGCGAGCGCGCCACCAACCCCTTCCTTCGAGACCTGCAGGCAGACGGCACTGCGGGTCGTGCAACCCGAGGACTCTGAAATCCCATGAGCAAGCCCCGCCCCCTGAGCGGCTTCCCCGAATTCCTCCCTGCCCAGCGCAGCGTCGAGCGTGAGGTCGTCGAGACCCTCGCTCGCACCTTCGAACTGCACGGGTTCTCCGGCATCGAGACCCGTGCGGTCGAGCCGATGGACCAGCTGCTCCGCAAGGGTGACACCTCCAAGGAGGTCTACGTCCTCAAGCGCCTGCAGGACACCGAGGCGGGCAAGGACGCCGGCATGGGTCTGCACTTCGACCTGACCGTGCCGTTCGCGCGCTACGTCCTGGAGAACGCCGGCAAGCTGGAGTTCCCGTTCCGTCGCTACCAGATCCAGAAGGTCTGGCGTGGCGAGCGTCCCCAGGAGGGACGCTTCCGTGAGTTCATGCAGGCCGACATCGACATCGTGGGCCAGGGCGAGCTGCCCTTCCACCACGACGTCGAGGTCACCCGCGTCATGCTCGAGGCCCTCTCGAAGCTCACCTTCCTGCCCGGCTTCCGCCTCCAGGTCAACAACCGCAAGCTGCTCCAGGGCTTCTACGCCGGCCTGGGCCTCGACGACGTCGACGAGGCCATGCGCCTGGTCGACAAGCTCGACAAGCTCCCGGTCGAGAAGGTCCGCGAGATGCTGCTCGCCGAGGCCGGTCTCACCGCTGACCAGGCCGACAAGGTGCTCGGCCTGGCCGACATCTGCACCCCCGACGACTCCTTCGTCGAGCAGGTCCGCGCCCTCGGCGTCACCCACGAGCTCCTCGACGAGGGTCTCGCCGAGCTGGCGCAGCTGGTGCGCGAGTGCCAGGACCTCGTCACCGACACCGTCCGGATCGAGGCCGACCTCAAGATCGCCCGCGGCCTGGACTACTACACCGGCACCGTCTTCGAGACCCGCCTGGACGGCTACGAGTCCCTCGGCTCGATCTGCTCCGGTGGCCGCTACGACGCGCTCGCCTCCGACGGCAAGAACACCTACCCCGGCGTCGGCATCTCCCTCGGCGTCAGCCGGGTCCTGGTGCCGCTGCTCAACAAGGGCGTCCTGGTCGCCGACCGGTCCGTCCCCAGCGCTGTCCTCGTCGCCCTGGTCGACGAGTCCTCGCGCGCGTCCGCGACCGCCGTGGCTACGGCTCTCCGCGCGAACGGCGTACCGTGTGAGGTGGCAGCGACCGCGTCGAAGTTCGGCAAGCAGATCCGCTACGCCGAGCGTCGGGGCATCCCGTTCGTCTGGTTCACGCAGGACGACGGCACCCACCAGGTCAAGGACATTCGGTCGGGAGACCAGGTGACGGCCACGCCCGACGCCTGGACGCCGCCCGCAGAGGACCTGCGTCCGCAGGTCGTCACGAACACCGCTTCAAAGGAGAACAAGTGATCCGCACCCATGACGCCGGCGCCCTGCGCGCCGAGCACGTCGGCCAGACCGTCACCCTCGCCGGGTGGGTCGGACGTCGTCGCGATCACGGCGGAGTTGCCTTCCTCGACCTGCGCGAGGCCTCCGGCGTCGTCCAGGTCGTCGTCCGCGACGAGGAGGTCGCCCACAGCCTCCGCAACGAGTTCTGCCTCAAGGTGACCGGCGAGGTCGTCGCCCGCACCCCCGAGAACGTCAACCCCAACCTCGTCACCGGCGAGGTCGAGGTCGTCGCAGCCTCGATCGAGATCCTCAACACCTCGGCCCCGCTGCCGTTCCCGATCGACGACGCTGCTGCCTCCAAGGGCGGCGAGGTCGGCGAGGAGACCCGTCTCAAGTACCGCTACCTCGACCTGCGCCGTTCCGAGCCGCAGCGTCTCCTGCGCCTGCGCAGCAAGGTCAACGCCGCGGCCCGCCGCGTGCTGGAGCGTCACGACTTCGTCGAGATCGAGACCCCGACCCTGACCCGCTCCACCCCCGAGGGTGCACGCGACTTCCTGGTGCCGGCCCGTCTGCACCCGGGCAACTGGTACGCCCTGCCGCAGTCCCCGCAGCTGTTCAAGCAGCTGCTGATGGTCGGTGGCATGGAGCGCTACTACCAGATCGCGCGTTGCTACCGCGACGAGGACTTCCGTGCCGACCGTCAGCCGGAGTTCACCCAGCTCGACATCGAGATGTCGTTCGTCGACCAGGACGACGTCATCGGTCTGATGGAGGAGCTCATCAAGGAGGTCTGGGCCACCAACGGCGTGGACGTCCAGCTCCCGATCCCGCGCATGACCTACGCCGACGCGATGGCCAAGTACGGCTCCGACAAGCCGGACCTGCGCATGGGCCTCGAGCTCGTCGACTGCACCGAGTACTTCGCCGACACCACCTTCCGCGTCTTCCAGGCCCCGTACGTCGGTGCCGTGGTGATGCCCGGTGGCGCCGACCAGCCGCGTCGTCAGTTCGACGCCTGGCAGGAGTGGGCCAAGCAGCGTGGCGCCAAGGGCCTTGCCTACGTCACCGTCTCGGCCGAGGGCGAGCTCGGTGGTCCGGTCGCCAAGAACCTCTCCGACGCGGAGAAGGAGGGCCTCGCGGCTCACACCGGCGCCCAGCCCGGCGACTGCATCTTCTTCGCCGCCGGTGCCGCCAAGGCGTCCCGTGCGCTCCTGGGCGCGGCCCGTCTCGAGATCGGTCGCCGCGGCGGCCTGATCGACGACTCGAAGTTCGCCTTCACCTGGGTCGTCGACGCTCCACTGTTCGAGCCCGCCGACGACGCCGTCGCCTCGGGTGACGTCGCCGTGGGTGCTGGTGCGTGGACGGCTGTCCACCACGCCTTCACCTCGCCGAAGCCGGAGTTCATGGACTCCCTGGAGTCGAACCCGGGCGAGGCCCTGGCCTACGCCTACGACATCGTCTGCAACGGTTCCGAGCTCGGTGGCGGTTCCATCCGCATCCACCGCGAGGACCTGCAGAAGCGAGTCTTCGACATCATGGGCATCACGCCCGAGCAGGCTGACGAGAAGTTCGGCTTCCTGCTCGACGCGTTCAAGTTCGGCGCCCCGCCGCACGGCGGCATCGCGCTCGGTCTTGACCGCGTCGTGGCGATCCTCGGTGGCGCGGACTCGATCCGCGACGTCATCGCGTTCCCGAAGTCGGGCGGTGGCTTCGACCCGCTGACCGCAGCTCCGGCCGCGATCACCGAGCAGCAGCGCTCCGAGGCGGGCGTCGACTTCGTCGCCGACGAGGACGAGGAGCAGGCGGAAGCCTGATCCCTCTTGGCTGACGACGGTCTTTTCGACGTTCCCGGGACGCGCCCCGGTGGTGGTGGCTCACTGAGCTCGACCAACCACCGGGGCGCGCCCCTGGCCGTACGCATGCGGCCTCGGACGTTGGACGACCTCGTCGGCCAGCAGCAGCTGCGCGCCACTGGCTCACCGCTGCGTCGTCTGGTGGAGGGTGACGCCTCGATGTCGGTCCTGCTCTGGGGGCCTCCGGGCACCGGCAAGACCACCATCGCCGGCATCGTCAGTCACTCGACCAACCGCCGTTTCGTCGAGATCTCCGCGGTCTCGGCCGGCGTGAAGGAAGTCCGGGCTGCGATCGACCACGCCCGCAACGAGTTGGCAGTTGCCGGCACCGAGACCGTGCTCTTCGTCGACGAGGTCCACCGCTTCTCCAAGGCGCAGCAGGACGCCCTGCTGCCCGCGGTCGAGAACCGCTGGGTGACGTTGGTCGCAGCAACCACCGAGAACCCGTTCTTCTCCGTCATCTCGCCGCTGATGTCGCGCAGCCTGCTGCTCAAGCTGGAGTCGCTCACCGACGCCGACATCGACGAGGTCGTCCAGCGTGCACTCAGCGACGAGCGCGGCTACGGCGGCCGCGTCGACGTCGACGACGACGCCCGTGAACACTTGGTCCGTCTCGCCGGGGGAGACGCCCGGCGCGCGCTCACCTACCTGGAGGCCTCAGCCTCCGCGGCGGGGGCCAAGCTGCTCGACCGCTCCCACCCTGACGTGCCGTTGCCCGAGGCGGACGACGACGCCGGGCGTCCGCACGTCACCCTTGCCCTGGCCGAGACCGCGGTCGACCAGGCCGCGGTCCGCTACGACCGCGACGGCGACCAGCACTACGACGTCACCAGTGCGTGGATCAAGTCGATGCGCGGTTCCGACCCGGACGCCGCGCTGCACTACCTCGCCCGGATGATCGAGGCCGGCGAGGACGCCCGGTTCATCGCCCGACGCCTGGTCGTGCACGCCTCCGAGGACGTCGGCATGGCCGACTCCTCGGTCCTGGCCACCGCAGTCGCTGCGGCCCAGGCCGTGCAGCTGGTCGGCCTGCCCGAGGCCCGGCTCAACCTCGCCCACGCCTGCGTCGCGATCGCGATGGCACCCAAGTCGAACGCCGTCTACGCCGCCTACGGCGCGGCGGAGGCCGACGTCCGCAAGGGCAAGCTGGGCACGGTCCCGCCGCACCTGCGCGACTCCCACTACGGCGGCGCGAAGAAGCTCGGCCACGGCGAGGAGTACGTCTACCCGCACGACACCCCGCACGGCGTGGCCACCCAGCAGTACCTTCCCGACGTCCTGACCGGCGCCGTCTACTACCGCCCCACCACGCGTGGCACCGAGGGTGCACTGCGCGAGACGTGGGAGCGGGTCCGGAGCATCGTCCGGGGCAAGCGGAACGGAAGGTAGGGTTTCCCTCCGTGGACGAGTGGACGGCGACGACGTGGGTGACGGCGGCAGGACTCCTGCTGGCGGTGCTCGGTGTCGTCGTGCTCGGTGTCGCCCTGGCACGTCAGCGCCGCACCACCCGGCACCTGCTGGAGACCGCTGCGGCTGAACGCGAAGCCTTCGAGACCCGCCTCGCAGCGCTCGAGGCCCCGGTCCCGGCGCCCGCCACGGGCGGCCCGGTCGAGGAGTTCGTGATCACCGAGATGGGTGCGCCGGGCAGCGACGTCCGCGCCCCGGCCGACGACGCGGTGGCCACCCGGATCGGCGGGCGTCTCTTCGCCGACGTCGTCCTGCGGGAGTCGGTCGTCAAGGCTGCTTCGTGGACCCACGGTGTGCGGACCGCCCTCTCGGCCGAGAACCGCAACCGCATCCGGTTCGAGGTGAAGCGCGAGACCAAGCGCGCCACCCGTCGACGCAAGGCCGACGTCAAGGAGGCCCTGCGTCAGTACTACGCCCGCCAGGACGCCGAGGAGCAGAACTGATGAGCCGAGCCGTCTGGTTCGTTGCCGGGGCCTCCGCCGGCGTGTACGCCATGAACAAGGCCCGCCAGTTCGCCGGAACCCTCTCCGCCGAGGGCATGAAGGCACGCTGGCAGGGCGTCACCCACGGGGCACGCCTCGTGGTGGCCGACGCCAAGCAGGCCCAGGCCACCAAGGAGGACGAGCTGCGCGTCAAGCTCGGCCTCCCCGCCGTCAGCCCGGACGCCGGGCGACAACTCGGCGCCGGCAGCTCAGCCGCTGCCACCGCCACCCCCGCACTTGCACCAACCGTCGAGAACGACAAGAAGGACACCCACTGATGGACACCGCAGAGATCCGCCGCCGCTTCACCGCGCACTTCGCAGCCGGAGGAAGCGTGGGGGCGCACACCGTCGTGCCGTCGGCCTCGCTGCTGCTCGACGACCCCAACCTGCTCTTCGTGAACGCGGGCATGGTGCCGTTCAAGCCGTTCTTCCTGGGCCAGGAGACGCCCTCCTTCCAACGTGCCACCAGCATCCAGAAGTGCGTCCGCACCCCCGACATCGAGGACGTCGGCAAGACCACCCGCCACGGCACGTTCTTCGAGATGTGCGGCAACTTCTCCTTCGGTGACTACTTCAAGGAGGGTGCCATCACCCTCGCCTGGGAGCTGCTCACCAAGTCCGAGGCCGACGGTGGTCTGGGCCTGGACGAGTCCCGCCTGTACCCCTCCGTCCTCGCCGGCGACGACGAGGCCGTCGAGCTGTGGATGAAGGCCACCGGTCTCCCGCGCCACCGCATCGTCGGTCTGGGCAAGAAGGAGAACTACTGGTCGATGGGCATCCCGGGCCCCGGTGGCCCGTGCTCGGAGATCCTCTACGACCGTGGCCCCGAGTTCGGCCCGGACTTCGACCCCTCCACGCTCGGCCCGGACATGCCGTTCGAGCTCGAGGACCGTCTCCTGGAGATCTGGAACCTCGTCTTCATGCAGGACGAGCTCTCCGCGGTCCGCTCCAAGGAGGACTTCGACATCGCGGGTCAGCTCCCGCAGCGCAACATCGACACCGGCATGGGCCTCGAGCGCGTTGCCTTCCTCAAGCAGGGGAAGAACAACATGTACGAGATCGACGTGATGTTCCCCGTCATTCAGCGCGCCGAGGAACTCACCGGCCGCAAGTACGGCGCCGACCAGCTCGACGACGTCCGCTTCCGCGTCGTGGCCGACCACGTCCGTTCCTCGATGATGCTCATCGGCGACGGCGTCACCCCGGGCAACGACGGCCGTGGCTACGTGCTGCGTCGTCTGCTGCGTCGCGCGGTCCGCTCGATGCGCCTGCTCGGCTTCGAGGACCGCGCGCTGCCCGAGCTGATGCCGGTCTCCCGCGACAAGATGGGTGTCACCTACGACAACCTCGTCACCGACTGGGAGCGCATCGCTCGGATCGCCTTCGCCGAGGAGGACGCGTTCCGCAAGACGCTCCAGGCCGGCACGCAGATCTTCGACCTGGCTGCCCTCGACGTGAAGAAGTCGGGCGGTTCCACCCTCGCCGGTGACCAGGCCTTCCAGCTCCACGACACCTACGGCTTCCCGATCGACCTGACCCTGGAGATGGCTTCCGAGGCCGGTCTCAAGGTCGACGAGGACGGCTTCCGCTCGCTCATGTCCGAGCAGCGGGCCCGCGCCAAGGCCGACGCCAAGGCGAAGAAGGGCCAGCACGCCGACACCCACGCCTTCCGTGCGGTGCTCGACTCCCACGGCCCCACCGAGTGGCTGGCCTACGAGACCCTCGAGACCGAGTCTTCGGCCCTCGCACTGGTCCAGGACGGCGAGAACGTCAACGTCCTCACCCAGGGCCAGGTCGGCGAGCTCGTCCTGGACCGCACCCCGTTCTACGCCGAGTCCGGTGGTCAGGCGGCTGACGCCGGTCGCATCGAGTTCGACGGCGGTGTCCTGGAGGTCCTCGACGTCCAGCGTCCCGTCCGTGGGCTCGTCTCCCACCAGGTCCGCGTCCTGGAGGGCGAGCTGCCCGCCGATGCCCCCAACCTGCGTGCGCTGGTCGACCCGGAGTGGCGCATCGGCGCCCGACAGGCCCACTCCGGCACCCACGTGATCCACGCGGCCCTGCGCGAGGTGCTCGGCCCCACCGCCCTGCAGGCCGGTTCGTACAACCGCCCCGGCTACCTGCGTCTCGACTTCGGCTGGAGCAGCGCGCTCAGCCCGGCCCAGCTGGCCGACATCGAGAACGTCTCCAACGAGGCCCTGCGTGCCGACCTCGCGGTCACCGCGCAGTACATGACGCTGGCCGACGCCAAGGACTGGGGCGCGATCGCCCTGTTCGGCGAGACCTACGACGACACCAAGGTCCGCACCATCGAGATCGGCGGCCCCTGGTCGCGTGAGCTCTGTGGTGGTACCCACGTCTCGCACTCCTCCCAGATCGGCACCATCGCCGTCACCGGTGAGGCGTCCGTGGGTTCGGGCAACCGTCGCATCGAGGCCTTCACCGGCATCGAGGGCTTCAAGTACCTGGCCCGCGAGCGCGACATGGTCGACGAGCTGACCGGTCTGCTCAAGACCCAGCCCGGTGACCTCGTGGGTCGCGTCGCCGACCTCATGGAGCGCCTCAAGCACACCGAGAAGGAGCTGGCCAAGCTGCACGTGGCCCAGCTCCTCGCCGGTGCCGGTGAGATCGCCGCCAACGCGGTCGACGTCAACGGCGTCGCCGTCGTCGCCCAGCGTCTCGACGGTGTCTCCGGCGGCGACGTCCGCACCCTGGCCACCGACGTCCGTGCCCGTCTCGCGGCCGGTCGTCCCGGTGTCGTGGTGCTGCTCGGCGTCGACGGCGACAAGATCGCTGCGCTCGCCGCGACCAACGACGAGGCCCGCGCACTGGGTCTTTCGGCCAACGACCTGCTCCGCGCCGTCGCCCCGCACATCGGTGGCAAGGGTGGCGGCAAGGCCGACATGGCGCAGGGCGGCGGCACCGATGTCTCCGGCGTCGACGCAGCCCTGGCTGCTGTCGCCACCGACGTCGCCCGCGTCGTCGGCGCCTGAGCATGAGGTTCGGAGTCCGCGTCGGCGTCGACCCGGGTGATGCCCGGGTCGGCGTCGCGCGGTCCGACCCGTCAGGCGTCCTGGCCACCCCGGTCGAGACCGTCCGTCGTGGCAAGGGTGACGTGCGTCAGGTCGCGAAGATCATCGCCGCCGAGGAGGCGGTCGAGGTCGTCGTCGGCCTGCCCCGCAACCTCAAGGGCAAGCAGACGCCGTCCACCACCAAGGCACTGGAGTTCGCCGAGGCGCTGGCCCGTCGGATTGCCCCGGTGCCGGTGCGGATGGTCGACGAACGCCTCACCACCGTCACCGCCGAGTCGATGCTGCGTGACCAGGGCCGCAAGGGTCAGAAGCGTCGGGCCGTCGTCGACCAGGTGGCGGCCGTGGTGATCCTGCAGCACGCCCTCGACTCCGAACGCACCAGCGGCCGACCCCCCGGCGACGTCCTCGTCGTCACCCCGGCGGCACCGGACGAGGCATCTGCGGGACCGGACGCCTCCGCTCCCGGTAGCGTCACGCCCGACCAGGTCTGAGACCACCCCCGTCCTGCGGGACGACGCGTGCCGGTCGGTGTCGTGACGACAACGACCGGCACGCGTCGCCCCCGACACCTCCCCGAACCGAGGAGCACCGTGAGCGAGTTCCCCACTCCTGACGACACCCAGTCCGACCTGGTCCCGGTGACCGATCCCCGCAGCACGCCGCCCGCCCGGGCCTCGCGTGGCGGCTCACGCAGGGCGCCGACGAAGGCCGAACTGCGTCGCGCGCGACGCGCCGGTGGTGGCGGTCGCAGCAGCGGGGGAGGGGGACGAGCCAAGCGTGGGCTCGTCGGGATCCTGGTGATCGTCCTGGCCGTCGTCCTCGGTGCAGGAGCGCTGTTCTGGGGCGCCACCCAGGGTGTGAAGGCCGTGCAGGGCATGTTCGCCGGTCCTGAGGACTTCAGTGGCACCGGCAACGGTGACGACGTGCTCTTCGAGGTCGCCCAGGGCGACACCGCGAGCGCCATCGGACGAGGGCTCAAGGAGCAGGGCGTCGTGGCGTCGGTCCAGGCGTTCATCGATGCCGCCAACGCGGACCCGGCCTCGTCAGGCATCCAGGTGGGCCACTACGCGCTCAAGCCCGGCATGAGCGCGCAGGCCGCGCTGGACGTGCTGGCGAACCCTGCGAACAAGATCCAGGCGACGGTGACCGTGCCCGAGGGGCTGCGCGTGGAAGACGTCGTGGACCTGCTGGTCAAGAAGACCGACTTCACGCGCGGCGCGCTGGAGAAGGCCCTGAGGAACCCAGACCTGGGACTGCCCGAGTACGCCGAGGGCAACCCCGAGGGCTACCTCTTCCCGGCCACCTACGCGATCGCCCCCGGTGACACCGCGCTCGACCTGATGAGCGCGATGGTGGAGCGCTGGGGCCAGGCCGCCCGCGAGTTCGACCTCGAGAACCGCGCCGCCGAGCTCGGCAAGACACCGCAGGAGATCATGACGATCGCCTCGTTGGTGGAGGCCGAGGGTCGCGGCGATGCGATGGCGAAGATCGCCCGCGTCATCTACAACCGCCTGGACGGTCCCGGCAACAAGGGCGGCACGAACGGTCTGCTGCAGATCGACGCGGCCGTCAACTACGCCCTGGGTCAGACCGGCACCACCGAGTTCACCGAGGCCCAGAAGGCGTCCGTGGCGAGCTCTCCGTACAACACCTACTACCAGGTCGGTCTGCCCCCGACGCCGATCGAGGCGCCGGGCGACGACGCGATCGAAGCGGCCCTGAACCCGGCCGAGGGTGACTGGTACTACTACGTGACCGTCGACCTCGAGACCGGCGAGACCAGGTTCTCGGAGAACTACTCCGACTTCCTCGTCGACAAGGCCGCCTACAAGAACTACTGCCTCGGATCGGACCGCTGCTGATGACCACCGTTGCTCGTACCTGCGGCGTCCTGGGTGATCCGATCGCCCACTCGCTCTCCCCGGTGCTGCACCGTGCCGGGTACGAGGCCGTGGGTCTGGAGTGGACCTACGACGCCCACCAGGTGGCTGCGGGTGGACTGCCGGTGTTCCTCGCCACCCGCGACGAGAACTGGCGCGGTCTCTCGCTGACGATGCCGCTCAAGCGTGAGGCGGTGCCGCTGGTCGACACCCTCACCGAGCGTGCCCGTCGTGCCGGAGCGGTCAACACGCTGGTCCTGGACACGCCCGAGGACGGGAGTCGTCGGATCCACGGCGACAACACCGACATTCCCGGTGCTGTCGCAGCGATCCGTGAACGAACGGACGCGGAGCTGCGCACCGCCACGGTCCTGGGCGGGGGGGCCACCGCCACCTCGACCGGTCTCGCGCTGGCTGACCTCGGCGTGCGTCACGTCGACCTCCTGGTGCGCACTCCCGAGCGTGCCGCCGAGACGGTCGAGGTGCTCACCTCAGGCCCGGACGGAATCAGCGTGGACGTCCACCTCCTCACCGACGACGTCGCTCCCGGTGACGTCGTGGTCTGCACCGTCCCCGCGTCGGCGCAGACTCCCGGGCTCGTGGCACGGCTCGCGTCTGCCCCGGTCGTCTTCGACGTCATCTACGACCCGTGGCCCACGCCGTTGGCCGCAGCCGCGACCGGCGTCGTGGTCTCGGGGCTCGACCTGCTCGTCCACCAGGCCGCGGTGCAGTTCACGCTGTTCACCGGTGTCGAGGCGCCGCTGGCCGCGATGCGTGCCGCCGGTGAGGCGGCACTGGCTGCTCGTGGCGGCGTCGGGAGCCACGCGTGACGTTGCTCGCCGCCCTGTGCGGGGCGGTCGTGGGGGGAACGGGCAGCGTGTGGTCGCCGGCGATGGTGCGAGCCGTGCCGGAGCCCGACGACGAGAACGCCACCGACGCGGCGACTGACAAGTCCGCTGACCAGACCGTGACCGCGGCCGTGGTGGAGGAGGAGCCCAAGCCGCTCTACGCCGACCTCGGTGCCCGCCCGGGTCTGTGGTGGCGCACCGCGCTGGTCGGTGCCGTCTCCGGCGCGGTCATCGGTGCCACCCAAGGATGGTCGTGGACCTTGCTGGTCCTGCTCCCGCTGGTCCCGGTGATGGTCGCCCTGGGCCACATCGACTGGAACACCCGGCTGCTGCCCACGTGGCTGATCAAGCCCGCCTACGTCGCCGTCATCGCCCTGGTCCTCGTCGCCGGCATCGCCTCCGGCGACCTTGGTGCGATCGGGCGGGCCGCCCTGGGGTGGCTCGTCCTGGGTGGCTTCTACTTCCTGCTCTGGTTCATCAACTCGGGCGGCCTGGGCTACGGCGACGTCCGACTCAGCGGTGTCCTGGGCATCGCCCTGGGGTTCGTCGGCTGGGCCGAACTGCTCAGCGGCGCCTGGTGCGGGTTCCTCGCCGGGGGAGTGATCGGTGCCGTCCTGGCTGCCGCGAAGGTGGTTGACCGCAAGGGCGTCCCCTTCGGGCCGTTCATGCTCGTCGGCGTGCTGATGGGGCTCGCGGCCGGGCCGTGGTTCGCCACCGTGATGGGCTGAACGGGCTCCGCGCCCGTCGATGCAGGCCCGTGACGGTCTCGTGACACCCCCGAGGTGCAGGACCGCACCGGGGGTCATGGGAGAATGTCGCCCATGCTTCGTTGGCTCACTGCGGGTGAATCCCATGGTCCTTCCCTGGTCGCGATTCTCGAAGGTCTCCCTGCCCACGTGCAGGTGACCACCGAGGACATCAACGACTCCCTCGCGCGCCGTCGCCTCGGCTACGGACGCGGCGCTCGGATGAAGTTCGAGCGCGACGAGGTCACCATCAACGGTGGCGTGCGCCACGGCGAGACCCTCGGTGGTCCGGTGGCCATCACCGTCGGCAACACCGAGTGGCCCAAGTGGGAACAGGTCATGTCCTCGGACCCGGTCGACCCCGAGATCCTCGCCAACTCCGCGCGCAACGCCAAGCTCACCCGTCCCCGTCCCGGCCACGCCGACCTCGCCGGCATGCAGAAGTACGACTGGGACGAGGCCCGCCCGATCCTCGAGCGCGCCTCCGCCCGCGAGACCGCTGCCCGCGTCGCGCTCGGTCGCGTCGCGGCCAACTTCATCCACCAGGCCATCGGCGCCGAGATCGTCTCCCACGTCATCGAGCTGGGTGGCGTCCGTGCCCCCGCCGGCGTGATCCCTGCGAAGGCCGACGAGGTCGCCCTCGACGAGAACCCGGTGCGCTGCCTCGACCCCGAGACGTCCGAGGCGATGGTCGCCCGGATCGACCAGGCCCACAAGGACGGCGACACCCTCGGTGGTGTCGTCGAGGTCGTGGTCCACGGTCTGCCCGCCGGTCTCGGCTCGCACATCCAGTGGGACCGTCGTCTCGACTCCCGCCTGGCCGCTGCGCTCATGGGCATCCAGGCGATCAAGGGTGTCGAGGTCGGTGACGGCTTCGAGCTCGCCGCGACCCCCGGTTCCCTGGCCCACGACGAGATCGTCCCCACCCCCGAGGGCATCAAGCGCGTCTCCGGTCGCGCCGGCGGCATCGAGGGCGGCATGACGATCGGCGAGGTCGTGCGCGTCCGCGCCGCGATGAAGCCGATCGCCACCGTTCCCCGCGCCCTGCGCACCGTCGACGTCACCACCGGTGAGGAGGCCGTGGCCCACCACCAGCGTTCCGACGTCTGCGCCGTGCCGGCTGCCGGCATCGTCGCCGAGGCCATGGTCGCGCTCGTCGTGGCCGAGGCCGTCCTGGAGAAGTTCGGTGGAGACTCGGTCGCCGAGACCCGCCGCAACTACGAGAGCTACGTCGCGAACCTGAGCTTCCGGTGACCCGTCCCCGCGCGGTCCTCGTCGGCCCCATGGGGGCCGGCAAGACCACGGTGGCGCACCTGCTCGCCGAGCGGTGGGGCGTCGCGGTACGTGACACCGACGCCGACGTCGTGGCCGCGCAGGGACGTCCGATCAGCGACATCTTCGTCGACGACGGCGAGCCGTTCTTCAGGGAACTGGAGGCGGCCGCCGTCGCGACGGCGCTGGTCGAGCACGACGGCGTCCTCGCCCTCGGTGGCGGCGCCGTGATGGACCCCCGCACCCGCGAGGCGCTGGCCGGCCACCCGGTGGTCTTCCTGCGCGTCGGGCTGGCCGAAGCCGTCAAGCGAGTTGGACTGGGAGCCCCTGGCCGACCGATGCTTCTCGGAGACGTGCGTTCGCGCGTCAAGGCGCTCCTCGACGAGCGCACCCCTGTCTACGAGTCCGTCGCTGCCCTCAGCGTCGACACCGACGGTCGAACGCCTGCCCAGGTCGTCGACCAGATCATCGAGGAGATGAAGTGAGCTCCAGCTCCGCATCCACGTCCGAGCCCACCGTCCTGCACGTCGGCGGTGCCTCGCCCTACGACGTCGTCGTGGGCCACCACCTCGCCGAGCGTCTGCCCGCGATGCTCGGTGACGACGTCACCCGCGTCGCTCTGCTCTACGCCGGCCCCTTGGGCGCCCTCGCGCAGCCCGTGGCCGACGCCCTCGCCACGAAGTACGACGTCCTGGCTCTCGGCCTGCCCGACGGCGAGGACGCCAAGCACGCCGCCGTGGCCAACGACTGCTGGGAGGCCCTCGGCGAGGCCGGGTTCACCCGTAGCGACGCCGTCGTCACCGTCGGTGGCGGCGCCACCACCGACCTCGGCGGTTTCGTCGCGGCCAGCTGGCTGCGCGGCGTCAAGGTCGTCCACGTCCCCACCACCGTCCTGGCGATGGTCGACGCTGCCGTCGGCGGCAAGACCGGCGTCAACACCGGTGCAGGCAAGAACCTGGTCGGTGCCTTCCACGAGCCCGCCGGCGTGATCTGCGACCTCGCGTTCCTGGAGACCCTCCCGCGTGACGAGTTCGTCGCCGGACTCGGTGAGGTCGTCAAGTGCGGCTTCATCTCCGACGCCCGGATCCTCGAGATCGTCGAGACGATCGACCCTGAGGCCCTCACCTGGAACTCCGCCGAGCTGCGTGAACTCGTCGAGCGTGCCGTGCAGGTCAAGATCGACGTCGTCGTCGACGACCTCAAGGAGACCGGTGGCAAGGACGGCCACCCGGGTCGTGAGGCACTGAACTACGGCCACACCCTGGCTCACGCGATCGAGAAGACGTCCGACTACACCGTGCGCCACGGCGAGGCCGTCGCGATCGGCTGCGTCTACGTCGCCGAGGTCGCCCGTCGTGCCGGTCTGCTGACCCCGGAGGAGGTGGCCCGTCACCGTGCGGCGTTCTCCCGCGTCGGTCTGCCCGTCTCCTACGACGCCGCGACCTTCCAGGACCTCCTGGCCGTGATGAAGGTGGACAAGAAGGCCCGCGGCAACCAGCTGCGTCTCCTGGCCCTCGACGGCATCGGTCGTCCCACGGTCCTCGCCGGTCCGCAGGACGAGTGGCTGCGTGAGGCCTACTCCGCCATCGCGAAGGCCTGAGCGATGAGCGCCACCGACGCCTCGCGGAAGGTGCTCGTCCTCAACGGCCCCAACCTGGGCCGTCTGGGGAAGCGTCAGCCCGAGATCTACGGCACCACCACCCACGCCGAGCTCGTCGAGCTGTGCGTGGCGTGGGGGAGCGAGCTCGGCCTCGACGTCGAGGTGCGCCAGACCAACCACGAGGGCGTGATGGTGGACTGGCTCAACGCCGCCGCTGACGACGCGACCCCGGTGGTGCTCAATGCAGGCGCCTGGACGCACTACTCGCTGGCCGTCTACGACGCCTGCGCGCAGTTGGAGGCGGCATTGGTGGAGGTCCACCTCTCCGACCCCAAGGCGCGTCCCGAGGTGTGGCGACACACCTCCTACGTCGAGCCGCACGCGGCCCTCACGGTGGCGGGGCACGGTGTGGACGGGTACCGCCGGGCTCTGGAGTTCGTCGCCGCCGGCTGACACGTGGATCACTTCTGACGGATCGACACCGAACCGCGACCTGTTCCTCTTCAACGCCCCTCCACCTGTGGTTACGGTGGAGGGGCGCGGTCGTCCGGCTGCGCGCCACGCGCGAGTGAGGGGAGACACCCATGGGTGACTGGAAGCACAAGGCGGAGGAAGGCCTGGGCAAGGCCAAGGAGACCGTCGGCGACGCGACCGGCCAGGACGACCTCAAGACCGAGGGCCAGGCCGACCAGGCCGAGGCCAAGGTGAAGCAGGTGGGCGACAAGATCAAGGACGTCGCCCAGGGCCTCAAGGACAAGCTGACCTGATCGCGGCGAGCCCGCTCAGGGCTCACTGAACCGGCACGGACGCCTTCCCTTCCTCGGGACGGCGTCCGTGCCGGTTTCACGGGGTGTCCGAGCGACCACTAGAGTTGCCCCTCGGCCCTCAACCCACGAACAAGAAGGCGGTCGACGCACATGGCTACCACCAACGACCTCAAGAACGGCATGGTCCTGAACATCGACGGACAGCTCTGGGCTGTCGTCGAGTTCCAGCACGTGAAGCCGGGCAAGGGTCCCGCCTTCGTCCGCACCAAGCTGAAGAACGTCGAGTCGGGCAAGACCGTCGACAAGACCTTCAATGCCGGCACCAAGGTCGAGACGGCCAACGTCGACAAGCGCACCATGCAGTACCTGTACAACGACGGTCAGTCGTACGTCTTCATGGACGTCTCGACGTTCGACCAGATCGAGGTCACCCCCGAGATCGTCGGCGACGCCAAGAACTTCATGCTCGAGAACCAGGAGGCCATCGTCGCGACCAACGACGGTCGCGTCCTCTACGTCGAGCTCCCTGCCTCCGTCGAGCTGCTGATCGCCGAGACCGAGCCCGGTCTCCAGGGCGACCGCTCCACCGGTGGCACCAAGCCCGCGACCCTCGAGACGGGTCACGTCATCCAGGTTCCGCTCTTCATGACTTCTGGCGAGAAGGTGAAGGTCGACACCCGCGACTCCTCCTACCTCGGCCGCGTCAAGAGCTGAACGAAGTACTGAGAGAGGTCTGCGGCCATGGCTGCACGGAGCAAGGCGCGCAAGCGCGCGCTTGACATCCTGTTCGCGTCGGAGCTTCGCTCCGACAACCCGATCGAGGCGCTGGCGACCACTGTCGCTGACGGCGAGGGTCCCGTGAACGTCTACACCACCGAGCTGGTGGAGGGTGTTCACGAGAACCGCGACCGCATCGACGAGGTCCTCAGGGAGTACGCCCAGGGCTGGACCCTGGAGCGGATGCCGGCCGTGGACCGCAACGTCCTGCGGATCGGTGTCTTCGAGATCCTCTTCAACGCCGACGTCCCCGACGCCGTTGCGATGAGCGAGTCCCTTGCGCTGGTGCGCGAGTTGTCGACCGACGACTCTCCCGCCTTCGTCAACGGTGTACTCGGCGCGATCGCGCGCGACAAGAGCAGTTTGGTCTGATTCAGTCCGCCGCATTTGTCACATGCGACGAGGCCCCCGCCAAGTTGGCGGGGGCCTCGTGCATTTCCGAGACTGTGAACGTCACCACGTGACCTGCACGGCGTCACCTGCGTCACACCAACACCACTCGTCCCTGTCTCACCGCCATGCGGGCAGGGGCGACCATCCCCCCATCCGACGCCATGCAGTTCTCTGACTCGGAGCACTCATGTCCCATCTCGCACGCGCGACCGCGACCGCCGCCCTCGTGGGCGGCCTGTCCCTGTCCCTCCTCCCCGGCGCCACGACGACGGCCCAGGCCGTCCCCGGCGCACCCGTCGTTGCCACTGCTCTCTCCACCGGCATCGCGACCCCCACGGTCGCAGCGGCCAAGAAGACCGCGGTCGGCTACGCCAAGCTCGACGCCGTCACCGGCACGATGCTTCCCACCACGCCGATCACCTTCACCGGCGTGCTGGGCCGGCTGCCGGCCCGCAAGGTCGTCCTGCAGCGGGTCACCGGATCGGTGACCTCGAACATCGCCACCGCCACCTCGCGCCCCGACGGCACCTTCACCTTCACTGGCGTGAAGCTGAAGAACTCCGCGCAGGTCCGGGTGGTCTCCCCGGCCGCGAAGGTCGTGGTGGACAACGGCCGGACCGCGCACCGTCGCTACGAGGCCGCAGTGGTCAAGCTCGCGGCCCAGACGAAGAAGCTCAAGCGGCTGAAGAAGAAGAAGCAGACCCCTGCGGTCAGGGGCAAGGTGAAGGCCCAGCGTGGCGTCGTCTCCGCCGTGACTCGTCAGGTGAAGTTCTTCGAGAAGAAGCTGACCAAGACGGTCGCGATCCCGCGTGCGGAGTCGAAGACCATCTCCGTGAGCGTCGTCGCTCGGCAGAGTGTCACTGCTGCGGCGCTCCCGGCCGTCGCACAGGCCGGACCGTCGGCGGCCAAGCCTGCTGAGGGTCACACCGTCGCGGCCGAGTTCGTCCCCGCCCGCGCGGGACGACCGGTGAGCCTTGAACGTCTCCAGGGCGATGAGTGGACGGTCGTCTCCCGAGACGTCCAGGACCGGTCCGGTCACGGAGTCTTCACCGTCGCTGACGCCGGCACCTACCGCGTCGTCACCCAGGCGACCACCGAGGCCGAGGCGGTGACCAGCAACGCAGTCGTCACCCGGGACTGGACGCTGGACTTCGAGGACACCTTCAGCGGCTCCGCCCTGGACGCGACCAAGTGGAGCGTCCAGAAGCGCTCGATCGGCACCGGCTCGCGTTCGTGCGCGTCCACCGACGCCTCGTCGATGAAGGTCAAGAACAACGTCCTCACGATGGGTGTCTCCAAGGACCCCAAGCGCTCCGCCAAGTGCGTCTACGTGGACAAGGACGGCGTCAAGCACAAGCTGCCCTACATGCGGAACACCCAGATCGCGACCGAGGGCAAGTACGACTACCGCTACGGCGTCGCTGCGGCCCGGGTCAAGGTCCAGTCGGCCGTCGGCATGCATTCGGCGTTCTGGAGCAACCCGAACCGTTCAATGACCCGCAACCGTCCTGACCTGGGTGTCGAGGTGGACGTGATGGAGTACTTCGGTTCGCGGACCAAGGACAACGGGGTCGCCGCCTTCGTGCATCACCTCGATGCCAAGGGCGTGACGCAGAAGGTCGGTGCGGAGTTCGCCGAGACCACCCTGATGAAGGGCCCCCAGCGGTTCCACGAGAACTTCCACGTCTTCTCGGTGGAGTGGACCCCCACGGCCTACGTCTTCCGCGTCGACGGCCGGGAGTACCACCGCGTGACCCGCACGGTCTCCCAGGTGAACCAGCACCTGGTGCTGTCCAACCTGACCTCCAGCTACGAGTTGGTCGACCTCAAGAACTTCGGCTCCACCGCCGCCGTCGACTGGGTCCGCGTCTGGCAGTGAGTCGGCTCGACCGCCCGCGGCCACCTGCTGACGGCGAGGCTCACGCCTCGTCGCGGTAGGTGGCCAGGGCCACTGCCGAGCGCACCAGGTACGCCTTGGCCTGTTCGTCGTCGATCGCCCGGACCGTCGGGTTGCCCGGCGAGTGTTCGAGCAGGAGCCCCACCCGGACCAACTGCAGGGCCCCCAGTGCCGTGGCGTAGAGCAGGTTGGCCTGGCCGTCGGGGTCCTCGACGTGGAAGTGCCCCTCGACGGTCCCGCGTCGCAGGACCGAGGCCAGCAGCGACAGCGGAGCCGACATGGCCCGCCCCAGACGCAGAGCGGCGTCCTCGGTCATCTCGTCGAGGAGCTCGGCGGTGCTGCGCCGCATCAGTGACTGCGCGCAGTCCACGAACGCCGGACGGGCCAGCCCGTACTCGGAGAACGTCTCCACCAGGCGACGCAACCGCACCGGTGCCGGCTGCTCGGGATCGTCGACCTCGGCCAGCAGCGCGAAGACCTCGTCGAGGTAGGTCACCAGGGTGAGCGCGAACAGTTCTTCCTTGCCGGTGAAGTGCCGGTAGACGATCGCCCGGTTGATCCCGACGGCCCGGGCCACGTCCTCGATCTGGGCGTCGCGCATGCCGCGCTCGTCGAAGAGCATCCGGGTGGCGGTGATGATCTCCCGGGTCCGCTCGCGACGACGGGTCGCAGCGGTGCTCCGCGGCTGCTCGGTGGAGGGCATGAGGGGAGTGTAATCAGCCGACACGTCACGGTGACACTGCGTGACACACTGTGTGACAGTTCTGGTCCGCCCCCTTGCGCCGAACGGCCTGCAGCCTCCACCCTCGTGGCATGAATGCAGATCTCGTCGTCGTGGGCCATGGCCTGGCCGGGCTCGTGGCTGCGGCCGAGGCCGCCGACCGGGGGCGCAGCGTGCTCCTCGTCGACCAGGAGCCCGAGCAGTCCATCGGGGGCCAGGCCCATTGGAGCCTGGGCGGTCTCTTCATGGTCGACACCCCCGAGCAGCGGCGGATGGGAATCAAGGACTCCCACGACCTGGCGCTCCAGGACTGGTTCGGCTCCGCACAGTTCGACCGTCCCGAGGACCACTGGCCCCGTGAGTGGGCCCAGGCCTACGTCGACTTCGCCGCCGGGGAGAAGCGCGCCTGGCTGCGAGCGATGGGCCACCGAATCTTCCCGGTGGTGGGCTGGGCTGAGCGCGGGGACGGCACCTTCGACGGGCACGGCAATTCAGTGCCGCGCTTCCACCTCACCTGGGGCACCGGTCCCGGCGTGGTCGCCCCCTTCGAACGTCGGGTCCGTGAGCACGTGGCGACGGGCCGGATCCGGTTCGCGTTCCGCCACCGGGTCGATGAACTGGTGCTCAGCCACGGCGCGGTCACCGGTGTCCGGGGAGCCGTCCTCGCTCCCAGCGACATCGAGCGTGGACGCGCCAGCAGCCGCGTCGTCGTGGGAGACTTCGAGTTCTCCGCGCAGGCCGTGGTGGTCGCCTCCGGTGGCATCGGCGGCGACCACGACCTGGTGCGCAAGGCGTGGCCCCCGCGGCTCGGGCCGCCGCCGCGCACGATGATCGCCGGCGTCCCCGCGCACGTCGACGGCCGGATGGTCGCGATCTCCACCGACGCCGGGGCGCACGTCGTCAATCCGGACCGGATGTGGCACTACGTGGAGGGGATCCGCAACTGGGACCCGGTCTGGGACAACCACGGCATCCGGATCCTGCCCGGTCCCTCCAGCCTCTGGCTCGACGCCACCGGGAAGCGGCTGGGGGGTCACAACCTGCCGGGCTTCGACACTCTGGGCACGCTCAAGGCGCTGCGCGCCACCGGCTACGACTACTCGTGGTTCGTGCTGACCCAGAAGGTGATCGAGAAGGAGTTCGCACTCTCGGGCTCGGAGCAGAACCCCGACCTGACGGGCAAGGACGTCAAGCTCCTGCTGTCCCGGGTCGCAGGAGACGGGGCACCGGGGCCGGTCCAGGCGTTCGTCGACCACGGCGCCGACTTCGTGACTGCCAGCACTGTCGAAGAACTCGTCGAGGGGATGAACCGTGTCGGCACCGACGCGGTCGTCGACGCGGCGGACCTGCGCCGGATGTTGGAGGCCCGGGACCGTCAGCTCGACAACGCCTACGGCAAGGACACCCAGTTCACGTTCGTCCGTTCGCACCGCCAGCACCGCGGCGACAAGATTGTCCGCACCGCCAGGCCGCACAAGTTCCTCGCCCCCGAGAACGGACCTCTGATCGCGGTCCGCCTCAACATCCTGACCCGCAAGACGCTGGGCGGGCTGGAGACGGACCTCGAGGGTCGGTGCCTGCGCAGTGACGGAACGCCGCTCCCGGGGCTCTACGCGGCCGGTGAGGTCAACGGCTTCGGTGGGGGCGGGATGATGGGTTACAACGCGCTGGAGGGCACTTTCCTCGGAGGGTGCCTGTTCTCCGGGCGGGTGGCCGGCCGTGCCGCTGCTGCGGCGGTCGTCTAGACCCGCGGGCGCGCCCTTCCACTGGTGCGAGGACTCTCGCTCTGCCTCTGCAGACGTGGTGGACTGAACGGGTGGAGACAGCCCTGACCCGCGTCTGGCGACCCGGATGGCCGTGCCAGGTGGCTGCGGCGATGGTGCAGCACCGGCGCGGTGCGGCCGATCCGTCGTGGCGGCGCACCACCCGTGGGTGGTTCCGTTGTGCTGCGACGCCGCAGGGGCCGAGCACGCTCTTCGTCCGGCCTCTGTCCGGGGAAGGAGTCGTCGAGGCCAGCGCCTGGGGCCGGGGAGGGGAATGGGCGTTGGACCAGTTGCCCGAACTTCTCGGTGCCCTCGACCGCCCACCCCGGGACTGGGCACCGCACCCGGTCGTGGACGCCGCGCTCCGGGCCCGCCCGCACTGGCGCCGCGCGGGTTCCCGCCTCGTCCTCCAGGACCTCGTGCCGACCGTGATCGAGCAGAAGGTCACCGGGCAGGAGGCCTTCGGTTCGTACCGGACACTGGTGCTGCGCCACGGTAGCCCTGCGCCGGGGCCCGCGGGGGAGCGCGGCATGAAGGTGCCCCCGAGCAACGTGGAGTGGTCGCTGCTGCCGTCCTGGGCATGGCTGGGGGCCTCGGTCGACCATGCACGCGCTGGCGCGCTCACGCAGGTGTTGGCACGCGGGGACGCGCTGGAGCGCACCCTGGTGCAGCACCCCGAGCGGGCCGAGGAAATGTTGTGCGCCGTGCCGGGCATCGGGCGGTGGACGGCGGGCGAGGTGCGGCAACGAGCGTTGGGTGACGCTGACGCTGTTTCCTGGTTCGACTACCACGTCGCGAAGGACTTCGGCTGGGCGGTGAGCGGACGGGAGTTCGACGACGCGGAGATGGAGGAGTTCCTGACGCCGTGGGCTGGGTTCCGCGGCCGGGTGGTGACGCTCGTCCGTGCGGAGTTCGGTGGGCGCCCACGCCATGGAGCCCGGATGGCGCCGCGGCGTCACCTGCCTGACGCCCGACGCTGGTGAGTCAGCTCAGAGCAGCGGGCGCAGCGGCGCGAGCACGTACTCGGTGAACTTGCGGTGCAGGTCCCGGGCCTCCCACTCCTCGCTGCTGAGCGCGAGGGAGTTGGACTCGTCGACGGCGAAGATCCGCTCCATCAGGGCGGCGAGTTCGTCGTCGACGATCTCGAGGTTGATCTCGTAGTTGCCGCTCAGACTGAGCCGGTCGATGTTCGCGGTGCCCACGGTGGTCCAGCGCCCGTCCACGGTGGCGGTCTTGGCGTGCACCATCGCGCCCTGGTAGCGCAGGATCCGGATCCCGGCGTCGAGCATCTGGGAGTAGTAGCCCCGTGAGATCCAGTCAGTGACGATGTGGTTGGACTTCAACGGCACCAGCAGACGGACGTCCACGCCGCGACGGGCGGCGAGCACCAGAGCGTCGACGAAGTCCTGGTCGGGCAGGAAGTAGGCCTGGGTGAGCCAGATGCGCTCGCCGGCGCGGTCGATCACGTCGAGGTACATCGACCGGATCGGGAACATCATCAGCCGCGGCACGTTGCGGACCACGCGCACCGGCAGGTCCCAGTTCTCGGGGGGAGCGACGGTGAGGGCCTGGGCCGAGGGCCGCAGGCGGTTGCGTCGGTGCAGGTTCCAGAAGTCGGCGAAGGCCCGGCGCAGCTCACGGACCGCAGGACCGGTGACGGCGACGTGGGTGTCGCGCCACTGCGTCGCGTACTCACCGCCGATGTTGTAGCCGCCCACGAAGGCGACCTGTTCGTCGACGGTGAGGATCTTGCGGTGGTCGCGACCGTAGTGGCGGAAGTCGAGCATCCGCCAGCCGGCGGTGTAGATCGGGAACCTCAGGACCTGGATGTTCGAGGGGAACTTCTTGAACCTGGGGGAGACCACGAGGTTGGCGAAGACGTCGTAGATGACGTGCACCCGGACGCCGCGCTCGGCGGCGTTGACCAGGGCGCGCTTGAACACGTCACCGACCTCGTCGGCCTTCCAGATGTAGGTCTCGAAGAAGATCTCCTCGCGCGCGGAGTCGATCGCGGCGAGCATCGCGTCGTACAGGTCCTGACCGTAGGTGTAGACGGTCACGGAGCCGTCGTGGGTGCCGAGGTCGACCGTCTCGGGCTCGACCGTCGGGAAGGGGCGTGAGCGCTTGCCGCGGCGTCGGTAGGAGTCGACGACCGTCATCCAGATCGCGACCAGGAACGGCGTGAGGACGATGGTCAGGAACAACCGCTTGAAGAAGCGCACGTGCTCGTCTGGCGTCTGGTCCACGCCGTCACCCTAGCGGGGGCAGGTCCTTCAGCCGGTGGTGCGGAGCCCACGCAGGGTGCGCTCGAGCAGTTCCCGGCGGTCGTCGACCGAGGTGGAGGCGGTGATCGTGCGCTCGACGGCGAGGTGGCCTTCGGAGACGAGGTCGCCCAGGAGGACCCGGACGACGCCGATCGGGCGCTTCACCGCGGCGGACACCTCGGCCACGGACTTGCCGTCGCAGACGGCGACGATCTCGGCCTTGGGGCCGACGGGCCACATGCGGTGCCGCCCGGAGCTCTGGACCCGGACGACGGCTTCGAAGCCCAGATCGACGACCGGAGTGGCTCGGCCACCCGTCAGAGTGAAGGAACGCACCACCGAAGGGGCAGGCGTGTCGCCTTGACCGTGGCCGAAGTTGTGATGCATGGGCACATGATTACCCAAACTGGGGTAGTGCATTCAAGGGCTTGAGCAAAAAAGAAAGAGATGTGAGCCACAATCGCACTCAAGTGTGCTTAGAACTGACCCAACATGGGTAGGGCGCGGTCTGGTCCACTCCGGCGTCGACGTGTGAGATCCGCCGAACGGGGCCACGGTGAACGAACGAGGCCCCCGACCGATGGCGGGTTCTAGCGGTCCTCGCAACACCCAGTGATGGGAGTTGCGAGGACCGTGGTCATTTCGCAGGAGTTGAAGCAGGCGTTCTTTGATCGGCTGGACGTGGTGGGCAGTGTGACGGTCGCTGCGCGTGATGTCGGGCTGAACCGGCACACAGCGGCTGGCCTGGCTCGTCGCGCGGGTCGGCGTTCGGTGGCGGTGCGGCCGGGGCATCCGGGGCGCGTGTTGTACGAGGAGTTGCGGCGTTCCGGGGTGTCGCGCCGGGAGGCCGCTTCCCGAGTCGGGGTGCACGTGCGCACCGCGCAGGACTGGGATCACGGTGTCCGCCACAGCGGTGGGGCCAACGTGCGGATCTATCCCGATGGACGCCGTGTGGACTACACGAGCCGGCGGACCACTATGGGATGTGTGGCCCCTGTGTTGAGTGTTGTCGAGAAGCCGTTACACCCGCGGTTTCTGTCGCTGGCTGATCGCGAGCGGATCCGTGACCTGTTGAGCGAGGGGCGTTCACGTCGCGAGGTCGCTCGCCGGTTGGGGCGTGCACCGTCGACCATCACCCGGGAGATCGCGGCCAACACGGTGTCGGGTGTGTATCGGCCGTACGCTGCCCAACGGGCGTCGGCTGCACGCCGGCCGAGACCCAAGACTCGCAAACTGTTGCTCGACGGTCCGCTGCGTGAATTCGTGTCCCAGGGACTGCGCCAGGAGTGGTCGCCTGAGCAGATCAGTAACGCCCTTCGCAAGGAGCATCCCGATGACCAGGCCATGCGCGTGAGCCACGAAACGATCTACCAGGCGCTGTACTTCCAGGCCCGTGGCGGGCTCAAGAAGGAAGTCCAAGCCGCCATCCGGACCGGACGCACGCGCCGCAAACCGCACCGCGATCCGAACCAACGCACGAGCAGGTTTGTTGATCCGATGGTCATGATCAGTGAGCGTCCTGCTGAGGTTGCTGATCGTGCGGTCCCGGGACACTGGGAGGGCGATCTGATCACGGGCGCGTTTAACAAGACCGCGATCGGGACCCTGGTCGAACGCACCACCCGCTACGTCATGTTGCTGCACCTGCCGAACGGGCACACCGCTGAAGAGGTCAGGGACGCGTTGACGGCCCAGATCGAGACGTTGCCGGCGCACCTGCGGGGATCGTTGACCTGGGACCAGGGCGCGGAAATGGCAGGCCACAAGCAGTTCACGATTGCCACGGGTGTGCCGGTGTACTTCTGTGACCCCGCGTCACCGTGGCAGCGCGGGAGCAACGAGAACACCAACGGGCTCCTGCGTCAGTACTTCCCCAAGGGAACCGATCTGTCGATGTACGGGCCAGAGGATCTGGAGCACGTCGCGCAGAAACTCAATGGCCGTCCACGCAAAACGCTCGGCTGGGATACCCCAGCCGAGCGTCTGCGTGTTCTACTCACCAGCTAAGAAACCGGTCGGTGTTGCGATGACCCCTTGAAACCGCCGATCCGGTCGGGGGCCTCGTTCGTCACGGAGGTGAAGTCCGTGGTCACGCAGGTGTGATCAGCTCACGGGCACCTGGGCGGCGAGGCGCTCGAGGGCGTACTCGGTGACCCGGATGAGGGCACTCTTTGCGGAGTCGCGGTCGCGGGCGTCGATCCGCATCATCGGCACGTGCGGGGCCAGGGCGAGGGCCTCGCGGACCTGCTCGAGCTCGTACTGCGGGCCGGAGTCGAACTGGTTCAGCGCGACGATGAAGGGCAGCCCCTTCTCCTCGAAGTAGTCCAGCG
Source organism: Nocardioides yefusunii (assembly GCF_004014875.1). Lineage (NCBI taxonomy): Bacteria > Bacillati > Actinomycetota > Actinomycetes > Propionibacteriales > Nocardioidaceae > Nocardioides > Nocardioides yefusunii. The sequence goes on along the minus strand of NZ_CP034929.1, from coordinate 1,828,283 downwards.
GCGAGAACGCCTCGTCCAGACGGTTGGTGTCGACCAACACGATGGCGCCGATGGCGCCCAGGCACAGGTCGTCCCACATGAACCAGAACCGCTTCTGGCCCGGCGTGCCGAACAGGTAGAGGATCAGGTCCTCGCCGAGGGTGATGCGACCGAAGTCCATGGCGACCGTGGTGGTCGCCTTGGAGGGTACTGCCGACAGGTCGTCGATGCCTTCGGACTCGCCGGTGACGAGTGCCTCGGTTCGCAGTGGGTCGATCTCGGAGACGGAGCCGACCAAGGTGGTCTTGCCGACGCCGAAGCCGCCGGCGACGACGATCTTGGTCGACGCGGCGCCGCGGGTGTTAGAAGGCGCGAAGTCCACGGAGGGTCCTTTCGATCAGATCCCGACGCTCGTCACTGGAGGACTTGTCGGTGAGAGTGTTCTGGACGGCCACGTGGCCGGCTTCGACGAGGTCGGCGAGGAGCACACGGACCACGCCGATGGGCATGGAGACGAGGGCTGAGACCTCGGCCACGGAGCGGAGGTGGCACACGTCGACGACGTGGGCCACGGCCGCGCTGGGCCAGGCTCGGTCCTTGGCGTGCTCCTCCAGGCGGAGGGTCGCCTCGACCGGCAGATCGACCTTGGGACGGGTACGTCCTGCGGTGATCGTGAAGGGACGGACGATCCGCGGGGCCGGAGCGTCCTCCCAGTCTGGGTCATGGGTGGGCACGGGGGACATCTCAGACGGTGGGGAGGGGGACGCGGGCCTGTGCCTGGACCATGCGACCCACGCGGTCCACCAGGAGCGCCATCTCGTAGCCGACCTGACCGATGTCGGCGGAGTCCTGGGTGAGGACGGCCAGGTTGGAACCGTCGCCCACGCTCATGAGCAGCAGGTAGCCCAGCTCCATCTCGATGACGGTCTGCAGGACCGGTCCGCCCTCGAAGAGCCGCGAGGCGCCCACGGCCAGGGAGGCCAGACCGGACGAGACGGCCGCGACCTGCTCGGCGCGGTCGGCGGGGAGTCGGTCGCTGGCGGCCATCAGCAGGCCGTCGGCCGAGACCAGGACCGCGTGTGCGGTACCGGGGACCTCGGCGATGAACTTGCTGACGATCCAGTTCAGGCCCGAATCCGCGTTGGAGGTGTCGGTGGTCATGACTGGCCTTCTTCCTGTGCAGGGGTGGTGGGAGTGACGGTGGCGGTCCGTCCGCGGGAGACGCCGGCTGCGTGGGACGCGAGTCGGCGACGAATTGCTTCGGGGTCGCGCGGCGGCGTGGTCCGGGTGGGAGCGACTGCTCCCGGGACCAGTCGCTGACCGGGGCGACGCTGGGGGAGGCCGGCCTCGGTCCTGCGGGTCTCAACGTGCTTGGCGACCTGCTCCGCTGCGGCCCAGCCGGCGTCGGCGGAGCTGTTCACGAAACCGGTTCCCTGGCCGCTGAGCCAGGACGACGGGGCCTCCCCGTCGTGCTCCTCGCCCTGAGTGCCGTCGCCAGCCGGGGCTGCGGCGGACTGCGGGGAGGCGGTCGTGTCGGTCAAGGACGAACGCTCGGCGCGTGCGGAGCCCTTGGCGAGTGCGTTGAACATGCCCATCCGGGCGGCCGCGACGGGGTTGTCCTGGGGGTCACGGACCGGCAGGGTGCGGGTGTCGGCGCCAACGTCACCGAACATGCTCACGCTGTTGTCGGTGGTGGCCGGGGTGACCGGCTCGTCGACGTCGGCATGGGTGGCGCGCAACGCCAGGGGCGGAAGCTCCAGCGACGAGACGGACGCCCGGGTGGCCGGGGTCTCCGGCTCCACGACCCGCTCCTCGTCGCCCCGCTGCTCAGCGGCTTCCTCGGCCACCGGGGTGGCCTCGTGGTTGAAGTGGCCCGTGGCCGGGGTCAGGTCCTCGGTGAGCGTGGACGGGGTCCAGGCGACGAGCGGGACGATCTCTGCCTCAGGCACCGCCGTTTCCTCGACAGCCGGCTCGGCGACCTGCTCGACAGCCGGCTCGGCGACCTGCTCGACGATCGGGTCCGAGAGCGGGTCGGCGGCAGGAGCCGGGGAGGCGGGGGCGTTCTCGCTGCGGGAGAACAGTCCACCGCTCGGCTTGTCGCCTCCACCGAAGAGCGAGTCGCCCATCGGGTTCACAGCAGCCGTACGGTCGGGCACAGTCGCGCCGGGACGGCGCTTGGGCAGCAGCCCACCGAACGGTGACGGGGCAGGAGCCTTGTCGGCTACGGGGAGCGGTGGCAGCGGGTCCGTCAGCGGGTCCGTCAGCGGGTCACTGAGCGGGTCCGGTGCGGTGCGTGCGGCTGGCGCCCTGACCGGCTGGGCCTTGAACGGCTCGGCCTGGACCGGAGCAGAGGCCTTGGCCTCGTCGGCGAGCGGGGCGAACATGTCGACCGATGCCAGCGGGGCCACCGCGGCGGCCTCGTCGGCAACAGGGGCGCTCAGCGCGTCCGGAGCGTCGAAGACGGGGGCGTCGTTCACGGGGGCGTTGAGCACGGGTGCGGGCAGCCCGGCCGCGGGGGCCGCGTTCGGCGTGGTGAGCGTCGGCGTGGCACCCACGATCAGGGCGGCAGGGATCACCACGGTGGCGGTGACGCCGCCGCGGCCGTTCTCGCTGAGGGAGACGCCGAGATCGTGGCGGCGCGCGAGACGCGAGACCACGAAGAGACCCATCCGACGTGCGGCGTCAGGGGTGACGCCGACCTGCTGGGCGAGCATCTCGTTGAGCTGGCGCAGCATGTCGGCCGGCATGCCGAGACCGCCGTCGGAGATGGCGATCGTGACGGAGCTGCCGTCGGTGGTGGTGCTCACCTGGACCGGAGCGGTCGGCGGGGAGAACGAGAGAGCGTTGTCGATGAGCTCGGTGAGCAGGTGGACCACGTCGTTCGCGGCAGCGCCGACGATCTGTGTGGTGGTGGCACCACGGAGCTCGACTCGCTGGTACTCCTGCACGCCAGCGGTGGCTGCCTGCAGGGAGTCGGTGACCGAGAGCGGAGCGGCGTCACGCAGACGCACCGGGGCGTCGGACAGGATGACGAGCGACTCGGCGGTACGACGCATGCGGGCCGCGAGGTGGTCGAGACGGAACAGGCTCTCGAGACGACGCGGGTCCTGCTCGTCGCGCTCCAGCTCCTCGATCAGGCCGAGCTGCTGGTTGATGAGCGAGGTGTTGCGGCGCGAGAGCGTCACGAACATCTCGCCGACCTGGGAGCGCAGTCGTGCTTCACCCGAGGCGAGGCCGACGGCGGCGCGGTGCAGGTCGTCCACGGCGCGGGCCAGCTGGCCCATCTCCTCGTCGGTGGTGACGTCGATCGGGATGATCGCGTCCGGCTCCTCGCCGGCACGGATCTGGGCGACCGCTCGGGGGAGGGCGTCGTTGGCGACGTTCAGCGCGCCGTCGCGCACCCGGCGGACCGGGTTGACGATGAGGCGGGCGATCAGCCAGGCGAGCAGCATCGTGACGGCCAGTGAGCCGAGCAGGATGGCCATGTTGAGGAGCGCCTTGGCACGGGCCTCGGCAGCGTTCTCGTCGAGAGCCGCGAGGGCCTCGTCGACGGCGACGCGGTTGATGGAATTGTAGAGGTCGAGTGCCGGGGTGTAGCGCAACTCGCCGTTGCCCTGAGCCACGACGGGCGGGCGCTGGACGTTCTGCGAGGTGAGGCTGGTGGCGTCGGGGTCACCGGCGGGGCGGGCGTCGACGAGGGAGTCGATCGCGCCGCGTTCGATGCCGATCCACTGCAGCAACTCGGTCTGGTTGCGGATCTTGGTGCTGTCAGGCTCGGTGTAGATGCGCTGCATGGTCAGGCCGAAGTGGCCGTCCATCACGAACGCGATCTGTTGCAGCGACGCCTCGGGGACGACCTGGCCGGCGACGATGGTCTGGTAGTAGTCCTGGACCGCGTTGTGGAGCTGGGTCGCCTGCGACGTGGTCGCGGTGGTGACACGGCGGGCTGCGGGGTCCTGCAACTGCTCGGACCAGGCCAGCAGGGTGTTGATCTTCGAGCGCTGGTTCTCGTCGAGGGCGTCGCTGCCCTGGACCGCGGCGAGTGCCTGGGCGGTCTGGGTGACCTCGTCGACGGCAGCGAGACGCTCGGGCGAGCCGACCTCGGTGTGCAGCGTCTGGACGTAGGAGTTCTCGGCCGCGTAGAGGAAGTCGAGAGCGGGCGCGAGGACTCGGACCTGCTCGGCGGTCGCCTCGTGGGACTGCTGGACGAGGTAGGACTCGATCGCCTTGTCGGTGGCGAACCAGGACGCGGCGATCATCGGGAAGGCCAGGGAGAGCGCAATCTTGTTGCGCAGTCGCCAGCCGGAGATCTGGTACCAAGGGGCGCGGGAGGGGGAGTCCCCCGGGGACGCGAGGTCCTGGAGGACGTCCGCGGAGCCGTCGGGCTCGGACGGCGAGACGTCGGACGCGGACGACGGTTCGTCGTGCTTCTTCCTTGCCATGGGCTCTCCGGTTGTGATGTCTGGGGCGCCGTGCGCGGTGAGGCGCGGCGTGGGCCCGTTCGGTGGACCCGACCGACAACATAAGGAGAACGTGACGCGATTGTTCACGGAATCGAGGTTCTCACCTGCTGAATGTTGGGTACACCGTGCCACCTCACGTGCGGCGCCGCGACGCCGTTGGACCACTCCGCACCGGAGACGGGTGTCGGAGGGGCGACGTAGGCTCGATCCATGCGCCCTGTGACCGACCTCGAGCGCCGCGTCGCTCCCTTCGACGTGGTGTCGGAGTACCAGCCCTCCGGCGACCAGCCGACCGCGATCGCCGAGATCACCCGGCGGATCAACGACGGCGAGAAGGACGTGGTGCTCCTGGGTGCCACCGGTACCGGAAAGACGGCCACGGTCGCGTGGGTCGCCGAGCAGCTGCAGCGCCCGATGCTGGTGCTCCAGCCGAACAAGACCCTCGCCGCCCAGTTCGCCAACGAACTGCGTCATCTCTTCCCCGAGAACGCGGTCGAGTACTTCGTCTCCTACTACGACTACTACCAACCTGAGGCGTACGTCCCCCAGACCGACACCTACATCGAGAAGGACTCCTCCATCAACGAGGAGGTCGAGCGACTGCGACACTCCGCGACCAACTCGCTGCTGACGCGTCGCGACGTCATCGTGGTCTCCACCGTCTCCTGCATCTACGGCCTGGGCACGCCGCAGGAGTACGTCGACCGGATGGTGCGGCTCAAGGTCGGACAGGAACAGGACCGTGACCTGCTGCTGCGCCAGCTCGTCGACAACCAGTACGTCCGCAACGACCTCGCCTTCACCCGCGGCACCTTCCGGGTGCGCGGGGACACCTTGGAGGTGTTCCCGGTGTACGAGGAGATGGCGATCCGGATCGAGTTCTTCGGCGACGAGATCGAACGTCTGATGACGCTGCACCCAGTGACCGGCGACGTCATCACCACCGACGAGGAGATCCACATCTTCCCCGCCACCCACTACGTCGCAGGTCCCGAACGCATGGAACGGGCGATCGCCACGATCGAGGCCGAACTCGTCGAGCGGTTGGGAGAGTTCGAGCGCCAGGGCAAGTTGCTCGAGGCCCAGCGTCTGAGGATGCGCACCACCTACGACGTCGAGATGATGCGTCAGGTCGGGTCCTGCTCGGGGATCGAGAACTACTCCCTGCACATGGACGGACGCCCGCGCGGGTCCGCCCCCAACACCCTCATCGACTACTTCCCCGAAGACTTCGTCCTCGTCGTCGACGAGTCGCACGTCGCGGTGCCCCAGATCGGCGGCATGTACGAGGGCGACATGTCCCGCAAGCGCAACCTGGTCGACCACGGGTTCCGGCTCCCCTCCGCGATGGACAACCGCCCCCTGCGTTGGGAGGAGTTCCTGGAACGCATCGGCCAGACGATCTACCTCTCCGCGACGCCGGGCAACTACGAACTCGACCGGATCGGTGGCGCCGAGAACGCCGTCCAGCAGATCATCCGACCCACCGGACTCATCGACCCCGAGGTGATCGTCAAGCCCACCCAGGGCCAGATCGACGACCTCATCGGCGAGATCCGGCTCCGCGTCGAGAAGGACGAACGCGTCCTGGTCACCACCCTGACCAAGAAGATGTCCGAGGACCTCACCGACTACCTCCTCGACGCAGGCATCCGGACCCGTTACCTGCACTCCGAGGTCGACACCCTCAAGCGCATCGACCTGCTGCGCGAACTGCGGATGGGCGAGTACGACGTGCTCGTCGGCATCAACCTGCTCCGGGAAGGTCTCGACCTGCCGGAGGTGTCGCTGGTGGCGATCCTCGACGCCGACAAGGAAGGATTCCTGCGCTCGGACAAGTCCCTGATCCAGACGATCGGACGTGCGGCCCGCAACGTCTCGGGACAGGTGCACATGTACGCGGACAAGATCACCCGCTCCATGGAGAACGCGATCAACGAGACCAACCGTCGTCGTGAGATCCAGGTGGCCTACAACCTCGAGCACGGCATCGACCCGCAGCCGCTGCGCAAGAAGATCGCAGACATCACCGAGATGCTCGCCCGCGAGGACGAGACCACCCAGGAACTGCTCCAGACCTGGGCCGACGTCGGGCAGAAGGGTCGGGCCGGGGGTGTGAAGCCGAAGGTGGCCCCCACGCCGCAACTGGGCACCCTGCACGAGCGAAACCCCGACACCGCGGGCATCCCCAGCAGCGATCTGGCCGAACTGATCCAGCAGCTCACCGACCAGATGAAATCGGCCGCCGCTGAACTCCAGTTCGAGGTCGCGGCCCGTCTGCGCGACGAGATCGGAGACCTCAAGAAGGAGCTCCGCCAAATGATGGAAGCGACCCGCTGACGGATGTTTTGCTTCCGTACGAGAGGGTTGCTCGCGAGTCCGTTCGGCGGTTCCTCGTCGCCACCACCGTGTGACGCGTGATACAAACCGGTACCACTTCGTCAGGAAGGCATGCCTGTGCGCATCGCTCTGCTCTCCTACCGCAGCAAGCCTCATTGCGGCGGTCAGGGGATCTACGTCCGGCACCTCAGTCGGGAGCTCGTCGCTCTCGGCCACGAGGTGGAGGTGTTCTCCGGACAGCCCTACCCCGAGCTCGACGAGGGCGTGAAGCTCACCAAGGTGCCGTCCCTCGACCTCTATCGCGAACCTGACCCGTTCCGGGTGCCGAAGTTGCGCGAGTTCCGTGACCTGACCGACGTCCGTGAATTCCTCACGATGTGCGTCGGCGCGTTCCCCGAACCCCGCACCTTCTCCACCCGTGTCGCCAAGCTGTTGAAGGACCGCCGCGACGACTTCGACGTCGTCCACGACAACCAGGTCCTGGGCTACGGCATGCTCGACATAGAGAAGAACGGGCTGCCGCTGCTCACGACGCTGCACCACCCGATCACCTTCGACCGCCGCATCGACCTCGCTGCCGCGCCGAACTGGCGCAAGCGCCTTTCGCTGCGTCGGTGGTACTCGTTCCTGCACATGCAGGGCAAGGTCGCCCGCGCGGCCCGCAAGGTGATCACGCCTTCGGAGTCCTCCAAGCGCGACATCGTCACCGACTTCGGTGTCGACGCCTCCCGGATCGAGGTCGTGCTGCTCGGTGCCGACGAAGCGTTCGTGCCGCCCACCGAGCCGCGTGTGCCCGGACGCCTGCTCGCGATGGCCAGCGCCGATGCGCCCCTCAAGGGCATCAACACCCTGCTCGCCGCGTTCGCGAAGTTGCGCACCGAGCGCGACCTCGAGTTGGTGCTGGTCACCAAGCCCAAGGAGGGCGGCGTCACCGAACAGCTCATCGACGAGCTCGGCATCGGCGACCACGTCCGGTTCGTGCACGGCGTCAGCGACGCCGAACTGGTGAAGATCATGGGATCGGCCGAACTCGGTGTCGTGCCCTCGCTCTACGAAGGCTTCTCGTTGCCGACGGCTGAACTGATGGCGTGTGCGACCCCGCTGGTCGTCTCCCGGGCCGGGGCCATCCCCGAGGTCGTGGGTACCGACGGCAGTTGTGCGACGTTGGTGACTCCCGGAGACGTCGAGGAGCTCACCGCCGCGATCGCGGAACTCCTCGACGACCCCGACCGACGCGCCGCCATGGGAGCAGCGGGACGTCAGCGGGTGATCGACAAGTTCAGTTGGCGTGCCGTGGCCGAGGCCACCGCCGCCGCCTACGCCGAAGTGATTGACCAGTACCGGGCCGAGAAGGCCTGAGGGGGAGAACAGTTGTGCTGACCGTTGACTTCGACCGCCTGGGCATGAAGCCCGGAGACCGCGTCCTCGACATGGGCTGCGGCGCCGGACGCCACGCGTTCGAGATGTACCGCCGCGGCGGAGACGTCGTCGCCTTCGACATGGACGTCGACGAGCTCGCCGGCGTCAAGGACCTCTTCGTCGCGATGAAGGAGGCCGGCGAGGTGCCCGAGGGCGCCGAGGCCGACGTCAAGGAGGGCGACGCCCTGGCGCTGCCCTTCGGAGACGGGGAGTTCGACCGGATCGTGTGTGCCGAGGTGCTCGAGCACATCTGGAACGACGTCGACGCGATCAAGGAACTCGTCCGCGTGCTCCGCCCCGGCGGCACGATGGCCATCACCGTTCCCCGCTGGCTGCCCGAGGTCGTCAACTGGAAGCTGTCGCAGGAGTACCACAACGCTCCCGGCGGACACATCCGGATCTACACCGACCACGAGCTCATCGACAAGGTCACCAAGGCAGGCACCCCCAACGACGGCACGCCCGGTGACGTCATGGAGTTCACCGGCAAGGGCTACGCCCACGGCCTGCACACGCCCTACTGGTGGATCAAGTGCGCCGTCGGCGTGAACAAGGACGACCACCCCCTCGCCAAGGCGTACCACAAGCTCCTGGTCTGGGAGATCATGAAGCAGCCCAAGGCGTTGCAGCTCGCCGGCAAGGTGCTCGACCCGATGATCGGCAAGTCGATGGTGCTCTACTTCCGCAAGCCCGAGACCCCGGCGGTCGACGCGTGAACCTGCCCACCGCCGCGTGCCCGGTGCCCGCTGTCGAGGGAGTCCTCAGCGCCGACGACGTGCGGGCCACGGCTCGCTCCATCGTCGCCATGCAGGAACCCTCGGGAGCGATCCCGTGGACTCCCGGCGACAAGACCGACGTCTGGAACCACGTCGAGGCTGCGATGGCACTGCTGGTGGCCGGCGAGGTCGAGGCAGCCGAGAAGGCGTACGCCTGGACCCTGGGCCTGCAACGCCCCGACGGTTCCTGGCCGATGAAGATCGTCGAGGGAGTCGTCGAGGACGAATCCGCCGAGACCAACATGTCCGCCTACTTGGCCGTCGGCATCTGGCATCACTGGCTGGTACGGGGCGACCGCGACTTCGTCGAGACCTACTGGCCCGCGGTCAGCCGTGGACTGGACTGGGTGGTCGGGATGCAGCTGCCGTTCGGTGGGATCGCCTGGTCCCAGGAGTGGCGCGAGGGTCGGGCCGGGAGCGTGAACGCGGAGGCGTTGGTGGCGGGGTCGTCCTCGATCCACCATGCCTTCAAGGCAGGCCTCGCACTGGCCGGACTGCTCGACGACTCGCGTCCGGAGTGGGAGTTCGCCGCGGCCCGTCTGGCGCACGCGCTCCGTTTCCACCGCGACCTCTTCCTGGACAAGAAGCAGTTCTCGATGGACTGGTACTACCCGGTGCTCGGGGGCGCCGTCCGCGGCCCTGAGGCCGAGGTGCTGCTGGCCAGCACCTCGCCCGGCTGGGACACGTTCGTCGAGGAGGGTCTCGGTATTCGCTGCGTCTCGGAGAACCCCTGGGTCACCGGAGCAGAGACCTGCGAACTGGTGATGTCGTTGGAGGCCAACGGCGACCGGGAACGGGCGCTGCAGCTCTTCGCCGACATGCAGCACCTGCGTCATGAGAACGGTTCGTACTGGACCGGGTACGTCTTCCCCGACGAGGTCAACTGGCCCGGCGAGCAGACCACCTACACCGCTGCTGCGGTGATCCTGGCCGCCGACCAGCTCTCCCGCACGACGCCGGGCGCCGACATCATGCGCGGGGAGACCATGCCGCGCGTCGGCGATCTCGACTGCGGCTGCGAGGCTTCGCGAGCCGCGCAGTCCACCCAGTCCTGAGCCTCAGGCGACGCCGGTCAGGCTTCCGGCCTGACCGGCGGTCCGCTCCAGGACCCGGAGTGAACCGACGGCGTCGATCTCGGTGAACTCGCCGCTCTCCAGGGCGCGCAGGTAGACGTGGTACGGGGCCTGGCCGCCGTCCTCGGGGTGCTGGAACACGTCGTGGATCACCAGGATTCCGCCGGGCTGGACCCACGTGGCCCACCCTTCGTAGTCGGCCTGAGCGTGCTCCTCGGCGTGGCCGCCGTCGATGAAGACCAGAGCCAGCGGGGTGCGCCAGTGTCGTGCGACGACGGGGGAGTACCCCACGACGGCGACGACGTGCTCCTCGAGCCCGGCGTCCTCCAGTGTGCGCCGCAGGAACGGCAGCGTGTCCATCCGGCCGGTGCGCGGGTCGACGACGTCGGTGTCGTGGTGTTCCCACCCGGCCTGGTTCTCCTCGGACCCGTGGTGGTGGTCGACGGTGAAGAACGTGCTGCCGCACGTGCGGGCGGCGTCGCCGAAGTAGAGCGCAGACTTGCCGCAATACGAGCCGATCTCCAGGCCGGGTCCGTGGGGGAGTCGGGCCAGGGCGTGGCGGTGGATCGCAGCGCCCTCGTCCTCGGGCATGAAACCCTTGGTGGCGCGGACGAGGTCCATGAGCCCTGCCGGGACGGTGCTGGCGATCGCAGTCATGGCCCAGATTGTGCAGGACCGGTGACCCACGAGGGGCCACCGGTCCGCGGTGCGTCGTGACCTTTTCAGGTCAGGTGCAGAACGTGGTTCAGCGGTCGAGGGGCCAGCCGCGCTGCGCCCAACCCATGGTGCCCTCGAGGACGTTGACGGCGTCGCGGCCCTGGGCACGAAGGAGTTCGGTGATGCGGGCGGAGCGGTTGCCCGAGCGGCAGATGACGAGGACGCGACCCGCGGGGATCTCGTCGAGTCGCTGACCGACGAAGTTCATCGGGATGTGCACTGCACCGGGAACGTGACCAGCGGCGAACTCGTCGTCCTCGCGGACGTCGAGCACGTAGGCGCCCGCCTCGAGCTCCTCCTTGAACGCCTCGATGGAGATCTCGTCCTCGGCACCGGCCTGGGCCTGGTTCTCGGCCTCGGCGATCTGGCGGCGGACGTCGTCCATGTCGATGGCCTTGATGTTGCCCAGGAGCTCCTCGAGCGCCGGGGCGGGGAGGGCGCCTGCCTGGGAGAACAGCAGGACGCCGTCGCGGAACGCCATGATCGTGGGGATCGACTGGATCTGCGCCATGGCTGCGATCTCGCGCTGGGCCTCGGTGTCCACCTTGCCGAAGACGACGTCGGCGTGCTGCTCGCTGGCCGCTTCGTAGACGGGGGCGAACTGCTTGCACGGGCCGCACCAGTCGGCCCAGAAGTCGATCAGGACGATGCCGTTGCCGGTGATGGTCGACTCGAAGTTGTCGGTGGTGAGGTCCACGGTGCTCATGCACGCAGGCTAACAGCGTGCGGAGGGGAGCCCGACTGCTGCTTCCCGGATCTCGACCGAGAGGCGGGGGTCGGTGTCAATCGGGCGGCGTGATGCGCATCACTTCCCTTTTTCCTAAAGTTTTAAACAGTAAAATCGTATATCTTCTGTTTCGGATTCGGTTTGGATCATCACGGGTGCGCCGCTCGGGGACCGCCCTACTCGGACCGCTGTCACGGCAGCGGTACTTCGTCATGCCTTCGCGACACTGTCGCCGTCCCCTGGAGTTCTCCCATGTCTCTTCCCGCCCCCTCGCGTCGAGCCGTCATCGCCGGTGCGGCCTGGTCCGTTCCTGCTGTCTCGATTGCTTCGGCCTCGCCGGCCTTCGCCACCTCCCCTGGCAAAACACATCCGTGCACGACGTTTGTCTTTGACTGGGTTCGCGCGGGGTTGAAGAAGGAATCGGAGACGCAGGTCGATGGCCGTCCATCCACCACCTGGACGGCCCAGGCCCTCAAGTTGGAGTCCGACGGATCGATCAACACTGCAGTGAGCCGAAGTGTCATCATTAAAACCAACTTCGTGGGTAAGAACATGACAGCTGTGACGAATCTGAACATGAAGGTGGGCGAAAAGGCGACCTTCATGACGTCCAGCGGGCTGGTGTTGAAGGAAACTCTACGACTGCAGCAGGTTTTCGAGACGGCTGCCAAGTCGTCGAGTGGTTATCAGACGGTGGAGTTCAACTTCGGTGACGGAGAGTCCGTCTCAAATGTTGACTTGCTCATCCAAGATGTCGACTCGGCCCTGCCGAGTCACCCCGAACGAGTTGGCGAGACGGGCGGGTTTCATGACGAGTTCGCGATCATCTCGACGGGTAGTTTCGAAGCGTCCCTGCGAACCGCGGTCCCGAGGGGCTACTCGATGACGGCGCCCACGCTTGTCGGCGGCGACACCCTCAATGGGCCTTGGTACGTGAATCACCCGAGTTACAACACGCCTTATAACGATGTGACCGAGGTGGGAAGTCAGCTTCGGGTGACCCAACTATCCGGATCCATCTCGAGCTTCACTCTCAAGTATTCCAACCGAGTGGAATTTGCGACTGCTCAGACGGGGAATCAGGGAGCGTTCATCGGTCCCTTTACCTTCACTTCCGACGTATGCGTGTGACGGAGTCCTGAGGATGGCGGGCTCACCCGTGAAGGGTGGGCCTCGTCGGCTTTTGTGCTGACTTCGCGTCTGCTGGAGACATGAGCAACCTCGAACGCGTCACCGTCCTGGGCATGGGCGTCCTCGGCTCCCAGATCGCCTTCCAAGCAGCCTTCAGCGGCAAGCAGGTCACTGCCTACGACATCTCCACGGATGCGGTCGCGGCAGGTGAGCAGAAGCTCGCAGCGCTGCAGGACTCCTACCGCACCGACCTGCCCGGTGCGGAAGCGAAGTTCCCGGCAACGCTGGAACGGCTGCGCACCACCCATGACCTCGCCGACGCGGTGGCTGGCGCCGACCTCGTGATCGAGGCGGTTCCGGAGCGCCTCGACATCAAGCAGGACCTCTACGGCAAGCTCGCCGCGGTGGCTGACCCGCACACGCTCTTCGCCACGAACTCCTCCACGCTGCTGCCCTCCGACATCGCGCCCTCGACGGGACGTCCGGACAAGTTTCTGGCCCTGCACTTCGCGAACCAGATCTGGATCCGCAACACCGCCGAGGTGATGCCCGGCCCCGACACCGATCCGGCTGCCGTCGTCGCGCTCACGGAGTTCGCCGAGGAGATCGGGATGGTGCCGATCGTCCTGAAGAAGGAGAAGGCCGGCTACGTCCTCAACTCACTGCTCGTGCCGTTGCTGGACGCAGCCGGTGAACTCCTGGCCGGCGGCTACGCAGACGTCGAGACCGTCGACAAGACCTGGACGCTGGCCACGGGTGCCCCGCTGGGGCCATTCCGGATCTTCGACGTCGTCGGTCTCGTCACCGCCTACAACATCGCGTCGGCCAACCCCGCCCAGCAGGAGTTCGCCGCACTCCTCAAGCGCGACTACATCGACCAGGGCAAGACGGGCGTCGCGACGGGCGAGGGCTTCTACACCTACTGACGGACGCTGCCTGACGGACGCTGCCTGCCGGATGCTGCAGCGCGAGACGGAGCGTGGTTCACCAACCGCGGGCGCGCCACTCCGCGAGATGCGGACGCTGCTCGGCCAAGGTCGAGTCGCCGCCATGACCCGGGTAGAACCAGGCGTCGTCGAGGTGGCCGAAGATGCGGGTCTCCACGTCGTCGATCAACTGGGTGAACTTCTCCGCGTCCCCGAACGTCGCACCCACGCCACCGGGAAACAGCGTGTCGCCCGTCCACAGGTGCACGCCGTCGACAGGGTCGCGGTGCACGAGGCAGACCGAACCAGGAGTGTGACCACGGATTGCGATCACCTCCAACGTCACCTCGCCCACGCTCACTGTGTCGCCGTGCTCCAGGCGACGGGTCACCGTGACCCCGGTCTGCTCGGTGACGGCATCCGCGTCAGGCTCGCCGACCAGGACGTCGGCCGATGACGCAGTCACCACGTCGGCCAGCGCGCGGTGGTGGTCCCAGTGCTGGTGGGTCGTGACGACGGCGTCGAGGCGCTCGGGGTCGTAGAGCGGCGCCAGCGTCGCGGGCTCCGCGGCCGCGTCGACCAGGAGCTGCCGGCCGCTCGCGCGACAGGTGAGGACGTAGGCGTTGTTGGACATCTTCTCGTCCACCGCGACCTTGGTGATCGTCAGTGCGGAGAGTTCACGGGTCTGCGCCGGCGCACCGGGGGAGACCTGACCGTCGTAGCTGCTCATGGACCCATGATCCACGACGCAGGACGGGTCCGACGTCACGCCGTCAACCCGATGTGCCCATGACCCGATCGGGGATACACTGACGAACATCTGTTCGAACGCGTTCGAACGTCCCTGCCCCCCACACCAAGGACAGTCGTGATCGAGAAGCTCATCGTTCGTGGAGCCCGCGAGCACAACCTGAAGAACGTCTCGGTCGACCTGCCGCGCGACAGCCTGATCGTCTTCACGGGTCTGTCCGGTTCAGGCAAGTCCTCCCTCGCCTTCGACACGATCTTCGCGGAGGGGCAGCGCCGCTACGTCGAGTCGCTCTCAGCCTACGCGCGGCAGTTCCTGGGCCAGATGGACAAGCCCGACGTCGACTTCATCGAGGGGCTCTCTCCGGCGGTCTCCATCGACCAGAAGTCCACGTCGAAGAACCCGCGGTCCACGGTCGGCACCATCACCGAGGTCTACGACTACCTCCGTCTCCTCTACGCCCGCGCCGGCACCGCGCACTGTCCCACCTGTGGAGCGCCGATCGAGAGCCAGACCCCGCAGCAGATCGTCGACCGGGTCCTCGAACTCGAGGAAGGACGCAAGTTCCAGGTCCTCGCCCCCGTCGTGCGCGGACGCAAGGGCGAGCACGTCGACCTCTTCGCTCAGTTGCAGGCCGACGGATTCTCCCGGGTCCGCGTCAACGGCGAGACCCACCTGCTCGACGACCCGCCGAAGCTGGACAAGCAGAAGAAGCACACCATCGAGGCCGTCGTCGACCGTCTCCAGGTCAAGGCCTCGGCCAAGCAGCGCCTCACCGACTCCGTCGAGACCGCCCTCCGCCTCGCCGAGGGCATCGTCGTCCTCGACTTCGTCGACCTCGACGCCAAGGACCCGGGCCGGGAGATGAAGTTCTCCGAGAAGATGGCCTGCCCCAACGACCACATCGTCGACACCGACGACATCGAGCCCAGGTCGTTCTCGTTCAACTCGCCCTTCGGTGCCTGCCCTGCCTGCCACGGCATCGGCACCACCCAGGAGATGGACCCCGAGCTCGTGGTCCCCGACCCGCGCGCGACGCTCGGTGAGGGCGCCATCCAGCCGTGGAGCGGTGCCCACGTGCGTGACTACTTCCTCCGCCTGATGGGGGCCCTGGGTGAAGAGCTCGGCTTCGACCTCAACACCCCGTGGGAAGCGCTGCCGAGCAAGGCGCGCAAGGCGATCCTCGACGGTCACGCCACCCAGGTTCACGTCGTCACCCGCAACCGGTACGGACGCCAGCGCTCCTACTACGCCGAGTTCGAGGGCGTGAGCCAGTACATCGAACGTCGTCACCGCGACGCCGAGTCCGACACCAGCCGTGAGCGCTTCGAAGGCTTCATGCGCGAGGTGCCCTGCACCGCGTGCGGTGGCAGCCGAATCAAGGCCGTCTCCCGTTCGGTGACGCTGGGCGGTCTCTCCATCGCTGAACTGTGCGCGAAGACCATCGACGGCACTGCTGAGTTCCTCCGCGAGCTCGTGCTGGGCGAGCGCGAGGCGCAGATCGCCGCACGGGTCCTCAAGGAGATCCTCGACCGGCTCCAGTTCCTGCTCGACGTCGGCCTCGACTACCTCTCCCTCGACCGACCCTCGGGGTCGTTGTCGGGTGGTGAGGCGCAGCGCATCCGTCTGGCCACCCAGATCGGTGCCGGACTCGTCGGCGTCCTGTACGTCCTCGACGAGCCCAGCATCGGCCTGCACCAGCGCGACAACGAACGTCTGATCGAGACCCTGGTGCGGCTCAAGGACCTGGGCAACACCCTGATCGTCGTCGAGCACGACGAGGACACGATCCGCACCGCCGACTGGGTCGTCGACATCGGCCCCCTCGCTGGTGAGAACGGCGGTCATGTCGTGCATTCGGGTTCGCTCGAGGGGCTGCTCGCGAGCGAGGAGTCGCTCACCGGCGCCTACCTCTCGGGCCGGCGTCAGATCCCCGTGCCGGAGTTCCGTCGTGCGCGGACCAAGGGACGCGAGCTCGTCGTGCGGGGCGCCAAGGAGAACAACCTCCAGGGCGTCGACGTGCGGTTCCCGCTCGGCGTGTTCGTCGCGGTCACCGGAGTGTCTGGTTCGGGGAAGTCGACCCTGGTCAACGACATCCTCTACACCTCGCTGGCCAAGCAGTTGCACAACGCTCGCTCGGTCCCCGGACGTCACCGCACCATCGAGGGCGTCGACCAGGTCGACAAGATCATCCACGTCGACCAGTCGCCGATCGGGCGCACGCCGCGCTCCAACCCGGCCACCTACACCGGTGTCTTCGACAAGATCCGCACCCTGTTCGCCTCCACGCCGGAGGCGAAGGTCCGCGGGTACATGCCGGGACGGTTCTCGTTCAACGTCAAGGGCGGTCGCTGCGAGGCCTGCCACGGTGACGGCACCCTCAAGATCGAGATGAACTTCCTCCCCGACGTCTATGTCCCGTGCGAGGTCTGCCACGGCGCCCGCTACAACCGCGAGACGCTCGAGGTCCGCTACAAGGGCAAGACCATCGCCGAGGTCCTCGACATGCCGATCGAGGAGGCCGTCGACTTCTTCGGGGCCGTCACCTCGATCTCGCGGTACATGAAGACCCTCACCGAGGTCGGCCTCGGCTACGTCCGCCTCGGGCAGCCCGCCACCACTCTGTCCGGCGGTGAGGCGCAGCGCGTCAAGTTGGCGACCGAACTGCAGAAGCGGTCCACCGGACGCACCTTGTACGTCCTCGACGAGCCCACCACGGGTCTGCACTTCGAGGACATCCGCAAGCTCCTGATCGTCCTGGAGCGCCTCGTCGAACAGGGCAACACCGTGCTGGTGATCGAGCACAACCTCGACGTGATCAAGACTGCCGACTGGCTCATCGACATGGGTCCCGAAGGCGGATCGCGGGGCGGTGTCGTGGTGGCCGAGGGAACGCCCGAGGAGATCGCGGCCCACCCGGAGAGCCACACCGGACGCTTCCTGGCGCCGTTGCTCGCGGGCCGGGAGGCGACCGTGCGCCCGGTAACGTCGACAACGCCGGGAACGGCTGCCAAGCCGGCGAAGGCGACGAAGAAGTCCGCCAGCGCCAAGCGTGTCGCTGCCGGGTCCTGACCCCTTTCGACCTCACACCAGGAGTCCAGTTGTCCTCCACCTTCTCCCGACGTCAGGTGGTCGCCGCCGGTGCGGCGGTCCCCGCCCTCGGTCTCGTCACCGCCTGTGGCTCCGAAACCGGTGGAACCGAGGTCGCTGCCCCCGAGGTGGAGGCCGGCGAGCTGATCGGCGCGGCCTCCGACGTCCCGGTCGGAAGCTGCAAGGTCTTCTCGGACCCCAAGGTCGTCGTCACCCAGCCCACCGCCGGGGAGTTCAAGGCGTTCAGTGCGGTCTGCACCCACCAGGGCTGCCTGGTGAGCAGCGCGCCGGATGGCAACATCCCCTGCCGATGCCACATGTCGTTCTTCTCACCCACCGACGGCTCCGTGGTCGACGGCCCCGCCAAGGGACCGCTCACGGCCGTCGACATCACCGTCGCCGATGGGGAGATCCGGGTCGTCTGAGCCGTCCGTCAGGGGCTCGGCCGACGCCCTCTGGATGGGCGTCGGGCACAGCACCGGGCGTACCGTCGTCACTGACCTGGGACGTCGTCGCACGCGTCAGGTCATCCCATCGACCCCCGGTTGCCGGGGGATCACCGAAGATCAGAAGGTCAGTTCCACATGTCTGTCTCCCGTCGCGCAGTCGTTGCCACCGGTGTCGCCCTTCCTGCCCTCGCGGCCTGCGCCAACCCCTCCGAGGACCCGACGCTCACCCAGGTGGACCGCGCCGAACCCGGAACCTTCCTCGTCCACGCGAAGGACGTGCCGGTGGGCGGCTGCCACGTGATCGCCGGTGCCGCGACCGTGGTGACCCAGCCGACCGAGGGTGAGTTCCGTGCCTTCAGCGGCGTCTGCACCCACAAGCACTGCTTCCTCGCCTCCTCGCCGCTGGGCTACATCCAGTGCCCGTGCCACGGCAGCCGCTTCGACCTCAACGACGGCTCCGTCCTCCAGGGCCCGGCCGAGAAGGCGCTCGAGGAGTTCGACGTCGACGTCACCGACGGCAAGGTCACCCTCGTCTGAGACTCCCCGGCTCTGTTCCGCAGATCCGTCCCGACCAACGGAGGAAGTGATCCGTGGCCAATCCGGCGTCCTACCGTCCCGCCCCCGGGACCATCCCGACCGACCCCGGCGTCTACCGGTTCCGTGACGTCCACGGTCGGGTCATCTACGTCGGCAAGGCCAAGAACCTCCGTCAGCGTCTGGCGAACTACTTCCAGGACGTCGGCAACCTCCACCCCCGCACGGCCAGCATGGTCACCACCGGTGCCAGCGTCGAGTGGACCGTCGTCGGCACCGAGGTCGAGGCGCTGCAACTGGAGTACTCCTGGATCAAGGAGTACGACCCGCGCTTCAACGTCAAGTACCGCGACGACAAGTCCTACCCGTGGCTGGCAGTCACGGTGGGGGAGAAGTACCCGCGGGTGACGGTCATGCGTGGTGCCAAGAAGAAGGGCACCCGCTACTTCGGTCCCTACAGCCACGCCTGGGCGATCCGCGAGACCGTCGACCTGCTCCTGCGGGTCTTCCCGATGCGGTCTTGCTCGACCGGTGTCTTCCGACGGGCCGAGCAGAGCGGACGGCCGTGCCTGCTCGGCTACATCGACAAGTGTGCCGCCCCCTGCGTCGGCAAGGTCAGCGTCGAGGAGCACCGCTCGATCGTCGACGACTTCTGCGACTTCATGGCCGGCAACACCAACGCGTTCGTCAGTGCCCTGGAGCAGCAGATGTACGCGGCCTCCGACGACCTCGACTTCGAACGAGCCGCCCGCCTGCGCGACGACCTCGGCGCCCTGGCCAAGGTGCTGGAGAAGCAAGCTGTCGTCTTCGGCGACGCCACCGACGCCGACGTGATCGCGTTCGCCGACGACCCGCTCGAGGTGGCCGTCCAGATCTTCCATGTGCGTGGAGGTCGGATCCGGGGCCAGCGCGGTTGGGTCGCCGACCGCGCCGACGAGGGCGAGGTGCCCGACCTCGTCGCCGAGTTCCTGATCCAGACCTACTCCGGCGACCCCGACTCCATCCCGCGCGAGATCCTCGTCCCTGTCGAACCCTCCGACCGCGACACCGTCGAGGAACTCCTCTCCTCGGTCAAGGGCAGCAAGGTCCAGGTCCGTGTGCCCCAACGCGGCGACAAGAAGGCCCTGCAGGAGACCGTCGCCAAGAACGCCGCCCAGGCGCTCGTCCTGCACAAGACCAAGCGCGCCAGCGACCTCACCACCCGAGGGCTCGCGCTGGAGGAGATCCAGGAAGCCCTCGGCCTCGACGACGTCCCGCTGCGGATCGAGTGCTACGACGTCTCCAACCTCCAGGGCACCGAGGTGGTCGCCTCCATGGTGGTCTTCGAGGACGGACTGGCCCGCAAGTCGGAGTACCGACGCTTCGTGATCAAGGACGTCGAGGGCCAGAACGACGTCGCCTCGATGCACGAGGTGATCACCCGGCGTTTCCGACGCATGCTCGACGACCGCGCCACCGCCGTCCCGGCCGACCGTTCCGGCGACGTCAGCGGTGAGGGTCCGCTCCTGGTCGACCCCGACACCGGACGTCCGCGGAAGTTCGCCTACGTCCCCGGGCTCGTCGTCGTCGACGGTGGTCCGCCCCAGGTCGCCGCCGCCCGAGCCGCACTCGCCGACCTCGGGCTGGCCGACGAGATCCCCGTGTGCGGACTCGCGAAGCGCCTCGAGGAGGTGTGGCTGCCGGACGAGGAGGACCCGCTGATCCTGCCGCGCACCTCGGAGGGTCTCTACCTGCTGCAGCGGATCCGTGACGAGGCTCACCGGTTCGCGATCACGCACCACCGCGGGCGACGCTCCAAGGCGATGGTCGAGAGTGTTCTCGACGACGTGCCGGGCTTGGGAGAGGTCCGGAGGAAGGCGCTCATGCGACACTTCGGGTCGTTGAAGAAGCTGAGGGCGGCCACCGTCGACGAGATCCGTCTCGTCCCCGGCATCGGTCCGGCCACTGCCGAGGCGATCGCACGTGCGGTCGCCGGCACCGGACCGGGACCCCGTGTCAACACCGCAACCGGAGAGATCGAGGAGGACTGATGGCCGACGACGCCACCCTGCCCCCGGCAGACGCAGTGACGGACCCCGAGGTCAGGTCCGCGGACGAGACCCCCGACGCGGGGCTCGTCATCATCACCGGCATGACCGGTGCGGGGCGCAGCACCGCGGCCAAGGAGCTCGAGGACCTGGGCTACTTCGTGGTCGACAACCTGCCGCCGGCCCTGGTGCCCGAGGTGGTCAAGCTGGTCGACCAGAGCCGCGGGCGGCAGCAGCCGATCGCCGTCGTGGTCGACGTCCGTTCGGGTTCGTTCTTCGAGAGCGTCTACGACCACCGCCACCAGCACACCACCGGTCGCCCCACCACGATCGTCTACCTCGACGCCGCCGACGACGTCCTCGTGCGTCGCCAGGAGGCCGCACGTCGTCCGCACCCGCTGCAGGGCGACGGCCGGCTCCTCGACGGTCTCGAGGCCGAGCGCGTCGTCCTCGCGACCCTGCGGGGAATAGCAGACCTCGTCATCGACACCACCGCGCTCAACGTGCACCAGCTCACCAAGCGGGTGCGCCAGCACTTCGGTTCCGCGGAGTCGACGCGCCTCAAGACCACCGTGATCAGTTTCGGCTTCAAGTACGGCATCCCGGTCGACGCCGACTACGTCGCCGACATGCGTTTCCTGCCCAACCCGCACTGGATCCCCGAGCTCAAGCAGCACACCGGTCAGGACGCCCGCGTGGCCGACTACGTGAAGTCTCAGCCTGGCGCGGAGGAGTTCCTCGCCGGCTACCTGCCCCTGCTCGACCTCGTCTCCGAGGGCTACCTGCGCGAGGGCAAGCGGTTCATGACCATCGCGGTGGGCTGCACGGGTGGCAAGCACCGCAGCGTCGCGATGACCGAAGAGGTCGCCCACCGTCTGCGCGCCCTCGGCAGGGACGTCCGGGTGATCCACCGAGACCTCGGGAGGGAATGACGGTGCCGCTGCGTTCGATGACGCCCGAGGGCGGCCGTGACCGCGGTCCCAAGGTCGTCGCCCTGGGGGGAGGACACGGTCTCTACGCCACACTCTCGGCCCTGCGGACCCTGCACGAGCAGGGCAAGGTCTCCGAGATCACTGCCGTCGTGACGGTCGCCGACAACGGCGGCTCGTCGGGTCGGCTGCGCCAGGACTACGGCGTCCTTCCTCCCGGTGACCTCCGGATGGCGTTGGCTGCACTGTGCGGCACCGACGAGTGGGGCCAGACCTGGGCCGAGGTCTTCCAGCACCGGTTCGCCGGTGACGGCGACCTCCAGGGCCACGCCCTGGGCAACCTGCTGATCGTGGGCCTGTGGGAGCGCCTCGGCAGCCACGTCCAGGCGCTCGAATGGGCCGGTCGGCTCCTGGGCGCCAAGGGCAGGGTGCTCCCGATGGCCTGCAGCCCGCTCGACATCGTCGCCCAGGTACGGGAGTCGGTGGACGCCGAGGCGGTCGAGGTCCGCGGTCAGGTGCAGGTCGCGAAGGCTCCCGGTGAGATCGTGCGGCTCTCGCTCGACCCCGCCGACCCCGATCCGTGCGTCGAAGCGCTGGACGCGATCCGCGACGCCGACCTGGTCCTGCTCGGGCCGGGCAGTTGGTACACCTCGGTGCTGCCGCACCTGCTCGTCGACGACGTCCGCACCGCTCTGCAGGAGACCACCGCGCGTCGCGGTGTCCTGCTGAACCTGGTGCCGCAGGCCGGTGAGACCACCGGTTTCACTCCCCAGGACCACCTGAGGGTGTTGCACGAGCACGCACCCGGGCTGGTCGTGGACCACGTCCTGGCTGATCGCCACAGCGTCAGCGACGTGCCCGAGCTCTCCCGTGCGGTGGCCTGGCTGGGCGGTGAACTCGTCATGGCGGACCTGCGCGTGGGGGAAGACCCGCACCACGACCACGACCTCCTGGTCACTGCACTCGAGCACTTGGTGGCGCCGCCACGGACCGGCCTCGGTGCCGGCCGGGCCTCCGCCTGACGGGCGGGTCGAGGGCGTGGTCTGAGTTGCAGATCACGCCCTTGGCCCACTAGCGACACGCCGTGCGCGTGGGCGTGGCAGGATTCCGTGCATGGCGATGACGGCACAGGTCAAGGCAGAGTTGGCCAGCACCCAGATCACCAAGCCCTGCTGTCGCAAGGCCGAGGTGGCGACCCTCCTGCGTTTCGCGGGCGGGCTCCACATCGTGTCCGGGCGGATCGTGGTGGAGGCCGAGGTGGACACCGGTGCTGCGGCTCGACGCCTGCGCAAGGACATCGCCGAGGTCTACGGGCACCCGTCCGAGGTCGGCATGGTGCAGGGCAACGGCATTCGTAAGGGCACCCGCTACATCGTGCGCGTCGTGCGCGACGGAGAGTCGTTGGCCCGTCAGACGGGCCTGCTCGACGCCCGCGGCCGTCCCGTGCGCGGGCTTCCGCCGGCAGTCGTCAGCGGAGGTGGCTGCGATGCCGTCGCCGCGTGGCGTGGCGCCTTCCTGGCCCACGGTTCGCTGACCGAACCCGGTCGCTCCTCCGCGCTCGAGGTGACCTGCCCCGGACCCGAGGCGGCCCTGGCTCTGGTCGGCGTCGCCCGTCGCCTCGGCATCCAGGCCAAGGCCCGCGAGGTCCGTGGCGTCGATCGCGTCGTCATCCGCGACGGAGACGCCATCGGTGCGCTCCTGACGCGTCTCGGGGCACACGAGACGCTCCTGGCCTGGGAGGAGCGACGCATGCGCCGCGAGGTCCGTGCCACCGCCAACCGTCTGGCCAACTTCGACGACGCCAACCTGCGTCGCTCGGCCCGTGCTGCGGTGACGGCAGGCGCCCGGGTGGAACGCGCGATGGAGATCCTCGGCGACGAGGTGCCCGACCACCTCGCGCTGGCCGGTTCCTTGCGTCTGGAACACAAGCAGGCCTCCTTGGAGGAGCTCGGCCAACTGCACGAGCCCGTCCTGACCAAGGACGCGATCGCGGGCCGGATCCGTCGTCTGCTGGCGATGGCCGACAAGCGCGCCCAGGACCTCGGCATCCCCGACACCGAGTCGTCGCTGACCCCGGAGATGCTGGCCGACGAGGGCTGAGTGCCTGCCCGCGGAGCCTGCGGGATGTGATCCATGACCGTTTGCGGACCGTCCGTGTCGGTCCGAGGTCACGACCAGATAAAGTCGGTGTCGCTGTTCGACTTTGTCTACCCAGGAGTGACTGTGACTGTCCGCGTAGGAATCAACGGCTTCGGCCGCATTGGCCGCAACTTCTTCCGTGCCGTGGCGGCGTCGGGTGCCGACATCGAGATCGTTGCCGTCAACGACCTCACCGACAACGCCAAGCTGGCGCACCTGCTCAAGTACGACTCGATCCTGGGTCGCCTCGACGCAGAGGTCTCCTCCACCGAGACCTCCATCAAGGTCGGCGACAAGGAGATCGCTGCCTTCGCCGAGCGCAACCCGGCCGACATCCCGTGGGGCACCGTCGGCGTCGACGTCGTCGTCGAGTCCACCGGTTTCTTCACCGACGCCACCAAGGCTGCTGCTCACCGCGCCGCCGGCGCCAAGAAGGTCATCATCTCCGCGCCCGCCTCCAACGAGGACATCACCATCGTGATGGGCGTCAACGAGGGCCAGTACGACGGCGAGAAGCACCACGTCATCTCCAACGCGTCGTGCACCACCAACTGCCTCGGCCCGATGGCGAAGGCGCTCAACGACGCCCTCGGCATCGAGAAGGGTCTGATGACCACGGTCCACGCCTACACCGCGGACCAGAACCTTCACGACAACATCCACTCGGACCTGCGTCGCGCCCGTGCCGCCGCTCTGAACATCGTCCCCACCTCCACCGGTGCGGCCAAGGCCATCGCCCTGGTCCTCCCGGAGCTCAAGGGCAAGCTCGACGGCTACGCTCTCCGCGTCCCGACCCCGACCGGTTCGCTCACCGACCTCTCCTTCGAGGCCTCGCGCGAGACCACCGTCGAGGAGGTCAACGAGATCATCAAGAACGCCGCTGACGGCAAGATCCTGAAGTACTCGACCGACCCGATCGTCTCCTCCGACATCGTGACCGACTCCGCGTCCTGCATCTTCGACGCTCCGCTGACCAAGGTCATCGGCAACCAGGTCAAGGTCGCCGGTTGGTACGACAACGAGTGGGGCTACTCCAACCGCCTCGTCGACCTCATCGGTCACGTCGCCAAGTCCCTCTGATCCAGCACAGCTGCTGAATCACCACGCGTAGAGACGGAGTCATCCACACCATGAGCACCCTCGAGTCGCTCGGCGACGTCCGCGGCAAGCGCGTTCTGGTCCGCTCGGACCTGAACGTCCCGCTGGACGGCACCACGATCACCGACGACGGCCGCATCCGTGCGTCCGTCCCGACGATCAAGGCCCTTTCGGACGCCGGCGCCAAGGTCGTCGTCACCGCCCACCTGGGCCGCCCCCAGCGCGCCCCGGAGGCGAAGTACAGCCTCGCACCGGTCGCTGAACGTCTCGGTGAACTCCTGGGACGTCGCGTGGCATTCGCCACCGACACCGTGGGTGACTCCGCCTCCACCGCAGTGGCGGGTCTCGGCGAGGGCGACGTCGCCCTCCTCGAGAACGTCCGCTTCAACGAGGGCGAGACCAGCAAGGACGACGCCGTGCGCGGCGCGTTCGCTGACCAGTTGGCCGCCCTGGCCGACGCCTTCGTCTCCGACGGCTTCGGCGTCGTCCACCGCAAGCAGGCCTCCGTCTACGACGTGGCCACCCGCCTCCCGTCCGCCATGGGCGGACTGGTGCAGGCCGAGATCGACGTCCTGCGTCGTCTCACCGTCGAGCCCGAGCGTCCCTACGTCGTCGTCCTCGGCGGCTCGAAGGTCTCGGACAAGCTCGCGGTCATCGACAACCTCCTCGAGAAGGCCGACAAGCTGCTCATCGGTGGCGGCATGGTCTTCACCTTCCTCAAGGCCCAGGGCCACGAGGTCGGCAAGAGCCTGCTCGAGGTCGACCAGATCCCCACCTGCCTGGCCTACCTGGAGCGTGCGGCCGCCAACGGCGTGGAGATCGTCCTCCCGACCGACATCGTCGTGGACACCGAGTTCCCCGCCGGTCCCCGCACCCCGGAGCCGCAGGTCGTGGCCGCCGACGCCATCCCGGCCGACGCCCTCGGCCTCGACATCGGCCCCGCGTCCGGTGCTGCGTTCGCTGCTGCTCTCGCGGACGCCAAGACCGTCTTCTGGAACGGCCCGATGGGCGTGTTCGAGGTCGACGCCTTCGCCGGCGGCACCCGTGCTGTTGCCGAGGCCCTGACCAAGACCCCGGGTCTCTCGGTCGTCGGCGGTGGCGACTCCGCCGCTGCCGTGCGCGCACTCGGCTTCGACGAGGCCGCCTTCGGTCACATCTCGACCGGTGGCGGCGCCTCCCTCGAGTATCTCGAGGGCAAGGACCTCCCCGGCATCTCCGTCCTGGAGCGCTGAGCACGAGCGTCGACCCCCGGAACCTCTCCAGGCTCCGGGGGTCGACGCTCGTTGCACACCCGGTCGGACACCTCCTGGGACGCTCCGCCCGACACCCTGCACACCCACCTCACCACCCGGTCGAACCCTCGACCCTTGCGAGAAGAGGCACCATGGCTGCGAGCCGTACCCCGCTGATGGCGGGCAACTGGAAGATGAACCTCAACCACCAGGAGGCCGTCGTCCTGGTCCAGAAGCTGGCCTGGACGCTTGAGGACAAGAAGCACACGTACTCCAACGCCGAGGTCGTGGTGATTCCCCCGTTCACCGACCTGCGTTCGGTGCAGACCCTCATCGACGGTGACCGTCTCAAGGTGAAGTACGGCGCCCAGGACGTCTCCGTCCACGACTCCGGTGCCTACACCGGCGAGGTCTCCGCTGCCATGCTGTCCAAGCTGGGTGTCTCCTACGTCGTCGTCGGTCACTCCGAGCGTCGCGAGTACCACGCCGAGACCGACGCCGTCGTGAACGCCAAGGCGCACAAGGCCCTGGCTGCGGGCATGACGCCGATCGTCTGCGTCGGCGAGGGCCTCGACGTCCGCAAGGCCGGCGAACAGGTCTCCTACACCCTGGCCCAGGTCGAGGGCTCGCTGGCCGGCTTCACCGCCGAGCAGGTCGCTGGTCTGGTCGTCGCCTACGAGCCCGTCTGGGCCATCGGCACCGGCGAGGTCGCCACCCCCGAGGACGCCCAGGAAGTGTGCGGCGCCATCCGTGCCCGTGTCCGTGAGCTCCTCGGTGACGAGGCGGCCGACGGTCTCCGGGTCCTCTACGGCGGTTCGGTGAAGTCCTCCAACGTCGTCGGCATCATGGCCAAGGACGACGTCGACGGCGCCCTGGTGGGCGGCGCGAGCCTCGAAGCCGAGGAATTTGCGGGAATCTGCCGTTTCCGTGACCTGCCCGCGGTCTGAACGACCGACTCTGACGTAAGGTTCGACTCGTGGAACTCGTACTCCAAATCCTGCTCGTCCTCACGAGCCTTCTCATGATCATGCTCGTCCTGCTGCACAAGGGACGCGGTGGCGGTTTGTCCGACATGTTCGGCGGCGGCGTCTCCAGCTCCTTGGGCGGCTCTTCCGTGGCTGAGAAGAACCTCGACAAGTTCACGATCGCGACCGGCATTCTCTGGTTCGCGACCGTGGTGGGACTCGGCGTGGTGCTGGCGTACTGATGATCTGAATCCGTTGGATGCATTTCACTCTGGGAGGGGTTTGAGATGGCTGGTGCAGGAAATGCGATCCGGGGTAGCCGGGTCGGCGCTGGGCCCATGGGAGAGGCCGAGCGTGGTGAGGCAGCACCTCGACAGACGGTGACGTACTACTGCGCGAATACACACCACTCGGTGGTGGCGTTCGCGCGGGAAGCTGCGGTACCTGAGAGTTGGGACTGCCCCAAGTGTGGTCTTCCCGCCAGTCTGGACGCGGAGAACCCGCCTCCTGCACCGCGGATCGAGCCGTACAAGACGCACCTGGCCTACGTGAAGGAGCGCCGCTCCGACACCGAGGCCGAGGACATCCTCGAGGAAGCGATCCAACTGCTGCGCTCACGGCGCAAGTCAGGGGAGATCGTCTTCTGAGAACGGGCGAAGCCGCCTCACTCCGTCAGGAGAGAGGCGGCTTCGTCGTCGAGGAACCAGATCACGTCGGCGTCGTCCGCGCGTGCGGCTGCGCTCACCGTGCCCAGCGGCAGGTCTGATCCTGCCGACGCCAGGGCCACGGACTCGGCCTTGCCGGCCCCGGTGGCGAAGGCCCAGAGGCGCTGGGTACGGGCCAACCGCTCGGCCGTGAGGCTGAGACGCATGGGTGGTGGCTTGGGCGAGTCACGTACGGCCACGACGTCACCGTGGACGTCCTGGTCGGTGTGCCCGGGGAACAGCGACGCGACGTGCCCGTCGGGGCCGGTGCCCAGCATCACGAGGTCGAAGCATTCGGGGGCGCCGGACAGATCGTCAGCAGCAACGAGGGCTGCGGCGCTCAGCTCGGCTGCGCCGGCGCGCTCGGGGGCGGCAGGGAAAGGGTGCACCTGCTCGGGGCGCAGCGGTAGGACGTGCAGAAGGTCGTGGTGTACCTGGAGGTGGTTGCGTTCGGGGTCGTCGGCGCCCACGAATCGCTCGTCGCCCCACCACAGGTGCAGTGACGACCACCGGATCCGAGTGATCTGCTCGTCACCGACGCGCACCCGGGAGGCGAGGGCACGGTGCACGGTGGCGGCGACGGTCCCGCCGGTGAGCACCACGTCGACGCGGTCCCGCATCGGGGTCAGGTCGACCAGCAGTGCGACGAGTGCGTCGGCCACGGTCGAGGCGACGCCGTCGGGGTCGGAGCGGACGACGTGGGTCACGGCAGCAGCGCTCACGAGTCGCCCTCCACCGCGTCCCGCAGCCGGACCAGACGCCGTGCAGTGTCGGCGTAGACGTCGTCCTCGTCGAGGTGGCGCAACTCCTCGCTGAGGAGCTCGTCGGCAGTGCGCCGTGCCAGCGGCACCGGACGGGTCGGTGAACCGGGGATGCTCAGTTCGGCGACTCGCTCGTCGAGACGTCGCACCACCACGTCGCCGTCCGCGGTCTCGATCACGACTGCCGCGATACCGGTGCCCTGGGAACTCTCCCGAGCGACCGGCACCCGCAGGCGGTCGGTCAACCAGGCGACCATCAGTTCGGTGGACGGGCTGATGCGTTCACCGATGACGGTCGCACCGGTGACCTTGCTGGTGTGCTGGTCGAGTGCAGCAGCCAGAAGGGCCCGCCACGGGGTGAGCCGGGTCCAGGCGAGGTCGGTGTTGCCGGCGGCGTAGGAACGGCACTGGTGGGCGATCGCCGTGGTCTTCTGCTTGGTGACCGCCGCGGCGTCGGTGATGCGGCGTTGGGCCAACTGACCGATCGGATCGGCAGCGGGGTCGGTGGGAGCGTCGACCGGCCACCAGACGACGACGGGGGAGTCAGGGAGCAGGAGCGGCAGGACGACGGACTCGGCATGCCGCACCACTTCGCCCTTGAGTCGGATCAGGGCGGTCTCGCCGGCGCGACCCGATCCGGTGCTGATGTCGGCGTCGACCCGGGCTGCTCCACGTCCGTCACCCATGACCAGGGCCAGGACACGTGCTGGGTGCTCCTGTGAGGCCCGCTGGGCGATCTCCATGGCCTCGGCGGCCGCGTCCTCCCGAGCGACCACGACCAACGTCATCACCATGCCCATCGCAGGGCTTCCGGCGTCACGACGGGCCCGGACGAACTGGGCAGCGATCCTGCTGGCGGTGGTGTTGTCGAGAGTGATCATGGACGTCTCCAGAGCCGGTCGGTGCGTTGCAGCATGGTGTCGGCCGACGCCGGACCCCAGGTGCCGGCCGGGTAGCCCTCCGGACGTCCCTGGCCGGCCCAGTACTCCAGGACTGGGTCGAGGATCTCCCAGGAGAGCTCGACCTCCTCGTGCCGCGGGAACAGCGGCGGGTCGCCGAGAAGGACGTCGAGGATCAGACGTTCGTAGGCCTCGGGGGAGTGCTCGGTGAACGTGCCGCCGTAGGCGAAGTCCATGCTGACGTCGCGGATCTCCATCGCGGTGCCCGGCACCTTGGACCCGAATCGGACCGTCATGCCCTCGTCGGGCTGGACCCGGATCACGACGGCGTTCTGGGTGAGGTCCTCGGTGGACTCCTCGGTGAACGGGACGTGAGGCGCGCGCTTGAAGACCACCGCGACCTCGGTGACGCGGCGGCCCAGACGTTTGCCGGCACGGAGGTAGAACGGCACGCCCGCCCAGCGCCGGTTGTCCACCTGCAGGGTGATCGCCGCGTAGGTCTCGGTGACGGAGTCGGCGCTGATGCCCTCTTCCTCCAGGAACCCGGGAACCTTCTCGCCACCGGCCCAGCCAGAGGTGTACTGACCCCGGGCGGTGGTGCGGTTCAGCGGTCGGGAGAGCTGTACCGAGGAGAGCACCTTCTGCTTCTCCTGCCGCAGGAACTTCGACCCGAAGGAGCTCGGTTCCTCCATCGCCACCAGGGCGAGGAGCTGCAGGAGGTGGTTCTGGATGACGTCCCGGGCGGCACCGATGCCGTCGTAGTAGCCCGCACGACCACCGATGCCGATGTCCTCGGCCATCGTGATCTGGACGTGGTCGACGTAGTGGGAGTTCCAGATCGGTTCGAAGATCGTGTTCGCGAACCGCAGCGCCAGGATGTTCTGGACGGTCTCCTTGCCCAGGTAGTGGTCGATCCGGAAGACCGCACTCTCGGGGAAGACGTCAGCCAGCACCTGGTTGAGTTCACGCGCGGACTCGAGGTCGCGGCCGAACGGTTTCTCGACGACGACGCGACGCCATGCGTCTCCACCGTCGACGAGTCCGTACTCCTTGAGCTGACCCACCACCGAGCCGAACATCCCCGGCGGGATGGCCAGGTAGAAGGCGTGGTTGCCGCCGGTCCCGCGCTCCTGGTCGAGGTCGCTCAGGGTCGTACGGAGCTCGGCGAAGGCAGCCCCGTCGTCGAACTCGCCGGAGACGAACCGGAACCCCTCGGAGAGTTGGTCCCAGACCTCCTGACGGAATTCAGTACGTGCGTGGTCGCGCACGGCCTGCTCGACGATCACGGCGAAGTCCTGGTCCTCCCAGTCACGACGCGCGAAGCCCACCAGGCTGAATCCCGGCGGCAGAAGACCACGGTTCGCGAGGTCGTAGATCGCCGGCATGATCTTCTTGCGCGAGAGGTCGCCCGTCACGCCGAAGAGCACCATGCTGCACGGCCCAGCAATCCTGGGGAGTCGTCGGTCGCGGGGGTCCCTCAGCGGGTTGCGTCCATGGTCACTGCCCAGGCCTGCTGTCATACAAGTGCCTCCATGAGGTCTCTCAGCGCGAAGGGGCCGTTCACGTGCAGTCGTAGCACAGGACGTCCGCGCGTGGCCAGTACCTCGGCGTCACCCTGCGCCTGTGCGTCGATGAACTCCCCGAGGGTGAAGGGGCGTCCGGGGACCTGGACGTCGCCCTGCGGAGCCACCGTGATCTGCAGGTACACGCCGGTGGCGGGCCCACCCTTGTGGTACTGGCCGGTGGAGTGCAGGAAGCGGGGTCCCCAGCCGAAGGTGACCGGGCGCCCGAGCTTGACCGCGAGACGTTCGCGGACCTCCTCGAAGCGGTGGTCGCGCAGTCGGTCGCTGTACACCTGGATGGCGAGGTAGTCGCGCGGTTCGCGCACCAGGGAGTAGAGCGTCTCGACGGCCGCCTCGACGGTGCGTGTGCTGTTCGGGAGCAGATCGGGGGAGGTGAAGACCTCGACCTCGTCGACGACGAAGGACGGTGAACGACGTTCGACGTCGCCGTCGAGCATGGACCGTGCGGCGAGCTTGGCGCTCTCGACGTCCGGCTGGTCGAACGGGTTGATCTCCAGCAGGTGGCTGGCCACGGCCGTGGCGGCCTCCCACAGGAGGAACTGGGCGCCGAGCGAGGCGCGGACGTGTGCAGACCATCCCGAAAGAGCCGGGACGTCGGGCACGAGGTCCCCGAAACTCACCAGGAGGCCGTCCGGGGTGGACTCGGCGAAGCCGGCTGCGGCGGGGGAGCCGACCACGACCGGCAGCAGGCCGGTGCCGTGCTTGCCGGTGGACTCGGCCACGAGCTGCTCGATCCAGACCCCGAGGGTCGGGGCGTCGGAGTCGCTGGGCGCGAGGACGAGCTTGTCGACGCCGCTTCGGACGGCCTCCCCCATCAACGCACCGAGGCGCAGCACGGGGTTGTCGGGGGAGTCGGAGGCGAAGGCGGTCGAGACGGCCAGTGCCTGGGCCAGGAGGGCGTCGACGTCGACGCCGGCCAGGGCCGAGGGAACGATGCCGAAGGCGCTGAGCGCGGAGTAGCGTCCTCCGACCTCAGGGTCGGCACGGAAAACGGTGTACCCGGCCTCCTGGGCTGCGACGTCGAACGGCGAGCCCGGGTCGGTGATGACCACGATGTGCTCGGCCGGAACGAGTCCTGCGTCAGTGAACGCCTGCACGAAGATGCGACGGTGCGAGTCTGTCTCGACGGTGCCACCGGACTTCGACGCGATCACCACGACGGTGTGTGACAGGTCCTGGGCAACCACCTCGGCGACCATGTCGGGGTGCGAGGAGTCGAGGACGACGAGTTCGCGTCCGGTCGACTCGCAGATGACCTCAGGTGCCAGCGACGAGCCGCCCATGCCGCACAGCACGACGCGGTTGATGCCGCGTGCGTGCAACGTCGATGCGTGTTCCCGTGCGGCCGTGGCGACGCTGGTCGCGCGACTGGCGAGGTCGACCCAGCCGAGACGTTGTGCAGCCTCGGCCTCAGCGTCGGCCCCCCACAAGGTGGCGTCGCGACCGAAGAGCCGCGATGCCACCTTGTGCTGGACCAAGGAGTCCAACGCAGATGCGTAGGACGATCCGTGGGGATTGCGCGTCTCCAGGTCCGCCCCCTCGTTCCCGGAGAACGTGGTGATCACGAGATGGTGACTCCGTCCAGCTTGGCCTGGACCGTGTCGAGCAGTTCGCCCCACGAGACGACGAACTTCTCGACGCCCTCGGTCTCCAGCTTGTGGATCACGTCGGCGAGGTCGATGCCTGCCTCCGTGAGTGCGGCGAAGTCCGCCGCGGCGCCATCGTAGAGAGTGGAGACGGTGTCGCCGGTCACTTCTCCGTGGTCGGCGAAGGCGTTGAGCGTCGCCTCGGGCATCGTGTTGACGGTGCCGGGGGTGACGAGCTCAGAGACGTAGAGCGTGTCGGGGTAGGCCGGGTTCTTGACGCCGGTGGAGGCCCAGAGTGGGCGCTGTGCCTGGGCGCCCCGGGCGGCAAGGGCCGTCCAGCGCTCGGATGCGCTGACCTCGGCAAACGCCTGGTGAGCCAGTCGGGCGTTGGCCAGAGC
Source organism: Nocardioides yefusunii (assembly GCF_004014875.1). Classification (NCBI taxonomy): domain Bacteria; kingdom Bacillati; phylum Actinomycetota; class Actinomycetes; order Propionibacteriales; family Nocardioidaceae; genus Nocardioides; species Nocardioides yefusunii. The sequence goes on along the minus strand of NZ_CP034929.1, from coordinate 1,795,590 downwards.
GGCCTTGCCCTGCAGGGCGACGTCGGCGCCGAGCGCCTCGAGGCGGGCGTCGACCTCGCTGTCCACCCGGGAGACGAAGAAGCTCGCGACCGAGTGGATGGTGCTGAGGTCCTTGCCGGCCGCGGCTGCGGCCTCGATACCGGCCAGGTGGGCCTCGAGAACCTGGCGGTACCGGTCCAGACCGAAGATCAGGGTCACGTTGACGCTGATGCCCTCGGCCAGCACCCGGGTGATGGCCGGGAGACCCGCGTCGGTGGCCGGGATCTTGATCATCGCGTTGGGGCGGTCGACGCTCTTCCAGAGCGCGAGGGCCTGGGCGACCGTGCCCTCCTCGTCGTCCGCGAGAGTGGGGGAGACCTCGATGGAGACGCGACCGTCACGACCCTCGCTGGCGGCGTACACGTCGGCCAGGACGTCACACGCGTTGCGGACGTCCTCGGTGGTGAGGTCGAAGACGACCTCCTCCACACCGGTTCCGGCCTTGGCGTGCGCAGCCACGGCAGCGTCGTAACGCTCGCCCTTCGACACCGCCCCGGCGAAGATGCTCGGGTTGGTGGTCACGCCGACGATCGAACCGTCAGCCACGAGCGCGGCGAGGTTGCCGCTCTCGAGGCGCTCACGGGAAAGGTCGTCGAGCCACACCGAAACGCCAGCTGCGCCCAGTGCCTTGAGTCGTGCGGTCACGTCTCCTCCTCGGAGGTGTTCCGTTGGTGGGGGGATCAGACCTGCGCGGCAGCGATGCTGTCGCGAGCAGCCTGCGCGACGGCCTCGGCGGTGATGCCGTACTGGGCGAACATCGTCGAGGCATCGGCGCTGGCGCCGTAGGTCTCGATCGAAACGATACGCCCGGCGTCGCCGACGACCTCGCGCCAACCCAGGGCAATTCCGGCCTCCACGCTGACGCGAGCCTTCACGTCCGCGGGGATGACGGATTCCTTGTACGAGCTGTCCTGCTCGTTGAACCACTCGATGCAGGGCATGGAGACGACGCGGGCGGCGACGCCCTCGGCGGCCAGGGCCTCACGGGCGGCGACGGCCAGCTGGACTTCGGAACCGGTGGCGACCAGGACGACGTCCGGGGTGCCCTCGGTGTCGAGGAGGACGTATCCACCCTTGGCGACACCCTCGGTGGTGGCGTAGCCCTGCTCGCCACGCGGGAAGGTCGGGAGGTTCTGGCGGCTGAGCGCGAGACCGGCGGGGCGGTCGGTGCGCTCCATGACGGCCTTCCATGCGGCGGCGGTCTCGTTGGCGTCGGCCGGGCGAACGACGTCGAGGCCCGGGATGGCGCGCAGGGCGGCGACGTGCTCGATCGGCTGGTGGGTCGGGCCGTCCTCGCCGAGGCCGATGGAGTCGTGGGTCCAGACGTAGGTGACCGGGAGACCCATCAGGGCCGCGAGGCGGACCGAGGGACGCATGTAGTCGGCGAACTGCAGGAAGGTGCCGCCGAAGACGCGGGTGCCACCGTGCAGGGTGATGCCGTTCATGATCGCGCCCATGGCGTGCTCACGGATGCCGAAGTGCAGCACGCGGCCGTACGGGTTCCCGTTCCAGTGGCTGGTGGTGTGCTGGACCGGAATGAAGGAGTCCGCACCCTTGATCGTGGTGTTGTTGGACTCGGCGAGGTCGGCCGAGCCGCCCCACAGCTCAGGGAGCGTCGCGGCGAGGGCGTTGATGACCTCACCGGAGGCCTTGCGGGTGGCGAGGCCCTTCGCGTCGGCCGGGTAGACCGGCAGGTTGTCGGCGAAGCCCGCGGGCAGCGTGCGGGTCGAGATGCGCTCGAGCAGGGCCGCACGCTCGGGGTGGGCAGCAGCCCAGGCGGCGAACGCCTCGTCGAACTCGGCCTGCAGCGCCAGACCGCGGGTCACGGCGGAGCGGGTGTGGGCCAGGACCTCGTCGGAGACGGCGAAGGTGGCCTCGGGGTCGAACCCGAGGAGCGCCTTGGTGGCCTTGATCTCGTCGTCGCCGAGGGCGGAACCGTGGGAGGCACCGGTGCCCTGGGCCTTCGGGGCGGGCCAGGCGATGATCGTCTTGAGGACGATGAAGGTCGGCTTGTCGGTGACGGCCTTGCCGGCCTCGATGGCGTCGAAGAGCTCGGCGACGTCCTCGACGTACTCGGCGCCGTTGCGGTTTCCGGCCCAGTCGACGACGCGGACGTCCCAGCCGTAGGCCTCGTAGCGCTTGGCCACGTCCTCGGTGAAGGCGACGTCGGTGTCCTCCTCGATGGAGATCTGGTTGGCGTCGTAGATCAGGGTGAGGTTGCCGAGCTGCTGGTGACCGGCGATGGAGGAGGCCTCGGCCGAGACACCTTCCTGCAGGTCACCGTCGGAGGCGATGCAGAACACGTGGTGGTCGAAGATCGACTCGCCCACGGGGGCCTCGGGGTCGAGCATGCCGCGCTGTCGACGGGCGGCCATGGCCATGCCGACGGCGTTCGCGATGCCCTGGCCGAGCGGACCGGTGGTGGTCTCGACGCCGGCCGTGTGGCGGTACTCGGGGTGTCCCGGGGTGAGGGAGCCCCAGGTGCGGAGTGCCTTGATGTCGTCGATCTCGAGACCGAAACCGGCCAGGAACAGCTGGTTGTAGAGGGTCAGCGAGGTGTGTCCGCAGGAGAGGACGAAGCGGTCGCGCGCGATCCAGTGGGGGTCGGCAGGTGAGTGCTTCATCACCTTCTGGAAGAGGAGGTGCGCGACCGGCGCAAGGCTGACGGCGGTGCCGGGGTGGCCGTTGCCGACCTTCTGCACGGCGTCCATGGCAAGCAGGCGGGCGGTGTCGACCGCCTTCGCGTCGAGGTCGGTCCACTCGAGAGTGGTCTTCGAGTTGGTGGCAGTGGTCACGTGCGTCCTCTTCGTGGGCGGGGGGAGGTCTACGGCAAGTCCGAGCCTACTGGTGCGGCGGGCTAGACTCGATACCGCATCACTCCCCAAGCACCGAGGTTCTTCACCGTGACCTACGTCGCCCGCTCGGCTTCGACCGCCGAGAACCCCTCCCAGAATTCCGAGGAGGGAACCGACAGGGGTAGAGCGACCGTCAAGGACGTCATCGCTGCGTACGTGGGACTGACGAAGCCCCGTGTCATGGAGCTGTTGCTCCTGACGACGGTCCCCGTCATGTTCTTCGCCCAGCGAGGCGTGCCGGCCCTCGACCTCGTCCTGTGGACCGTCCTCGGCGGTGCGATGAGCGCCGGTTCCGCCTCGGCGTACAACTGCATCTACGACCGCGACATCGACGAGCAGATGCGTCGTACGCGTCGTCGCGCCCTGCCGGCACACGTCGTCAGCCCGGTCTCGGCGCTGATCTTCGCCACGATCCTGGCGGTCGGCTCGACGCTGGTCCTGTGGTTCGGCGTGAACCCGCTCTCGGCGATGCTCTCGCTCGGTGCGAATGCGTTCTACGTCTTCGTCTACACGATGCTGCTCAAGCGTCGCACCACCCAGAACATCGTCTGGGGCGGCATCGCTGGTTGCTTCCCCGCGATGATCGGATGGACGTCGGTCACCGGCGAGCTCGCCTGGGAGCCCTTCGTGCTGTTCCTGGTCGTCTTCTTCTGGACCCCGCCGCACACCTGGGCCCTCGCGCTCAAGTACCGCGAGGACTATGCCCAGGTCGATGTCCCGATGCTTCCCGTCGTGGCTCCTGCCCACGTCGTCGGCAAGCAGATCGTCATGTACTCCTGGGTGATGGTCGCGGTCTCGATGAGCCTGTGGCCGATCGCTGACACCGGTTGGATCTACCCGGTCGTGGCGGGTGTCCTGGGTGCGTACTTCCTCCTCGAGGCGCACAAGCTGTACGGCCGGACCAAGAAGTCCAACCACCTGGCGGACATCGCGCCGATGCGCCTGTTCCACAACTCGAACCTGTACCTCTCGCTGCTCTTCGTGACGCTGGCGATCGAGCCGCTGCTCACCTGAGGCCCAGCAGCACGACGAAGGCCCCCTCCCAGATCGGCGGTTTCAAGGGGTCATCGCAACACCGACCGGTTTCTTAGCTGGTGAGTAGAACACGCAGACGCTCGGCTGGGGTATCCCAGCCGAGCGTTTTGCGTGGACGGCCATTGAGTTTCTGCGCGACGTGCTCCAGATCCTCTGGCCCGTACATCGACAGATCGGTTCCCTTGGGGAAGTACTGACGCAGGAGCCCGTTGGTGTTCTCGTTGCTCCCGCGCTGCCACGGTGACGCGGGGTCACAGAAGTACACCGGCACACCCGTGGCAATCGTGAACTGCTTGTGGCCTGCCATTTCCGCGCCCTGGTCCCAGGTCAACGATCCCCGCAGGTGCGCCGGCAACGTCTCGATCTGGGCCGTCAACGCGTCCCTGACCTCTTCAGCGGTGTGCCCGTTCGGCAGGTGCAGCAACATGACGTAGCGGGTGGTGCGTTCGACCAGGGTCCCGATCGCGGTCTTGTTAAACGCGCCCGTGATCAGATCGCCCTCCCAGTGTCCCGGGACCGCACGATCAGCAACCTCAGCAGGACGCTCACTGATCATGACCATCGGATCAACAAACCTGCTCGTGCGTTGGTTCGGATCGCGGTGCGGTTTGCGGCGCGTGCGTCCGGTCCGGATGGCGGCTTGGACTTCCTTCTTGAGCCCGCCACGGGCCTGGAAGTACAGCGCCTGGTAGATCGTTTCGTGGCTCACGCGCATGGCCTGGTCATCGGGATGCTCCTTGCGAAGGGCGTTACTGATCTGCTCAGGCGACCACTCCTGGCGCAGTCCCTGGGACACGAATTCACGCAGCGGACCGTCGAGCAACAGTTTGCGAGTCTTGGGTCTCGGCCGGCGTGCAGCCGACGCCCGTTGGGCAGCGTACGGCCGATACACACCCGACACCGTGTTGGCCGCGATCTCCCGGGTGATGGTCGACGGTGCACGCCCCAACCGGCGAGCGACCTCGCGACGTGAACGCCCCTCGCTCAACAGGTCACGGATCCGCTCGCGATCAGCCAGCGACAGAAACCGCGGGTGTAACGGCTTCTCGACAACACTCAACACAGGGGCCACACATCCCATAGTGGTCCGCCGGCTCGTGTAGTCCACACGGCGTCCATCGGGATAGATCCGCACGTTGGCCCCACCGCTGTGGCGGACACCGTGATCCCAGTCCTGCGCGGTGCGCACGTGCACCCCGACTCGGGAAGCGGCCTCCCGGCGCGACACCCCGGAACGCCGCAACTCCTCGTACAACACGCGCCCCGGATGCCCCGGCCGCACCGCCACCGAACGCCGACCCGCGCGACGAGCCAGGCCAGCCGCTGTGTGCCGGTTCAGCCCGACATCACGCGCAGCGACCGTCACACTGCCCACCACGTCCAGCCGATCAAAGAACGCCTGCTTCAACTCCTGCGAAATGACCACGGTCCTCGCAACTCCCATCACTGGGTGTTGCGAGGACCGCTAGAACCCGCCATCTGGGAGGGGGCCTTCGTCGTCGTACTAGCGGCGGCAGTCCGGGGTCAGGCTTCGTCGGTGCGAACGAAGCGGACCTTGGTGGGACGAGCCATCTTCTTGATCTCGCGGGTGACCCGGCGGGAGTTGTTGTCGTCACGCATGGGGAAGGTCTCCTCGATGCGTGCTCGCCAGGGCTCGCGGCTCTCGCGACCGTGCTCGACGGTGGCGCGGATCTCGGCCTCCGCCTCGGCGATCTCGTGGACCACGGGACCGAAGCCGTCGCGGGCGTAGTCGAAGTAGCCGGGGAGGCCGACGTGGCGACTCTCCTGGCCCGGCTTCTGGTCGAACTGGAAGTACACGACCGGGCGACCGATGTAGGCCGAGTTGAAGGCCGTCGAGGAATAGTCGGTCACCAGCACGGCAGCACGGGCGAAGATCTCGCGCACGTCGACGTCGGAGTTGAAGCTGAAACGCTTCACGTGGTCGGGGAGTTCCATGGCCTCGAGGGCCTCGTCCATGTTGGGGTGCGGCAGCAGGGCGACGCTCAGGCCCTGTTCGCGGCCCAGGCGCTCGAGGTCCTCGGAGAGGATCAGGCCCGACCAGTTCTGCCAGTACGGAGTCTCGGTGATCCAGTCGTAGGCGCTCCGGCGCTGGCTTCCGGGGCGCAGGGGTGCGACGAGGTTGTCGCGCCAGGTGGGGGAGATCAGGATGAGATCGCGCTTCTCCGGGGGGAACGCGGCACCGGCGCGGTGCAGCATGTCGAAGCGCGGCAGACCGGTCAGCACCGTCTCGCGGGAGGTGAAACGGTAGGCGGTGTGGTCGTCGACCACGGAGTTGTACTCGCCGTGGGTGCTGGTGACGAAGAGATCGATCGGGCGGCCGTTGAGCCATCCCGAGAGATCGTCCTTGATCACGCCGTGCTGGAGGAAGACGAACTTGGCCTTCGGCGAACCGAAGGCGCGCAGGGCGGGCGGTCGCACGATGGCCTGATCGGCATGGCTGGAGATCAGACGCGTCGCATTGAGCATGAGCAGCTTCCACGTGTCGCTGCCGTGGGCCACGATCCGGTTGCCGTACTCGGCCCGCAGGCGGTGCCAACAGGGGGTGTCCTCCTCGACCACGAACCAGGCGTTGATGTCGGGCTCCTCTGCGCGCAGGTGCTTGAAGAGGTGCTCGGCGCTGTCGTCGGAGTTGTGGACGCGGTCGATCAGGACCCAGGCGTCGCGGTACTTGTCGCGCACTGGCTTGGAGTGCGCCAGCGTCAAGGTGATGCGGTCGCGCACGCCGAGCGGACCCGTCCTCGCTCGGGAGCGGTGGGCGAGAGGGTCCTTGCCGAGGTCCTGGGGCCGCAGCACGGGGTGTGCGAGCGGAGGATCAGCCGGCAGGAACTGGGCCGGACGACCGTCCAGCTCGACGCGGACGCGCTTGAGGGGGATCCAGATGATGCGTTCATGGACGACGGCGCGGCCCTGGATCATGACGTCGCGGACCTTGGCCGCGGTCGGCTCGACCTGACGCTCGCCGAGCATGATCCGCTCCTGCGGTGCTGCGCCGGTGTAGCGGTAGCTGATCCGGACCAGGTCGCGACCGGTGTCATGGTCACTGGCCACGACGTAGGGCTGGACCCACGGCTCGGAACGCCAGCCGTGCTCGAGCGCCACGCGGGTGGTGGTGCTCATCGAGGTGCGTCGGTACGAGCGGATCGCGACGGGGTCGAGCAGCGCGGTGATCTCGGCGAGCAGGGCGTGGAACTCCTCGCGCACGTCGAGCGGAGCCAGGGTGCCGACAGCTGCGTCCTCGCGGCCCACGTAGTAGGAGAGCTCGTAGAGCACGAAGTTCTGCAGCCACAGCGGGACGTGGCCGCGCACGCGCACCGCCTCGGTGAGCACGGACAGGTAGCCGTGGCGCAGGACGTCGCTGTAGCGACGACGATCGCCGAGGGCGTTCTGCAACGTCGAGGAGCCGTCGGCGCGCTTGCGGTAGTGGTAGCGGGTGGTGAGGAAGGCGACCTTGGGCTCGGCCACGCTCAGGAGGTACCGGGCGCTGAAGTGCCCGTCCTCGAAGTTGGGGCGGATCCGGCCGTCGAAGGTGAGACCCTCGGTGCGGATCCGGTCGGTGCGCATGAACGACGCGACCGCGCCACCGTGGAAGAACGTGTGGTTGACGGCCAGGTTGTAGACGCCCTCGGACCGGAACTGCGCGCGCAGCGGGTGCACGTCGGAGAGCCCGCCGGTGTGGTCGTTGAGGAGCCACCGACTGGTGGCGACCATGTGGATCTTGGGGTGACGGCGCACTGCGGCGGCGGCCCGGCTGAAGTAGTCGGGGTCGAGGACGTCATCGGGGTCGGGGAAGGTGATCCACTCGCCGGTGGCCTGAGCCATGCCGGTGTTGCGAGCAGCACCCTGGCCAGCGTTCTCCTGCGTGATCACCCGAACGACGCCGGGACGACGCTCTGCCCAGGCGTTGAGCACCTGCAGGGTGTCGTCGCTCGAGCCGTCGTCGACCATGATCACCTCCAGCAACGCGGGATCGACGTCCTGGGCGTCGATCGAGGCGATGAAGGCGGGGAGGTAGCGCGCAACGTTGTAGCAGGCCGAGACGACCGTGAACAACGGAGGGCGCGCGGGGGAGGCAGAGGGCACGGATACTCCAGCAAGCAGGCAGGCAGGTAGTGGGTGTGGTGAGCAGAAGTGAGATCAGGAGCGGTACACGACGACCTTGTCGCCCAGTCGGACGATGTCGTCGAAGAGCTTCACGATCGCGGCGCGGTCGCGGACGTTGACGCATCCGTGCGAGGCGCCGTTGTAGCCGCGAGCTGCGAAGTCGCTCGAGAAGTGCACGGCCTGACCACCGGAGAAGAACATCGCGAACGGCATCGGGGAGCCGTAGAGGCTGGAGACGTGGTCACGCGACTTGCGGAAGACCGTGAACTCGCCCTCGCGAGTGGGGGTCTTGGTCACGTTGCCGAAGCGGACGTCGATGGAGGTCTTGGTGGCGCCGCCGGCCTTGAAGGAGGTCACGACGCCGTCGACGACCCAGCGCATCGAGTTGGTGGACTTGTCGATGCACAGCACTCGGCCGGTCTTGCACCGGGCGTCCAGTGCCGAACCGTGAACCGTGAGGTTGAAGAGCTCGGTGCGGTTGGGGGTGCGGGTGCGCGCCTCGAGCTTGGCCAGGGTGCGGGCGTCGACCTTGCCGGAGACGGGAATCTTGACCTTGGCCTGGAACTTCTTCACGGCCTTGACGGTCTTCGCGTCGTAGGTGGCGTTGACCTTGCCCGAGAAGACCTTCTGCTGCTTGAGGCGCGCCTCGAGGGTACGGACCCGGGTGTTCTTCGAGCCCTTCTTCAGCAGCACCTTGCCGACGGTGTAGTCGTTGCGCAGCTCGGCCTTGCTGGGGGCGCGGGTGACGGCGTAGAGCTTCTTCCACACCGTCTTGCCGGCCACGCCGGAGGCTCCCTTGAGCTTGTTGCGCTTCTGGAAGACGGCGACTGCGTGCCGGGTGTCCTCGTCGAAGGTGGCGGTGATGTAGTCGTCGTGGAGGCCGAGCTGGTTGAGACGGCTCTGCAGGATGCGGACGTCGGAACTCTTGGTGCCCAGGCGGACCTTGCCCGGGAGGGCAGGCGCGGTCGGCGCGGTGGCCTCGGGGGCTCCGGCCGCCGGCGCGGCGTGTCCGGGGGTGGTGCTGAGGAGGACGAGGGCGGTGGCCGTGGCGACGACGCCGAGACGACGAGCGAGGCGGAGGGTCTTCATGGGGTTCACTTCCCGGACGGAGATGGGACCGACGACCAGTCAGTCTAGGGGTGGCGCGAGCTCAGCGGAGCGGCTCGTCGGAGCCGGCGGACGTGAGGGTGCCCACGAGGACGCCTCCGTCGGAGTGTTGCGTGGCCAGGACCACCCACGTGACGGCGGCGGAGAGGAGGCCGGCGCCGAGCATGTGCGCGATCACGAGCACTTCGGGCAGACCGTTGAAGTACTGCACGTACCCGACAACGCCCTGGAACAGTTCGACCCCGAGCAGGACGAGGCCGGCGCGCAGCACCAGGGTGAGGCCACGACGACGCGACAGCCAGAGCAGGACGACGGTGCCCAGGCACAGGAGGTAGACCGTCCAGGCATGGATCTTGGCGGTGTTCTCGGGGCTGAGCCCGTTGCGCTTGGCGTCCACGTCTCCGGCGTGCGGGCCGGAGCCGGTCACGATGGTGCCGAGGTAGAGGATCACCCAGCCGAGCAGCAGCAGGGCCCAGGCCAGACGTCCCAGCAGGGCGGGCGCAGCGGGCCGGGCGGAACCGGAGAGGTGGTCCAGAGCGAGGACGCAGAAGGCGATCATGAGCATCGACGCCATGAGGTGCAGCGAGACCACCCACGGGTTGAGGTCGGTGAGCACAGTGATGCCGCCCAGCACCGCCTGCAGCGGGATCCCGACGGCGACGAGCACCGACAGGATGCGGGTGCGACGGTCGTTGGACTTGAAGGCTGCCACCACGAACGCGATCGCGAGTGCGACCAGGATCCAGGTGAGCATGCGGTTGCCGAACTCGATCGCCCCGTGGATGCCGGTCTCGGCGTGCGCGGTGTAGCGGTCCTCGGTGCACTTGGGCCAGGTGTCACAGCCCAGTCCTGAGCCCGTCAGGCGCACGATGCCGCCGGTGACGACGATGAGGATGTTCGCGACCAGGTTGGCCAGGGCCAGGGGGCGGAGCCAGCGCAGGGCCCACGGGGAGGCGGTGAAGCCGGTCGTTGCGGTTCCGACGACGTTGTCGCGGGTGTTCACGGAAGAAGTCACTCCCACTTGAAGTAGCGCGAGGCGAGCATCGCCCCGATGACGGCCCAGACGGCCAGGACGAGGACGGAGAAGGAGGCCTGCTGGCCGTCGAGCAGAGCGGTGCGCAGGCCTTCGCCCAGGGCTCCGCTGGGGAACCACAGCAGGAAGTTGGAGACGACCCCGTAGTTGGCGACCGGGACGAGCACACCGCCGCCGGCCATCAGCAGCAGGTAGACGAGGTTGGAGATGGCCAGGGTGGCCTCGGCACGGACGGTGCCGGCAAGCAGCAGCGCCCAACTCGCGAACGCCGCGCTGCCGAGGAGCCCGACCGTCAACCCCCACAGGGCTCCCTGCGCCGAGGGAGGGTTCCAGCCCATGGCGAGCGCGACGGAGCAGATCACGACGACCTGCAGCACCTGGACGCTGACGAGCGCGAGCATCTTGCCCATCAGCAGTCCGTGGCGCGGCAGCGGAGAGGCGCCCAGGCGCTTGATCAGGCCGTAGCGTCGTTCGAAGCCGGTGGCGATCGCCAGTGCGGTGAAGGCGGTGGACATCAGGCCGAGGGCCAGGACGCCGGGGGTGAGCACGTCGATCGTGGTGTGGTCGAAGTCGAGACCGGCCTTGTCGGCACCGGCGACGCCGACGACGAGGGCCAGCAGCGGCACGAAGATCGCCACGCCCACCTGCTCGCCGTTGCGCATCATGAGCTTGGCCTCCATGACCGCTTGCGTGCGGACCTGGCGCCACAGCGGCGCGCTGCCGGGGGCCGGGCTCAGGTCGAGGGCGCTCATGCAGGGGCCTCCTGGAGGGCGGAGCGGGAGGTGAGCTCGAGGTAGACGTCCTCGAGGGTGCGCTGTCCCAGGCTGAGGCGCTGGGTCTGTACCTCGTGGGTCGCGGCCCAGGACAACAGCACCGAGAGGGTGCCGGTGCCCGGTGCGACCCGTCCGGTGAGGCTGTGCGCGTCCACGCGTCGTACCTGTCCGCCGTCGTGGGCGAGGAGGCGGCCGAGGTCGCTCACCGCGTCGTCGTGAAGGGGAGCGACGCTCGTGAGTCGCAACTCGGCGCTGCCCTGTCCGGTGATCTCGGCCGGAGTGCCCGAGCGGACCACGCGGCCGTGGTCGACGATGTGCACCACGTCGCTGAGGCGTTCTGCCTCTTCGAGGTAGTGCGTGGTCAGGACGACGGTGACGCCGCTGTCACGCAGTTCTTCCAGGAGCGCCCAGGTCTGGCGTCGGATGGCAGGGTCCATGCCCGCGGTGGGTTCGTCGACGAAGACCACCTCGGGGCGACCCACGACGGCCATCGCGAGGCCGAGGCGCTGCTGCTGTCCTCCGGACAGGCGCCGGAACGGCGTCCGACCGCACTCCTCCAGTCCGAGACGCTCGGAGAGAGCACCGATGTCGAGGGGGTTCGCGTGCAGCGAGGCGACGTGGCGCAGCATCTCGTCGGCGCGGACACCGGACCAGGCGCCGCCGCCCTGCAGCATCACCCCGATCCGGGGCAGCAGGGCGCGGCGGTCGGCGACGGGGTCGAGCCCCAGCACCCGGACGCGGCCGGCGTGGGGACGTCGGTACCCCTCGCAGGTCTCGAGGGTGGTCGTCTTCCCGGCGCCGTTGGGACCCAACACCGAGGTGATGGTCCCGCGCTGGACGGTGAGCGAGAGGTTGTCGACTGCCGTCTTGTCGCCGTACTTCATCACGAGCGATTCGACGAGCACTGCGGCGTCGGCTGTTGGCACCTCGTCATTCTAGGGAGCAACCCCATGAGGCCGGTCCTCGGGAGGCGTGACTCCATCGCGAGGCGCCCGCATCCCACCGCATGACGAGACGCGAGTGTGAGTCACGCCACGTCGTGGGCACCCCTCATGCGGGGGTGCCGTCCGCACTTAGGAGGGCCTTACTTGAAACGTGTCCTCCATTAAAGTGACAATTGTGTTGTGGAATTCGTCCGTAGCCCTGCAGTCGCCGTCGGCGACGCCTCCACCCGTGACCGGGTGGTGCGGTCGATCCTGGAGAACGGACCGTCCACGACGGCCGAACTTGCTGCCCGGCTCCGCCTGACCGCAGCTGCTGTGCGACGCCACCTCGACCATCTCGTCACCGACGGGATCCTCGAGGGTCGCGAGCAGAAGGTCTACGGATCACGCGGACGCGGACGCCCGGCGAAGGTCTTCGTGATCACCGCCGAGGGGCGCGAGCAGTTCGAGCAGCGCTACGACGACCTCGCCGCCCAGGCTCTGCGTTTCCTGCGCGAGACCTCCGGCGAGGAGGCGGTCGTGGAATTCGCACGACGTCGCGTGGCGTTCATCGAACGTGACTACGCCGTCGTGACCCGTTCCCACCCCGACCTGAGCCCCGCCGAGGCGCTGGCGAAGGTCTTCACCGACGAGGGCTACGCGGCCAGTGTCCGCCAGCTCCCCGTCGTCGGCGTGGGTGACCAGCTGTGCCAGCAGCACTGCCCGGTCTCCCAGGTCGCCCACGAGTTTCCCCAGTTGTGCGAGGCCGAGACCGAAGCCATCGGCAAGGTCCTCGGCACCCATGTGCAGCGTCTGGCCACGATCGCCCACGGTGACGGCGTGTGCACGACCTGCATCCCGAAGAGCAAGGAAGAAGGCTGAAATGACGTCCATCGAAGAACTCAACCCCGGGTTGAAGGACATCGGTCGGTACGACTTCGGTTGGTCCGACTCCGACGAGGCCGGACAGAAGGCCAAGCGCGGTCTCAACGAGGACGTCGTCGCCGACATCTCGAACAAGAAGTCCGAGCCCCAGTGGATGCTCGACATGCGCATGAAGGGCCTCAAGCTCTTCGAGCGCAAGCCCATGCCGACCTGGGGCTCCGAGCTTGGCGGCATCGACTTCGACAACATCAAGTACTTCGTGCGTTCGTCCGAGAAGCAGGCTGCTTCGTGGGACGAGCTGCCCGAGGACATCAAGAACACCTACGACAAGCTCGGCATCCCCGAGGCCGAGAAGCAGCGCCTGGTCTCCGGTGTCGCGGCCCAGTACGAGTCCGAGGTCGTCTACCACTCGATCCGTGAGGACCTCGAGGAGCAGGGCGTCATCTTCGTCGACACCGACACGGCGCTGCGTGAGCACGAGGAGCTCTTCCGGGAGTACTTCGGCACGATCATTCCCACCGGCGACAACAAGTTCTCCGCACTGAACACCGCCGTCTGGTCGGGTGGCTCGTTCATCTACGTGCCCAAGGGCGTCCACGTGGACATCCCGTTGCAGGCGTACTTCCGCATCAACACCGAGAACATGGGTCAGTTCGAGCGGACGCTGATCATCGTCGACGAGGACGCCTACGTCCACTACGTCGAGGGTTGCACCGCCCCGATCTACTCCTCGGACTCGCTGCACTCCGCGGTCGTCGAGATCATCGTCAAGAAGGGTGGCCGCTGCCGTTACACGACCATCCAGAACTGGTCGAACAACGTCTACAACCTCGTCACCAAGCGCGCTGTCTGCGAAGCCGGCGCGACCATGGAGTGGGTCGACGGCAACATCGGTTCCAAGGTCACCATGAAGTACCCGGCCGTGTACCTGATGGGTGAGCACGCCAAGGGCGAGACGCTCTCCATCGCGTTCGCGGGCGAGGGACAGCACCAGGACGCCGGCGCCAAGATGGTCCACGCCGCCCCCAACACCTCGTCGTCGATCCTGTCGAAGTCGGTGGCCCGTGGCGGTGGCCGCACCTCCTACCGTGGCCTGATCCAGGTCAACGAGGGTGCCCACGGCTCCAAGTCCAACGTCCTCTGCGACGCTCTGCTCGTCGACCAGATCTCTCGTTCGGACACGTACCCCTACGTCGACATCCGCGAGGACGACGTGCAGATGGGGCACGAGGCCAGCGTCTCGAAGGTCTCCGACGACCAGCTCTTCTACCTCATGTCGCGAGGCATGGAGCAGGACGAGGCGATGGCCACCATCGTGCGTGGTTTCGTCGAGCCGATCGCCAAGGAGCTCCCGATGGAGTACGCCCTGGAGCTCAACCGCCTGATCGAGCTGCAGATGGAGGGCGCGGTCGGCTGACGCCGGCCCCCTTCTCCCTCGCAGGCTTACGGGGTGCACCGGCCCGGCCCGTCCGGGTCGGTGTCCCCGCACCACATCGAAATGGAAAGAACTCTCGTGACTGTTACTGACACCGCCCGCGACACGGTCGCCGCGGCTCTCGAGCAGGGCAAGGTGGAGTCCCACCTCCACCCGACCGGCTCGTACGACGTCGCCGACCACGCTGCTCCCACGGGCCGTGAGGAGACCTGGCGCTTCACCCCCCTGAAGCGACTCAAGGGTCTGGCTTCCGACGCCGTCTTCAACGCCTCCACCACCGACGTCTCCTTCAACACCCCCGAGGGTGTCCGGGTCGAGAACGTCACCGGTGACGAGGCCGCCGCCCTGCGCGGCATCTCGGGCTTCAAGCCCGCCACCCTCTTCGGCGCCCGCATTCTCGACGAGGTCACCGACACGCTGCTCGTCGACGTCCCGGCCGAGGCCGAGATCGCCGAGCCGATCGTCATCAACCTCGTGGGCGAGAACGCCGACAACACCGAGGCCGGCCACGTCGTCCTCCGCTTCGGCAACTTCTCCAAGGCCGTCGTCGTGCTGCGCCACACCGGCTCCGCCGCGCTGGCCCAGGTGGTCGAGATCCGCGTGGGTGACTCCGCCCAGGTCTCCGTCGTCTCCCTGCAGGACTGGGCCGACGACGCCACCCACCTGACCCACACCGAGGCCCTCGTGGGCCGCGATGCCGCGTACAAGCACACGGCCGTCACCTTCGGTGGCGACCTGGTCCGCATGGACGCCAACGTGCGCTACTCCGGTCCCGGTGGCTCCGCCGAGATGCTCGGTCTGTACTTCGCCGACGCCGGCCAGCACATCGAGCACCGTCTCTTCGCTGATCACAACCAGCCGAAGACCTCCTCCAACGTCGCCTACAAGGGCGCGCTGCAGGGCGAGGGCGCGCACGCGGTCTGGATCGGCAACGTCCTGATCCGCAAGGCTGCCGAGGGCATCGAGACCTACGAGGAGAACCGCAACCTCATCCTCACCGACGGCACCCTGTGCGACTCCGTGCCGAACCTCGAGATCGAGACCGGTGAGATCGCCGGTGCCGGCCACGCCTCCGCCACCGCCCGCTTCGACGACGAGCAGCTCTTCTACCTCCGCTCGCGCGGCATCAGCGAGAAGGAGGCCCAGCGCCTGGTCGTGCACGGCTTCTTCAACGACCTGATCCGCAAGATCGACGTCCCCGCGATCGAGGAGCAGCTCGTCAAGACCGTCGAGGCCGAGCTTTCCAAGAACGTCATCGGGAAGTCCATCTGATGGCCTTCCAGCGTGCAGCTGCCGTCGCGGACTTCCGTGACGGCGCCGCCCTGAGCGTCACCCTCGACGGAGTCGACGTGGCCCTGGCCCGCGAGGCCGGCGAGTACTACGCGATCAAGGACGAGTGCTCGCACGCGATGGTGGCCCTCTCCGAGGGCGACGTGGAGAACTGCGCGATCGAGTGCTGGGCCCACGGAGCCACCTTCGACCTGCGCACGGGCGAGCCGAACTGCCCGCCCGCGACCGAGCCGGTGGCCACCTTCCCGGTCCAGGTGGACGGCGACGACGTGCTCGTCGACGTCACCCGGACCCTCAACGGCGTCACGCCGTAAGACACAGACTTTCGAGACAGAGAAGAGAAACAACTCATGAGCACTCTTGAGATCAAGGACCTCCACGTCACCGTCGAGACCGACGAAGGCGCCAAGGAGATCCTGAAGGGCGTCACGCTCACCATCAAGGACGGCGAGACCCACGCGATCATGGGTCCCAACGGTTCGGGCAAGTCGACCCTGGCGTACACCATCGCCGGTCACCCGAAGTACACCGTCACCGGCGGCGAGATCCTGCTCGACGGTGAGAACGTCCTCGAGATGTCCGTCGACGAGCGCGCCCGCGCCGGCCTGTTCCTGGCCATGCAGTACCCGGTCGAGATCCCCGGCGTGTCGGTGACCAACTTCCTGCGCACCGCCAAGACCGCGATCGACGGCGAGGCTCCCAAGCTCCGCACCTGGGTCAAGGACGTCAACGCCGCCCTGGCCGCCAACGGTCTCGACGCCACCTTCGCGCAGCGCTCGGTCAACGAGGGCTTCTCCGGTGGTGAGAAGAAGCGTCACGAGATCGCTCAGCTCGAGCTGCTGAACCCGAAGGTCGCCGTCCTCGACGAGACCGACTCCGGCCTCGACATCGACGCCCTCAAGGTCGTCTCCGAGGGCGTCAACCGCTTCTCGGCCAACGGCGACAAGGGTGTTCTCCTCATCACCCACTACACCCGCATCCTGCGCTACATCAAGCCCGACTTCGTGCACGTCTTCGTCGCCGGCCGCATCGCTGCTCAGGGCGGCCCCGAGCTGGCCGACCAGCTCGAGACCACCGGTTACGACGAGTACGTCAAGGCTGCGAACTGACCATGTCGCTCCCCGGTCTGCTCCCCGAGCTCGAGGTCATCAGGAACGACTTCCCGATCCTCGAGCGCACGGTTTCGGGCGGCAAGCGTCTCGTCTACCTCGACAGCGCGAACACGTCGCAGAAGCCGCAGGTCGTCATCGACACGATGGTCGACCACCTCGAGCACCACAACGCCAACATCGCGCGAGCGATGCACGCGCTGGGGGCCGAGTCGACGGAGGCGTTCGAGGGAGGCCGCGACAAGGTCGCTGCCTTCCTGAACGCCCCGTCGCGGGACGAGGTCATCTTCACCAAGAACGCCTCCGAGGCGCTCAACCTGGTCGCGAACACGCTCGCGTGGCGCGGCCCGCTCCAGGTGAAGGAGGGTGACGAGATCCTCGTCACCGAGATGGAGCACCACTCCAACATCGTCCCGTGGCAGATGCTCGCGGAGCGGACCGGAGCGACCCTGCGCTGGGTCGGACTGACCGATGACGGCCAGCTCGACCTGTCGAACATCGACGAGATCCTGAACGAGCGCACCAAGGTGTTCGCGTTCACGTGGGTCTCCAACATGCTCGGCACCGTCAACCCGGTGGCGCAGCTGGCGGCCAAGGCCCGCGCGGTCGGAGCCGTCTCCGTCGTCGACGCCTCCCAGGCTGCCCCGCAGCTCACGGTGGACGTCCAGGCCGTCGGCGCCGACATCGTGGTCTTCACCGGCCACAAGGTCGTCGGCCCGACCGGCATCGGCGTCCTCTGGGGCCGTACCGAGGTGCTCGACGCGCTGCCGCCGTTCCTCGGTGGTGGCGAGATGATCGCCACGGTCACGATGGCGAAGTCGACCTACGCCCCGATCCCGCACAAGTTCGAGGCCGGTACTCCGCCGATCGTCGAGGCCGTCGGTCTCGGTGCCGCGGTGGACTACCTCAGGGCCGTCGGGCTGGACGCGATCCACGCCCACGAGCAGGCCATCACCGCCTACGCGCTCGAGGGTTTGTCCAGCATTCCGGGCCTCAAGGTCCTGGGTCCGCTGGACGCTGCCCTGCGTGGCGGTGCGATCTCGTTCGAAATGGCAGGCGTCCACCCGCACGACATCGCTCAGGTGCTCGACACCCGTGGCATTGCCGTGCGTGCCGGACACCACTGTGCGAAGCCGGCCCACGCCCGCTTCGGCGTCCAGGCCTCCACCCGCATGTCGTCGTACCTGTACACGACTCCGCAGGAGATCGACGCGCTCATCGAGGGCCTCAACTACACCCGCTCGTACTTCAAGGTGGACTGATAGCAGTGTCTGCTGAGCTCGACGCGCTCTACCAGGAAATCATCCTGGACCACTACAAGAACCCGTTGAACGCAGGTCTGCGTGACCCGTTCGGCGCCGAGGTGCACCACGTGAACCCCACGTGTGGTGACGAGATCACGCTGCGTGTGCAGCTCGACGGTGACAAGGTCGCCGACATCTCGTACCACGCCGAAGGGTGCTCGATCTCCCAGGCGTCGACGTCGGTCATGACCGACCTGCTCATCGGACTCGACAAGGACGCCGCGCTGGCGATCCACGAGAACTTCCTCACCCTCATGCAGGGCAAGGGGAAGATCGAGCCGGACGAGGACGTTCTGGGAGACGGCATCGCCTTCGCAGGCGTCGCCAAGTTCCCGGCGCGCGTCAAGTGCGCCCTGCTCTCGTGGATGGCCTTCAAGGACGCGACCGCCCAGTCGCTGACCGGCTCCACCGACACCACCCAGGAAGCGTGATGCACCCCAACTCGCTCAACCCGGAGAACGCGCCGGAGGCCACCGAGCCTGCCGAGGCCGCTGCGGGCACCCACACCCACGCCGACGGTTCCGAGTGCGGCCACGACCACTCCGACGCGGGTCACTCCCACGCCGGTCATGGTCACGCCCACGCCGAGCCCCAGCCGGGTCTCGGCCACCAGGGCCATTCCTCGGAGGGTGAGGCCTTCACCAGCCTGTCCACCGTCGACATCGACGACGTCGTCGAGGCCATGCGTGACGTCGTCGACCCCGAGCTCGGCATCAACGTCGTCGACCTGGGTCTCGTCTACGGCATCCACGTCGACGAGAACTCCAACGCGGTCATCAACATGACGCTCACCTCGGCGGCCTGCCCGCTGACCGACGTCATCCAGGACCAGACCGAGATGGCGCTCGAGGGCCTCGTCGCCGACGTCGCGGTCAACTGGGTCTGGATGCCGCCGTGGGGCCCGGACAAGATCACCGACGACGGTCGCGAGCAGCTGCGCGCGCTCGGCTTCAACGTCTGAGCCTGACCTTCGTAGGGTCGTTCGACCACTCACCTGAGGACCTCCGGTGGTGTGTGGCGCTAGCCTCGTTCTCATGGAGAGCGAAGCGGTGCTGCACCCCGACCCGGTGGTCCTCAGGCGTTTCTGGGAGACCCACCGTGCCAAGCTCCACCTCAACGACCTGGAGGCCTACCAAGGTGTCTCGGGGCTCCAGGCGCTCACGCCGGGTGCCTGGAGCTACGGCGCCACCCGCGCCGAGGCCGACGACTTCGTCACCGAACTCCTCACCCAGGGGAGTGTCACGCTGGTCACGCCCCTGGATGCGTACGGTGACGAGGATCTGCCCGTGGCCGGCACCCTGTCGATCCTCTGCGACGGCGAGGGACGACCGGCGGTGATCCTGGTGGTCGACGCCGTGGACGTCTCGGCGCAGGCCGTGGCGGAGACGTTGCGTGCCGTGGTGGGGAACGAACTGCGGTGACGACCCTTGAGGTGCCCGACGCACGTCTTCCGCGGTGGGTGGAGAATTTCGTCGCGCGCCACGGCGAGGTCGTCGACTCCGGCTCCGGCGACAGACGACCGGGAACCGTGCACACCGCCGCGGACGGTTCGTGGTTCCGCATCGGCTCGTACTTCGGTGCCGCGACGAGGCTGCCCGACGACGTGCCCCAGGACTGGGGTGTGCTCGTGGTGCGCAAAGGCGGTTTCGCGGTCGCGCGGATGGCGAAGGACCAGATCGTGACGAGCAAGGTGGGACGTCGTCACGTCCAGGGCCGATCGAAGGCCGGCGGCCAGTCCCAGCAGCGCTTCGCCCGGCGCCGCGACAACCAGGCCCGCGCGGCCTACGAAGCAGCAGCGGAGTACGCCGTTGAACACTTCGCCGGGTTGCAGGGTCCGGTGGTGGTGGGTGGGGACGCGGATGCGATCCGTGAGGTCCTCACCGCTGCTCCTTTGAAGAAGTTCACCACGATCGACGGTCCCCGCGACGTCGACGAACCCCGCCGCGCCACCCTCGAGGAGTTCGTCAAGCGAACCACGTCCTGGCAGGTCGAGGTCGAGAACGCCCCCGGTACCTGAGTCGTTCTGCCACGATGGCCGCATGTGGCAGCCGGATCCGGGCTGGAGACGCCTCGGGGGAGCAGGGCCGGGGTCGCGTGGCGTCTGGGAGGTCCCCGGTCTGTCGCCACGGGTGCTGAAACGTCTGGTGCGTCCCGGCCCCGAGGATCCCGACGAACGTTCCGACCCCACCCATGGTGCCTGGTGGCGGCGCGAGGCAGAGATGGCCGCCCAGCAGGTGTTCGCTTCCACGGTTGGTCTGCGTTCGCCGCCCTGCCTGGAGATCCGTGAGGACGACGAGGGGATCACTCTGGTCCACGCCCGGGTGCTCCGTCACGACGTCGCACCGGTCGAGGTCGCGACTGCTGCGGGTCGTTTCGCCACCGCAGGGCTGGGGCCCTGGGGGAGCGAGGCCTTGGCGAGCAGCGATGCGCAGGCCGCAGGTGCGGCGGCGAGGAACCAGTTCGATGAACGTCTGCGGATGGTTGCACGGGGAGGAGGGTGGACGGCGCTCCTGGCTCACGGCGGGTTCGCCGACGTCATCCGGGTCTGGGCACGCCGGGAGACGATCCGGGCTGCGGTGGCGGCGGCACCGCGCTCGCTGTGCCACGGAGACCTGACTCCGGACAACGTCGTCGGGATCTCGCACGGGCACGTGCTCGCCGTGGACTGGGCTCAGAGCGGGGTCGCGGCTCGTGGCACCGATCTGGGCTATCACGCCGCCGCCGCGGGAGTGGCCGTCGACGCCCTGCTTCCGGCCTACGTCCACGGCGCGGAGTTCGGCGGCGTCACGTGCGAGATTGCACAGGTGAAGGACGTGGCCTGCGCGGTGGCCGTCTTCACGGTCGCCACCCGAACCGACCGCGTTCTGGCTGCGGGGTGTGCACCTGAGCTGGAACGACGACACCTCGCGGCCCTGGCGGGCAGGGCCGACGAGGTGTCGTGGTTGTTGCGGCGCTTCTGATCCGCGGCGGATCTGGACCGGGGTGAGGTCAGAGGGTGCGGGCCGCGAAGGTGTCACAGGACTTCAGCGAACCGGTCTCGTAGCCGGTCATGAACCAGTTCATCCGCTGCTGCGACGAGCCGTGGGTCCAGCCGTCGGAGTTGACCTTGCCGCCCGAACGCTGCTGGATCCGGTCGTCGCCGACCGCCTTGGCCGAATCAAGTGCTTCGGAGATGTCGCTGCGGTCCAGTTCCTCGATGATCGCGACCCCGTCGTCGCCGGCCAGACCGGCGGCCGATCGGGCCCACATGCCGGCGTAGCAGTCGGCCTGCAGCTCGAGGCGCACGGCGTCGGAGTCGGCACCTTGCTGGGTGCGGACCTTGTTCATGGTGCCCAGCAGGTTCTGGATGTGGTGGCCGTACTCGTGGCCCAGGACGTAAGGCTCGACGAAGTCGCCCCCCTGGCCACCCAACTGGCCCTCCAGGACGTCGGAGAAGAAGGTGGTGTCGAGGAAGATCTGCTGGTCGGCCGGGCAGTAGAACGGACCCATCGAGCTGCTCGCGGCGCCACAGGCGGTGGAGACGTTGCCGGAGAAGGTGTTGACCACCGCGGGACGGAACTTCTTGCCCTGGGCGGTGAACTCGTCGTCCCAGAAGGCGTAGAGGGAGTTCTCGACCGCGACGCGGGCGCAGTCGACCGACGAGTTCGCGTCCTCGCCGGTCTTGCAGGAGGCGTAGCGGGCGGAGTCTTCACCGGCCATCCGCGACACGTCGGTCCCTGCGCTCTGGCCGAAGATCTGGTCCAGCCCCGCGCCGCCGACACCACCGGTGCCGCCACCCCCGCCGAGGCACGACGTCGCGAGCACGACGAGGAGCACGATCACGACGCCAGCGCCACCGCCGGCCTTGAGGCTGCCGGGCAGGGGAACGGAGCCGCCGCCGAGACCGCCTCCGAGCCCTCCGCCCCCGGAACGCCCCCGGTCGCTGGTACGGCTGGTGTCCAGATTCGCCTTGGGGTTGAAACGCATGGGGTCTCCTCGGGGATGCGACGGGCTGGCTGTGAGGTGCGGCCGCAGGCCACGCAGGCCCTGTGACACAGCCTAAGGGGCGGCGTCGTCGAGTCGGGGGAAGGTCAGGTCCGCGCGTAGGATCGCGCTGTCGCGCCGCCTGCGCGACATGCACCGCCGCCAGGCCCTGTTGCACGTCGGGCCGTTCGGGCCGGCGCTGCCATGCCGTGCCGCAAGTTGAGAGACGCTGATGATCACCGTTCATGACCTCGAGATCCGTGTGGGCGCCCGCCTCCTGATGGAGGGCGTCAACTTCCGTGTCGCCGCCGGCGACAAGGTGGGTCTCGTGGGGCGCAACGGCGCCGGCAAGACCACCATGACCAAGGTCCTGGCCGGGTGGACCACCCCGGACGGTGGCACCGTCTCCAAGAGTGGCGACGTCGGTTACCTGCCGCAGGACCCCCGCGCCGGTGACCCGGAGGTCATCGCCCAGGACCGGATCCTCTCGGCCCGTGGGCTCGACGACGTGGTGCGCCGCATGCGTCAGGCCGAGATCGACATGACCAGCGACGACGAGAAGCTGCGTGACAAGGCGATGCGTCGGTACTCACGTGCCGACGACGAGCTGCACGCCAACGGTGGCTACGCCGCCCAGTCCGAGGCCGCCACGATCGCGGCCAGCCTGGGCATCGAGGAGCGGATCCTCGCCCAGCCCCTGAAGACCCTCTCGGGTGGTCAGCGTCGTCGTGTGGAGCTTGCCCGCATCCTGTTCTCCGGCGCCGAGACCCTGATCCTCGACGAGCCG
Source organism: Nocardioides yefusunii (assembly GCF_004014875.1). Lineage (NCBI taxonomy): Bacteria > Bacillati > Actinomycetota > Actinomycetes > Propionibacteriales > Nocardioidaceae > Nocardioides > Nocardioides yefusunii. The sequence goes on along the minus strand of NZ_CP034929.1, from coordinate 1,772,930 downwards.
ACCAACCACCTCGACCACGACTCGATCGTCTGGCTGCGTGAGTTCCTCAAGAACCACAAGGGCGGATTCATCGTGATCTCCCACGACAACGAGCTCATGGAGTCGGTGGTCAACAAGGTCCTGTACCTGGACGCCAACCGCGCCACGATCGACGTCTACAACATGGGCTGGAAGCAGTACATGACGCAGCGCGAGACCGACGAGCGTCGTCGTCGTCGCGAGCGTCAGAACGCCGAGTCCAAGGCCAAGGTCCTCACCGACCAGGCCAACAAGATGCGCGCCAAGGCGTCCAAGGCCACAGCTGCCCAGTCGATGCTCAAGCGCGCTGAGAAGATGATCTCCGGTCTCGACGCCGAGCGTGCCCAGGACAAGGTCGCCGCGATCAAGTTCCCCGCTCCCGCCCCCTGCGGCAAGACCCCGCTCATGGGCGAGGGCCTCTCGCGCTCCTACGGCGCACTGGAGATCTTCACCGGCGTCGACCTCGCGATCGACAAGGGTTCGCGCGTCGTCATCCTGGGCTTCAACGGTGCCGGCAAGACCACGATGCTGCGCATCCTCGCCGGCGTCGACGAGCCCAACAGCGGCGAGATCATTGCCGGACACGGACTCAAGGTCGGCTACTACGCCCAGGAGCACGAGACCCTCGACACCTCGCGCACCGTCCTGGAGAACATGCAGCGTTCGGCGCCGCAGCTCACCGACACCGAGGCCCGCTCGGTCCTGGGATCGTTCCTCTTCTCCGGTGACGACGCCCACAAGCCCGCCGCGGTGCTCTCGGGTGGCGAGAAGACCCGACTGGCTCTGGCCGCGCTGGTCGTCTCCAGCGCCAACGTGCTGCTCCTCGACGAGCCCACGAACAACCTCGACCCCGCCTCGCGCGAAGAGGTCCTGAACGCCATCCGCTCCTACGAGGGCGCGATCGTCCTGGTCACCCACGACGAGGGCGCCGTCCGCGCACTCGACCCCGACCGCGTGCTGCTCCTGCCCGACGGCGACGAGGACATCTGGAACGACACCTACCTGGACCTCGTCTCCCTGGCCTGAGCCCTCGCTGCTCGCAGACCCCACCGGTGTGAGTCGTGAAATGACCCGTTTCGCGACTCACACCGGTGGGGTTCACTGCGCCAGAAGGGCTACCGGTGAGTAGCAAGCGGCCCTAGGATCGCGCCATGACTGCTGCGACCGAGCCCACCACCCGACCTGCCGCACCTTCCGCCGAGGAGCTCGCGGCCGTCGGCCTGCGTTACGAGGTCGAGGGTCCGGTGGCGACCATCACCCTCGACCGCCCCGAGGTCCGCAACGCCCAGACGCCGGCCATGTGGCGGGCACTCGGTGCGCTGGGACGAGCGATCGGCGACGACGTGCGGGTGGTCGTGGTCACCGGGGCCGGGGGCACGTTCTCCTCCGGGCTCGACCGTCGGATGCTCGACCCCCGCGGCCCCGGGGACGGTCAGGAGAGCGTCGTGGCGCTGTTGGCCGGCACCGACGAGGCGATGGCCGACACGATCGGGGAGTACCAGGAGGGCTTCACCTTCCTGCGAGACCCGCGCTTCGTCTCGATCGCCAAGGTCTCCGGCCACGCCGTGGGCGCCGGCTTCCAGCTCGCGCTCTCGTGCGACTTCCGGATCGTGGCCGACGACGTCGCGTTCGCGATGAAGGAGTCCGCGCTCGGCCTCGTCCCCGACCTCACCGGCACCCAGCCGTTGGTCGAGGCGGTCGGCTACAGCCGGGCGCTGGAGATCTGCCTGACCGCCCGGACGGTCGGGGCCGAGGAGTCGGTCCGCCTCGGGCTGGCGTTGCAGGCGCACCCCGTGGCCGAGCTCGACGAGGCGGTCGCCACGTTCGCGGCCGCGATCTGCACCCCGATGCCCGGCGTGGCCTCCGCGACCAAGACAATTCTCCAGGGCGCGCAGCAGCGCGACCTCGACACCCAGCGACGCATCGAGCGCACCGAGCAGGTCCAGCGCTTCCGTGCCGTCGCAGCGGCCCTGGGACAGGGGCGCTGACCCCTCGAAGGACGTGAACGTGCGATGAACGCACCGGCCATGGGACACGGGCACCTCGCCCAGGACCGTTCGGTCAAGAAGGCCAAGGTGGAGCGCACCGCGCTGCGGCGGGTGCTCTCCTTCGCCGGTCCGCACCGCCGCACCATCGGGTTCTTCCTCGCCCTCACCGTCCTCGACGCACTGCTCGTCGCGGTGCCGCCGTTGCTGATGCAGCGGATCATCGACGACGGCGTCGCCGACGGAGACACGCGGCTCGTGGTGTGGCTGGCCGTCGCGGTCGGTGTGGTCGCAGTCGTCAGCGCGCTCCTCACCGTCGGATCGGGGCTGCTGTCCAGCCGGATCGGCGAAGGTCTGATCTACGACCTCCGCACCAAGGTCTTCTCCCACGTCCAGCGGCTGCCGTTGGCGTTCTTCACCCAGACCCAGACCGGTGCACTCGTCTCCCGCCTCAACAATGACGTGATCGGTGCCCAGCGTGCCTTCACCTCCACGCTGCAGAGCACGGTGGCGAACCTGATCGGCGTCGTCGTCGTGGGTGCCACGATGCTCGTCCTGAGCTGGCAGGTCACCCTGGCCTGCGTGGCGATGGTGCCGTTCCTGCTGATCGCCTCGAAGTGGGTCGGCGGGAAGGTCTCTGGGCTGACGCGCGCCCAGATGGACGGCAACGCCGACATGGGCAACACCATGACCGAACGCTTCAACATCGGTGGCGCCCTGTTGCTCAAGCTCTTCGGTCGCCCCACCTTCGAGGACGCCCACTACGCAGGCAAAGCAGCCGTGGTCCGCGACCTCGGCGTGAAGATCTCCCTCTACACGCGCTCCTACATGGCCGTGATGGCGCTGGTGCCGGCGCTGGCCACTGCACTCGTCTACGGCATCGGTGGCGTGATGGCGATCAACGCCTCGCTCACCGTCGGTACCGTCGTGGCGCTCTCCATCCTGCTGACGCGACTGCTCGGACCGCTGCAGGCGCTGGCCAACGTGCGGATCGACATCATGACCGCCCTGGTCAGCTTCGACCGGGTCTTCGAGATCCTCGACCTGCCCAGTTCCATCACTGAGAAGCCCGACGCGATCACTCTGGCCGGAAACCGGGCCGGGGTCGAGTTCCGCGACGTCCACTTCGCCTACCCGGCGTCCGGATCGGCTCCCGCGCCGTCCCTGGGAGCCGTGGCCCAGACCCGCAGCGACGCCGGTGTCCCCGTACTGAACGGCGTCAGCTTCACTGCCCGCCCGGGCGAGATGATCGCGCTGGTCGGTCCTTCGGGCGCAGGCAAGTCGACCCTGACCCACCTGGTGGCGCGCCTCTACGACGTCGACTCCGGTCAGGTCCGCGTGGGCGACGTCGACGTGCGTGACCTCACCTCGGCGTCCCTGACCGACACCGTCGGGTACGTCACCCAGGACGCGCACATGTTCCACGACACGATCCGCGCCAACCTCGCCTACGCCCGCCGTGACGCCGACGAGGCAGCGATGTGGGACGCGCTGGAGCGCGCCCAGGTCGCTGACCTGGTGCGCAACCTTCCCGCCGGGCTCGACACCGTCGTCGGGGACCGGGGCTACCGTCTCTCCGGTGGTGAGCGTCAGCGCCTCGCGATCGCGCGCCTCCTGTTGAAGTCGCCCGCCGTCGTCGTCCTCGACGAGGCCACCGCCCACCTCGACTCCGAGTCGGAGGCAGCGGTCCAGCGTGCCCTCGACGCTGCTCTGGAGGGACGCACCTCGTTGGTCGTCGCGCACCGCCTCTCCACCGTGCGCAACGCCGACCAGATCCTCGTCGTCGACGGCGGGAAGATTGTCGAGCAGGGCACCCACCTCGACCTGCTCGGACAGCGTGGCCTCTACGCCGAGCTGCACGCGACCCAGTTCGAGGGTCAGTCCGCGGTCTGATCGGGGCGTGGTTAGCCTCGACGCATGGATCTGTTGCTGACCGACCGCGTCCACATCGTCACCGGAGGCACCCGCGGCCTCGGCCGGGCCAGCGCCGAGGCGCTGGTGGCCGAGGGTGCGAAGGTGGTCATCTCCTCACGTGACGCCGATGCCGTGGCGCGCACCGTGGCTGCCCTCGGTGCCGACAACGCCGTCGGACTGGCCTGCGACAACGCCGACCCGGACACGCCGCAGGCGCTCGTCGACCTCGCGTTGGCCCACTTCGGACGACTCGATGGCGCCCTGGTCAGCGTCGGTGGTCCAGCAGCCGGCACCGCGCTCAGCGCTGCCGACGAGGACTGGCGTTCGGCGTTCGAGTCGGTCTTCCTGGGCGCAGTGCGCCTGGCCCGCGAGGTCAGCGCTCACCTCGGCGACGGCGGCGCGATCGCGTTCGTGCTCTCCACCAGCGTGAAGTCGCCGGTGGCGGGCCTCGGCATCTCCAACGGTCTGCGCCCCGGCCTGGCGATGGTCGCCAAGGAGATGGCCGATGAACTGGGTGCCCGTGGCATCCGGGTCAACACCCTGCTCCCCGGACGCATCGACACCGACCGGGTCCGTGAACTCGACGCCACCCGTCCCGACCCGGACGCAGCGCGGGCCTCGTGGGAGCAGAAGATCCCGCTGGGTCGCTACGGACGTCCCGAGGAGTTCGGTGCAGCTGCGGCGTTCCTGATGTCGCCGCGCGCCGGGTTCGTCACCGGCGTGCAGCTGCCGATCGACGGCGGGCTGCTGCCGGTCTGAGACCGGCCCGCTCGGGAGCCGGGCGTCCTGGTCTCAGGCGTCCTCGGGGTCGGGGGAGCCGCCTGCGACGTCGTCGCCGGTGCTCTCGTCCTGCTGGTCACGCCACTCGTCCCACAGCAGGTAGCCGAAACCAGCCACGGCCAGGAACCCGAAGAACCACCACTGGATGCCGTAGAAGAAGTGCGGCCCCTCGTTGAGTTCAGGCTTGCTGGGCAGGGTCAAGGACTCCGCCGGGGCCGGCGTCTCGGTCTCGACCTGGACGAACCCCTGCAGGAACTCCATGCCGTCGAGGTCGAGGGACTTCGCGATCTCGACACTGTTGACGGCGCGGGTCGAGTGGTCCTTGACGGCAGTGGAGTCGCCCTCGGCGTCGACGCGCACCCAGCCGTCGACGGTCACCTCGCCCGAGGGGGGAGCAGGCACGTCGTCGGGCACGGCGCCGCGGTTCGCGGTGCCCCACCAGCCACGGTCCACGATCACGGCGGTGCCGTCACCGAGGTCCATCGGGACCAGCACCTCGACGCCAGGTGCGCCCTGCGCGCCGGTGCGGTAGCGCACGTGCACGGTCTCCTCGGGCAGGTAGGTGCCGGTGGCGGTGACGTGGCGCCACTCGGTGTCCTCGGCGACCGGGTGCTCGACCGAAAGGACGTCCTCGACCGGATCAGCAGCCAGAGCCTCGTTGCGCAGCACCGAGGCGTTGCGTTCCTTGCGGTCCTCGAGACGCCCGAACTGCCACTGGCCCAACCACACGGCCAGCCAGGTCAGCAGGACGACGGCGACGAGGAAGAGGGCCCACCGCTTGGAGAGAAGGAACTTCAGACGCTGCACCGCACGAGCCTAGCCCGGCGGGTGAAGGAGTCAGGCGTCGGCGGGGGAGGCTGCCGGCGTAGACGTGGGGTGTGCCACGACGTCCTTGAGGAAGCCGCGGGCGGTGAGGAAGCCCGACAGGCTCACGCGGTGTTCGTCGCAGGCCAGCCACGTCTTGCGACGCTCAGGCGTGTGGATCTTGGGGTTGTTCCACAGCAGCGCGTGCAGGGCCGGTGCGGTGCAGCCCTTGGCCGAGCACGGGTCGACGTCGTCGTGCCCGGTCGTGGTGCCGAGGCCGGCGAAGATGTCCATCAGTCCTGAGTCCTGTTCGTTGCTTCGTTCGCGTCGCCCAGGTCGGTCGTGGCGTGGATGACGGGACGCTCACCGCTGCCACCGAGCTGGAACTGCGGGCTGACGCCGTCGAGCTCGAACTCGTCACGACGCATGTCCTTGGAGTTCGCACCCACCACGGCGACGTAGGGCAGGAAGACGGCGCCGGCCAGGAGAACCCACATCGGCCACTGGGGAGCGAACGCCGCAGCGCCGAGGAAGCAGACCAGACGGATGCTCATCGAGATCACGTAGCGACGCTGACGACTCGACAGATCGGCCTCGGGATCGGGTGCCGCCGTGGTGATCCGAACCACGTCGTCGTGCTTGCCAGCCATGCTGGCGAGAATACCCGCAGGCGGGTGAGGCATCCCCCTCGCCGCCTACTCGCGAGTAGCCCGAGGGAGCGCCGGCGACGCCGTGAACAGGCGTTTCGGATACCGAACGGTAATCATTACGGTCAAGCCCCGTGACCGAAAAGAGCCTCACCCCCGACGTCGACGCCGCCGCCACCCCGGCCGAGCAGGCGCCCGTCCACACTCCCCGTAGCGTCCTGGTGACCGGCGGAAACCGTGGCATCGGCCGCGCCGTCGCCGAGGCGTTCCTCGCCCAGGGCGACAACGTGGCCGTCACCACTCGCACCGGCGGCGCCCCCGAAGGTGCCCTCGACATCCGTTGCGACGTCACCGACCCTGCCCAGGTGGACGCCGCGTTCGCCGAGGCCGAGGCCGCCCACGGGCCCGTCGAGGTCCTGGTCGCCAACGCCGGCATCACCCGCGACACCCTCGTGCTCCGGATGAGCGACGAGGACTGGGACGACGTGATCGCCACCAACCTCACCGGATCGTTCCGCCTCGCCCGCCGCGCGTCGAAGTCGATGCTGCGTCTGCGTCGCGGCCGGATCGTCTTCGTCTCCTCCGTCGTCGGGCTGCTCGGCTCGGCCGGACAGGTCAACTACGCCGCCTCCAAGTCCGGCCTCGTCGGCATGGCCCGCTCGCTGGCCCGTGAGCTCGGTTCCCGCGGCATCACTGCCAACGTCGTCGCCCCCGGCTTCGTCGACACCGACATGACGGCCGTCCTCAGCGACGACCAGAAGGCCGGCATCAAGCAGCAGGTCCCGTTGGGGCGCACCGCGCGACCCGAGGAGATCGCCGCCGCGATCACCTTCCTGGCCTCGGAGCAGGCCGGCTACGTCACCGGTGCCGTGATCCCGGTCGACGGTGGCCTCGGCATGGGTCACTGACCCACCCCTTCCTTCTCCCCACTCACTCGGCGTCGTCGTGGCGCCAGACGAAAGGCCCTCTCATGGGAATCCTCGCAGGCAAGCGCATCCTCGTCGCCGGAGTCACCATGGACTCCTCCATCGGTTTCGCGACCGCCAAGGTCGCCCAGGAGCAGGGCGCCGAGGTGCTCATCTCCAACTTCGGCCGCGCCCTCAACATCACCAAGCGGATCGCGAAGCGCCTCCCGGTGGAGCCTCCCGTCCTGGAACTCGACGTCACCAATCCCGAGCACCTCGCCGGCCTGGCCGACCAGGTCCGTGAGCACGTCGACGGCCTCGACGGTGTCGTCCACTCCATCGCCTACGGCAACCCCGAGACGCTGCTGGGCGGCAAGTTCCTCGACGGTCCCTGGGACGACGTCGCGCAGGCCGTGCACGTCTCGGCGTACTCGTTGAAGTCGCTCGCCGTGGCCACCCGCGAGCTGATGGCTCCCGGCGGCTCGATCGTCGGCCTCACCTTCGACGCCACCGTCGCCTGGCCCGCCTACGACTGGATGGGCGTGGCCAAGGCCGGTCTGGAGTCCACCAACCGCTACCTCGCCCGCGACCTGGGCCCCGAGGGCATCCGCTGCAACCTCGTCTCCGCCGGTCCGCTGAAGACCCTCGCTGCCAAGGCGATCCCCGGCTTCGAGGACCTCGAGTCGTCGTGGAAGGACAAGGCCCCGCTCGGCTGGGACGAGTCCGACCACACCCCGACCGCCAAGGCCGTCGTCGCGCTCCTGTCCGACTTCTTCCCGGCCACCACCGGTGAGATCGTCCACGTCGACGGTGGCTTCCACGCGATGGGCCTCTGAGACCCAGGTTGGAGCCCAGTGACAGGGTGAGGGTGGGAGGCACATCGCCTCTCGCCCTCACGCACGTACGGAGGGCACGCCGTTCTCCCTCGGAGCACATCTGATGACCACGCCCGCGCCCACCCAGCGTCGCCTCGTCCTGATGCGGCACGCCCAGGCAGAGTCGTTCGCCGACGACGACCACGGCCGTGAACTCACCGCTCGGGGCACTGCCGACGCTGGGGCCGCCGGCACCTGGCTGAGCGAGCAGGGGATCGTGGTCGACCATGCCGTCGTCTCTTCCGCGACGCGGACCCGGCAGACTTTCGCTGCGATGCGGGCAGGGGCCGGGAGTTTGCTCGAGCCCGACATCCGGATCGACCTCTACTCGGCCGGACCCGAGTCCGCGCTCGACGAGCTGCGCCTGTGCCCGGACGAGAGCACGACGCTGCTTCTGGTGGGGCACAACCCGACCGTCGCCCTGCTCGCGAACCTGTTGCAGGACGGCGCCGGTGACCCGGTGGCCGAGGCCCGGCTCGCGCAGGGGTATCCGCCGGCGACGATCACCGTCCTGACCTTCGACGGCAACTGGGACCAGCTCTCGTTCGGCGACTGCCGACTCCTCGACGTCCACACGGCCCGGGCCTGAGACGCCTGCACCTCTCGACGCGACGATGGCCCCGCACCCATGGGTGCGGGGCCATCGTCGTTGGCTCAGAGGTGCGGATCAGGCGTGGCGGGTCAGGCGTGCACGGGCGGGGCCGGAGTGACGATGCCAGCCTCGGCGTCTGCGGCCTCGATCTCCTCGCGCGAGATGCCGAGCAGGTACATGATCGTGTCGAGGTAGGGAACGTTGACCGCGGTGTCGGCAGCCGACTGCACCACCGGGCGGGCGTTGTAGGCCACGCCGAGTCCGGCGGCGTCGAGCATGTCGAGGTCGTTGGCGCCGTCACCGATCGCGATCGTGGCCGCCTCACTGATCTCCAGCTGCGCCGCGAACTCGCGCAGCGCGGTGGCCTTGCCAGCACGGTCGACGACCTGGCCGACGATGCCGCCGGTGAGGTGACCGTCGACGATCTCGAGCTCGTTGGCGCGCTGGAAGTCGATGCCGATGTCGGCGGCGAGGCGCTCGGTGATCTGGCTGAAGCCACCCGAGACGATCGCGAACCGGTAGCCCAGACGCTTCAGCGTGCGGACCATCGTGCGGGCGCCGGGGTTGAACTGGATCTGGGCGTAGACCTCGTCGATCACGGTCGCGGGAAGGCCCTTGAGCAGCGCGACGCGGTGACGCAGCGACTGCTCGAAGTCGAGCTCGCCACGCATCGCGGCCTCCGTCACCCGGGCGACCTCGTCCTCGACACCGGCGTGGGCGGCCAGCATCTCGATGACCTCGCCCTGGATCAGGGTGGAGTCGACGTCCATGACGATCAGACGACGTCCGTGACGCAACATCGAGTCGGCCTGCACCGCGATGTCGACGCCACGCTCTGCAGCCTCGAGGGCGAGGTGGCGACGCAGGCGCTCGGGCTCGACGCCGGAGACGTTCAGGTCGATCGCGGTGACGGGGTAGCGCGCCATCCGGACGATCCGGTCGATGTTGCCGCCGAGGTCGGAGATGCGACCGGTGATCGCGGCCAGCGCCGACGCCTTCAGCGGCGCGCCGATCACGGTGACGTGGCTGCGGCCCGAGGCCCGCACCTGGTTGTCACCGGTGCCGCGCTCGACCTCCACCTGCATGCCCAGGGACTCGCCCTCGGCCTCCAGATGGTCGCGGAGCTTCTTCCAGTCCCGGGGTGCGGTGACGAGGATCCCGAGGACGAGACGGCCGCGCAGCACGATCTGCTCGAGGTCGATCACCTCGACCCCGGTCCGTGCCAACGCGGACAGCACAGCGGCGGTCACGCCGGGCTGGTCCTTGCCGGTGAGCGTGATGAGCAGGGTCTTGGGTGCGACGTCGTCCATGGCACTCCAGAGATTACCCGCGCCCTGCGGCGCCGCTTCGGGCCGGGGGATGTCACGGACCGATCACGAAGGTGTCTCCGTCTCAGACAGGCGGCCAGGCGTCGGCGGAGCAGGACGCCACCAGGGCACGTCGTGCGACCCGGGCGAGATCCACGAGGACGTCCTCGCGCAGCATCGCCTCGGTCGCGCTGACGGAGCCACCGGTGCCGTCGGCGGTGGCCACGTCGATGATCTCCAGCACCAGGTCTGCGCGCGCCGCCAGTGTCACCGCGCGGGCGGGCACTCCGGGTGGGTGCGGGAAGTCGCGGGCGTGGTCGAGGTTGAGCAGACCGTCCACGGCGTCCGGTGACCACGACGCGATGTCGAGGGCAGCGAGCCGGTCCGCTGAGGCGGGCACCGCACGACGCAGCTCCCGATCCGCCTCCCCGAGATCGGCCGGCGGACGGGGTGCGGCACGGTGCACGAACCACTGGGTCCCGGCCCCGATGGTGACCGGCACCGCAGCGAGGAGGACCTCGCCAGGGCGCTCACCCAGGCCCAGCAGAACCTCACCGGCGTCCAGCGCAGCACGGTTGAGCGGGGGAGGACCGGCCAGTCCGAAGAGGTCTCCGGGCACCGGGAGCGAGCAGGCGGTGCGACGTACCCCGGCTCGGGCGAACGACTCCAGCAGCCAGTCGAACCCGACGCCCTCGACGTCGTCGGTCAGGAGGGTCCCGGTCTCGCCGCTCGTGATGGTGTGCACGGGGGAGTGCCAGGTGACGTGCTCCTGCACCTCGCTCAGCGCCACGTCCCCACGCAGCCATGCGGTCGACCACCAGGACGCAGAAGCACACAGGGGAAGGGCACGGCTCACCGGGGGAGCCTACCGACCCGGCGGGGACGGGTGACTAGGCTGCCGCTCATGACCAGCGTGATCGACTTCTCCGGTGTGACCGTCCGCAAGGGTGGCAACGTCCTGCTCGACGACGTGACCTGGACGGTCGAGGAGGACGAGCGCTGGGTGATCCTCGGCCCGAACGGTGCCGGCAAGACCACCCTGCTCCAGATCGCCTCCGCGCAGCTGCACCCCACGGCAGGCGTCGCGGGCATCCTCGACGAGGTCCTCGGCGCCGTCGACGTGTTCGAGCTGCGTCCGCGCATCGGCATCACCAGCGCGGCGCTGGCCGACCAGCTCCCCAAGCGTGAGAAGGTCTCCGACATCGTCGTCTCCGCGGCCTACGGCACCTACGGCCGCTGGCGCGAGCACTACGAGGATCTCGATCACGACCGTGCGGCAGAGCTCCTCAACGAGGTCGGCGCCGCACACTTGGCCGACCGCTCGTTCGGCACCCTGAGCGAGGGCGAGAAGAAGCGCGTCCAGATCGCTCGCGCGCTCATGGCCGACCCCGAGATGCTGCTCCTCGACGAGCCTGCTGCCGGTCTCGACCTGGGTGGTCGTGAGGACCTGGTCTCGACGCTCTCCTCGATCGCGCTCGACGCCGACTCCCCGGCCACCGTCATGGTCTCCCACCACGTCGAGGAGATCCCGCCGGGCTTCACGCACGCGCTGATGCTGCGTCAGGGGCGCGTCGTCGCGCAGGGTCCTCTGCACCTCGTCGTCACCCAGGAGCACCTCTCGGAGACCTTCGGGATGCCGCTGCTGGTCACCGAGGCCGACGGTCGTTACGCGGCCCGACGTCGTCCGCCGGCTCGCGCCGCAGCCCGAGTCTGAGCTCACTCACCGAGCGGGAAAGTTCCCCGGCGCAGGTTCGCTGCGACCCTCGATCGCCTAGGTTGTGCCCATGGACTGGATCTCCGACCACCTCTGGGAGAGTTGGCTCGCGCTCGCGGTGGTGCTGCTCGTCGCCGAGGTCCTGAGCCTCGAGCTCGTGCTGATGATGCTCGCGGGCGGTGCCGTGGTCGGGATGGCAGCCGATCTCGTCGGCCTGCCGCTGCCGTTCCAGGTGCTGGCCGCCTGCGTGGCTGCGGTCGCAGCGCTCGTCCTGCTGCGTCCTCCGGTGTTGCGCCGGCTGCGTCAGGGCCCCGAGCTCACCCAGGGACACGCTCGCCTGCTGGGTGCCCAGGGCGTTGTCCTGCGTGAGGTCTCGGTGCACGCACCGGGTCTGGTGGCGTTCGGTCAGGACGAGTGGACGAGCGTCCCCTACGACGAGACCGTCGTCATCCCGGTGGGAGCCACCGTGGAGGTCTTCGAGATTCGCGGGGCCTCGGCCGTGGTTCACCTCGTGCGCGGTCCCGAACTGGCGCCCGGCGCCTGACCCGTTCGGGTGTGCACCACCACGCCCGTGCCTCCGGCCCACGCACTAGGGTCCTCCCCAGACGCGTGCCCGTCGCGGGCCGCTCACAACGAGAGGGGAGGAACCGATGACCCCCATCATTCTGGGAGTCGTGGCCATCCTGGTCGTGATCGCCCTGTTCAAGGCGGTCCAGATCGTTCCGCAGGCCCAGACGGCCGTCGTGGAACGTTTCGGCAAGTACAAGGCGGCCCTGCCGGCAGGCCTGAGTGTCGTGGTCCCGTTCATCGACGTGGTCCGCTACAAGATCGACTTGCGCGAGCAGGTCGTCAGCTTCCCGCCGCAGCCGGTGATCACCGAGGACAACCTCGTGGTCTCCATCGACACCGTCATCTACTTCCAGGTGACCGACCCGGTGGCTGCGACCTACGAGATCGCCAACTACATCCAGGCCGTCGAGCAGCTCACCATGACGACGCTGCGCAACATCGTCGGTGGCATGGACCTCGAGGACACCCTCACCAGCCGCGAGTCGATCAACTCCGGCCTGCGTGGCGTCCTCGACGAGGCCACCGGGCGCTGGGGCATCCGCGTCAATCGTGTCGAGATCAAGGGCATCGACCCGCCGCCGTCGATCAAGGACGCGATGGAGAAGCAGATGCGGGCCGACCGTGACAAGCGTGCCGTGGTGCTCGTCGCCGAGGGTCAGCGCCAGTCTGCGATCCTCACCGCCGAGGGAAACAAGACCTCCGCGATCCTGAACGCCGAGGGTGAGCGCGAGTCGTCCATCCTGCGTGCCCAGGCCGAGCGGGAGTCCGCGATCCTGCGGGCCCAGGGTGAGGCCGAGGCGATCCAGACGGTCTTCCAGGCCATCCACGACGGGCGTCCCGACCAGGGGCTGCTCGCCTACCAGTACCTGCAGATGATGCCGAAGATCGCCGAGGGTGACGCCAACAAGCTGTGGATCGTCCCGAGCGAGATCGGTGAAGCCCTCAAGGGTCTCGGCTCGGCGTTCGGCCAGCTTCCCGGTGGCCAGGTTCCGGGCGTTCCTGCTCCCGCCGCCGACGAGGTGCCGCGCCAGCAGTGAGCGTCTTCGAGATGGTGGCCGTCCTCCTCGCGGGGACGGCCGCCGGTACCATCAACACCATCGTCGGGTCGGGCACACTGGTGACCTTCCCGACCCTGCTCGCCATCGGCGTCCCTCCCGTGGTCGCCAACGTCTCCAACACCATCGGCCTCGTTCCCGGCTCCGTCTCCGGAGCCTGGGGTTACCGTCGTGAGCTGGCCGGTCAGCGCAGCCGGGTGCTGCGCCTGGCCTCGGCCTCGGTGATCGGTGGCCTGATCGGCGCCGGTCTGCTGCTCGTACTGCCCGAGGACGCCTTCGAAGCGATCGTCCCGGCGCTGATCCTGCTGGGCATCACCCTGGTGGTGTGCGGCAAGCGGATCTCGCGGTGGGTCGCGGCCCGGCACGCCGACACCGGCGGGATGCCGTTCCACGGTGCTTGGTGGGTCTGGCCCGCGATCCTCGCCGCCGGCATCTACGGCGGCTACTTCGGGGCCGCCCAGGGCGTCATCCTGATGGCCGTCCTCGGCATCGGCTTCGACGAGGCGCTGCAGCGCCTCAACGGGATCAAGAACATCCTGGGCGCCGTCGTCAACGGCGTCTCCGGGCTCGTCTTCGTCTTCGTCGCTGACGTCGACTGGCTGATCGTCGCGCTCATCGGCATCGGCGCCGTGATCGGTGGTCAGATCGGTGCGGGTGTGGGCCGCAGACTCCCCGACGCATGGTTGCGTGGCGCGATCGTCGTGGTCGGCGTGAGCGCGCTGCTCTACTTCCTGTTCGGACGCTGAGCAGGCTTCCGGTCGACGGATCACCCGGCGCGTGAACGGCCCGACACCCGCGTGGGTGTCGGGCCGTTGCGCTGGTCCTCGGAGGTCAGGTGGCGGCAGCGTCCTCGACGTAGGTGCGCAGCCACGCCCCGATCTGGTCCATCGCGGCGTCCCGCACCGGTTCGCGCGAGAGCACGATGTCGTGCATCGCGCCGTCGATCGCGACCGAGGTGACATGCGGACCGAGGCTGGTCGCCCACCGGCGGATCTGGGTGACGTCGAGGACGGTGTCGGTGGACATCGCGTCCTCGTCGACGTCGTCGGGGGTGGTGGACCGGGACGAGGAGAGCACGAGCACGGGGGCGCGGACGTCGAGCCCGGTGTGCACCTGGTCGTGTCCGCGGCGCACCGCCGCGAGCCATCCGGTGCGGGCCGGGAACGAGTCGAGCGGCTTCCAGTCGGTGTTGAACTCCCACTCGCCCTGGACCGAGCGGTGGATGCTGCGCCCGTAGACGCCGCTGACCGAACGCGGCAGCACGTCGCGCGGACGCAGGGCGCCCCACTGCTTGATCAGTGCGGTGGCGGGGTTGCGCATGATCCAGCCGCCCTGCATGTCGAGCCAGGGGGAGTTGAGGACGACACCGGCGACGGCGGGGCGGTGCTCGTGCAGCCACAGCGGCACGATGAGGCCGCCGGTGGAGTGTCCGGCGACGACGACGGCCTCGTGCCCGTCGCGCTGGGTGATGCGTCGGTACGCCTCGTCGAGCTCGGGGAAGTGCTCCGAGAGGTCCTCGACGTGGTTCGGGCTCTGGTGATCGGCCAGGGAACGCCCGTACTTGCGCAGGTCGATCGCGTAGAACGTGTACCCGCGGTCGGTCCACCACTGGGCGAAGTGCTTCTGGAAGAAGTAGTCGCAGAACCCGTGGACGTAGAGCACGGCGGCATTGGTGGGGCCGTGGGTGGGCGCCTTGACCAGAGTGGCGGTCACCGGGCCTTCGCGGTCGCTGCCGAGATCGATGGTCTCGCGGGTGAAGGGCGCGCCCAGGACGTCCTCGGTGGCCTCGGCGGACTCAGGGGGTGTGGCGTCGCGCTGCCTGTCGTCGGCCTGGGTGTCGTCGTGCTGCCTGTCGTCGTGCTGCCTGTCGTCGTGCTGCATGGCGTCATCCTGCCACCGGGAGGACTGTGGGACCGGTGTGGTCCGGTGAGCGTGTCCGAGGCGGGGTGCGGTGTGATGCTGAGAGCGAGGCCCGACGTGAACCCTGACTGGTCCGGACCGGGGGAATAGTTCCGTGCACGTCCCTGTTGTGCATGGTGATTCGGCTTTCAACTACCTACTCGGAATTCAGGAGCCCCAGATGCAGTTCGGAATCTTCACCGTCGGTGACGTCACCCGGGACCCGCTGACCGGTCACATGCCCAGTGAGAACGAGCGCATCAAGGCGACCGTGGCGATCGCCAAGCACGCCGAGGAGGTCGGCCTGGACGTGATGGCGTTCGGCCAGCACCACAACCCGCCGTTCGCTGCGTCGTCGCCGACCACGACGATGGCCTACGTCGCCGCACAGACCGAGAACATCGTGCTCTCCACCTCGACCACCCTGATCACCACCACCGACCCGGTGCGGATCGCGGAGGACTACGCCCAGCTGCAGCACCTGGCCGACGGACGGATGGACCTGATGCTCGGTCGTGGCAACACCGGCCCCGTGTATCCCTGGTTCGGCAAGGACATTCGCGACGGCATCGAACTGGCCGTGGAGAACTACGCCCTGCTGCACCAGCTGTGGCGTGAGGACGTCGTGAACTGGCAGGGCAAGCACCGCACGCCGCTGCAGAACTTCACCGCCACCCCGCGTCCGCTCGACGGTGTCGCGCCGTTCGTGTGGCACGGCTCCATCCGCAGCCCCGAGATCGCCGAACAGGCCGCGTACTACGGCGACGGTTTCTTCCACAACCACATCTTCTGGCCCGCTTCGCACGCTGCGCAGATGATCAACCTCTACCGTCGCCGCTTCGAGCACTACGGCCACGGCAAGGCACACCAGGCGATCGTCGGCCTCGGCGGACAGGCTTTCCTGGCCAAGAACTCCCAGGACGCCGTGAGCCAGTTCCGTCCCTACTTCGACAACGCGCCCGTCTACGGACACGGTCCGTCGCTGGAGGACTTCATGGCCGGTACCCCGCTCAGCGTTGGCTCCCCGCAGCAGGTGATCGAGAAGACCCTCGGCTTCCGCGACTACGCCGGCGACTACCAGCGTCAGCTCTGGCTGATGGACCACGCCGGACTGCCGCTCAAGACCGTCCTGGAGCAGCTCGACATCCTCGGCGGCGAGGTCGTCCCGGTGCTGCGCGAGGAGTTCGCGAAGATGCGTCCCGCCGACGTCCCCGACGCTCCCACCCACGCCTCGCTTGTTGCGGCCCAGGGCGGCGGACGTGACGCCACGGTGCACGCGGCCGGCGACGACGTCACCGGCCAGTCGCCCACCGCCTGAGCGTCCACCGCGAACCGCAGCCACCATCACTCACCTCTCGGAACCTCCAGGCAGGACCCCATGACCTTCCGCATCGCCGTGCTCAGCGCCGGCCTCTCCAGCCCGTCGACCACCCGCCTCCTCGCCGACCAGCTCGCCGCGTCGGTCACCGGGGCGCTGAGGGACCTGGGGCACGACCCGACCGTGCAGGTCGTCGAGCTCCGGCCACTCGCGCACGCCCTCGCCGACAACCTGCTCACCGGTTTCGCCGCCGGTGACCTGGCCGACGCGATCCGGGTGGTGGAGGAGTCCGACGTGCTCGTCGCGGTGACGCCAGTCTTCTCGGCGTCGTACTCGGGCCTGTTCAAGACGTTCTTCGACGTCCTGACGCCGGAAGCGCTGGCCGGCAAGCCGCTCCTCATGGGCGCCACCGCCGGGACCGCACGTCACTCGTTGGTCCTCGAGCACGCGCTGCGCCCCCTGTTCTCCTACCTCAAGGCGAGCGTCATCCCCACGGGCGTCTTCGCCGCGAGTGAGGACTTCGGGCCCGCCTCCGACGGCTCGGTCCAGGCGCGCGCAGACCGCGCCGGACGCGAGGCAGCAGCGTTGCTCACCGCAGGAGGGGTGAAGGTGGAGCGCCGGGCCCGCACGGTGGAGGAGGAGTTCGACGCACCCACTCCGTTCGCCGAACTCCTGGGACGCCTGGGGCACTGAGAGGCCGTGACCTGGCCCACGAACCGGGCACGGTGCAGCGCCGGCGGCGGGGCCGGGGGAGAATGGCCGGCATGAACGACTTCCCCCCTTACCCCGCCGGTCTGCGCCTCGCCGGCCGACGCGTCGTGGTCGTCGGAGGCGGTACGGTCGCCCAGCGCCGCATCCCCCCACTCATCGACGCCGGTGCCCGGGTGGAGGTCGTCGCCCCCGAGGTCACCCCCGCGATCGAAGGCATGGCCGAGGAGATCACGCTCACCCTGCGTGGCTTCGCCGAGACCGACCTCGACGAGGCCTGGTACGTGATCGCCGCGACCGACGACGCCGAGGTCAACGCCCGCGTCGGCGCTGCAGCCGAGGAACGCCGGATCTTCTGCGTCCGCAGCGACGACGCCACCGCCGCCAGCGCCTGGACGCCCGCCGTCGGACGCCACGGCTCGGTGACCGTCGCGGTGCTCGGCGCCCGCGAACCGCGGCAGTCCGCGCGCCTGCGCGACGACATCGTCGAAGCACTGCGTGAAGGCGTCCTCACTGCCTCCGGTGCCCTCGACCACAGCCCCGGCGTCGTGCTCGTCGGCGGAGGCCCCGGTGACCCGGGTCTGCTCACCGTCGCCGCCCGTCAGGCGTTGGCGTCGGCCGACGTCGTCGTCGCCGACCGTCTCGCACCCCGTTCCGTCCTCGACGAGCTGCACGCCGACGTCGAACTGATCGACGTCACCAAGCTCCCGCGCGGGCGCAGCGCTCGTCAGGAGCAGATCAACGAGGTCCTCGTCGAGCGCGCCCTCGCCGGCAAGCGCGTCGTCCGGTTCAAGGGCGGCGACAACTTCGTCTTCGGTCGCGGTTTCGAGGAGATCCAGGCCTGCCGCGCCGCCGGTGTGCCGGTGAGTGTCGTTCCCGGTCTCACCTCCTCGATCTCCGTGCCCGGTCTGGCGCAGATCCCGGTCACGCACCGTGGCGTCGCGCACGAGTTCACCGTCATGAGCGGCCACATCCCGCCCGGCCACCCGGACTCCCTCCTGGACTACGCCGCGCTCGGCCGCCTGCGCGGCACCCTGGTGATCCTGATGGGCGTCGAGAACGCCGCCGCGATCGCCGCCGAACTGCAGCGTCACGGTCGGGCCGGGAGCACCCCGGTCGCCGTGATCCTGGACGGCTCGATGCCGACCGAACGTCAGGTGCTCTGCACCTTGGCGAGCCTGGAGGAGACGATCGAGGCTGAGGGCGTCCGCCCGCCCGCGATCATCGTCATCGGTGACGTCGTCGCCGTGGCCCACCCCGAGCGCTACGACGCAGTGCCTGCCGGTGCCGGCGTCGCGCTGACGTCCGAGGAGGCCTGAGATGGCGACCCTGATCGAGATCACCGACGCCGGCGACCCGCGCCTGGGCGACTACCGCGACCTGCGTGACGTCCAGCTGCGCAAGTCGCTGGAGTCCGAGCACGGCCTCTTCCTCGCCGAGGGCGAGAAGGTGGTGCGTCGTGCCGTGGAGTCCGGCCACGCGCCGCGCTCGTTCCTGATGGCCCCGCGGTGGATCGAAGGCCTGAAGGACGTCCTCCACACCACCGACGCCCCCTGCTACGTCCTCAGCGAAGAACTCGCCGAAGAGGTCACCGGGTTCCACGTCCACCGTGGCGCCCTGGCCTCGCTGCACCGCATCCCCACCCCGCCGGTGGCCGAGGTGATCCAGAACGCCCGCTCGGTGCTGGTGCTCGAGGACGTCGTCGACCACACCAACGTCGGGGCGATCTTCCGCTCCGGCGCCGCGATGGGCTTCGACGCCGTCCTGCTGTCGCCGCGCTGCGCCGACCCGCTCTACCGTCGTTCGATCAAGGTCGCGATGGGGGCTGTCTTCACCATGCCGTGGGCCCGGATCGAGGACTGGTACGACGCGATGCCGCACCTGTCGGAGGCCGGGTTCACCACGATCGCGCTCACGTTGGCCGACGACGCCACCCCGATCGAGGAAGCCGTCGCCGGCGTCGACAAGGTTGCGCTCGTCCTGGGCTCCGAGGGCCCGGGCATCTCCGAACGCTGGCAGCGGTCGGCCGACAAGCGCGCGATCATCCCGATGGCTGAGGGCATCGACTCCCTCAACGTCGCAGCCGCGTCCGCGGTGGCCTGCTACGTCGCCGCCCGTCGCTGAGACGAACTACGCCGCAACGCCAGACCCCACCGGTTCGAGTCGCATTCGAGGACGAATGACGACCCGAACCGGTGGGGTCTGCGGCTGTGAGGCGTCGGGGATCAGACGGCCGGCCAACCCACCGGGTAGTGGCGGCGTGCCTTGACGTGCTTCTTGTCGAGCTTCTTGCGCATCTTGTCGTCGAGGTGGTCGCCGAAGACGGTGCCGACGGTGTGGTCGGTCTCGTGCTGCAGGCAGCGGGCCAGGAGGCCGTCGCCCTCGAAGTGGACCGGCTCGCCGTCCAGACCGACACCGTCGACAGCAGCCCAGTCGGGACGCTCGCAGTCGACGAAGGCACCGGGGAACGAGAGGCACCCTTCCTCGTCCTTGTCGAGGCGCTGCTTGCGCTTCTCGGGCAGGGTCAGGACGGGGTTGCAGACCACGCCGACGGTGTGGACGCCTTCGGCGTCGGGGCAGTCGAAGACGAACATCGCGACGTCCTCGCCGATCTGGCACGCAGCCAGGCCGACACCCTCGGCGGCCTCCATGGTGGCGACCATGTCGGCAGCCAGTGCACGCAGCGCGTCGTCGAAGACCTCGACCTTCGCCTGGGGACGGTGCATGACGTCCTCGCCCCAGCGCGTGATCGGGCGGACCGAGCCTCCGGTGGGAAGCGGACCGTGGGGGGCGTTGACGTGCTCACTCATGCGCCTGAGTCTATGGCGTACTCCCCGCATCCCCGACTCCGGTGATACGCGCGGTGCAGCTCCGCCGACACGCCGCCGAGGGGGTGGCGCCGTGTGTAACTCCTAGTTACAGTCCCGCCCATGTTGTTCTCATCACAGCGGGCGTCCGCCAGCCGCCACGGCGTGGCCACGTCCGAGACCCGAGCACCGATCGGCTACGCGGTCGCGGCGCTGAACAAGCTCGCGCAGAGCGACCTCCTCGACAAGACCGGCCTGCGCAAGCAGACCGAGCACCTCGTCTACACCACCACGCGCGGCGGTTTCCGGACCGCAGCCGCCGCCGGACGTGCGTTCGCGAAGAAGAAGAGCTCCGCACCGGGCGTGCGCAGCGCCACCGCGACCAGCAGCGGCCTTTTCGATCTCACGCCCACCGAGGACGAGCAGATGCTCGTCGACGTCGTCGGCCAGCTGGCCGCCGAGGTGGTGCGTCCCGCAGCCTCCGCCGCCGACGACGCCTGCGCCACTCCCGACGACGTGCTGGCGGCGGGCATCGAGCTCGGGCTCCCGGTGCTCGGAGTCCCGGAGAAACTCGGCGGGATCAGCGACGAACGTACCGCGGTCGCCACCACCCTGGTCGCCGAAGCCCTCGCGAAGGGGGACATGGGCATCGCGGTGGCGACCCTGGCCTCCGGTGCTGTCGCCACAGCGATCTCGCTGTGGGGTGACGACGGCCAGCAGCAGACCTACCTGCCCGCCTTCGCCGGCCCCACCCCTCCGGTGGCGGCCCTCGCCCTGAGTGAACCGACCGTCCTCTTCGACGCCCTCTCCCCGAGCACCGTCGCAACGCGCGCGGACAGCGGCTACACCCTCAGCGGCACCAAGTCGGCCGTCGTCCGGGGCGACGAGTGCGAACTCTTCGTCGTCGGTGCGCTCCTGGACGGACGCCCAGCCCTCTTCCTGGTTCCCTCTGACCCGACGACGATCCAGGTCGAGGCCGACCCGTCGATGGGTGTGCGCGCCGCCGGCATGGCGAAGGTGACCTTCGACGCCGCTTCGGCCGAACTCCTCGGCGACACCGACGCCGCTGCCTACACCGAGGCGGTCCGGCTCTCCCGGATCGGCTGGTGTGCCCTCGCCGTCGGCACGGCCCAGGCCGTCCTCGACTACGTCACGGTGTACGTCAAGGAGCGCGAGGCGTTCGGTGAGCCCATCGCGCACCGTCAATCGGTCGCGTTCATGGTCGCCGACATCGCCATCGAACTGCAGGCGATGCGCCTGCTGACGTGGCGGGCTGCGTCCCGCGCCGCCGCGGGCGAGGAGTTCGCCCGTGAGGCCGCCCTCGCGCGCCGCGCCTGTGCCGAGAAGGGCATGAAGATCGGCCTCGACGGCGTCCAGCTGCTCGGTGGCCACGGCTTCGTCAAAGAACACCCCGTCGAACGGTGGTACCGCGACCTGCGGGCCGTCGGAGTCATGGAAGGAGGCGTTCTCGTCTGAGGACGGGACACGTCACATGATCAATCTCGAGACTCCCAGGAAGCACCGCGCCCTGGTCGACCAGGCCCATCAGGTCGCGATGAACATGCTCCGCCCGATCTCCCGCAAGTACGACTCCGCCGAGCACGCGTACCCCAAGGAGCTCGACATGCTCGCCGCGCTCATCGACGGGCTCTCGGACTCCGGGACCGCTGAGGGTGCCGGCGCCACGTCCATGAGCACCGAGCTCGGCACCAAGAAGGTCGCTGACCCCTCGAAGGTCCGCAACGGCGCCAACCTCGCCTCCATCCTGTCGGTGGCCGAGATGTGCTGGGGCGACGGTGGCCTGCTGCTCTCGATGCCGCGTCAGGGTCTGGGCAACGCCGCGATCGCCTCGGTTGCCAGCCCCGAGCAGCAGAAGCGGTTCGCCGGCGTGTGGGCCTCGATGGCGATCACCGAACCCTCGATGGGGTCGGACTCCGCAGCGCTGACCACCACGGCGGTCAAGGACGGCGACCACTACGTCATCAACGGCGAGAAGATCTTCGTCACCTCCGGAGAACGCTCCGACGCCGTCGTCGTGTGGGCCACCTTGGACAAGAGCGCAGGGCGCGCGGCGATCAAGTCCTTCGTCGTCGAGAAGGGGACACCCGGCCTCAAGGTCGAACGCCTCGAGCACAAGCTCGGCATCCGAGCCTCCGACACGGCCGTCATCACCTTCACCGACTGCCGGGTCCCGGCCGAGAACCTGCTGGGATCGCCGGAGATCGACGTCAAGGCCGGTTTCGGAGGCGCGATGGCGACCTTCGACAACACCCGCCCGCTGGTCGCCGCCATGGCGATCGGTGTCGCGCGAGCCTCCCTCGACCTCACCCGCGACCTGTTGGAGAAGGCCGGGATCGTCATCGATTACGACCGTCCCGCCCTCACGCAGTCTGCTGCCGCTGCGAAGTTCCTCGAATTGGAGGCCGACTGGGAAGGTGCCCGACTGCTCACCATGCAGGCTGCGTGGATGGCGGACAACAAGAAGCCGAACTCGCTCGAGGCGTCCATGTCGAAGGCCAAGGCCGGACGTGCGGGATCGGCCGTCACCCTCGGTTGTGTCGAACTCGCAGGAACGCTGGGCTACTCCGAGTCCGAACTCCTGGAGAAGTGGTCGCGCGACTCCAAGATCCTCGACATCTTCGAGGGCACCCAACAGATCCAGCAGTTGATCGTCGCTCGTCGAGTGCTCGGGCTCTCCAGCGCGCAGTTGAAGTGACCGGCGAAGTGACCGGCGAAGTGACCAGCTGACCCGGCCACACCGGGCAAGGCCCCGTCGTCCGACTCAGAGGAGTCGGGTGGCGGGGCCCTCGGCGTCTCCGATCAGGAACCGCGGTGTGTTCCAACCGCGCTCGGCGAAGGCGTCAGCCACCGCAGCGATCAAGGTCTCGGTGAGTTCGCGCGGGACCAACGCGATCGCGCACCCTCCGAAACCACCACCGGTCATCCGGGCGCCGAGTGCGCCTGAGGCCAGAGCGGTCTCGACGACGACGTCGAGTTCGGGGCACGAGACGCCCAGATCGTCACGCAGGCTCCCGTGCGACGCGGTCATGACGGCACCCACGCCGCGCCAGTCACCGCTCACCACGGCGTCGACGAACTCGTCGACACGGGCGATCTCACTGGTGACGTGACGGTGGGCGGCAGCGAGGTCGGAGGGGAGCGCGGTGGGGTCCTTGGCCGCCATCGCTTCTTCAGAACGGGAGCGGACGCGGGCGAAGGCACCGTCGTCGTTGGCGTGCTGCACGCCGGTGTCGACGACGAGCACCTGCAGGCCGGCCGTGCCCGGCAGCCACGGGACCTGCACGTGACGCCCGGTGGAGAAGTTCAGTCGCAACGCTTGGCCCACGGTCGCGAGCAGCGAGACGGTCTGGTCCATCCCGCCGCTCGGGACGCCGACGCCGTCGGTCTCGGCGCGGATCGCAGGAGCCACGAGGTCGTGGTCGGAGCGGTCGTCCACGGCGCGCAGCACCGCACAGATCAGGGCCGCGGAGCTGGAGAGTCCGGCGCCCACGGGAACGGTCGAGGTGACGTGCAGGTCGACACCGCCGTCGTGGGTGGACTCATTCAACGCGGCCAGGACGTAGCGCGCCCACCCCTCAACGCCGCCGGAGACCAGATCGCCCCGGCGTCCGGTCCACGGCTCGTGTCCTGCGGAGGTGAGCCGCACGACGTCGTCCTCGCGCAGGGTCGCCGCCACCCAGGTGGCGTAGGGGATCGTGATCGGCAGGCAGGTGCCGCCGAGGTAGTCGACGTGCTCGCCGATCAGGTTGACCCGACCGGCGGCTCGCGCGACCCGGGTGGGTGCGGTCCCGTGGGTGTCGGTGAAGACCGACATCACCTCGTCGGTCAGGTCCTGCGGGGCCGTCAACTGCGCGTGGGTCACGAGCGAACTCTAGGCTGGCGACGCGCCCCGACCGGGCGCACCCCCGTCGTTCCAGGAGTCGCACCGTGAGCTCGTCCAGCACCCCCTCCGTCCTCGTCGTCGCCGCTGTCGTCGGCGAGGCCGCCCACGTCCCCGAAGGCATTCCGGTGGTCATCACCGGCATCGGCAAGACTGCTGCCGCAGCACGTCTAGCCCGGGCCCTGACCGAGTTCGACGAGATCCCCGACCTCACCGTCCTCAACATCGGCACCGCGGGTGCTCTCCGTGACGGCGTGAGCGGCCTGCACGTCGTGGGCACCGTCTTCAACCACGACATGAACGGCGACGACATCCGCGCCCTGGGCCACGAGCCGCACGACGTGCTGGAGCTCAGTGACTCCGAGATCATGCTGGCTTCGGGCGACCTCTTCGTCAATGACCCCGAGATCCGCGAGAGCCTCGGCGAGGAGGCCCACCTGGTCGACATGGAGGCCTACGCCGTGGCGTGGACCGCCCGTGAGTTCGGCCGCGAGGTCGTCGTCGTCAAGCACGTCTCCGACAACGCCGACGAGGCCGCCAAGGACTGGGCCGCGGCCGTCGACACCAGCGCCCGCGAGCTCGGGGCCTGGGTGACGCAGTACCTCGCCCAGCACTGACCCGTACGGCACGTCACAGGCCCGCACCCTCAGGGTGGCGGGCCTGTGACGTCGCTGGGTGGGATCAGCGCGAGCTGCGGGTGGTGCGGCCGCGCACCACGCCGACGAACGCCTGGGTGCGCTCGCCGTCGTCGACCTTGCGCCACGCGAGCGCCATCCGCGTCGTCGGGAGATCGGTGACGGCGACGGCCTTGACGTCCTTGCGCTGGTAGAGACGGGCCACCGACATCGGGACCTGCACGACGGCGGTGCCGGAGGCCGCGACCTCGATCGCGTCCTTCCACGTCATCGGCGGGAACGGGAGCTGCTCGACGCGGGAGGTGATGCCCTCGGGCACGCCCAGTGCCCACTGCTCGTCGGCGAACTCGTCGGCGGTGAGCTCGTCGTAGGCGGCCGCAGGGTGTTCCTTGCCGACCACGACGACGGGCTGCTCCTCGTAGAGCGGGATGCAGAAGAGGTCGTCGCCCTCGATCGGCATCCGACCCAGCACCATGTCGACGCGGTCCTCGTCGAGAGCGGCCCGCGGGGTGTCGGTCTCCTCCAGCAGGATCATCTCCAACGGCTCCGGGGAGCGGTCGCGCCAAGCGCGAGCCCACTTGTCAGGGGTGGCTCCGGGAACGAATCCGAGTCGCAGCGTCATGGTTCGAGATTAGTCGCAGGGGCGGGACAACTCGACACTCGCCTGACTGGGTGACCCTGATCACCTACGGTGTGGCCATGGAGGGAACGCAAGCACCCGCAGGGGTGCCGGCGACGGCAGATCGGGGGCTCCGGGGAGGTCGCCCCTGGGATGCCGACGTCATCGTCATCGGCAGTGGTTTCGGGGGCGCCGTCACGGCGCTGAGGCTGAGCGAGGCAGGGCATCGCGTCCTGGTGCTCGAGCAGGGACGACGCCTCAGTGACGCCGACCTCCTGCGTGCCCGCACTGATCCGCGCGCCTACCTCTGGCAGCCCGGGCTCGGGATGCGTGGCTTCTTCTGGCAGCGGATCCTGCGCCATGTCGCGGTGATCGGCGGGGCCGGCGTCGGGGGAGGGTCGATCGTGTGGGCCGGGGTCCTGCTCGAGGCAGGGGACGACTTCTACGCCCAACCCGCACTGACACGCCTGGGGCCGGACTGGCGTGCCGAACTCAGCGGACCCTACGCACTCGCCGCGCGGATGTTGGGCCGTGTGCAGACCCCGCACCGCGACGTCATGGACGACAACCTCCTGGCCACCGCGGCCGCCATGGGGCGCGAGCACACCTACGGACCGGTGCCGGTCGCGATCCACTTCGGGCAGCCGGGAGTCACCGAGCCCGACCCGTTCTTCGGGGGAGAGGGGCCTGCCCGCACGGGCTGCCGACTCTGCGGCGAATGCCTGCTGGGCTGCCCCTACGGCGCCAAGAACCAGTTGACGCGGAACTACCTCCACCTCGCCGAGCACACGGGGACCACGATCATCCCCGAGCAAACCGTTAACCGCATCACTGAGCTCGTCGACGGTGGGTACGTGCTGCACGCCGCACACCCCTGGCGACGAGGGGAGGAGCGCACCTACGCCGCACCGCGCGTCGTCGTCGCTGCCGGCGTCCTGGGAACCGTCGAACTCCTCGCCCGCAGCCGCGTCGCAGGAGGTCTCCCTCGGGTCTCCGAGCGGCTCGGGCAGGGGGTGCGGACCAACTCCGAGGCGATCACGGCCGTCCTGCACCCGCCCGGCAGCGACCTCTCGCGCGGTCCCACTATCTCGAGCGACTTTCATCCCGACGACGACACCCACACCACCCAGAACCGCTACATGGGCGGGTGGC
The DNA here is from genome assembly GCF_004014875.1 of Nocardioides yefusunii. Lineage (NCBI taxonomy): Bacteria > Bacillati > Actinomycetota > Actinomycetes > Propionibacteriales > Nocardioidaceae > Nocardioides > Nocardioides yefusunii. Next base: position 1,746,725 of record NZ_CP034929.1, on the reverse strand, counting down.
ACATGCGCGCCCAGGTCGGTCCGTTCGTCGACGACGACGCCCCCGTTCGTCGCCGACGTCGGGTGCTCGGCGCTGTGGTGCGTCACCCGTTGGTGCACCTGCGCACCGGTGCGGCGAAGGATTTCCTGCGTCGCCTGACGGTGCTCACCACCATGCAGCGCCATGACAGTGAACTCGCCCTCGAGCTGCGCACGACGAAGCTCCTCGGTGGCCGCGGCGTGCTCACCTCACGTCTCGTTGGCGGGTCGCGACCGCCCAGCAATCTCTCGATCGCCAACCGGGTCACCCGTACCTACGCCGAACTCACGGGATCCACGCCGCTCAACCTCCTCGGAGAGAGCGTCGGCGGACTCTCGATCACGGCCCACGTGCTCGGTGGCGCGGCGATGGGTCGTGACGCCTCCGAAGGAGTGGTCGACGTCGACCACGAGGTCTTCGGCCACCCAGGTCTCCACATCGCTGACGCCAGCGTGATTCCTGCCAACCTGGGCGTGAATCCGTCGCTCACCATCACCGCCTTCGCGGAGCGGTTCGCTGCCCGATTCCTCGAGCGCCATCCGGCGTCTCCTGTCCGGTCCCGAGCATCGACCCACGCTGCCGATGCCACCCCCACCCTTGGAGTGCCCGTGCCCCACCGCTCGATGTTCGCTGCCCGCCGCGCCTGGTCAGGGCTCGATCCGGTCCGGGTCGCCGACCTGGTGGGTGACCACGAGGCGTCGTTCCTCGCGCCCCTGACGCGCGTGGCGCCGCGGGGTCTCGCCCTGGTGGGCCTGCCCCGGTGGTACGGCAAACGGATCGCGCTCGACGCCGACGGGCACGCGCACGGGGTCAACCTGCTGCGAGCGCGGGTCGGTGGGGGAGTCGAAGAAGTCATGCCGATGGTCCTGCGCGACGGGGTCTCGCTGATCGACGGTCTGCCGGTGGGGGTCGTCGAGTACGCCCCGGGTACGCGCAAGCCCTGGCCGTGGGTGCGTGACGAACTGCGGCGACTCGACGCCGAGACCGTCCTGGGCATGACGGTCGTCGACGTCTGGGGGCTGCGTGCCCTCGGCGGGACGCCGTTCCTGCTGCACCGGCGCTGAGTCGTCAACGGCCGGAACCAGAAGAACCCCGGTTCTCCGTGGAGGAGAACCGGGGTTCTTGTTCTGTGTCCGAGGGGGGACTTGAACCCCCACGCCCTAATACGGGCACTAGCACCTCAAGCTAGCGCGTCTGCCTATTCCGCCACCCGGACAGGGTGTCTGTCGTGCTGACAAAGAGAACATTACCCATGGCTGGCAGAAGTGAAGAATCGGGGGGTTTTCGGCTGCTGGGAGTAGCGGAAACGAGCACGTTCTCGGCGTGGTGCGAGCGGTTCCTGCGGTCTTCACCGCGTGGCGATCTAGCGTGGGGCGCGTGAACACTGTGACGACCGCGGCGGCCGCCGAAGACCTGGCCAGGAACGTGACCGACGCAGGACGTACCCGGGTGGTGGTGGTCCTGACCGCGCCGCCCGGTGAGGCGCAGCCGTGGTTCGACGTCGAGGAGATCCTCACCTCGCTCGGTGGGGATGCCGACGTGCACCTGCTGGCCACCGGTGAGGCGGTCTGGGCGTTCTGTGCGCGTATCCCCGAGGCAGCGCAGGTGCTCGGTGGCGCAGGACGGGTCTACCCGCCGGGGCGCGCCTGGCTCGACGACCCCACGCGCTTCCCGCTCCGGTTCCCTGCCGTCCCCGCGGACGCCGTGGCCACCGCCGTTCTGGTCGACGACGCCCTCGCGATGGTGGCCCGCGCCAACTGGCGCAGCGGCCGGATCGCCGCCGGACGTCGTCGGGTGACCGGGGTGGTCAAGGGAGCGGTCGCCAACCGTGCTCTGGTCCGCCTCGACGCCGGCGGTTTCGCCAGCATCACCCCTGCTCTCACGGTGCCCGGCATTCCGCTGGAACGACTCGTCTCCGAGGGGCAGCAGGTCACCGGACTGCATGACCCGGCCAGTCGATGGCTCGATGTCCACGACTCCCTGCGCCCCGCGTCGCAGTTCCTCAAGGCGTACAAGGTCGGTCGGGTGGTGCTCGTCGAGGTGGCGCGGGTGGAGCAGGACCATCTCGTGGTCCGACTGCACCCCGACGTGGAGGTCCGGGTGGAGGGCGCTGACGCCGCCCGGGGGAACGCAGCTCTGGTGACGCTCTACAGCCCCGGTGACGTGGTGCGTGCCGTGGTCGTGACGCGACCTCCTGCCTGGGCCGTGCGTCTGGTCGACGTCCCTGTCGAAGAACCGGTGCGCGCAGCAGCTCTCCTCCCGGGCGGGCCGGCGTGGCTCGTCGAGCGCGCGCCCGAACAGGGCGCGGCTTCGGTGCCCGCGGCCGCGCCTGGCGCTGTGATGCCCCGTCCGGCCGTTCCGGCGCCGCCGCGCAAGCGTCCGGGGGTGCCCGGAATCCCGCGATCCGCGACGACTCCGTCGAAGCGGGAGCTCGACACTGTTCGTCGTGCGGAGCGCGAGACCGGTGAACCCCCGGCTGTCCCGGTGGCCGCCACGCCCGCCGCTCTGGTGGGGCGTCGGCCCGTGCCGCTCACGGCCACGCCGGTGGTGATGACGCCGGCTGCCGCCCCCAAGACTGCCGCCTCCAAGTCTGCTGCGCCGAGCCCTGGTTTCCCGAGCCCTGGTGTCCCGAAGCCAGCGACGCCGCGGCCTACCGCGACGCCGCAGCCGGTGCACAGCACGTCACCCGCCGGCGCGGTGCGTCTCCCGCCGGCCGGCCTGAAGCCGCCGACGCGAGTGGGGAAGAGCGGTGGTGGCGCAGGAGCCGCTGAGTTCGCCGCCCTGCTGCAGGAGTTCGCCCTCCTCGAACGAGAACGCGCCCGGCTGGAAACGCGCGTGGAGTCATTGAACGAACAACTGCGCGACCAGCGGTCCCAGCTCCGCAAGGCGGTCGCCGAGCGTGCCGCGGACGCGCCTGCGGTCTTCGCCGATCCTGAATTCGGGTTCAGGCATGCGGTGCTCGGTGCGTGGGCGCGTCGGATTCCGGTGGCTGAGCAGGCGTCGGTGCCGTTGGGTGACTTCCGGATCGGTGAGCAGTTCCTGGCCAGCGTCGAGCGCCTCGGCGCGTCGTATCGTGACAAGGTGCTCTCGGTGACGGTGGAGATCGTCTGCGGGCTCGCGCCGTCCCTGCCGAGTCGTGAGGTGCATCGCTACCGCGAGTCCGAGTCCGGCGGTAGTCCGTACGTCACCCGCGCCGATGGCGCTGCGCTGTGGCGCGCCTCGTTGCAGGCCGGGACCGCGGCCGCGCGTCGGATCCACTACTGGATCCTGCCTGGCGGACTCGTCGAGCTGTGCCACGTCGGCGTGCACGACGAGCGTCCCCCTCACTGACGGACTCATTCCCCTTTCTCCTCCTCGCGGATCGAAGCGGGGAGGGGAAAGGGGAGGGACCCTGAAATGCAGAAAGATCCGGTTCCTGTTTCCAGGAACCGGATCTTTATCTGTGTCCGAGGGGGGACTTGAACCCCCACGCCCTAATACGGGCACTAGCACCTCAAGCTAGCGCGTCTGCCTATTCCGCCACCCGGACTGGGTGTCTGTCGTGCTGACAAAGAGAACATTAGCAACGGGACGCGGACTTGGGAAAACGGGGGGTCCCTTGTGGTGCCAGAAGGGACCAGGGCGGAGGATGGATGGCATGGCTGACGATGCTCTGACCTCCACGAACGGCACCGGCGAAGGATTTTTCTCCCGCGACCCCGGACGTGAGGTCGTGGACCTCGCCCGTGACCTGATCCGTATCGACTCCTCCAACTACGGCGACGGAAGTGGCCCCGGAGAACGCGGAACGGCTGAACACGTCGCTGCGCTGCTCGACGAGGTCGGCATCACCCCCGAGATCGTCGAGCTCGCTCCGGGGCGCGCCAACGTCGTGGCTCGTTTCGGTGGGCGTCCCGGTGGACGCGAGGACGCTCTCCTGGTCCACGGCCACCTCGACGTCGTCCCTGCGCAGGCCTCGGACTGGACTTACGATCCGTTCGCTGGCGAGATCGCCGACGGCTACCTCTGGGGTCGTGGAGCGGTCGACATGAAGGACTTCGACGCGATGGCGCTCTCCGTCGTCCGTGAGCGTGCCCGCACCGGTGCGTTGCCCGAGCGTCCCGTTGTCCTCTGCTTCACCGCGGACGAGGAGGCCGGTGGTCACTTCGGTGGCGAACTCCTCGTCGCCCAGCGTCCCGAGCTGTTCGAGGGGTGCACCGAGGCGGTCGGTGAGGTCGGCGGCTTCACCACGACCGTCCGCGGCCAGCGGATCTACCTGATCGAGGCCGCCGAACGCGGCATGGCGTGGATGAAGCTCACCGCCCGCGGCACCGCCGGACACGGCTCGATGGAGAACGCCGACAACGCCGTCACCCGGCTCGCCGGGGCGGTCGCCAGGGTGGGAGCCCACCAGTGGCCCGTCCGCCTTACCCCGGCGATGGAGGTGCTGCTCGCCACCGTCGGTGAGATCGCAGGCGTCGCACCCACCCCGGAGAACGCCGAGGCCCTGGTCAGCGAGTTCGAGTCGTCGGCGCAGATGCTCGCTGCCGTGCTGCGCAACACCGTCAACCCGACCATGCTCGGGGCCGGCTACAAGGTCAACGTCATTCCGTCGGAGGCCACCGCACACCTCGACGGCCGCTTCCTGCCCGGCTACGAGGACGAGTTCTTCGCCACTCTGGACAGCCTGCTCGGCCCCGGCGTCGAGCGCGAGTTCGTCAGCCACCAGCGTCCGTGGGAGTCACCGACCGATTCGGACCTGATGGGGGCGATCAGTCGCTCCATCCTCGCCGAGGACCCCGATGCGCACGTCGCGCCGTTCCTGCTCAGCGCCGGCACCGACGGCAAGCACTTCGGCAAGCTCGGGATGCAGACCTACGGCTTCGCGCCGCTGCGTCTGCCCGCCGACCTCGACTTCGGTTCGTTGTTCCACGGTGTCGACGAGCGAGTCCCGCTCGACGCGCTCCGTTTCGGTGCGCGGGTCTTCGACCGGTTCCTCGATGAGGCCTGAGCCGTCTCAGGAGAGGCGTGATCAGGCGGTGCGCACGACCCGGATCACCTTGCGGCGCAGCAGCACGCTGCGGGTCCCGTCAGGAGCGATCCGGGTACGGGACAACTCCCAGCCACCCAGTTCGGCCTGCTCCACCAGGAGCCGTGTCACTGCGCTGCGGGACAGGTCGCGTTCGTAGCGCAGCGAGCGATACTCCCACTCGGCGGCGTTCGCACGCTGACGGGCCTTGATGACGTCGAGGGCAGGGATACGGGCCACAGGACTCTCCTGACGCAGGCAGTGCGGACGAACGGGTGGATCAGAGGCGCGGGACCTCGGCGGAGACGTCGTCCAGGGCCGCGATCAGCTCCGGCGGCAACGCCAGGTCCTCACAGGCCAGGGCGGGCGAGATCTGCGACGCAGTACGCGCACCCACGATGGGTGCGGTGACACCGAGACGGTCCCGGACCCACACGAGGGCGACCTGGAGCGGGCTCCAGCCCAGACCCTCGGCCGCCTTGGTGACGGCCTCGACGATGCCCCGTCCTCGCTCGTCGAGGTAGGGGTGGACGAACGCTGCATAGGTGTCGGACGCCGCGCGCGAGTCCGACGGCAGACCGGTGCGGTACTTGCCGGTCAGGACACCGCGGCCCAGCGGCGACCACGGCAGGACACCCAGACCGGTGGCGCGAGCAGCCGGGATGACCTCGTCCTCCACGGAACGCTGCAGCAGCGAGTACTCCACCTGGGTGCTGGCCAACTGGACACGGCCGGGCACGGCGCGCTGCCACGTGGCGGCCTGGGCGGTCTGCCAACCGGAGTAGTTCGAGATGCCGACGTAGCGGGCCCGGCCGGTCTGGACGGCGAAGTCGAGGGTCGCGAGCGTCTCCTCGATCGGGGTCTCGTCGGACCACACGTGCACCTGCCACAGGTCGACGTGGTCGACCTTGAGGCGACGCAGCGAGGCGTCCAGGTCGTCGAGCAGCGTCCCGCGCGAGGCCGACGGCACTCGCTGGTGGCCACGACGTCCCACGCCGCCCTTGGTCGCGATGACGACGTCCTCACGGCGCACCACGTCACCGATGAGGGAGCCCAGGAGTTCCTCCGAGAGCCCGTCGCCGTAGCTCGCGGCGGTGTCGACGAAGTTTCCGCCGGCCTCCACGTAACGCCGGAACTGGTCCCTGGCCTCGTGCTCGTCGGTCTCACGACCCCAGGTCATGGTGCCCAGACCGAGGCGGGAGACGAAGAGACCGGTACGACCGACGGAGCGCTGCTGCATGGCGTCACGTTAACCACCCGGCGTGGGCGAACCCACCCCGGCTCGCCGTCAGGGTGCACCCGCGGGCGTGACGCAGGCGTCGAGCCCTAGTGTTGGGCCCCATGTGGGACATGTTCAAGGCCGTGGTCCTCGGAACCCTCCAGGGGTTGACCGAGTTCCTCCCGATCTCTTCCAGTGCGCACCTGCGCATCTTCCCTGAGCTCTTCGGGTGGGAGGACCCGGGCGCGGCCTTCACCGCGGTGGTGCAGATCGGCACCGAGCTCGCGGTGCTCATCTACTTCCGCAAGGACATCTGGAACATCGCCACCAACTGGGTGCGGGCCGCCGTGACCGGGCTGATGCTGATCGCGGTGCGTCTCAACAACCGTGTGGCTCGCCGGTGGAACATCGGCACGGTGCGGGCCGACTCCGGTCTGGCCCGCGAGAGCAGCACGATGAACAAGACCCTCGAGGTCCGCATGGGCTGGTACATCATCTTCGGCTCGATCCCGATCGTCCTGCTGGGCATCTTCTTCAAGGACCTCATCGAGGAGGACCTCCGCAACCTCTGGATCGTGGCCACGATGCTGGTCGTCATGGGCGTGGTGCTCGGCATTGCCGACCGGATCGGTCGCAACGCCCGCCCGGTCAGTGAACTGACCCGCAAGGACGCCCTCGCGATGGGTCTGGCCCAGGCGATGGCGCTGATCCCCGGCGTCTCCCGCTCCGGCGCGACGATCTCGATGGGTCTCTTCCTCGGCCTCGAGCGCGCTGCAGCCACCCGGTTCGCATTCCTGCTGGCCATCCCCGCCGTGGTCGGCGCCGGCATCTTCACGCTGCCCGACATCGGTGCCGGTGACAACCCCTACGGCTGGGGTCCGACCGCCCTGGCGACCGTGATCTCGTTCGTCGTCGGCTATGCCGCGATCGCCTGGCTGCTGCGTTACGTCTCCACCAAGTCGTACACCCCGTTCGTGATCTACCGGATCGCGCTCGGACTGGTCGTGATGGTGCTGCTCGGGACCGGCGTCCTCGCCGCCTGACGCCCGCTCCACCTCGTACCCTCCGGTACCTCCTGCGCAGGGGTCGACCGTCATGGTCGGCCCCTGCTGCCGTTCCGGGCGCCGACAGGGTGAGCCTCAGAACCACCCGATCCGACGGAACGCCACCCACATGCCGGAGACGCTGAGCACCATCGCGCCCAACGCCATCGGGTAGCCCAGGGCCCAGTGCAACTCCGGCATCCCGTCGAAGTTCATGCCCCACACGCCCGCCAGGAACGTCGGCACCACCACCAGTGCGGCGCCCGCGGAGATGCGACGCATGTCCTCGTTCTGCTGCACCGAGACCCGGGCGACGTGCGCGTCGAGGATGGAGGAGAGCAGTTCGTCCAGCACGTCGACGTTCTCGCTCACCCGGTGCAGTCGTTCGACCACGTCCAGTGCCCCCGCGTGCTCCCACCAGACCTGCAGCGTCGGGTCCTGGCGTACGTCGTGCTCCAGGACCCCCACCAGCGGAGCCACCGCCCGACGGGCCTCCGCGACCTCCCGCTTGAGGGTGTAGATCCGTTCCGCGTCCCCGGTCCGGCTGGGGGAGAAGACCGAGAGCTCGACCTCGTCGACGTCCTCCTGCAACTGCCCCGCGACCCGCTCGTAGTCGTCGACGCAGCGCAACAACACCTCGTGCACGACGTCCACCGGTGTGCGGACCACACAGGTGCACGCCTGTGAGTCGGGATCCTCAGGGTCCGCCAGGCACGACCCCACCCCGAAGGGTGACTCACCGTGCCGGTGCGCCACCAACGCGTCACCGGGGTGAGGCAGTTCCGCCCCCTCGGGGGCACGGGTCACCGAGACCACCTGGGCGCCCCGCACGATCACCCATTCCTCGCCCGACTCCACCGCGTCGGTGGGGTCGTCGTAGTCGAGGAGCCGCAACGACAGCGCCACCGTCTCACCGTGGCGACGCAGTGAAGGCCGACGTGTCCCGCCCGGTGTGGCCCGCAACAGCCGACGGGTCGCAGCCGGCTCCACCCCGGCCCGCTCGAACAGCACCGGCAGCAGGTCGTCGCGATCAGCCTCCGAAGGACCCACGATCCACGTCCAGTGCACCCGTGACGTGCCCGGAGCGTCGTCCTCGGGCCGGGTCGTGACGTCGGCCGGCTGTCCGTCGACGAAGAGTCGTTCGTGCACCTCCATGGGCCGAGGCTAGCCGTCCTGCCCCGTCCCCGACAGGAGAGAACTACGCTCTCGTCATGGCAACCGTGGTGCTCGTCCGACACGGCCGTTCGACGGCCAACACCTCCGGCGTCCTGGCGGGGCGCACGCCGGGCGTCCTCCTTGACGACCACGGTGAGGCGCAGGTCGCCGCGCTCGGCGCCCGACTCACCGACGTCCGCTTCGCCGCAGCCGTCACCAGCCCCCTCGAGCGCTGCGTGGCCACTGCCACCGCCGCGCTGTCGCAGGTGCCCGACGACCTCCGGCCCTCCCTCGTCCACGACCCGGCCGTCCTGGAGTGCGACTACGGCGAGTGGCAGGGACGCACCATCGCCGAACTCGCCAAGGAACCGCTGTGGAGCGTCGTCCAGGCCCAGCCCTCTCGCGTCACCTTCCCAGGAGGGGAGTCGATGGGAGAGATGAGCCACCGCGTCGTCCGCGCTGTGCGCGAGCACGACGCCCGGATCGAGGCCGAGCACGGGCCGGGGGCGGTCTGGCTGCTCGCCAGCCACGGCGACCCGCTCAAGGCGGTGCTGGCCGATGCGCTCGGGATGCACCTCGACCTGTTCCAGCGCGTCATGGTGGACCCCGCCTCCGTCAGCGTGGTCCGGTACTCGGCGGCGCGCCCGTACGTGGTGACCATGAACAGCGCCGCCGGGGACCTCGGGTGGCTCACCCCGCCACCGAGCCCCGACGACACCCCTCACGTCGCTCCCCATGGTGGGACCACGGCGAGCGACGACGCCGTGATCGGTGGGGGAGCGGGCGCACCCACCGGCGGCAGTGCGGCCTAGGCTCGACCCATGCCAGTCGTGCACGCATACGTCCCCCCGGAACGCTTCGTCGTCGGAACCGTCGGCCAGCCCGGCCAGCGGACCTTCTTCCTGCAGGCCCGCACCGGAGCCCGGGTCACCTCGGTGGCTCTGGAGAAGCAGCAGGTTCTCGCCCTCGCCGAACGGATCGAGCAGATGTTGGACGACCTGCTCACGCTCCCGCAGTACCGCAGCACGGTGCCTGCCGTCGCGCCCCAGCACCTGGTTGACTCCAGCCCGCTGGAGCAGCCGATCGTGGAGGAGTTCCGGGTCGGCACCATGACGTTGTCGTGGGACGAGGAGACCTCCGAGGCCGTGCTGGAGATCTTCCCCGTCGACGGCGGTCCTGCCTTCGTGGAGATCCAGGACGAGGACGTCGCCAGCGAGCCCGCCCCGGAGGCGCTGGCCACCCACGACTTCCTCGACGACGACCCCGAGATGGACGAGGACCTCGCCAGCTCCCTGGCCGACGCCCTCTCCGACGTGCTCGGGGAGGAGGAGTACGAGGAGATGATGTTGGTGCGGATGCCCGCGGGGCAGGCCCGTGCGTTCGCCGCCCGGGCGCAGCGCGTCGTGGAGGCCGGCCGGCCCACCTGCCCGTTCTGCAACGAAGCGATGGATCCCTCGGGGCACCTCTGTGTCCGGGCCAACGGGTTCCGTCGCCGACTGTCGTGAACCCTGACACCGTCGTGAGTTCTGACTCGGTCCGTTCGCGCCGCCTGCCCGAGGAGTTCGCGCCCTCGGACGTGGTGGTGCTGGGGCGTCTGGCCGACTCCTCCAACGCGACTTTCCTCGTGGAGGTCGCAGGGGTGCGGGCGATCCACAAGCCGATCGCGGGCGAGCGACCGCTCTGGGACTTCCCCGACGGCACCTTGGCGGCCCGCGAGCACTGCGCTTGGCTGGTGGCCCAGGCTCTGACCCGTCATGACGCGGGCTGGGACCTCGTCCCGCACACGGTGCTGGCCGAGGGGCCGCACGGCCCCGGTTCGTTCCAGGTCTGGGTCGAGGAGCAGGACGAGCCCGTCGTCGACCTCGTCCCGACCGTGCAGGCGGCGTCGCTGGGTGAGCATTGGATCGCGGTGCTCAGCGGCGAGGACGAGGACGGCGAGGAGGTGACGGTCGTCCACGCCGACCGATCCGACCTGCGACGCCTGGCCCTGCTCGACGTCGTCCTCAACAACTCCGACCGCAAGGGCGGCCACGTGCTCGTCGCCCCCGACGGCGGTGCCGGGCTCGTGCGCGGGATCGACCACGGCCTCACCTTCCACGTCGAACCCAAGCTCCGCACGGTGCTGTGGGGATGGACCGGTCAGCCGCTCGACGAGGTCGAAGTCGCCGGACTCGGTGCGTTGGTCCAGGAGCTTGCCTCCGACGCGCCCGAGGCGTTGGGGCACCGCCTCGCCGCCCTGCTCTCACCCGAGGAACGTGACGCAACTCTCGCCCGCGCGGCGGCGTTGGTGGCCTCCGGCACCTTCCCGTTGCCCGATCCGAGGTGGCCATCGATTCCTTGGCCTGCGTTCTAGGTAGGCTTCGCGTCATGCGCGCTTGGTCTGCTCCGGATGTTCCCGTCCTGCCGGTCTCCGGTCCCGAGGTCTCGATCCACGACACGGCCACCGGTCGCCGGGTCACCCCCCTCCCCGAGGGCCCCGCGCGCCTCTACGTCTGCGGCATCACGCCGTACGACGCCACCCACATGGGCCACGCGGCGACCTACGTCGCCTTCGACCTGCTGAACCGCGCCTGGCGCGCCGCCGGTCACGACGTCACCTACGTCCAGAACGTCACCGACGTCGACGACCCGCTCCTGGAGCGCGCGACCAAGGTCAACGTCGACTGGGTCGAACTGGCCGAGCGTGAGACCGAGCTGTTCCGTCAGGACATGCTCGCCCTGCGCGTGCTGCCCCCGGCTCACTACATCGGTGCCGTCGAGTCGATCCCGCTGGTGATCTCCTACATCGAGGGTCTGCAGGCCAAGGGCGCGGTCTACGAACTGGAGGGCGACCTCTACTTCCGTGCTGCGGCCGACCCTGCCTACGGCCAGGTGTCGCACTACTCCCACGACGAGATGCTGGCCATCTTCGCCGAGCGCGGTGGCGACCCGGAGCGTCCTGGCAAGGAGAACCCGTTCGACTCGATCGTGTGGCTGGCCGAGCGTCCGGGTGAGCCGTCGTGGGAGAGCCCGTTCGGCAAGGGACGTCCCGGCTGGCACATCGAGTGCACCGCGATCGCGCAGCAGCACCTGGGTGACTCCTTCGACGTCCAGGCCGGAGGGTCCGACCTCGTCTTCCCGCACCACGAGATGTGCGCCTCCACCGCGGCCGTCGCTTCGGGCAAGCCGTTCGCCGAGGCCTACGCCCACGCCGGCATGGTGGCCTACGACGGCGAGAAGATGTCGAAGTCCAAGGGCAACCTCGTCTTCGTCTCCCAGCTGCGCAACAGCGACGTGGACCCGATGGCGATCCGCTTCGTCCTCCTCAACCACCACTACCGCAGCGACTGGGAGTGGCAGGACGCCGACCTCTTCGGCGCCGTGGACACGCTTGAGCGCTGGCGTCGTGCACTCTCCCTGGGCGCCGGGGCGCCGGCCGCTCCCGTCGTCGACGCCGTCCTGGCTGCGATGGCCGACGACCTGGACGCGCCCGCCGCGATCAGGATCGTCGACGAGTGGGTCAACGAAACCCTCGGCACCGCCGGCCTCGCGGACGCCTCCGACCCGGACGCCGCCCACGTGATCCACCGTCTCCTCGACGCCAGCCTGGGCCTCTCCCTCTGAGGTGAGCATCCCCTGAGTGTCCGCGGGGCGCTCAGGGGACGGACATGACGAAGGGGCCGACACCGTGAGGTGTCGGCCCCTTCGTCTTCTCCCCGGTTCTGGGGGAAGGTCAGTCCTGGTCGTCGCGGCGCCGCAGGTAGCGCTCGAACTCGCGTGCGATCGCGTCCCCGGAGGCTTCCGGTAGGTCGGCTGCATCACGGCTCTCCTCGAGTTCGCGCACGTAATCGGCGATCTCGGGGTCCTCGGCGGCCAACTGGTTGACTCCGCGTTCCCAGGCGCGTGCCTCCTCGGGCAGTTCGCCCAGGGGGAGCGGGCGGCCGAGGAGGTCCTCCACCTTACCCAGCAGAGCCAGGCTGGCCTTGGGGCACGGCGGCTGGGACACGTAGTGCGGGACCGCCGCCCAGAACGACACGCACGGGAGGTCGAGCTGTTGGCAGGCGTCCTGGACGACGCCGAGGATGCCGGTCGGGCCCTCGTAGTTGGGCTGTTCCAGCCCGAGCCGCTCCTGGATGCCCTTGCCCATCGCGCTCGACGTCACCGGGACCGGGCGCGTGTGCGGGGTGTCGGCAAGCAGTGCGCCGAGGGTGACGACGATCTGGGCGCCCAGGTCCTCGCAGGCCTGCAGGATCTCGGTCACGAAGCTGCGCCAGCGCATGTTGGGCTCGGTGCCGCTGACCAGGATGACGTGACGTCCGAGCTCGGGCGGCGAGGCCACCGCGATCCGGGCGCTGGGCCACGACAGGGTGCGGACGCCGTCCTCGGTGGTGACCACAGGACGGTTCACCTGGAAGTCGTAGTAGGACTCGGGATCGATCTCGGCAACCACCTCGACATCCCATGCCTCGTGCAGGTGAGCCATGAGGCCGCTGGCCGAGTCACCGGCGTCGTTCCAGCCGTCGAAGGCCATCAGGACCACGGGGTCGATGAGTTCTGTGGGTGCGTCGACGTCCATCACCCCACAAGCCTAGGACCGTTCACGATTTCAGACCCCAACGCCGCGAGTGTCACGATTCGGGATGTCTGTCCAACAATCGGACAACGGAACTTACCGTGGTGCGATCGGGCAGAAGTCCGGTCCCATCTGGCGAGGAGCCCCGTGCCCACTGCAAACGCACCCCTGCACCGTCCCGACTGCACCGATGCGCTCACTGCGTCACTGCGCGAGCGGATCATGGTGATCGACGGTGCGATGGGCACGGCCATCCAGCGCGACCGCCCCGACGAGGCCGGCTACCGCGGCGAACGCTTCGCCGACTGGCACTGCGACGTGCAGGGCAACAACGACCTGCTCTCGATCACGCAGCCGCACATCATTGCCGGCATCCACCGGGAGTACCTCGAGGCCGGCGCCGACATCATCGAGACCAACACGTTCAACGCGAACTCGATCTCGCTGGGCGACTACGACATGGCTGACCTTGCCTACGAGGTCAACCGCACCTCCGCAGAGCTGGCCCGCGCCGAGTGCGACCGGATCGAGGCGCTCGACCCTTCGCGTCCGCGCTACGTCGCGGGTGCCATCGGTCCCACCACCCGCACCGCATCGATCTCCCCGGACGTCAACGACCCCGCGGCCCGCAACATCTCCTTCGATCAGCTGGTCGCCGCCTACGACACCGCCGCGCGCGGTCTGCTCGACGGCGGCGCGGACCTGCTGATCATCGAGACGATCTTCGACACCCTCAACGCCAAGGCCGCGATCTTCGCCGTCGACGCACTCTTCGAGGAGATGGGCCGCCGCTGGCCCGTCATCATCTCCGGCACCATCACCGACGCCTCGGGTCGCACCCTCTCGGGACAGACGACCGAAGCGTTCTGGAACTCGATCCGTCACGCCAAGCCGCTGCTGATCGGCCTCAACTGCGCCCTCGGTGCTGCCGAGATGCGTCCCTACGTCGCCGAGCTCAGCCGGATCGCGGACACCTTCGTCTCCGCCTACCCCAACGCCGGTCTCCCCAACGCCTTCGGTGAGTACGACGAGACCCCGGCACAGACCGCTGCCGTGATCGAGGAGTTCGCCGCCTCGGGTCTGGTGAACCTCGTCGGTGGTTGCTGCGGCACCACCCCGGCCCACATCGCCGCGATCGCCGCCGCCGTCGCGGGCAAGACCCCGCGCGTGGTCCCGGAGGTCTCCGGCGCGATGCGCCTCTCGGGCCTGGAGCCGTTCAACATCACCGGCGAGAGCCTCTTCGTCAATGTCGGCGAGCGCACCAACATCACCGGCTCGGCCCGCTTCCGCAAGCTGATCAAGGACGGCGACTACGACACCGCCCTCTCGGTCGCGCTGCAGCAGGTCGAGAACGGTGCGCAGGTGATCGACGTCAACATGGACGAGGGCATGATCGACGGCGTCGCCGCGATGGACCGCTTCCTGAAGCTGATCGCGGCTGAGCCCGACATCTCTCGCGTCCCGCTGATGGTGGACTCCTCCAAGTGGGAGGTCATCGAGGCCGGCCTCAAGTGCGTCCAGGGCAAGCCGATCGTCAACTCGATCTCGATGAAGGAGGGCGAGGACGCCTTCCGTGAGCACGCCCGCCTGTGCCGCCGCTACGGCGCCGCGATCGTGGTCATGGCCTTCGACGAGGACGGCCAGGCCGACAGCCTGGAGCGTCGCAAGCAGATCTGCGAGCGCGCCTACCGGATCCTGGTCGACGAGGTCGGTTTCCCGGCCGAGGACATCATCTTCGACCCCAACGTCTTCGCGGTCGCGACCGGCATCGAGGAGCACGCCTCCTACGGCCTCGACTTCATCGAGGGCACCCGTTGGATCAAGGAGAACCTCCCCGGTGCCCTGATCTCGGGCGGCATCTCCAACGTCTCGTTCTCGTTCCGTGGCAACAACCCGGTGCGCGAGGCGATCCACGCCGTCTTCCTCTACCACGCGATCAACGCCGGCCTCACGATGGGAATCGTCAACGCCGGTGCGCTGGTGGTCTACGACGAGGTCGACGAGAAGCTCCGGGACCGGATCGAGGACGTCGTCCTCAACCGTCGGCCCGACGCCGCCGAGCGCCTGTTGGAGATCGCCGAGGAGTACAACCGCGCCAAGGGCGAGGTGGACGAGTCCGTCGACGAGTGGCGCACCCTCCCTGTCGGCGAGCGGATCACGCACGCCCTGGTGAAGGGCATCGACGCCCACGTCGAGGCCGACACCGAGGAACTGCGTGCCGAGATCGCTGCGCGCGGCGGTCGACCGATCGAGGTCATCGAAGGCCCGCTGATGGCCGGCATGAACGTCGTCGGTGACCTCTTCGGTGCCGGCAAGATGTTCCTGCCCCAGGTGGTGAAGTCAGCCCGTGTGATGAAGAAGGCCGTCGCCTACCTGATCCCCTTCATCGAGAAGGAGAAGGCCGCCGATCCGTCGCTGGCCGGCGCCGACACCAACGGCACCATCGTGATGGCGACCGTGAAGGGCGACGTCCACGACATCGGCAAGAACATCGTCGGCGTGGTGCTGCAGTGCAACAACTACGAGGTCATCGACCTCGGCGTCATGGTCCCGGCCCAGAAGATCCTCGACACCGCCCGCGAGGTCAACGCCGACATCATCGGCCTGTCCGGTCTCATCACCCCCTCGCTCGACGAGATGGTCACGATGGCCTCGGAGATGCAGCGCCAGGGCTTCGAGATCCCGCTCATGATCGGCGGCGCGACCACGTCGCGCGCCCACACCGCGGTCAAGATCGACCAGAAGTACGACGGCCCCGTCGTCTGGGTCAAGGACGCCTCGCGTTCGGTCCCGGTGGCCGCCGCACTGCTCAGCGACGCCCAGCGTCCCGGCCTGATGGCCGGCGTCAAGGCCGACTACGACGCCCTGCGGGCCCGTCACGCCGGCAAGTCCGAGCGACCGATGCTGACGCTGGACGCCGCCCGCGCCAACGCCACTCCGATCGTCTGGGAGGGGTACGTGCCGCCGGCGCCGAACAAGCCGGGCGTCACGGTGCTGCGTGACTACGACCTCGGTGAGCTGCGCGAGTTCATCGACTGGGTGCCGTTCTTCAACTCCTGGGAGATGAAGGGGCGCTTCCCCGACATTCTCAACAATCCCGCCACCGGCGAGGCCGCCCGCAAGCTGTACGACGACGCCCAGGAGATGCTCGACCGCATCGTGGCGGAGAAGTGGCTCACCGCGGACGCCGTCATCGGTCTCTTCCCGGCCAACTCGACCGGCGACGACACCGTCATCTACACCGACGAGACCCGTACCGAGGTGCTCACCACGCTGCACCACCTGCGTCAGCAGGGCGAACACCGTCACGAGGTCCCGAACCGCTCGCTGGCCGACTACGTCGCGCCGGTCGAGTCCGGTCTGGCCGACCACGTCGGTGCGTTCGCCGTCACCGCCGGCCACGGCAGCGCCGAGCGGGTCGCGGCGTTCAAGGCCGAGCTCGACGACTACTCCGCGATCCTGTTGGAGTCGCTGGCCGATCGCCTCGCGGAGGCGTTCGCCGAGCGGTTGCACCAGCGGGTGCGCACTGAGTTCTGGGGTCACGCCGCGGGCGAGCAGCTCAGCAACGAGGACCTGATCGGTGAGAAGTACACCGGCATCCGCCCGGCACCGGGCTACCCGGCCTGCCCTGACCACACCGAGAAGCAGACCCTGTGGGAGCTCCTCGACGTCGAGGCCAACACCGGCATCACCCTGACCGAGTCGATGGCGATGTGGCCCGGTGCCGCGGTGTCGGGCTGGTACTTCTCGCACCCCGAGTCGCGCTACTTCCCGGTGGGACGTCTGGGTCGCGACCAGATCGCCGACTACGCCGACCGCAAGGGGTGGAGCCTGGCCGAGACCGAGCGCTGGCTCTCGCCCAACCTGGGCTACGACCCCGAGGACTGAGCCGAGAGGCTCACACCCGGCATGAACGCCCCGGATCCTGCACCGACGTGCAGGATCCGGGGCGTTGTTGCCTCGCCCGTGGCTCACCAGTCACCGTGCAGGCCGAGCATCAGCACGGGCACGGCGGTGACGCAGACGGTGGCGATGCAGGAGAGCACCAGCACCCGCCCGGGCAGGGGCCACAGCTGACGCAGCACGATGCCGAGGCCCATGCCGAACATCCCTGCACCCAGGCACCACTGGGTCAGTACTGCGGTGGTGCTCAGGACGGCGTCGGGCAACATTCCGGTGGAACGGACCAGGACGGCGACCACGAAGAGGGTGAGGAACCAGGGGACACCGGCGCCGCGTCGGGAGGGCTGGTCCGTGTCCGGTGCCACGGCCCGGGAGACGGCCCGGGAGACGGCCCGGTGCACGGGGACCAGCATCAGCACGCGACCCAGCTTCACGCTCATCGCCACAGCGACAGCGGCGGGACCGATCAGGGAGGCGGCGGCAGCGACCTGGGCGACCTCGTGCAGGCTCGCGCCCGCCCAGATCGCGGTGGTGCGGTCGCTGAAGCCGAACGCGTCGCCGGCGAGGGGCAGCGCGAACATCAGCACGGTGCCGTGGAGGGTCACGAGTGCCAGCGCCAGGGCCAGCTGGTTGCTGCGGGGACGGACGGCTCCCTCGACGGCAGCGATCGCGGCGGCGCCGCAGACGGAGAACCCAGAGGCGACCAACTGCACCGCTTCGGGTTCGACGCCCATCCGGGTGCCGATCCAGCGGGTGAGCAGGAACGTCGAGGCCACCGTCACGACCACGACCGCAATCCCGAACACACCGATCGAGACGATCTCGCCGAGCCCCAGGCCCAGACCGAGACCGGCGACACCGAGCCAGAGCAAGAACTTCGTGCTCGGCATCCATGCGTCCACACGTCGCTCGGAGCCCGCGGGCAGGTTCACCACGACGGCTCCGACGAGCAGCGCCAGGACCAGGGGGCTGGCGGCAGGAATGCTGCGGCACACCGCCCACGACGCCACGGCCACGAGAAACGGGACGCCTGCGTGGTGGGCGCCGTCGAGCAGCCGAGCGGCACGGCTGTGAGTGGGGGTGTCGGTGCTGGGGAGGAGTGAGGTGCTCATGCTTCGAGCCTCGTCCCGGAACAGCACCGGCAGTAGACGCCAGAACCGGGGCGGGTCATAGTCAACGGTGATGACCGACATGGACCCAGCGGCGATGACGACAGCGCCGATCACGCCCGAAGCGCTGCCCGACCTCGAGACGCTCGCCCTGCTGGTGGCGATCGACGTGCAGGGCAGCATCGGTGCAGGAGCTCGCGCCCGGGGGATCAGCCAACCGGCAGCGAGCGCGAGGATCCGCGAGGCCGAGGCCCGGTGGCGTCTCCGTCTCCTGGAGCGGTCTCCTCGCGGGTCCCGTCTCACCTCCGAGGGACGCACGGTGGTGGCGTGGTCCCGCCGTGTGCTGGACGAGGTACAGATCCTGACCACGGGAGTCGCGTCCTTGCGGAGTGATCGTGAGGCCACCTTGCGGGTGGCCGCCAGCCTGACGGTCGCGGAGTTCCTGCTGCCGCGCTGGCTGGGACGTCTCAACGCCCGGGTGCCGGACCTGCGTCCGCGGATGCTCGTCGTCAACAGTGCTGGAGTCGAGGAGTTGGTGCGCTCCGGCGCAGCCGACGTGGGGTTCGTCGAGTCCACCGTGGTCGCGCGGGACCTGCTGGTGCGTCGCGTCGACACCGACGAACTCTGTGTCGTGGTGTCCCCCGAGGATCCGTGGGCAGATCGGGCCACGCCGCTGTCCGGTGCCGACGTCCTGTCCCGTCGCTGGGTGCTGCGCGAACCCGGAAGCGGGACCAGGCGCACGTTCGAGGACGCGGTGGGCGGAGAGCCTGCGTGCGCTCTCGAGGCGGGCTCGACGGCCGCTCTGCTGGGGGCGGTGGTGGCGGGCCTGGGACCCGGGGTCGTGTCACGTCGTGCGGTGCAGGCAGCAGTGGAGGCAGGGACGGTGCGTGAGGTGTTCACCGATCTCGACCTCACCCGTCCCGTGCACGCCGTTCTGCGCCCCGGCAGACGCCACCACGGCCACGTCGACACCCTGGTGGGCATCGCCGCGGCCGTCAGACGTGAGTCGTGAGGAGCGGGGGTCACATGTTCCAGGCACGCACCCAGTCGACCGTCAGGGTCGAGTTCCTCAGTGAGATCGCGCCGCGGTTCTCGTAGTCGGCCACGAAGTTGGACAGGATGAGGCCGCCCAGGTTGTTGTCCTTCGCGCCGCGCGCCTTCGTGGTGGCGACGTGGTTGCCGTCGACGTAGAACTGGTACTCGGCCGCAGTGTCTCCAGCCTTGGGGATCCAGCGGACCGCGAAGATCGTGTACTGCTGCGACCACTTCTTCGCCTTCGACGACGTGGGAGTGGAGTGCAGCGTCAGGTCGCGTTTCTCCATCTCGCCGAACCCGTCGCAGGTGCTGAGGTCGTAGTGCTTGGTGGCCACGGCGCCCTTGCTGTTGCGGTGGGCGCTGTCGGCGAGACGGTTGTCGCCCATGTACTCGAAGACGTCGATCTCGCCGCCACGGCAGTAACCGGCGTTGAACCAGAACGAGGAGTGCGTTCCGCCCTGGTGGTCACCCGCGGTGCCGGCCTGGAGCTTCACCCGGGCCGCCATCCAGGCCGACGTGCCGGGGGCCGGTGCCGCGATCTTGTTGTTGGTCACGATGTGCGGGACCTCGACACACTCCGAGCCTCGACGCGTGGCCTCGCCCGAGGCCTGCTCGCACGGGGAGCAGGCGGCGTTGGGGGTCGAGCCGGCCTTGAGACGCGGGGTCAGCTTCGCGGTGCCGCCGGAGACGGTCACGGTGTCGAGCGAGGGAGTCTGGTAGGCGCAGCGGTTCTCGCCGCGCTGGTTCCACTTGGTCATGTCGAGCCTGGTGCCGTCGAACTCGTCGGAGAAGATGACGCGTCCGGCCGTGGGGGTCATCGCGGCGGAGACCGTCGAGACGCCGGTGGTGTAACGGAAGACGGCGCGGTACTGCGCGTTCGCGGACGCTCCGGTCTTCGGGTACCACGTGCCGGTGCGCCGGGCCCCGAGGGTGGACGAGGTCTCGACGTCACGCCACGTGGTGGCCTTGCCACCGGTGACGCGGCGCTCCTGAAGGATGGCGACGCGTCGTGCGGGACCGGTCGCCCAGTTCACACGAAGCAACTGAGCTGCTGCTGAGGCGCGCTCCGGAGAGGTCTGGGCGCCGGTCTCGACGATCGCGGGTGAGAAGGTCGAGACCTTCAGCGCGTCCGGGGCCGCGTGCTGGGTGTAGGTGGCCACCGTTGCCCGGGAGGCTGTGCGTCCGGTGATGACCTTGACGCCGTAGACGGCGGTGTTGACGCCCTTGGGCAGCTTGGTGGAGAAGGCGAACTTCGTGGCCCGGGCGGTGGTGCGAACGGTCTTGACGACGCTGAACTTCTTCTGCTTCGCGGTGCGGCGCAGCAACTGGACGCGGGCGGCACCCTTCGTCCTGCTGCGTCCGGTCACCTTGATCGTGGCGTTCGGGGCGACTGGCTGGGGGGTGTCTGCCGCAGCGATCGTGCCGGAGGTGCTCGAGGCGACCGTGAGGGCCTGGGCGCTGGAGGTCGCCACGGTGACGTGGCGGGTGGAGACGGCCTTGGTCTTCGTGGTGGTGGTGGTGGCGGCGACGCGGGGCGTGGATGTGGCGGCGGCGCTCGCGGCAGGCTCGTGCGAGGTGGGGACGGTGGTGGGGACGGTGGTGGTGGGGGCGAAGGTGCTGAGGACGGCGGCGCTCAGGGCGACCAGGGCCACCCGTGGGACGGTCATCGAATCGACTCATTTTCTTCTCGGGGGGGAGTGAGTCGGGCACGAGGTGGGTGATGCGGGGTCCCTGGAGGTGTGCGCTGCAGATCATCGACTCGCGTTGGGATGAAGTGACGCGAGTGAATGATGTGACTCATGAGAACAATGTGATCGTCCCAAAGGCTTAATTGAAAAGACCACTGAAAGCGCCTGTGAGAAGCGATTCACTGCATCAGTGATGTCATTTATTGTCCGGATGTGGGTGTCACATCTATTTGACCCCCATTTCGATGACTTCTCCACTCGATCGTCGCTCTGAATTCATCTGGATTCATTCAATTGACCTTGAGTCTTTCTGCGTCATTTCCCTGTCGTTCTGGATGGTTTGCAGTGGTTTGCCGTGGTTTTCAATGACGCAGGGTGCCCGCGGCGGACGGCCCCGAAATGCGCAGAAGGCGCTGGGCCACGTGGCCCAGCGCCTTCTGCGCGGTGATGTGTCGTTCTCCCGGGTCAGACGACCTGGTCGTTGGGGTGTGCCTCGTTCCAGGCCAGGATCACTCGTCGCGGGATCCGCCCCCGCTCGGCGAATCCGAGTCCCTGGGCGCGCGCCCACGTGCGGATGCGTTCGCGCTGAGCCGGGGTTGTCTCAGGGACCACGCGCTGCTTCTCCAGGTGCGGGGGAGTGATGCGACGACCTGCCTGCATGTAGATCTGCAGGGCGTCGCTGAGCTGGTGTTGCTCAAGGGGAGTGAGGTCGACCTCGTACCACGCTTCACCGAGGGCGAAAGTGATCGTCTGGGCCCCACTCGTGCCACTGATGTCGGAATCAATGACCTGAATCGTGCGTATGGCCATGGTGGCATTTTCACACAGGTCAATCGTCACTCCAGTACTCAGGACACGTGTTGCGCATCGCTGGAAATGAATTCTCTGTGTTTGAATCTATTTGCCATTGCTTGACGTCATTGGAAGGTGACTCAAAGGTGTCGCGGGTGCTGCTGGACACCGGTGGCGATGTCGGGCTGCCGGCTCGTGCTGCCTAGGGTGGAGCGGTGGGGGAGACGACGACGCCGGAGGAAACCGTGAGCACCGCACCTGTCCTGAACGCCAGCCCTGTTTCCGGTGTCGACGCCCGGCACCTGCCTGCCGCGGTGCTGTGGGACATGGACGGAACCCTGGTCGACACCGAGCAGTACTGGATCGCCACCGAGTTCGAGATCGTCGAGGCGCACGGCGGCACCTGGTCGTTGGAGCACGCCCATCATCTCGTCGGCAACGCACTCATCGACTCCGCGCGCTACATCGCCGAGCACGGGCCGGTGCCGCTGCCGGCCGAGCAGATCGTGGAACTCCTGCTCGACGGCGTGGTCGACAAGTTGCGCCAAGGCATCCCGTGGCGCCCCGGCGCCCGGGAACTCCTCGGCTCCCTCGCCGACGCCGGTGTCCCGTGCGGCCTGGTCACCATGTCCTACCAGCGCTTCGTCGACCCGATCCTCGAGGTGCTCGGCGGTCACGGTTTCGACGTCGTCGTCACCGGCGATGCGGTGAAGCACGGCAAGCCCCACCCCGAGCCCTACCTCGTGGCCGCCGCGCAGTTGGGTCTCGAGCCCGCTGAGTGCCTCGCGATCGAGGACTCCGGCACCGGCACCAGGTCTGCGCAGGACGCCGGCTGCGCCGTGCTCGTCGTGCCCCTGCACGTCCCGGTCGAGCAGGGCGAACGCCGGATCTTCCGCGACACCCTCGACGGCATCGACGCCGCCGAGGCAGGACGCATCCACCGTGAGGCGTTCGCCGGTCGGGGCTGACCGCGTCCGCTCGGCTAGGGTCTGGTCGTGTCGCACTCTCCGCAGGACCCGCATCCCGAACCGGGTCGCCCCACCCCTGAACCACAGCGGGATCCCGTCCCCGGGCCACCGCCGCGTCGCCCTGCCGGCACCATCCGGCTCGGCAGCATCGCGGGTGCCGACGTCCTGGTGACGTCGTCGTGGTTCATCGTCGCGGCACTGGTGTCGTGGATCGTCTCCCCGCGGATCGAGCAGGTCCAGCCGGGCATCGGTGCCTGGAAGTACGTGGCCGGCTTCGCCTTCGCGGTGATCCTCTACCTCGCGATCCTGCTGCACGAGGCGTCGCACGCACTCATGGCGCGTCGTTTCGGTGCCCGCGTCACCAGCATCACCCTGCACTTCCTGGGCGGCGCGACCGCCGTCGAGGGCGAGGCACGCACCCCCAAGCAGGAGTTCTGGGTGGCGGTGGTCGGTCCGATCACGTCCTTGGCCATCGGTGCACTCGGTGTGGGTCTGTGGTTCCTGACTCCCGAGGGAGTCCTCCGTGTGGGCGTGGAGGGGCTGGCCGGTGCGAACCTGCTGATCGGCGTGCTCAACCTGCTGCCGGCCCTGCCCCTCGACGGCGGTCGGGTGCTCAAGGCCGGCGTCTGGAAGCTCACCGGGAACCCGCACCGGGGAAGCCTGGTCGCGGGATGGTGCGGCCGGGTGCTGGCCGTGCTGATGCTGGCCTATCCGTTCCTGCTCGGGGCCGTCCTCGACATCACCCCCGGCGTCATCGACTTCGTCCTGGCCGCAGTCGTGGCGATCTTCCTGCTGGGAGGCGCCAACGCCGTGGTGGCCCGGGCCCGCATGATGGAGAAGCTCCCCGCACTCGTGGTCCGCGACCTGGCCCGCCGAACCTGCCTGGTCGACTCCCAGATGCCGCTCAACCTCGCCGTGGCACGGGCCCAGGCCGAGCAGGCCGGTGGCATCGTGACCGTCGACGAGCAGCGCCGTCCGGTCGGGATCGTCTCCGAGGCCGCGCTCCTCGCGGTTCCCGAACATCGCCGGGCCTGGATGTCGGTCAGCGAGGTCGCCCGCAGTGTCGGGCCGGGGGCGGTGCTCCCGGTGACGCTGGTGGGTGAAGACCTGGTCCGGGCCATCGGCAGGAGCCCGCTGAGTGAGTACCTCGTCGTCGACGCGACCGGTGCGGTCCACGGCGTCCTGTCGACCGCCGACGTCGATCGCGCGTTCCGCGGCACCCCCGCCTAAAGTTCACCCCATGAGTGACGCCCTGACGCCGACCCCCGACGTTCCTGCCGAAGCCTGGGCGGGGGTGCACCGTGGCCCCCTCCGTGAGGGCGAGTGGGTGCGCCTGACCGACCAGAAGGGCCGTCGCCACAACTTCGAGCTCGTTGCGGGCAAGATGTTCTTCTCCAACAAGGGCCACCTCGCCCACGACGACATGATCGGTCGCGAAGAGGGCTTCACCATCAATTCCTCCGCCGGCGGCCAGTACCTGGTCTTCCGCCCGCTGCTGAGCGAGTTCGTGGTCTCGATGCCCCGCGGTGCCGCGGTCATCTACCCCAAGGACTCGGCCCAGATCGTCTCCTCGGCCGACGTCTTCCCCGGCTCGATCGTGGTCGAGGCCGGCGCCGGTTCGGGTTCGCTCTCCTGCACGCTGCTGCGTGCGGTGGGTCCGTTCGGCAAGGTGATCTCGTTCGAGCGTCGCGAGGAGTTCCTCGACGTCGCCCGCAAGAACGTCACCCAGTACTTCGGTGGGGAGCACCCCAACTGGGACCTCCGTCTGGGCGACCTCGCCGAGGAACTGCCCAAGCTGGAGCACAAGGTCGACCGCGTCATCCTCGACATGCTCGCCCCCTGGGAGTGCGTCGACGCCGTGGGTGAGGCCCTGGTTCCCGGAGGCATCATCTGTGTCTACGTGGCCACCACCACCCAGCTCTCGCGTGTCGTGGAGACGCTGCGTGCGCACGGCGGATTCACCGAGCCGCACGCCTGGGAGAGCCTCGTGCGCGACTGGCACGTCGAGGGTCTGGCCGTGCGCCCCGACCACAAGATGATCGGCCACACCGCCTTCCTGGTGACCGCACGCCGCATGGCCCCGGGCGAGCGTCCGCCGGTCAAGAAGCGTCGTCCGGCCCCGGGCGCGTACGGTCCTGACTACACCGGCCCGCGTCCCGCAGACCTCCCGGCCGCCGTGTTCGAGGAGTCCGCCGACTCCTGAACTACCCCGTGACCGGCGACTGACCGGCGACTCACTGGTCATCGGTCAGTCACGTTCGACCCAGCAGGGCCCCGACCTCGACGTCGGGGCCCTGCTGCATTCCGCCGCTGCACGTTTTCCAATCGTGATCGGGTCGCCGCTCAGGGGACTTCCGCAGTGCCCCCGAATGGGTAGGGTCGCAGTGACTGGAGGTGACCCCATGACCTACCCCGACGGTGGACCAGCACGGCACGACGAGGACGACTCGACGCGCCCCGGGGCGGAGGGGGCGGACGCGGTCGAGGCCCTGACGCGGCGCATCCACACCCTGGAGTCCGAACTGCGCCAGGTGCGCGACTCGCATGCCTGTGCGCCGGACCGGACCCGTCAGTTGGAGCGGAGTCTGGAGGAGACCCGGCGGCTCCTGGACGGAACGACCGCCCACAACGAACAGCTGCGGACGACGCTGCGTCAGGCCCGTGACCAGATCACCACGCTGCACGCGGAGGTGGAGAAACTGGCCCAGCCGCCGTCGGGTTTCGCGGTGTTGGTGACTCTCCACCCCGACGGCACCGCCGACGTCCTGCAGGCCGGGCGGAAACTGCGGGTCGAGGTCAGTCCCGACGTGCGGTCCGAGGACCTGACCCCAGGCCGTGAGGTGCTGCTCAACGAGGCACTGAACGTGGTCGCGGTGCACGAGCACGAGGACACCGGCGAGGTCACGCTGGTCAAGGAGATCATGGCCGGGGGAGACCGGGCACTGGTCGTGGGACACAGCGACGACGAACGCGTCGTCCGGCTCGCGACGCCGATCCTGGGCGAGGTGAAGGTGGGCGACTCCCTCCTCGTCGACACCCGCAGCGGATTCGCCCTCGAACGGGTCCCGAAGTCGGAGGTGGAAGACCTCGTCCTGGAGGAGGTTCCCGACATCGCCTACGAGTCGATCGGTGGTCTCGGTGGCCAGATCGAGCTGATCCGTGACGCCGTCGAGCTCCCGTACCTGCACCCCGAGCTCTTCGCCGAGCACAAGCTCCGTCCGCCCAAGGGGATCCTGCTCTACGGCCCTCCCGGGTGCGGCAAGACGCTGATTGCGAAGGCGGTCGCGAACTCCCTCGCGAAGAAGGTCGCCGAGCGCACCGGAGCCGAAGGACGTTCCTACTTCCTCAACATCAAGGGGCCCGAGCTCCTGAACAAGTTCGTGGGCGAGACCGAGCGCCACATCCGTCTCGTGTTCCAGCGTGCCCGGGAGAAGGCCTCGATGGGCACCCCCGTCATCGTCTTCTTCGACGAGATGGACTCCCTCTTCCGCACCCGCGGCTCCGGCGTCTCCTCCGACGTGGAGAACACCATCGTTCCGCAGTTGCTCAGCGAGATCGACGGCGTCGAGACCTTGGAGAACGTCCTCGTCATCGGTGCCTCCAACCGCGAGGACATGATCGATCCCGCGATCCTGCGGCCCGGACGACTCGACGTGAAGATCAAGATCGAACGTCCCGACGCCCAGTCGGCCCACGACATCTTCGCCAAGTACCTCACCGCCGATCTTCCGCTGGCCGAGGACGACCTGGCCGAGTTCGGCGGAAGCCGTGATGCCTGCGTCGACGCGATGATCCGCACCACCGTGGAGCGGATGTACCGCGAGACCGACGAGAACCGGTTCCTGGAGGTGACCTACGCCGACGGCGACAAGGAGGTCCTCTACTTCAAGGACTTCAACTCCGGGGCGATGATCCAGAACATCGTCGACCGCGCCAAGAAGAGCGCGATCAAGGACCTGATCGAGACCGGACGCCGTGGCATCCGGGTCCAGCACCTGCTCCAGGCCTGCGTCGACGAGTTCAAGGAGAACGAGGACCTGCCCAACACCACCAACCCCGACGACTGGGCTCGGATCTCGGGCAAGAAGGGCGAACGGATCGTCTTCATCCGCACGCTCGTCACCGGCAAGCAGGGCACCGAACCCGGACGGTCGATCGACACCGCGACGAGCACGGGCCAGTACCTGTGACCGTCCGCCGGGTGATGGGGAGCGAGGTCGAGTACGGGATCCAGGTGCTCGGCAATCCCGGCGCGAACCCGATGCAGAGCTCCTCCTGGGTGGTGAACGCCTACGCGGCGGCCGAACTCAACGCCCGGCGCGCCCGCTGGGACTTCGAGGAGGAACATCCGCTGCGTGACGCCCGTGGCCACGAGATCGCGCGGGAGAACGCCGACCCCAGCCAACTGACCGACGAGGACCTCGGGCTGGCCAACGTCATCCTCACCAACGGCGCCCGGCTCTACGTCGACCACGCACATCCGGAGTTCTCCTCACCCGAGGTGACCACGCCGATCGACGTCGTCCGGTGGGAGAAGGCCGGCGAGGAGGTGATGCGGCGCGCGGCTGAACTGGTCAACGCCCGGGGCGGACCGTCGGTGGTGCTCTACAAGAACAACACCGACGGCAAGGGCGTCTCCTACGGCACCCACGAGAACTACCTGATGGCGCGCGCCACCCCGTTCCGCAACATCGTCAAGCACCTGATCCCGTTCTTCGTGAGCCGCCAAGTGGTCTGTGGCGCAGGGCGGGTGGGGATCGGACGCGACGGGCGCCATCCGGGGTTCCAACTGAGCCAGCGGGCCGACTTCTTCGAGGTCGAGGTCGGCCTCGAGACCACGATGCGCCGCCCGATCGTCAACACCCGCGACGAACCGCACGCCGACCCCTCCCAGCACCGACGTCTCCACGTCATCGTCGGTGACGCGAACCTCGCTGAGGTGTCCACGTTCCTCAAGTACGGCACCACCGCCCTGGTCCTGGACATGATCGAGGCCGACGTCATGCCCGACGACCTCGCGCTGCGGCACCCCGTCGCCGAGCTGCGCGCGGTCTCCCACGACCCGTCGCTGGCCCACCGCGTCGAACTCGTCGACGGCCGCCTCATGACCGCCCTCGACCTGCAGTGGATCCACCTCGAACGGGCCCGCGACCACGTCAAGCGCACCGGCGCTGACGAGGATCCCCAGACCGTGGCGGTGATGGAGCGTTGGGAGAGCGTCCTGACCCGTCTGGAGACCAACCCGATGCTGTGCGCGGGAGAGCTGGACTGGGTCGCCAAGCTCAAGATCCTCCAGCGCTACCGCGAACGTGACGGGCTGGCCTGGGACCACCCCAAACTGGCCCTGGTCGACCTGCAGTACGCCGACCTGCGCACAAGCAAGGGACTCCACCACAAACTCGTCGCCGGCGGTCACATGGAACGCCTCGTCGACGCCGAGGCCGTCCTGCGTGCGGTCACCGAACCCCCGGAGGACACTCGCGCCTGGTTCCGTGGGCAGTGCCTGCTGCGCTACCCCGACGAGGTCGCCGCCGCGTCTTGGGACAGCGTCATCCTCGACCTCCCGGGCCGCTCCTCGCTGCAGCGCATCCCCACCCCCGACCCCCTGCGCGGCACCAAGGCGCGGGTCGGCGGACTCCTTGACCGCCACCGCACTGCCGCGGAATTGTTCGCTGCTCTCACCGCCGACCACAGATAGGGGTTCCACCATGTCCCAGGAACAGAAGCAGACGCGGAAGTCCACCCAGGACGGCGAGCAGGTCGACGCCGCCACCGACAGCGACGTCGCCGAGCGCAAGGAGGCCCTGGACGACGACGTCGACGCGATCCTCGACGAGATCGACGAGGTGTTGGAGTCCAACGCCGAGGACTTCGTGCGTTCGTTCGTGCAGAAGGGAGGTCAGTGAGTGCCCCACAACACCCCCTCCTCGCACCAGGCCCGGATCCCCGGCGCCTTCATGGCTCCGGGGACGTCCAGCTTCTCCGACTTCCTCACCACCCAGGCCCCTGACCTGCTGCCGCACCTGCCCAGCTCCGCGACGCACGCAGCGGAACAGGGCCGCGACCTGGGACACCTCGCCCCGCACGGCACCACGATCGTCGCCGCCACCTTCAACGGGGGCGTCGTGATGGCCGGCGACCGCCGCGCCACGATGGGCAACGTCATCGCCCAACGAGACATCGAGAAGGTCTTCCCCGCCGACGAGTACTCCGTCGTCGGGATCGCCGGCACCGCCGGACTGGCCGTCGAGATGGTGCGTCTCTTCCAGACCGAACTGGAGCACTACGAGAAGATCGAGGGCACCACGCTCTCCATGGACGGCAAGGCCAACCGCCTGGCTGCACTGATCCGCAACAACCTCGCCATGGCCATGCAAGGCCTCGCCGTGGTCCCACTCTTCGCCGGGCACGACCTCGCCACCGGGCACGGCCGGATCTTCTCCTACGACGTCACCGGCGGCAGGTACGAGGAGACCGCCTTCCACTCAGTGGGCTCCGGGTCCGTCTTCGCCCGTGGGTCCTTGAAGAAGCTCTACCGCGAGGACCTCGACCAGGACGGATGCGTCGCCGCCGTCGTCCAGGCCCTGTACGACGCCGCTGACGACGACTCCGCCACCGGAGGTCCCGACCTCGCCCGGCGAATCTTCCCCGTGGTCCACGTCGTCACTGCCGAGGGCGGCCACCGGCTCAGTGACGCCGACGTCGCCGAGGTCGCCGATCGTGTCGTCGCGGCACGTCTTCTGCGTCCCGACGGGCCGGTCGCCCCGCTCGTGTGAGCGTCACGCCCTGCCCGCCACGCACCGCCCAGGAGATCTTGATGACCACCCCGTTCTACGTCTCGCCCGAGCAGATGATGAAGGACCGCGCCGACTTCGCCCGCAAGGGCATCGCCCGGGGACGCAGCGTCGTCGTCGTGCAGTACGCCGACGGCGTCCTCTTCGCCACCGAGAACCCCTCCCAGGCCCTGCACAAGGTTTCGGAGATCTACGACCGGATCGCGTTCGCCGCAGTGGGGCGTTACAACGAGTTCGAGAACCTCCGGATCGCTGGCGTCAGACTCGCCGACATGCGCGGCTACGCCTACGACCGCCGTGACGTCACGGGCCGGGGGCTCGCCAACGCCTACGCCCAGACCCTGGGCACCGTGTTCTCCGCCGGCGGGGAGAAGCCCTACGAGGTCGAGCTCTTCGTCGCCGAGGTCGGCGACAGCGCCGCCGACGACCAGATCTACCGACTCACCTACGACGGTCAGGTGGCCGATGAGCATCGTTACGCAGTGATGGGCGGTGCCGCAGAGGTCGTGGCCGAGCACCTGCAGGAACACTGGCGTCCAGACATGGACCTGGAGGCGGCGGTGCGGGTGGCGGTCGCGGCGCTGGGGCACTCCGACCAAGGGGACCGCACGATCGGTGTCGCGGATCTGGAGGTCGCTGTGCTCAATCGTCGCCGGCACCGCCCTCGCAAGTTCGACCGACTCCGCGGTGACCGTCTGGAGGGTCTGGTCGCCCCCGTGAGATGACGTCGCTCGCACGTGAACAGCCTGTTCGAGGCCCGCCCCGACCCCTGTCGGCGCGGGCCTCGATCGTTGTCGGACCGTCATCGAGTGGGACCACATCAGCGGCGACACGAGACCTGCGCCACACCTAGGGTGAGGTCATGGAACGCCGGATCTTCGGAATCGAGAACGAGTACGGGGTCACCTGCACGTCCCAGGGACAACGTCGCCTCAGCCCGGACGAGATTGCGCGGTACCTCTTCCGCCGCGTCGTGACCTGGGGGCGGAGCAGCAACGTGTTCCTGCGCAACGGCGCACGGCTCTACCTCGACGTGGGGAGCCATCCTGAGTACGCGACCCCGGAGTGTGACGACGTGCGCCAGCTCGTCATCCACGACAAGGCGGGGGAACGGATCCTCGAGGACCTGATGCTCGACGCCGAGAAGCGGCTCGCGGAGGAGGGCATCGAGGGCGACGTCTACCTCTTCAAGAACAACACCGACTCCGTGGGCAACTCCTACGGCTGTCACGAGAACTACCTCGTCTCCCGCCACGGCGACTTCAACGCGCTGGCCGACCAGCTGATCCCGTTCCTGGTGAGCCGCCAGATCCTGGTCGGGGCCGGGAAGGTCGTGCAGACCCCCCGGGGTGCCACCTACGCCGTCTCCCAGCGCGCCGAGCACATCTGGGAGGGCGTCTCCAGTGCCACGACGCGGAGCCGTCCCATCATCAACACCCGCGACGAACCCCACGCCGACGCCGAGCAGTACCGCCGGTTGCACGTGATCGTGGGGGACTCCAACATGAGCGAGACGACGACGCTGCTCAAGGTCGCCTCAGCCGACATCGTGCTGAGAATGATCGAGGAGGGCTGGGCGCTGCGTGACATGACCTTGGAGAACCCCGTCCGGGCGATCCGGGAGATGTCCCAGGACACCACCGGTCGTCGCAAGGTGCGGTTGGCGAACGGACGCGAAGCCTCCAGTCTCGAGGTCCAGGCTGAGTACCTGGGGCGAGCGCTCGACTTCGTGGACAGCCGCGGCATCCGTACCCCCGTCATCGACCGCGCTCTCGACCTCTGGGAACGCACCCTCAAGGCGGTTGACTCCGACGACCTCGGGATGGTCGAACGTGAGATCGACTGGGTGATCAAGCTGCGTCTGATCGAGCGGTACCGCGCCCAGCACGGGCTGTCGATGTCGCACCCCCGGGTCGCCCAGCTGGACCTCGCCTACCACGACATCCGTCGCGATCGCGGCCTCTACTACCTCCTCGAACGGCGTGGTGCGGTCACCCGGGTCTGCGCCGAGGACGAGATCACGCTGGCCAAGGACCAGCCGCCGCAACAGACACGGGCCAAGCTCCGCGGTGACTTCATCCGTGCCGCCCAGGATGCGGGCCGTGACTTCACCGTCGACTGGGTGCACCTCAAGCTCAACGACCAGGCGCAACGCACCGTGCTCTGCAAGGACCCTTTCCGGTACGAGGACGAGCGGGTGCAGCGGCTGCTCGAGACCGCTGCACCCTGAGCCCCGGACGCCCCGGCCAGAGTGTCCCTCCGGTCGTTCTCGGGAGCGGCGGCTACTGTGGGTCGCGCCCGATCCACCGCCGAAAGGTTCGTCCGTGAACGTCCGCCGTTCCCTTGCCGTTGCAGTTCTCTCCGTGGGCATGTTGTCCCTCGCCGCGTGTGGTGAGGAGTCCGGCACCCCCCAGTCGGCGATCAACGTCTCCGACGTCGCGGGGAAGGCACCCGAGGTGAAGTACGACGGCGACTTCACGCCCAGCAAGGTCGAGGTCAGCGAGCTCAAGGCCGGCAAGGGCCCCAAGGCCAAGGCCGACGACCTGGTGAGCGTGCACGTCTGGCTGCAGAACTCCTACGACGAAGCGGTCAAGATCGACACGTACCAGAAGGACGCCGAGCCCCTGGAGATGGTGCTCAGCGAGGACATCCAGGAAGGGTTCCGCAAGGCCGTGATCGGCCACAGCGCCGGAGCCGTCACCCTGGTCACCGGTCCGGCCAACGAGGTCTTCCCCGGCACCGGATATCTGGTCTTCGGTGTCGGTGACGAGGATGGTCTCGTCCTGCGTGCTGAGATCCTCGAGATCAAGAGCACCGAGGAGCGCGACGCCTACCTGAAGAAGCAGAAGGACGAGCAGGCCGCTGCGGAGAAGAAGCAGAAGGAGTCCGAGGAGGCCCAGGCCAAGGCCTTGGAGGACAGCGAGAAGCTCATTGCCGCTGCCGAGAAGAACGCGCTCCCCAAGGCCAAGGGCCGTCCGGTCCGCAAGGCCGACTGGGCGCCCAAGGTGGACTTCTCCACCGACGTCCCGACGATGGACTTCTCCGGCAAGCCCAAGCCGACCGGCAAGCTCCAGGTGACCGAGCTCATCAAGGGCAAGGGCAAGACCGTCAAGGCTGGCGACGGCGTCGCGGTCAAGTACGTCGGTCAGGTCTGGGGTGGCGACGCTCCGTTCGACTCCTCCTACTCGCGTGGCGACAACCTCACCTTCGTGGTGGGCGCCGGCCAGATGATCAAGGGGTTCGACGCAGCAGTCGTCGGGAAGACCGTCGGTACCCGCATCATCGTCCAGATCCCGCCGGCCCAGGGCTACGGCGAGAACGGCAACGAGGCGGCCGGGATCAAGGGCACCGACACGATCGTGTTCGCCGTCGACATCGTCGGCGCTTCCTGACCCGCATCACCTGGTCAACACCTGCCGGGTCAGGCCGTTCGTCACTCGGGACGACACACGGCCTGGCCTGGCCCCACCCGCACGAGGAGCACCCGTGGCAGGATCCACCCCTGAGGCGCAGAGCCGGCCCGAGCGGCTCATGAACCTGTTGATCATGCTGCTGGTCCAGGACCGCTACGTCTCCAAGGACCGGATCCGTTCGACCGTCTACGGCGAACCCGCGGGGCCGGCGTTCGACCGGATGTTCGACCGGGACAAGGAACTGTTGCGCGAACTCGGTGTGCCGATCGAGACCGGACACCAGGACGCCTGGTTCGAGGACGAGCCCGGGTACCGTGTCCGTCCCGACCACTATGCGCTGCCCGGGATCCAGTTCACCGCCGACGAGGCGAGCGTCGTGGCGCTCGCGGCGAAGGTGTGGCAGAACGCCGCCCTGGCCGACACCGCCGCCGCCGCCGTCCGCAAGCTGCGCCCGGTGATGGACGAGGGCGGCTCTGACCCCCGGGTCGCGCTGCCCGCGCTGGAAGCGGCGCCGCTGACCGCTGACGAGCCGTCGTTCGAGACCTTCTGGACCGGAACCCAGGAACGTCGTCGGGTGCGTTTCGACTACCGCAAGGCCGGTAGCCTGGAGACCGAACGCCGGCTCCTGGAGCCCTGGGGTGTGGTCCGTCACGGTGGACGGTGGTACGTGGTCGGTCTCGACGTCGACCGCGGCGAGGAGCGCCTCTTCCGCCTCTCCCGGGTGGTGGGGAAGGGGCGCCTGGTCACCGAACCCGACGCCTACGCCGTGCCTGCCGGTACCGATCTGCAGGCCGTGACGAGGCGGTTGGCTCCGAGCCGCCCGTCCGTGGAGGCCTCCGTGCTGGTGCGCGCCGGACGTGCCGGTGCGTTGCGCCGCTCGGGAGACCTCGTCGCGGACGACGTCGTCGGTCCCGACAAGACCGAGGGGTGGAGCCGCCTGCGGCTGCGTGGTGACGTCGCGAGCATCGCCGACAGCGTCCTGAGAGCCGGTTCCGACGCCTACGTCGAAGAACCCGTCGAGCTCCGGGACACGGTCGTGCGGCGTCTCGACCTGCTGCTGGAGCGTCTCGACGTCCAGTCCGGTGGTGCCGCATGAGCCGCGCCGGAACGGGTGCCCGTGACCAGGTCGCTCGCCTCCTGACCCTCGTACCTCTCCTGCACGCCCGGGGCGACCTCCCGGTGGCGGAGGCGGCCGAGGCGCTCGGCACTACTCAGAAGCAGTTGGTCAAGGATCTCAAGGTGCTGTGGATGTGCGGGCTGCCCGGGGGTTATCCCGACGACCTGATCGACGTCGACATGGACTCGGTCACCGACCCGGACGGCGACGGAACGATCCGCGTCTGGAACGCCGACTACCTGGCGCGACCGGTCCGGCTGGCCCCCACCGAGGCGAGTGCGCTGGTGGTGGCACTGCGTTCGTTGCGTGAACGGGGCGGTCAAGCTGCCGTCGAGGTCGTCGACCGCGCCTTGTCCAAGCTGGAGCGGGCCACCGCAGCCGGGCAGCCCGCGGGTGTGCCGACGGTGGAGATCACGGACGCCGACGCCCGGACCGTGGACGCCCAGGGCAGCGCGGCCGCCGTCGCGTCGGCATGGACCGAAGCGGTCGAGGACGGCCGGCAGGTCACCATGACGTACTGGAGCCAGGGTCGCGACGCCCGGACCGAACGGGTCGTCGACCCGCTGGCCGTGGCCCGGGTGGAGGGTCACACCTACCTCCAGGCCTGGTGTCACACTGCCGGCGAACTGCGGGTCTTCCGGGCGGACCGGGCCCAGGACGTCGTCGTCTCCGACGTGCTCGCCGCCGCACATCCGGACGTCGTGCTGCGGGACCTGGAGCACGAGCTGTTCAGCACCGACGCGGAGATGCCGGTCGTGACCCTCTCACTGGGACCCCGTGCCCGATGGGTGGCGTCCTACCACCCGATCGAGGCGGCACGGGAGTTCGAGGACGGTCGCCTGGAGGTGGACCTCGCCGTCGGGGATCCCGAGTGGGTGTCCGGGCTGGTGCTGCGACTCGCTCCCGACGCCGTTCCGCTCGACGTCACACACGCGGTGGCCGCGTCGCGGGAGGCTCGCCGCACCCGAGGGCTCTACAGTTGAGACCGATGCCCCGAGAGCGTGTTCTCGTCACGGGCACAGGCGTAGCATGAGCCACGTCTGCCCGGGATCTTCCCGGACCATTCCACGATCGCCTTACTCTGCACGCAAGGACTGACATGAACCTGCACCTCGACCCCGCCATCGCTGGCCTCGGCCCCATGGAACTGGTCCTCATCTTCGCGGTGATCGTCCTCCTGTTCGGTGCCGCGAAGCTTCCCGAACTCGCGCGCGGCAGCGGCCGTGCGCTCCGCATCTTCAAGGCCGAGACCAAGGGTCTGACCGACGACGACACCCCGGCCCAGCCGCGTATCGAGGCCACCCAGATTGACGACGTGGTCGATGACGCACGTCGCGACCGCGACGCCTGATCCGGCGTGGTCCGAGGTTTTTTCAGGCTGCTGAGCGTCAAGCCGCAGCAGCCGGTCGGTCCGGACGGGCGGATGCCCGTCGGTGACCACTTCCGGGAGTTGCGCGGCCGTCTGCTGCGTTCGTTCTTGGTGTTCGCCGCCATCTTCATCACGTCGTTGTTCTTCTACGACCCGTTGCTCAATCTGGTCATGGAGCCCTACAACGATGCGCGCATCGCGCTGGGTGAGTCGGTCGAGACCAGGCCGTACGTCAGCGGTGCCACCGGCCCCCTGATGCTCTACCTGAAGCTGTGCGGTGTCGCCTCGCTCGTGGCGGCCAGCCCTTACTGGCTCTACCAGATCTGGGCGTTCATCGTCCCGGGGTTGCACTCCAAGGAGAAGAAGTGGTCGCGGCTCTTCGCGGCCGTGGCAGGCCCGTTGTTCATCTTCGGTGTCCTGACCGCGTACTACGTGCTCCCCAAGGGTCTGGAGGTCCTGATCAGCTTCACCCCTGACTCGATGGAGAGCCTCGTCGAGTTCGGTGAGTACTTCTCCTTCCTGAGCCGGATGCTGCTGGTGTTCGGCATCTCCTTCGAGATCCCTCTGTTCGTGGTGATGCTGAGCCTGGCCGGCGTGGTCAGCGGCAAGCAGTTGGGCAAGATCCGTCCGTGGCTGGTCCTGGGCACGTTCATCTTCGCTGCTGTCGCCACCCCGTCGACGGACCCGATGTCCATGCTCTCCCTCGCCATTCCGATGACCTTCCTCTTCCTGGGCGCCGAGATCGTGGCTCGCTTCATCGACAAGGTGCGGGCCAAGAAGGCCATCCCGGAGTACGCCGACGACGAAGTCTCTGCGATCTGACGTGCCGGTCCCTGCGGTGGTCATCCTCGCCAACCCCTTCGCGGGGCGTGGCGTCACGGCTGATGCCCTGGGGCCGGTGCGCCGGCGCCTCCTGGACGCCGGTCACCGGGTCCGGGCCGTCGTCAACGACGACGCTGCCCTGGCCCTCCAGGAGGTCCGTACGGCCGTGAACCTGGGCGCCACCGCGGTGATCGCAGTCGGTGGGGACGGCACCGTTCACCTGGCGTTGCAGGCAGTCGCCGGTACCGGAGTGCCTCTCGGCATCGTGGCCACCGGTCACGGCAACGACACCGCCCGAGCTCTTGACCTGCCACTGCACGACGTCGAGGCGGCGATGGACGTCATCCTGTCGGGCCGGGTCACGCACCTGGACGCCGGACGTGCGGACGACCGCTGGTTCCTCACGGTCCTGGCGGCAGGATTCGACGCCGTCGTCAACGAGCGCGCCAACCGGATGCGGTGGCCGCGCGGCCCCTGGCGCTACAACCTGGCCACGTTGATCGAGGCCAGTTCCTTCAGGCCATTGCGCTACTCCCTCGAACTCGACGGCGTGCGCAGCGAACACGAAGGCATGCTCGTCGCGATCGCGAACTGCCCCACCTTCGGTGGCGGCCTGCGGATCGCGGACGGCGCTCTGACCGACGACGGTTTCCTCGACGTCGTCACCGTGGGCCAGCTCAACAAGCTGGAACTGGCCCGCACCTACCCCCGACTCTTCACCGGCTCACTGACGAGCCACCCCCAGTACCAGGTGCATCGGGCGCGTCGCGTCACGGTGCACGCACCCGACGTGGTCGCCTACGCCGACGGGGAACGGATCGGTCCGTTGCCCCTCACCGTCGAGTGCATCCCTTCTGCAGTCAAGGTCTTCGCATGACGTCCCCCTCCGAGGCGTACGCCCGGTTCCGTTCCTCCCAGCAGCACCCCGTCACGGCTGAGTTCGCCGACTCGTTCCCGTTCGGTCTCGACGACTTCCAGATCCGCGGGTGTCGCGAGATCGAGGACGGCCGTGGTGTCCTCGTCGCCGCGCCCACCGGTGCGGGCAAGACGGTCGTGGGCGAGTTCGCCGTCCACCTCGCGCTCCGTGAGGGACGCAAGGCCTTCTACACGACGCCGATCAAGGCTCTCTCCAACCAGAAGTTCTCCGACCTGGTGGAGAAGCACGGCGCGGCCAACGTCGGTCTGCTCACCGGAGACACTTCCATCAACGGTGAGGCGCCCGTGGTCGTGATGACCACGGAGGTGCTGCGCAACATGCTCTACGCCAACTCCCGCACGCTGGAGGGCCTGGGCTACGTCGTCATGGACGAGGTGCACTACCTCGCCGACCGCAACCGCGGTGCCGTGTGGGAGGAAGTGATCATCCACCTGCCCGAGTCGGTGCAGGTGGTGTCGCTGTCGGCGACCGTCTCCAACGCCGAGGAGTTCGGCGAGTGGCTCGGCACCGTGCGCGGTGACACCACCACCGTCCTGGAGGAGAAGCGGCCCGTGCCGCTGTTCCAGCACGTCATGGTGGGACGCAAGATCTACGACCTCTTCGACTCCAACGACGTCGATGCTTCCGCCGGGTTCGTGAAGGAGGGAGCTCCGGTCAACGCCGAGCTCATGCGCGTCGCCCGCGACGACTTCGCCTCGCAGCGACTCATGCGTGACCGCCGCAACCCCAAGGGTCAGCGCGGCGCCACCAAGGGCCAGCGCAACGTCGGCAACGGCCGTCGCGTCTGGGTCCCCTCGCGTGTCGACGTGGTCCGCCGCCTGGAGGAGCAGGGGCTGCTTCCGGCGATCAACTTCATCTTCAGCCGCAACGCCTGCGACGCAGCGGTGAGCCAGCTCCTGGCCGCCGACGTCCGCCTCACCACCCGTGAGGAGGGCGACGAGATCCGGGCCCAGGTGGAGAGCGCCGCGAAGGCGCTCCCGCCCGAGGACCTGCAGGCGCTCGGTTACCACGAGTTCCTCGAAGGACTCGTGCGCGGCGTCGCTGCCCACCACGCGGGTCTGCTGCCGGCGTTCAAGACCGTCGTCGAGGACCTCTTCGCCGCCGGCCTGGTCAAGATCGTCTTCGCGACCGAGACGCTGGCGCTGGGCATCAACATGCCTGCCCGCACCGTCGTGATCGAGAAGCTGTCGAAGTGGAACGGCGAGACCCACGCTGACCTGACGCCGGGTGAGTACACCCAGTTGACCGGTCGCGCCGGACGCCGTGGACTCGACGTCGAGGGCCACGCGGTGGTGCTGTGGCAGCCGGGCATCGACCCGCGACAGGTCGCCGGTCTCGCCTCGACCCGTACCTACCCCCTGCGCAGCTCGTTCCGGCCCAGCTACAACATGGCCGTCAACATGGTCCACCAGTTCGGGTACGCGCGTTCGCGCGAGCTGCTCGAGCAGTCCTTCGCCCAGTTCCAGGCCGATCGCTCCGTCGTGGGACTGGCACGTCAGCTGCACAAGGCCGACGAGGCGCTGGAGGGATACCTGGAGGCGGCGACCTGCCACCTGGGTGACTTCATGGACTACGCGGCCTTGCGTCGTTCGATCTCCGAAGTGGAGAAGGACGCCGCACGCGCGCGCCGCAACGACCGCCGCGCCGAGGCGATGGCCTCGTTGCGCCAGCTCACCACCGGCGACGTGATCGAGATCCCGGCCGGCAAGTTCGCCGGGTGGGCCGTCGTCGTCGACCCCGGCCTCGCCAACCCTGACGAGCCGCGTCCCTACGTGCTCACCCTCGGCCGTGAGGCCCGTCGCCTGGTGCCGCTGGACTTCCCGGTCCCGGTCGAGGCACGCACCCGGATCAAGGTGCCCAAGAACTTCAACGGACGCGTCCCGCAGTCCCGCAAGGACCTCGCGATGGCATTGGGTGCTCGCGTGCGCGGACTCCCGCGCGGAGCTGAGGCGCCGCGCAAGGGTGCCCGCAACGACGCCGTCGAGCAGCAGCTCACGCGTCTGCGTCAGCAGCTCAAGGCACACCCGTGCCACGGCTGCGAGGAGCGCGAGGACCACGCCCGCTGGGCCGAGCGCTGGTTCAAGCTCAAGCGCGACGGTGACGTGCTGCGTCGCCGGGTCGAGACGCGCACCAACACCGTGGCCCGCACCTTCGACCGGGTCTGCTCGGTGCTGACGGCGCTGCAGTACCTCGACGGCGACACCGTCACCGACCGCGGTCGTCACCTGATGCGGATCCACACCGAGATGGACCTCGTGGCCGCCGAAGCGCTGCGGGAGGGGATCTGGAACGACCTCGACCCCTCCGAGCTGGCCGGCGCCCTGTCGGTGCTGGTCTACGAGGCCCGCGGCCCGGGCGACCAGAGCCCGCGTCCGGCGTCGAAGCGGATCCAGAAGGTCGTCACCGAGACCCAGCGTCTGTGGCGTCAGCTGGACCTCCTGGAGCGCGACCACAAGCTCGACTTCCTGCGGCCCCCGGACGCCGGGTTCGCGTGGGCGGCGTGGCGCTGGGCCGAGGGCGACGACCTCGACGACGTGCTCACCGAGACGGGCCTGTCGGCGGGAGACTTCGTGCGCGTGATGAAGCAGCTCCTCGACCTCACCGGTCAGGTGGCGCACGCCGCCGCCGGCACCCCGATCCAGAAGACCGCCCGCGAGGCGGCCGACCGGTTGCGCCGCGGCGTGATCGCACTCTCCACGGCGGGGGAATGAGCACCACCGTCGGACACCCTGACCGACACCTCGACTGACACCTCGACTGACACCGCGCAGGCGGGGAGGCTGTGACAGGCTTTCGCCCATGACGGCTCCCCGCTTGCTGCTGCTCGACACCGCGTCGCTCTACTTCCGTGCCTACTTCGGTGTGCCGGACCGGTTCCACGCACCCGACGGCACGTCCGTCAACGCAGTGCGCGGGATGCTCGACTTCGTCAGTCGGTTGGTCGACGAGTACCGCCCCACGCACCTGGTGTGCGCCTGGGACGACAACTGGCGTCCGCAGTGGCGCGTCGACCTCGTGCCGACCTACAAGGAACACCGCGTCGTCACTGAGACCCCGGCCGGGGTCCCGGACGTCGAGGAGGTCCCCGAAGGGCTGCTGGCCCAGGTCCCGGTGATCCGGGGGCTGCTCGAGGCGTTCGGCATCGCGGTGATCGGGCACGTCGACATGGAGGCCGACGACGTGATCGGCACCCTGGCCACCGACGCTGGCATGCCGGTGGACGTCGTGACAGGTGACCGCGACCTGTTCCAGCTCGTCGACGACGAGGCGCGCGTCCGGATCCTCTACACCGCCCGCGGTGTCAGCAAGCACGAGCGCGTCGACGCCGAGTGGGTCCGCGCCAAGTACGACGTCGAGCCGTCCCAGTACGCAGACTTCGCCACGATGCGCGGCGACGCCTCCGACGGCCTCCCAGGCGTGGCCGGGGTGGGGGAGAAGACCGCTGCGGGACTCCTTGCGGAGTTCGGCACCCTGGACGGCATCCTCGAGGCGGCCCGCGACGAGACGTCGACGATCAAGAAGGGTCCGCGGGCCAAGATGCTCGCTGCCCTCGACTACCTGACGGTGGCCCCCGAGGCCGTCGCGGTGCGTCGCGACCTCGACCTCCCCCGAGGGGAAGCACTGCTGCTGCCCGCCGTGCCCGCCGACGCCGCCCGTGTCGCTGTGATGGGTGAGACGTGGGGCGTTGCCTCGGCCGTGGATCGGCTGCGTTCCACGCTGGCCAAGAACGCTTCCGGTCCCACGATCTGAACCACCCGTCCAGACCTCGATCGCTCGTCCGGGGCCGCTCGCGGGCAATCCTGCGGAGTGGGTTGACAGTGCTCTGACTTGCGACGATCGTCACCGGGTCAGCTCGTGCAGCCGTGAATCACCGGTTCGGGACCTGGCTGTCTGTTCGCGGGTGGGGCGCCAGCATCCGTGCGACCGACGGGCAGCCCGGGCAGGGGATTCGCGGGAGCCGTCCCGTGCAGGGAGTGGGTGGCCTTAGACAACTTCGGGTGGGCGCCAACCAGGTGTCACTCCGTCGGTCCGAAGCCACCTGCTCCCTCACGGCTCCTTCACGAATCCTGTTCCGCAACGCGCTTCCTCCGTGCGGCCCATGCTCACCTGTCGGGTAGGTTGGCGCGGTGACCGTGGTCAACGTGCTGCTCCGTCTTCTGGTGGCCGCCCTCTCGGGTCTGGCCCTGTCGGGAGCCTTCGAACCGCTCGCCCACACGTGGATGGCACCACTGGCCGTCGCCGGTCTTGCGCTCGGCGTCCACGGACTCCGTGCGCGCAGTGCGTGGCTGGTCGGCCTCGTCTTCGGCGTTGCCTACTTCTTCACCCTGCAGTGGTGGATGCGCGCGGTGGGACCGGACGCCTGGTTCGGTCTCTCGGCCCTCGAAGCGGCCTTCTACGCGCCGTTGGCGTCGGCGTGGGCCGCGCTGCAGTCACGCGGCCGGTGGTGGCCGTGGTGGTGCGCAGTCGTGTGGGTCGCCGTGGAGTCGGTGCGGTGCACGTGGCCGTTCAGCGGGATGCCGTGGGGGCGACTCTCCTACTCCGTGGCCGACTCGGTCTGGGCGCCCGGGCTGCCCTGGCTCGGGTTCACCGGCACCAGCCTGTTGCTGTGTCTGCTCGGCACGTGCCTGGCGGCGCTGCTGCTCTCTCCGCGGCGCCACAGCCTCACCCGTGTGGGTGTCATGTCGGCCCTCCTGTGCGCCACCCTGCTGCCCTGGGGGGTGCGGGGCGCCTACTCCAGCATCGACGACGGTGCTGGGGAGCGAGCCGTGGTCGCGGTGGTCCAGGGTGACGTTCCGGGCGCCGGTGACGACCTCGTCAGCGTGCACCGTGAGGTCACCGACAACCACGTCCGGGCGAGCGTCGCACTCGCCGACGCGGTCGAGCGCGGCGAGGTGGAGCGCCCTGCGTTCGTGGTGTGGCCGGAGAACTCCACCGCCGTGGACCCGTTCTCGAACTCCAGGACGCGGTCGGGGATCGAGGAGGCCGTACGGGAACTGGGTGTTCCCGTCCTCGTGGGCGCGATGGTCGACGACGTGCGCGACGACCGGGTCCTCAACCAGGGAGTCGTCTGGGACCCCGTGACCGGTCCGTCGGAGCGGTACACGAAGTGGCACCCGGTGCCGTTCGGTGAGTACGTCCCGTGGCGAGACCTGGTCTTCAAGCAGAACCTGGGGCGCCTGCACGAAGTGGGGCGCGACATGCTGAGCGGTGACCGGACCGAACCGTTGAGCATCGCCGGGATCGAGGTTGCCGACGCGATCTGCTTCGACGTTGCCTACGACGACGGGATCCACGCCCAGGTCCGCAACGGTGCCGAACTCCTGGTGGTGCAGACCAGCAACGCCACCTTCATCCACACCGACCAGGTCGACCAGCAGTACGCGATCACCCGCCTGCGTGCCCTCGAGACCGGACGGAGTCTCGCGGTCGCCTCGACCAACGGGATCTCAGGGATTGTCGGCCCCGACGGTTCGACGATCGCACGCGCAGCGAAGCGATCCACGGAAACAGTCGTCGAGGAGGTCGTGCTGCGGGCGGCCGTCACACCTGCGGTGCGGATGGACGCGTGGCCCGGGCGCCTGTCGGTGCTCGCGAGCATCGTGGTTCTGGGCGGTCCACTGCTGAGCCGCACCATGGCCTATATTCGCCGACGGAACAGCCGAGCCCCTAGCCCTGAGGTCATCACGTGAGTGCAGCTCTGCCCGGACGCGTCGTCATGGTCGTCCCGA
Organism: Nocardioides yefusunii; assembly: GCF_004014875.1. Classification (NCBI taxonomy): domain Bacteria; kingdom Bacillati; phylum Actinomycetota; class Actinomycetes; order Propionibacteriales; family Nocardioidaceae; genus Nocardioides; species Nocardioides yefusunii. The sequence goes on along the minus strand of NZ_CP034929.1, from coordinate 1,704,054 downwards.
CGTACAACGAGTCCGCGAACATCGAGTGGATCATCGGACGCCTGCGGGAGGCCCAGCCGGGCGTCGACGTCCTGGTGATGGACGACAACTCGCCCGACGGCACGGGTGACATCGTCGACAGGATGGCCGCGGAGGACCCCCAGATCAAGGTGGTCCACCGGACCGAGAAGGCCGGCCTCGGTGCCGCCTACCGCCACGGTTTCCGGGTCGCTCTCGACGCCGGTTACGACGTCATCGGTGAGATGGACGCCGACGGTTCGCACCAGCCCGAGCAGCTGCAGCGCCTGATCGACGCGATCGCCGACGGTGCTGACCTCGTCATCGGTTCGCGCTACGTCCCGGGTGGATCGATCGTGAACTGGCCGCTGCGCCGTCAGATCCTGTCGCGTGGCGGCAACATTTACGTCCGCCTGCTGATCGGTCTCAAGGTGAAGGACGCCACCGCTGGGTTCCGCCTGTTCCGCCGCGGCACCCTCGAGGCGATCGACGTGGAGTCGGTCACCTCCACCGGATACGTCTTCCAGACCGACATGGCCTACCGCACGGTCGCGCAGGGGCTGAAGATCACTGAGGTCCCGATCGAGTTCATCGAGCGCGAGCGCGGCGACTCCAAGATGAGCAAGGACGTCGCCTCGGAGTCGCTGAAGCTGATCACGAAGTGGGGCATCGCGGAGCGACGCCGCCAGATCCGCGCCAAGTTCGGCCGCTGAGCGAGGCACTGAACGCCAGGCTGATCGGCACACCGAAGCAGAGGACGGGCACTCACCGGGAGGTGGGTGCCCGTCCTGCTTGGTGCTCTGGGCGAGAATGGGCCCATGAACGCCCCCCGCGCTGCCCGCACCCGCCGTGTTCCCGGCTGGTTGCTGTTCCTGCTGCTGGTCGTGATGCCGCTGCTCGAACTGTTCGTCCTGATCCGTGTCGGCAAGGTGATCGGTGCAGGTTCCACGATCCTGCTGCTGATCCTCGCCGCGGTGGTGGGTGCCTGGGTGGTCCGCCGTGAGGGCGCACGCGCCTGGCAGGCGTTCAACGGAGCTCTCGGCGCCGGTCGGATGCCGACCAAGGAACTCGCCGACGGCGTCATGGTGCTGGCCGGCGGTGTGCTGATGATGGCGCCCGGCGTGGTCTCCGACCTCATGGGCCTGGTGCTGGTGCTGCCGTTCACTCGTCCGCTGGTGCGCCCGCTGCTGGTCGCAGCGATCGCGCCCAGGATCAAGCAGTCGATGGCATCGAGTCCTCTGGGTGGCTTCGCGACCGGTTTCGGCGGTGACCCGTTCGCCCAGGACCCCTTCGCCGGGCAGCAGGAGCCCCGGGACGCACGACGCCCCGGACCTCAGGACGGTGGTCCTGTGATCCGGGGCGAGGTCGTCGACGACTGACGTCGTCGTGACGTCTGCGTCAGGCGCCAGCCTTGACGCGACGCTTCGCGTTGGCACGGTGCAGGTGCGCGGGGCCGATCTCTCCGCCACGCAGCAGCTCGAGGCGCTCCTTGAGGAGGTCCTCCAGCTCCTTCTCCGAGCGACGCTCCAGGAGCATGTCCCAGTGGGTGCGAGCCGGCTTCTCAGCCTTCTCCTCCGCCTGGACACCCTGGTCGGTCCTCGCCTCGACGCCGCACTTGGGGCACTCCCAGACCGAGGGGATCTCTGCCTCCTCGGACATGGTCACCTCGAACTTGTGTCCGTTGGTGCAGTCATAGGCGACCTGCTGACGGGCGGCGAACTCGATGCCGCGCTCGTCCTCGAAGCTCTGTCCTCCGAGTCGTGCTCCACGCAGTGTGCGCTCTGCCATTGAGCCACCTCACAATCTCATCAGCCCCGTAGTCCCTACGGGGGAGAGACGACCGGGAGGGGGTTCCATGACGCCGTAGGGGGACGGCGTTCTCGGTCGTCGCATCCCCAACCGTAGCGGGCCGTGAACAATTCCGCCTGTTCACCTCGCCTGATGAGTGAGAACACACACGAAACTGCATCCCCACAATGGTGGAACCGTGACCTACCAGGGGGCGGTGAGCTCAGGCAGGCGCGTCGGCGGTGGCGTTGCGGACCTGCAGGAGCAGCACCAGGCCGAGGGCCAGGACAAGCATGATCCCCAGAATGCCGAAGTACTGCGCGTCGTCGTGGGACGACCCCAGGACCGTTGCGCCCACCGTGATCGAGATGGACCACATCGCCGGAGCCAGGAAGCTCACCGCACGTCCGGTGGTGGCGTAGAGGCCGAACATCTCGCCCTCGCGGCCAGCAGGCACCAGGCGCTGCAGGTAGGTGCGTGACGCGGACTGGATCGGCCCGACGAAGATGCACAGCGTCAGACCGAAGATCCAGAAGACCGTCGAGCCACCGTCGTGCAGGACGAAGATCGCCACCGCAGCCACCAGCATCGCCGACAGCGCGCCCACGATGACGCGACGGGCACCGAGGCGGTCGTCCAGGACGCCGAAGGCGATGGTCGCGATCCCGGCCACGACGTTGGCCGCGATGCCGAAGATGATGACGCCGCCGTCGGTGAACCCGAAGGAACCGGCAGCGAGCACGGCGCCGAAGGTGAAGACGCCGGCCAGACCGTCCCGGAACACCGCCGAGGCAAGAAGGAACTTCACCAAGTTGCGGTCGGTGCGCCACAAGCCGCGCACGGTGGCGAACAGTGCCCGGTAGGACGCCGCGATGCTGACCCGCGCGCTGGCCTCCTCCTGCGCCGAAGGCCGGTCGCGCAGGGCCAGGACCACCGGCAGCGAGAAGGCGATCGTCCAGACCGCGCACAGGAGCATGCTGACCCGAACGTTCATGCCCTCGTCGCTGGTGACACCGAAGAGGCCCACCTCGGGGGAGATGAACCCGAAGAAGAGCACCAGCAACAGCACGATCCCACCGAGGTACCCCAGGCCCCACCCGAAGCCCGAGACGCGTCCGACGTTCTCCGGGGTCGAGACCCGGCTCAGCAGTGCGTTGTAGTGGACCGAGGCGAACTCGAAGAAGACGTTGCCCGATGCCAGCAGCAGCAACCCGAGCCACAGGTACTGCTCCTCGGGCTTGACGAAGAACAACAGCGCCGAGACGGCCGCCACCGCGGCGGTGTTGACGGTGAGCCACAGGCCGCGACGTCCGGCCCGGTCTGCTCGCTGTCCGGTCAGTGGCGCAAGTATCGCGATCAGGAGCCCTGCCGCGGCCAGAGTCCAGCCCAGCTTGGTGTCGACGCCCTCGCCGAAGAACGGGGTCCCGTCGTCGTTCTCGCCCTTGAGGTAGACGGTGAAGACGAACGTGGTGATGACGGCGTTGAACGCTGCCGATCCCCAGTCCCACAACGCCCACGACACGACGGGCCACTTGCCCACCGTCGGTGGGGCGGAGGGAGTCGGTGAGGTGGTGGTGCTCATGCGGGGTCCTTCCAGAGACCCAGACGGGTCAGGGTCTGTACGAGGAGGTCGGTGCGGTCGGTCATGATCCCGTCCACGCCGAGGGAGACGAGGTGGGCCATCTCGTCGGGGTCGTCGATCGTCCACACGTGCACGTGCAACCCGTTGGTGTGCGCCCGCGCCACCAGACCCGGCGTCACCACCGTGATTCGTCCCCGGCGGTGCGGCACCTGCAATGCGTCGGGACGCCCGGGCGTCAGCCAACGCGCCAGGACCGCTCCCACCCGGACGCCGGGGAGCAGGCGGTAGAGCACCACCTCGAGGGGGTGAGCGGACGTGGCCACCCGTCCTGCGGTGAGCCGCCGGAACCGTCGCAGACGGCGCCGTGAGAACGACCCCACCAAGACCCGGTCGGTGGCTCCGTGCGCCTCGATCGCCGCCACGAGGGGCTCGACGGCCCCGTCGGCCTTGAGGTCGACGTTGAAGCGTGAGTCGGGGAACGCCGCCAGGAGTTCGGCGAACGTCGGGATCGGCTCGCGGCCGCCGATCAGTGCCTGCTGGACCTCGCGGTGGGAGAGCTGGGCGATCGCACCGGTGCGGTTGGTGACGCGGTCCAGGATCGAGTCGTGGAAGGCCACGAGCACGCCGTCGGCGGTGACGTGGACGTCCGTCTCCAGATAGCGGTAGCCGAGCCCGTGGGCGTGGGTGAACGCGGCCAGCGAGTTCTCCAGTCCGGGAAGGTCGGGGTGGTGCGCGCCGCCGCGATGCGCGAACGGCACCACGGCGACGTCTGCGTCGAGGTAGGCGCGCGGCGCGCGCGGGGACTCAGTGCGGTGGCTCACGCGGAGATTCTGGCACCCCGTGCGCCGTGGTGGGCCGGGACTCGCCTCAGCCGTCGGCGACGGCGCTTTCCGGTGCTGCGCCGGTGCCGCGACGGCGGGCCCGGGTTGACCCGCGGGACTCGCCCACGTTCGCTCTGGCCACAGGGTCGGTGGTCATCAGCAGACGTCGCAGGGTGTCGTAGGTGAGGGTGCGGTAGCGCTCGGCGAGTTCTGCGTCGGCGTTGGCGTCTGCTTGGAACGCGGCCAGCGCGGTGTGGCGGGCGAAGGCACTCTGCAGGGTGCGCTGCGACATCGGCGAGCCGGCCCGGGTGCCCGGCCCGGGCCGCAGGGTGCAGAGCGCCCAGGGGGAGGCGTCGAGGAGACCGCTGTGGCTGCGGCGGGCGCTGAGCCACGCTGCCCAGACGTGCGCGGCACCGGGCACGACGACGTGGCGAGCACCGGAGTCCGGGCCTGCGTCGGGGTGGGTGAGGTGCAGGTCGTCGCCGCTGATCGTGACGTGCTCGGTCTGCAGGCGGGTCCATGCCGGCAGTGGAGCGGGCCAGCTGTGGGCGATCCGCAGCCACACCAGCGCGCGCAGGACGTCGAGGTCGGTGGTCTCGTTGGTCGCGTCGGCGCGCAGCAGCAAGGGGAAGGGCAGCGGTGCGGCGTCGGGGTCCCGGGTGGTGATGCGGGGGACGGGCAGGTGGCAGTACCGCGCGACCTTGGCGTACAGCACGCAGGTGGAGGCTGCCCACTCCATCGATTCGGCGAGTGCTGCCATGCCGGAACTGGGCCACGAGGGCCCGTCGAGTGCGTGCGGGTGGAGGCCGTGCTCGACGGCTGCGCGCTTCAGTGCAGCGAAGGCCGGTTCGTATCCCGGGGGAGGGATCAGACGGTCCCAGGCTGCCGTGACGGCAGCAGGGGAGACCTCGAGGTCGCGGTCGGAGAGCCCGGGCAGTCCTTGGTCGAACGGGGAGACCAGCGCGTGAGCGTCGTCGGGGTGAGGAACTTCGCGGATCTCGTCGTCACGACGGCTGCCAGCACTCTGCATGCCATCACCCTACGTGACCGTTAAGCGCAACACCAGAAAGTCTGAGAGGTAGTCGACGTAAACCATGTCGCTCACGCTCACCCCGCACCTACGGCGAGGGGTTCATCCCTGGTGGCCCACTGCGCCCGGTACTGAGTCGACGAGGTCGTGCGTCATCTCCTGCTCGGCCCTCAGGCGCGCGAGCTCCCGGTCGCGCGCCACGTACCCGCGTCGGGTGGCGCCATCACGTCCCTGGATCAGCAGGCGCGTCTGGTCGAGGCCGAGCAGCAGGGGACGGGCTGCCCGGAGCACGAACTTGGCGACACCGTCGGGCACGTCGAGTGCATCGGCTGCCTGCTGGCCGAGGAAGATCCGCGACATCCCGTACATGGTGCTGAGGGCGAACTTCTGTCGCCATGCGTCGGGTCCGGGCAGCATGGCCGCGAGCTGAGGAGCCAGGTACTGCTCGGTGAGGGCGCGACAGAACGCCTTGCTGTGCTCGTCGGGTCCGGGGGAGGTGAGGGAGTAGAACTCCTCGATCCGGACGTGGTCGGCCTCGTCGACGGGGTTGAGTGCCTCCTCGACCCCGATCAGGTGCCCGACGTAGCGCCACAGGTGGTAGACGTCGGCGAGCTCGTCGGGACGCAGCCTCGCCCCGAGACGCTCCATCGCCGCCAGGGAGACGTGACCGAACTCCGCCAGGGTGAACGCCATGTAGGACTGCGGCACCGGCACGCCCCATCGGGCCTCGTCCCAGTCGGGGAGTGCCCCCACGTGACGCCTGACGTGGGCATGGATCATCCGCACCCGGACGGTGTGCTGGAAACCGGGTCCGTCGACTTCCATGCCGCCGCGACGCGTGATCTGCTGCAGCCAGGCTCCGACCTCGATCGACCGTACGGCGGGCTCGTTCCCGTAGCGGCCGGTGAGCACCAGAGGCATCGCTGCCACTCGGTTGTCGGCGCCGCGCAGCAGGGAGGCAGCGCCCAGGACCAGCCCCCACTGGGCTGTGTAGCGGACCAGGACGTCCGCGGCCCGGTCGAGACGGTCGCGTTCCAGCCACTCCGGGGCGGTGCTCACCTGGGTCAGCAGGGCGCGCGCCGATGCGGGAAAGCTGGCAGGGAGGGCGTCGAGGTCACCGATGCCGTCGCGCAGAGCCGTGCGGACGGCGCGTCCGGCTGCGGAGTCGGTGTCGTTGACGACGGCGTCGGCCAAGGGGTCCTGCTGCCACATCCCCGCAGCCCAGGCGTGACCGCTCCGTCCCCGGGACGCGAGGAGACCGGTGACCTGCGGGAGGTCGGTGGGCAGCGGGATGACGTCGTCCATCCAGCCATCCAAGCGTCCCCGGCCCGAGCGGGACAAGGGGCTGGGGACGCCTGGTGTCAGGAGAAGCGGTTGACGCGCTTGCGGTGTGCGCGGCCGTTGGCGTTGTCGATGCTGCTGGAGGTGGTGCCGTTGCGGTCGCCGACCTTGCGTTCGCCGCCGGTGACGGGCTGGGCCTCGATCGTGGTCTCGCGTTCGAAGTCGTGACTCTTGTCGGTGTTGCGGTAGTAGCGGTAGAGGCTCCAGTAGACGAGGCCGGCGCCAGCGGGTCCGAGGGCGAGCAGCAGGAGGATTCCGCCGTCGTCGTCGGTGTCGTAGCTGTCGTACTCGGCGGCGCGGAGGACGTCGAGGCCGAGCTGCAGGGTGGCGGGGTCGAGGAGGGTCGCGAGGATGCTCACAGGGTCGCTCCGATGATGGCCAGGGCGATGCCTTCGAGGACGGTGCCGGTGGTGAGTGCGGCCATCAGGAGGCGTCCGTGGGAGACCGGGACCGATCCCATGGTCTCGCCGGTGCGGCCGTTGACGGCGATGTAGTGGACCATCGGGCGGCCCTTGTGCTCGTGGTAGTAGGAGTACAGCCAGACCGGGAGGTACATCGAGACCCATCGGGTGCCGTGGACGTCGATCTTCTCGTTCTCCCAGCGGACTCCGCGGTCGAACTTCTTGATGCTCTTCTCGACCTGGGAGCGGGTGATGGAGAGCAGTTGGTCCTCGAGGACGGGAACCATGGTGGAGACGTCCTGGTCGCGTCGTTCAGAGGTGTAGCCGACCAGGTAGTTGGCGTTCCACCGGACGGCGTTCTTCGTGTCGAAGGGCAGGATCGTGTTGATGACGTTGTTGGTGTTGACCCGCACGTCGGAGGTACGGCTGGTGGCGGACTCGATGGTGAGGTCGTCGACGGTGAAGGTGACGTTGCGTTCGACCTGGTAGACGTCGGCGTCGTAGTAGGTGGTCTCGGTCTCGCCGTGCTTGCGGGTGTAGCGGCGGGTCTCGATCTCGCCCTTGCCTGCGACGGTGCCGGTGGCGCGTGAGTCGACGACCATGTAGGGCAGGTAGACGCCGACGACGTTGCCGGGGGTGAACTCCTTGCGGAAGGTGCGGTCGGCGAACAGCCGTCGGGATCCGGCGAAGTCGGAGATGTGCTTGACCGCCTGGTCGCGGGTCACCTTGAACGGGAGCACGGCGTCAGGGACGGCGCCGTTGGGCATCTGTTCGTTGACGGTGAGGACGTGACGGCACCAGTGGCAGCGTGACGACATCGACTCGGAGGTGTTGACCACGACTTCGGCGCCGCAGCCACCGCACTTGAAGGAGGCCATGCCTTCGTCGGAGGTGATGTCGCTGGCTCCGGAAGCGATGGTGGTCCCGGAGAGGTCGTCGAGGGTTCCGTCGCCGCTGATGGTGGGGTCGATGCTCTCCTCGGCCCATTCGTGGCGGCAGAAGAGGCAGATCAACATCTGGGTGCTGACGCGGAGCTGGATCTCGGTGGAGCCGCACTTGGGGCAGCGGTTGACGCCGTCGTGCAGGGCGGTGTTGCGGGTGTCGATGACCGGATCGGGCTCGGCGGCGCCGGGATTGACGACGGTGTCGGTGACGGGATCGTCGGCGGCGAGCACGGGGTCGTGTCCTGGCTCGCCGGAGACGGTCGGGTCGGTGCTCATCGGTTGGGTTCTCCCGGTGGTGGTGCGGTGGCGGAGGGACGACGGGTCGCGCCCCGGGGAGTGGTTCTCCGGGGCGCGACCGGGTGGGTCACAGACCGAGTGCCTTGGCCTTCGCCGCGTCGTAGTCCTCCTGGGTGATGAGGCCGGCGTCGAGCATCTGCTTGGCCTTGGTGAGGATCGCCATCGGGTCGTCGGCGGCCGGTGCAGCAGCTGCGGGAGCCGGGGCTGCGGGGGCTGCCTGGGCGGGCGCGGAGTTGGCGCCGACTCCGGGGACAGGCTGCTGGAGGCCACCGATGCCGATGCCTCCGGCGGCCATGCCCATGCCGATCATGCCTCCGGGGCCCGCGTTCTCGCCGGCGGCCTGCATGCCGGCGGCGACGGAGGCCTGGAGGTTGGAGTTGCCGCGGGCGCCGGAGAGGGCGTCGGCCCGCTGGACGTTCTTGAGGAGCTCGCGGGTGTTCTCGTCGTACTCGATCGCGATGATGGCGGTGGAGACGATCTGGAGGCCGCGGCCGGTGGACCAGGCGTAGTTGGTCTCGACGGCGGCCGACAGGCTCTGTGCGAAGCCGACGGAGTCCTGCTGGATCTTGGTGATCCGGTTCCCCTTGGAGGGGTCGTTGGTGTACATCGAGAACGCGGGAGCCAGCGAGCCCACGACTTCGTTGAAGAGCTGCGAGGCGGCGTCGTTGTCGATGTCGGTGAAGTCGAAGACCTTGCCGGGCTCGAGGTACGCGGCGGGCACGAAGGCCTTGATGAAGAGGAGCGGGTCGACGATCTTGAGGGTGTAGGTGCCTCGGGTGACCGCGCCGACCTGGGCGTTCATGTAGGCGTCGTCCCAGTAGATCTCCGACTGGGTGCCGAAGCGGTTGTTGGGGATCTCCTTGAGCGTCACGAAGTAGGCGCGCTGCTGGGCGGAGGGACGTCCGCCGAACTTGAAGCGCTCCCAGGTGTTCTTGATCAGCGGGGAGACGATGCCGTCGCCGGCGAAGATGGAGGAGGAGTCGCCTGCCTCGGAGTTCCACTCGTAGGCGCCTGCCTCGGCGGCGAAACCGGTGATGGCTCCGTCCTGCATGAGGACGAGGCCGTAGCCCTCGGGGACGACGATCTTGGAGCCGTTGGTGATGACGCCGTCGGATCCCTTGGTGTTGGACCCCCGGCCCGCGTTCTGGCCGCGCGGTACGGCGGCGAAGAGTGCTGCGGTGGGTGCGAGGCCGTCGGGGACCGTGTAGAAGTCCTTCCACTGGTCGGCAAGTGTGCCGCCGAGTGCGCCGATCGCTGCCTGGATGAGTCCCATGTCTACTGGCCTTCCGTGTTCGCCTGGTGTCGACGGGTCTGACCTTATCCGGACGCAGTGCACCTCGGGACGGGTTCGGCCTCGGCGACGTCACCCCGAGAGGTCACGTCGGTGCAGGATCCGCCAGCCCCCGGTGGTGGCGACAAGGGTGTAGTCGCGGTCCACGATCCGTTGGGCGCTGGCGTGGGTGAGGCCGAGTCCCGCCAGTGACGTGCCGTGGACGACCAACCAGTCCGGCGCCTCGGGGGAGGTGAGTACCGCGGTGAGTTCACTCAGGAGGGGATCGCGGACGCGGGTGGGCAGCACCCACAGGTGCTCGTAGGGGCTGGTGAGTCCGGAGTCGCGCAGGACGTTGGGGTGACCGAACGCGACCACCAGGGTGTCCCCGGCCCGAGCGTGGGCGCGGAGGTGGGTGACGACGGCTGCGTCGTCGTCGGCGCGTCCGGGGGCGTGATCGACGACGACGAGCTGCACCACTGCGGCCACCAGTGCCACAGCGAGCGCTGCACGGAGCAGGCGGACCGGGCGGGTGCTGGCGACCAGCAGGACGACTCCGGGGGTCAGGCCGATCAGGTAGTGGCTCCAGTAGCCGCCTCCGGCGACGATCGCGACGATCTCCCAGGTCAGGAGTGCCAGGGCGGTGATCCGCAGAGCCCGCTGTCGGGGATCGGCGGGGCGTCGGACCAGGCAGGCCGCCACGACCAGGGGCACCGCGCTCAGCAGTGCGGTCCAGGCCAGAGCGACGCGACGTCGGTCCGCTCCGGCATCAGGCAGATTCGCCATCGAGTGGGCCGCATCCAGACGGAACACGACGACGGCGTCCCACAGGTCGGCGGGACTGGTGCCGGCCAGTGCAGCGAGGGCGAGTACTGCGAGGACCGTGAGCAGTGCTCCCGCGATGCCCGCGGCGAGAAGACGTCCCGTGGCGCGGCGCTCGGGTTGTGTGCCTCGCCAAGCGACAACACCCAGCAGGACCACGACCAGGACGAACCCGTCGACGACGTTCTGCTTCACCAGGAACGCACACGCTGCGGCACACCCCGATGCGGCGGCCCAGACCCCGGTCCGTCGGGTGGCATCGAGAGCTCGCAGGAGTGCCCAGGCGCTGGCCAGGACGAAGGGCACGGCGAGGAGTTCACCGTTGATGGCGAACGGTTCGAAGGACGCCATGGTGAGCATGACTGCGGCTGTCACGGCAGCCGGAGTTCCACCGATGCGGCTCGCCAGGAGGATGCTGGCGAGGGTGGCGAGCATTCCGATCACGCGGAGCGCGACAGTGCCCCCGCAGGCGTCGGCGAGAGCGAAGAGCGCCATCAGCAGTGGCGGCCGGTCGACGAAGTGGTCTCCGTAGGTGGAGGTGCCCGGACGCCACTGAGCTGCGGCGTGCAGGTAACCACCCTCGTCGGCGGCGAGTGGCAACCCGACGAGGGCGATGCGCACGGCTAGAGCGAGGAGTGCAGCGATGAGAACAGGCCAGGTCAGGGCACTGCTGCGCTGCGACGTGTCGTGGGTCCCGGTTCGCACTGGGTCAGTATGGACTCCGCCCGGCCCTCGCGTCGGCGGTGTTCAGTTCTTGCCTGTGTCTCTCAAGGAGCGTTGACACATCGACGGCTACGGGGAATCGTCGCACCAGGTGGCCCTGCCGGGGCCGGTGCGAACGGAGCGGTAGGCAGTGGCCCTCGGACCTTCTTCAGCGCCCGCAGACGTCGTCCTGCGGTACGGCGAAATGCTCGGCGCAGGTGACGCCGACGCGATCCTCGAGCTGTACACCGCGAATGCCGAGATCGTGCCCGAGGGGCTGCGCAGTGTGCGTGGCACTGCTGCGGTGCGGCAGTTCTACCTCGACACGTTCGCCACCATCCGGATCGAGGGGCAGTTGCAGGTCACGTCCACGGTCGTGAGCGAGGAGATGGCGGTGGTGCGCTGCGAAGAACCTGCACGGGTGCACACCGTGGCTGACGGCAGCGTGCGGGCGTCGTGGTTCCGGGAGACGTTCGTGCTCGTCCCTGCGGGTGAGGGTGAGCCGGGAGGGTGGCGGATCCGGCTCTACATGTTCTCCGAGAACCCCGCGCAGCTCACCTGAGCCAGAGGTCCGCGACGTCCGGGCCGTTCTCGCTGGAGAGAACGCGAGAACGTCAGGGAATGGAACCTCATTGTCTGTAGTTACAGACAATGAGGGGTTCGTGCAGATCAGCCGATCGCAGCGATCCCGACCATCCATCCCCAGGAGCACGCCATGACCTCGATCGCGTTGATCGGCCCGGGCCGCCACGGCACCGCCATCGCCCAACTGTTCGCCTCGCACGGCGTCGACGTCGTGCTCCACCACCACCGACGCGACAAGGCAGAAGCCGCCGCTGCAGCGGTTCGCCTCGTTGCCAACGACGCAGACGTCACCGTCGCCGACACCGCCCGTGACGCCGTCGAGGGCCAACGCTTCGTCTTCCTCACCACTCTGTGGGACGCACCCCAACGTGCGGTGATCGCCGAACTGGGGGACGGCCTCGTGGGCAAGATCCTCGTCGACGTCTCCAACCCGCTCGACGTCACCCCGCAGGGCATCATTCCCCGCACCCCGCCCCAGGGCTCCGCCGGCGGGTTCGTGGCCAGCCTGCTCCCTGCCGGGACCGGACACGTCAAGGTGTTCTCGATGCTCCCCACGGCCGCGATCCGTGCCGCCGCCGACCTCGACCCGATCGCAGCCCTTCCGTTCGCCGCTGACTCCGACGCCACCGCGTCCCCGGCCCGTGAACTCCTCGCACTCACCGGCTGGAAGCCTTGGTTGGTCGGGGACCTGTCGGTCTCGGGTGACCTCGAGATCGGCGGCCGGTTCAACCGCGCCCCGGGCCACTGGGGACGCGCCGTGCTCAGCGCCGAGGAGATGGCCGCCTTCGCAGGCCCCGAACCCACCCTCGGCTGAGCCTGACCCTCAGCTGCCCACACGCAACCGTCTTCGTTCCAACTGTCGAAAGGACACTGACATGAACACCGAGATGAACACTCGCAACTCCACCGCATCTACTGCGCCCGCCGCCACCGGGCGCACCATCAACCTGGGACGCCCCTGGCAGGGCACCGGCCCGTTCCTGTTCGCCGTGCACCACCTCGACGCCTACCCTGCGGGCACTGCCGAGATGGCACCCTCTGTCGCCTCGGACGGATCGTGGAGCATGTACCACGGCGACACCGTCCCCGGCTTCCCTGCACACCCGCACCGCGGGTTCGAGACCATCACCGTGGTCACCCAGGGGTACGTCGACCACGCCGACTCCACCGGCGCCAGCGCCCGCTACGGCGCCGGCGACGTGCAGTGGGTGACGGCCGGCAACGGTGTCTCCCACGCAGAGATGTTCCCGCTGCTCAGCACTGATGGCCCCAACACCTTCGAGCTGTACCAGGTGTGGCTCAACCTCCCCGCCAAGGACAAGAGCGCCCCGGCCGAGTTCACCATGCAGTGGAACGAAGCCATCCCCGTCGTCACCCGCGACGGCGCCAGCGTCAAGGTGATCGCCGGAACCTTCGAGGACGTCACCGCGCTGGCACCCCCGAGTCGTTCGTGGGCGGCAGATTCTTCCTCCGACCTCGCGCTCTGGCTCGTCACCCTCGCCCCCGGGGCGCAGTTGACGTTGCCCGACGTGGGCACTGATCGCACCGAACGCGCCCTCTACGTCCACGGCCACGCCGCATCGGTCGACATCAACGGCACGCTCGTCGCCGAAGGCGTCGGGTTCGAGCAGACCAGCCGCGGCGAACTCCTGCTGCAGGCCGGAGACGCGGGCGCCACCGTGCTGGTGCTCGCCGGCGTCGGTCTGGACGAGCCGGTCGCGGCACACGGACCGTTCGTGATGAACACCCAGGCCGAGATCGTCGAGGCGTTCGAGGACTACCGACGCACCGAGTTCGGTGGCTGGCCGTGGCCGAGTCGCGCGATGGTGCACCCGCGCGAGACTCCGCGTTTCGCCACCCACGGCGACGGACGCGAGGAACGTCCCTGATCCAGGTCGTCGACGACGCCGTCGCCCCGCTCGATCACAGGCCGAGCGTGGTGACGGCGTTGTCGCGCAGCGGGAGGTGTTCGCGGTCGTAGAGATCGACCATCGCATCCGAGCCGTGACGGGTCTGGCGCCGCACCTCACGGGTACTGGCGCCGTTGCGTCGAGCCTGGGTGACGAACCCGGCACGCAGCGAATGGAACCCGTACGGTGCGGGGTCGAAACCTGCGGTGACCAGCCGTTTCTTCAACGACGAGTTCAAGGCACTGGCGCTGACGGCACCAGTTCCGAGGCGCCCACCCTTGTTGACGGTGCACAGCAGTGGAGCGTCCTTGATCGCGTGACCGAGCCCGTGGGCATCGGAGTCGCGGCACACGTGCTGCCACCTCGCAGCGGGTCCAGTGGCCTCCAGCAGCCGAGTGCGCGACGCGACGCCGGGAGCGGTGACCAGGCGCAGCCACCGCACCCTGGCGCACGGAACGCAGGTGATCGGATTGGTTCCGTAGGGGACGGCGAGGAGCGCCCCGAGGCCGTCCTGGTCGGTCTTGGTGACCCCGAGATGAACGTAGAGACCGTCGGCGGGTGAGGGCTCCAGGTCGCGCACGGTCAACCCCGACACCTCACTGCGACGTAGCGCGGCAGCGAAACCGAGCCCGAACGCCAAGGTGTCGCGCGCGGCACCGATGCCGTTCGGGAACGTGTCGTGCTCCATCGCGGTGATGACTGCGGTGAGGGTGTCGAGCAGGATCGGGCGTTGGCGTCGCGGTTTCTCCGCACGGCTGCGACGTAAGCCCGCCACGACGGAGGCGACCAGCGGATCACGGGCAATGTCGCCGGCGCCCCCGGCCCGACGTGAGTGCCACCCGATCGAGGCGAGGTGGCGTTCGATGGTGGAGGCCCGGAACCGGGGTTGGCCGTCGTCCTTGACCTGGGAGGCCAGGTCGGTGACGTAGAGCCGCACCAGCGCGGGTTCCACCGGCAGTGGGGTCACTTCGTAGCGCTCGCACCAGGCGGTGAACTGTCGCCAGTCCGAGTCGTAGGCACGACGGGTGTTGGCGCTGCGTGAGTTGGCGTCATGGTCGAACGCCTCATCGGCCAGCGCCCGCAGTGCGGCCAGTGACCCGGCACTCGGAGACGGACGCAGTGCACTGCTGGGGCTGGGGGCGAGCTCGGTGTCCATCGGGGCCTTCGTCGGTGCTGCTGACGTCGAGACGTCGTGGGGGAGAGGTGCCCGCAGAGGGGATGCGGGGAGCGTCACTGTGGCAGATCTGCCCGTCGACGCCCGAACGGCAGTCTACCGAGAATGCCGCTCACAGAATCATCGTGATAACGCCAATTATCGGTGGTGATGCCTGCCCCGTGACTGATGCTCAGAGCTCGTATCAGCGCTTCTTGGCGGCTGCCTTCTTGGCCTTGGTGATCTTGGTGTTCACCTTCGTGGTGGCCTTCTTCTTTGCTGCCTTGATCTGGGCGGTGGTCGCCTTCTGGGCGGCGACCTTCTTCTTGGCGGCGGTGAGGGCCTTGGCCTCTGCGCGGGCTTCGGCGGCCCAGCGCAGGTTGCGCAGGTCGTAGGGGCCTTCGTGGGCGCCTGCGCCGACGTCGACGTCGGTGAGCAGGTACTTGGCGTCGGTCTTCGCGCGGGCGGTGGCGCAGCTCTTCGCGGCGGCGGTGGTGCGGGCGTAGCACTCGCCGGTGCCTTGTTCGGTGCTGCGCCCCACGGTGGTGGTCTCGGTGTGGGAGGCCGAGGCGGAGGCCTTCAGGGTCACGTGGGCGGCCACGGCGGCGGAGTAGTTCTTCTTCTTGTACTTCTTGGTGACCTTCACCGGGGCGCCGGCAGCGACCTCGCGGGTCGCGGTGGCGGTGCGGGTGACGGTGACCGACACCGGCGTGAGGTCGCTCGCGCTGGCGGTGCGGGTGACGGTGACCGACACCGGCGTGAGGTCGCTCGCGCTGGCGGTGCGGGTGACGGTGACCGACACCGGCGTGAGGTCGCTCGCGCTGGCGGTGCCTGTGGCCTTGACCCATCCGTAGGCAGGGTTGTTCTGGCCTTCGTTGCGGGTGTGAGCCCGGGTGCAGGCGATGCCGGTGTCACCGGCGGGACAGTTCGGAGCGACGTCGGCGCCTGAGCATCCCTCGGCGACGTTCGTGGCGACCTGGAGCGGTGCCTTGTGACGGTTGGCGTTGGCCGGGAGACCGGTGCAGGTGGCAGCAGCCGGGCGCCACATCGAGGGGACGACCGAGGTGAGAGACTTCGCCCACGGGTAGGAGACCTTGTTGCAGTTCACACCCTCCCACGGAGCGCACGTGAAGGGCGTGGCGGGAACAGCAGGGATGAGGCCGCTGGTACCTCCGGCCATGAGCCCCTGGCACATGAGCGTCCACCTGATGCCGTCGTGTTCGCGTATCGCGCGCGACCAGGGCTGAGCGGCCCTGCACTCCGCGTCGGCCGCGATGTAGCCCGGAAATCCGGCCTCCAGCACGTCCAGTTCGGTGTCGCACATCCAGTCGTTCGTCCACGGTCGAAACACCGGACGGGTGTCGCGGAAGTCGCAGGTCATGCCCCGGGTCTGGTAGTACCACAAGAACGTGCGGCCGCCGGACTGGCGCTCCTCGTAGGAACGGGCGTACCAGAACCCCTCAGCGTCAGCGTGCGCGGTGTCGACGTGGATGACCTCACCCATGACACCCCACAGATCCTTACCGACAGCGGCGGCGTAGTAGTAGGGTCCTTGACGTCGGCGTACCCGTGGATCGCGGTGGACCGGTCCGCGGCTTGGGCCGGTGCGGTGAACGAAGGAGCCACGACACTGAGCAGGGACACGACGAGCGCCACGAGCGCGGCACGGGCGCCGAAGCGGGCAGCCAGGGTGGTGGTGGTCATCGTCGTCCTCGTTCTCGTGGGCGAGCCTTCGGCTCGGGGTGTACACATCAGGTGTGCGGCACGCGAGAGAAGTCTCACCGCTCGATCAGCGGTCGCTTCTTATCGTTCAGCGCGAGCACGGGCTGAACGGTCGGTACGTCGGCAGATGCTACGGCCCGGCAAGGGGCGCGGGATTCGAATCGGGTGACCGCAGCAGGGGTCGTCTCACCATCGTTGTTCGTGCGCCGCGCGTGGGGGCGCCCCGACACTGCCGTGACTAGGCTCTACCCATCACACGACTTGAGGGAGCACATGCGCCACACACTCGTTCGTTCGCGCAGTACCCGACAGCGCGGTGCCCGTGCGGGGGCTGTCGTCGCGGTGGCGCTCGCTCTCTGCGCCTCCTTGTTGGGAGGCCCGGCCCAGGCTGCGCCGAGCGGCACGGACGGGTTCTCCGGGTATGCCTTCGACGCCCGCTGTGCGCCCACGCAGCAGGAGATGGACGTCTGGCGTACGTCGTCGCAGTTCTCGGGTGCGGGGATCTACATCGGTGGCTCGATGGTGTCGTGTCGTGAGACCGCGACCGACCCGGGACAGCCGCACCTGAACTCGACGTGGGTGAACACGCAGCAGGCCAAGGGCTGGCGGTTGTTGCCGATCTGGGTGGGTCCGGAGGCGTCGTGCCACACCATCTACGGCGACGTCATCGACTCCGATCCCGCCCGCTCCTACGCTGCAGCCGATGCGCGGGGACGCAGTGAGGCCGCAGCAGCCGTGAGCCGTGCCCGTGCGCTCGGACTGAAGGCGGGCAGCACGCTCTGGTACGACCTCGAGGGCGGCTTCGACCTCGCCGACGACGACTGCCGTCGTTCCACGTTGCGGTTCCTGAGCGGTTGGACCCTCGCGCTGCACCAGTTCGGGTACCGCTCCGGGGTGTACTCCAGCATCTCCGCAGGCATTCACGCCCTCGACAACGCCGACAACCTCTCCTCAGGCTCCTACGTGATGCCTGACCAGGTCTGGTACGCCTGGTACAACGGTCGCGCTGACACCAGCGTCGACTCCAGGTGGGTGCGCCCGGGAAGTTGGCTCAACCAGCGCGTCCACCAGTACCAGGCCCACACCAACGCGACCTACGGCGGCGTGACGCTCACGATCGACCGCAACCTCATGCAGCTCAACGGGGGAGCACACGCACCGCGCAGCCTCGCCCTGTGCAGCAAGACCAGCGTCGACCTCGCCAAGTACCCCAAGCTCAAGAAGGGCGCCCGCGGCAAGCAGGCCAAGGCACTGCAGTGCCTGGTGAAGAAGAACGGCGTCTACACGGGTCGTCTCGACGCGAAGTTTGACGCCGACGTCGTCCGGTCGGTGAAGAAGTTCCAGCGCAAGCACACGCTGCGCGTCACCGGACGCCCCGACGCCCGCACCTGGACCGCCCTCTTCGCCCAGGGCTCGAAGCCACTGCTCAAGGTCGGCTCCGCCGGGAAGCCTGCGCTGCGTCTGCAACGGTCACTGCGAGCCGCAGGTGTCACGTCGGTGAAGCCGACCGGCATCGTCACCGACCAGACCGCCCGAGCAGTGACGAAGTACCAGAAGAAGGTGGGTCTGGCCCCGACCGGCGTCGTCACCCCCGACGTCTGGGTGGCGCTGCAGAAGGGCCGCCGCTGACACTGGTCACCCGCTGAGCAGGAACCACTGACCGGGAACCACTGACCGGGAACCACAGAGTGCAGCAACGACGGACGCCGTCGACCGGAGATCTTCTCTGGTCGACCGCGTCCGTCGTTGAGGCGTCGTGCTCGAGGTGCGCGACTCAGATGTCGCGGAACGGCTCGATGTTGGCGCCGATCTCGTTGAGACGGTTCGCCAGGTCCTCGTAGCCGCGGTGGATGACGTAGGTCGAACGCAGCACCGAAGTGCCCTTCGAGGCGAGCATCGCGAGCAGGATGACCACGGCGGGACGCAGCGCCGGGGGGCACACGATCTCGGTGCCGGACAGGCGCGCGGGGCCCTGGATCATCACACGGTGCGGGTCGAGGAGCTTCACGTCGACGCCGAGCTTGGAGAGCTCGGTGAGGTAGATGGCGCGGTTCTCATACACCCAGTCGTGCAGGAACGTCTGGCCCTCGGCGACGGCACCGATGACGGCGAAGAACGGCAGGTTGTCGATGTTGAGGCCGGGGAACGGCATCGGGTGCACCTTGTCCAGGGGCGCCTTCAGCTCGGACTTCTTGCTGGTGACGTCGACCAGACGGGTGCGACCGTTGGCGGCCAGGTACTCCTCGGTGAGCTCGTAGGAGAAGCCCATCTCTTCGAGCACCGCGAGCTCGATCTCCATGAACTCGATCGGGACGCGCTTGACGGTGATCTCGCTCTTGGTGACGATCGCAGCCGCCAGCAGCGACATCGCCTCGATCGGGTCCTCGGACGGGGAGTAGTCGACGTCGACGTTGATGTCAGCCTTGCCCGTCACCGTCAGCGTCGTGGTGCCGACGCCCTCGATGGCGACGCCGAGCTTCTCCAGGTAGAAGCACAGGTCCTGGACCATGTAGTTCGACGAGGCGTTGCGGATGACGGTGGTGCCCGGGTGCAGGGCAGCGGCCATCAGGGCATTCTCGGTGACGGTGTCGCCGCGCTCGGTGAGCACGATCGGGCGTCCCGGGGTGATCTTGGAGTCCACCGAGGCGTGGTATGCGCCCTCGTTGGCGACGACCTTGAGACCGAAGGGGCGCAGCGCGGCCATGTGCGGCTCCACGGTGCGGGTGCCGAGCTGGCAGCCACCGGCGTAGGGAAGGTCGAACGCTTCCTGGGCGCGGTGCATCAGCGGCCCCAGGAACATGATCACCGAACGCGTGCGACGGGCAGCGGCCTCGTCGATCGCGGACAGGTCGATGTGGGCCGGCGGAATGATCTCGAGGTCGTTGTGCTCGTTGAGCCAGTTGGTCTCCACGCCCAGGGAGTTCAGGACCTCCAGGAGACGGTTGACCTCCTCGATCCGGGCGACCTTGCGCAGCACCGTGCGGCCACGGTTGAGCAGGGAGGCACACAGCAGTGCCACGCCGGCGTTCTTCGAGGTCTTGACCTCGATCGACCCCGACAAGGTGGTGGGGCCGGTGACACGCAGGTGCGTGGGGCCAGCGCCGACGGAGACGATCTCGGAGTCCAGGGCGTCACCGAAACGGGCCAGCATCTCCAGGGAGAGGTTCTGGTGCCCCTTCTCGATCCGGTTGATCGCACTCTGGGAGGTGCCCAGTGCTTCGGCCAGCTGCTGCTGGGTCATCCCGCGGTGCTTGCGAGCGTCGCGGATGAGGTTGCCGATCCGTCCGAGATAGTCCTGCGTCATGAGAACACGCTATCTCAGATATGAGATAAGCCAAGCCGCCGCGCACGGGGTTGTGACGGGGTGTCGCTCACAGTGGGTGTGACCTGTGTCCCCGGCCCGAGCCGGGGACAGGTGCGTTGCCTCAGAGGCCGCCGGCGAGCTCCAGTGCCGCCACGGCACCCGATCCTGCTGCGACTGCGCCAGCGATCGAGGTCGTGCCCAGCAGGGTGGAGAGGCGCAGGGTGGTGAAGTTGTTCCATGCCAGGGTCCGTACGGAGGTGAAGAACGCGGTGGTGACGTTCTGTGATCCCACGACGTTCCCGACGAAGTAGAGCTGGAACAGGCCGGAGAGGTCGACGTCGTAGTGGGCCTGGAAGGTCTCGATGATCTGCGGGGTCGCGGTGACGAGTGCGGTGCCGTAGAGGTCGTAGTCGGCGCGGTGCCCGGTGGTGGTGCCCACGGCCTTCAACGTCCGGGGGAGGTCGTCGACGAGGTGGTTGATGATGCCTTGTCCCACGATGCGGCCGGGACTGCGGGTGCAGTCGGCGGCGAGCCGGTAGTAGTCACGCCAGTAGGTGGTGAGGGTGGTGAGGGTGGTGCGTCCGCGCAGGTGCGCGTCGAGGTTGCGAAAGTACTCTGCGGCGAATGAGACCGCGAGCTGTTCGGCCCATGCCCGGTGGGTGAAGATCCCTGCGTCGAGGGAGGCGATGGTCTCGTCGACGATGACTTCGTAGACCAGTGGGAAGGTGCCTCTGGCGTCTCCGCGGGCCGCGAGGATCGAGTTGACGGTGGCCAGGCGCTGCTTCACGTCGCTGATGGTGCTGAGCCCGGTGGGGGAGGCCGCCGCCAGGAGCGCGGAGTTCTCCGCACCGCTCAGGGTGGGAGCGCAGGCGCTGGTGGTGGCTGGGCGTTGCGTCCCGGGCGCGGTGAACAGTGCGGCTGAGGCGGGCGCCGCGCAACCCCACCCCAGAACCATCGCCAGCGAGGTCACCGTGAAGCCTCTCGTGACAGTGCTGTGCATGGGACGGGCGGAACTACGGGTGTGGCGTCGCATCGGTGTACCCCCTGTGGCGTTGTCTGCTCAGGACAGCATCTGCGCTCAGCCGAGGCCGGGGAGCCCACTTGACGAAAATCAATACCCAAAAAAGTACGTGAAAGGATCGGTCCATGCGCGCAACCGTTCTTCACGCCCCTGGCGACGTCCGACTCGACGAGATCCCCGACGCAACCGTCGTGGAGCCCACTGATGCGGTGGTCAAGGTCCTGGCCGGCTGCATCTGCGGCTCCGACCTGTGGGGTTACCGCGGTGCCAACGGCGCCTTCGATCCCCGCACCATCGGTCACGAGTGCATCGGTGAGATCGTCGAAGTCGGCGCAGAGGTGCGCGACTTCCGTGTCGGTGACCACGTCGTCGTCCCGTTCTGCCACAGCGACAACACGTGTGCGCACTGCCGTGCCGGGTTCCACTCCGTCTGCACCCATTCAGGGTTCACCGTGTCGGGGCAGGCCGAGTACGCCCGCGTCACCCAGGCCGACGGTTCCCTGGTCCGCGTCGAGGGTGGCATCACCCCCGCCAACCGGGCTGCCCTGCTGACCCTGTCCGACGTGTTCCCCACCGGTTGGCACGCAGCGGTCTCCGCACGCGTGCAGCCGGGCCACACCACCGTCGTCGTCGGTGACGGTGCCGTGGGACTCTGCGGTGTCCTGGCAGCGGTGACCATGGGTGCCGAGCGCGTCATCGCGATGTCGCGTCACGCCGATCGTCAGGCGGTGGCCACCACCTTCGGTGCCACCCACCTGGTCGCCGAGCGTGGGGAGGCCGCGAAGGAAGCCGTCATGGAACTCACCGACGGTGTCGGGGCCGACTCCGTCCTCGAGTGCGTCGGCACCGGCGCCTCGATGGAGACCGCCTTCGACGTCGCCCGTCCCGGCGCGACCGTCGGGTTCGTGGGTGTCCCGCACGGCGTCGACCTCTCGATCCGTCGGATGTTCGACTCGAACGTGGGTCTGCGTGGCGGCATGGCCCCGGTGCGCGCCTACCTGCCCGACCTCCTGGGACGCGTCGAGCGTGGCGAAGTGGACCCCAGTGGAGTCTTCGACCTCGAACTCGGCCTCGACGCCGTCGCCGAGGGATACCGTGCGATGGACGAGCGACGCGCGATCAAGGTGCTGCTCACCCCTGAGCCCTGATGAACCACGAGGAGTCCGCATGAGTGGCCACCACCCGGCTGATGCCCACGCCACCATCCGGGTGGTGGGTGCCCGTGAGAACAACCTGCGCGACGTCGACGTCACCCTCCCCAAACGACGCCTGACGGTCTTCACCGGCGTCTCCGGATCGGGGAAGAGCTCGTTGGTGTTCTCCACGATCGCTGCGGAGTCCCAGCGGATGGTCAACGAGACCTACTCCAGCTTCGTCCAAGGATTCATGGCCTCCCCGGCCCGCCCCGACGTCGACGTCCTCGACGGCCTCACCGCCGCGATCGTCGTCGACCAGGAACGCATCGGCTCCGACCCGCGTTCCACCGTCGGGACCGCCACCGACGCCGCCGCGATGCTGCGGATCCTGTTCTCCCGCCTCGGCGTCCCCCACGTCGGAGGACCCCAGGCGTTCAGTTTCAACGTCGCCTCCGCCACCGGCTCCGGGGCCCTCAAGGTCGACCGGGGCGCCGACACGAAGGCCGAACACCGCACCTTCGAGGTCCTCGGCGGGATGTGTGTCCGGTGTGAGGGCCGGGGACAGGTCTCCGACATCGACCTCCACGCCCTGGTCGACTTCGACAAGTCCATCGCTGAGGGCGCGATCCTGGTCCCCGGATACTCGATGGACGGCTGGTACGGCCGGATCTACGCCGCGTGCGGATTCTTCGACGTCAACGCCCCCGTCAACACCTTCACCGAGGCCGAACTCCACGCCCTGTTCCACACCGAACCCACCAAGATCAAGGCCGACGGCATCAACGTCACTTACGACGGCCTGATCCCCAAGATGACCAAGTCGATGCTCGCCAAGGACCGCGAGTCCATGCAGCCCCACATCCGGGCCTTCGTCGACTCGGCCGTCGTGTTCACCACCTGCCCCGACTGCGACGGCACCCGCCTCAACGACCGCGCCCGCTCATCCCTCATCGATGGGGTCTCCATCGCCGACGTCGCCCGGATGCAGGTCAGTGACCTCGCAGCATGGGTACGCACCCTCACCGACCCCAGCGCCCATCCCGGTGCCCATCAGGGCGTCGGGCCCCTGGTGGAGTCCCTCGCCCACACGTTGGAGGCGATGGTCGACATCGGGTTGGGCTACATCACCCTGGAACGTCCCGCAGCGACCCTGTCCGGGGGAGAAGCCCAACGCGTCAAGATGGTGCGCCACCTCGGCTCTGCGCTCACTGACGTCACCTACGTCTTCGACGAACCGTCCATCGGCCTGCACCCCCACGACGTGCAACGCATGAACGCCCTCCTCCTCGCCCTGCGCGACAAGGGCAACACCGTCCTCGTGGTCGAACACAAACCCGAAGTCATCGCGATCGCAGACCACGTCGTCGACCTCGGGCCGGGAGCAGGCGCGGCAGGCGGCCAGATCTGCTTCACCGGCACGGTGGACGAACTCCGCGACTCCGACACCGTCACCGGACGCCACCTCGACGACCGCCCCGCGCTGAAGGAGACCGTCCGTACCCCCACCGGATGGCTGGAGGTACGCGGAGCGACCCGCCACAACCTCACGGGCGTCGACGTGGACGTGCCCACCGGAGTCCTGTGCGTGATCACCGGCGTCGCCGGGTCAGGCAAGTCCACGTTGGTCAACGGATGGATCTCCACCCGCGACGACGTCGTCACCGTCGACCAGTCCCCGATCAAGGGATCACGCCGTTCCAACCCCGCCACCTACACCGGACTCCTCGAACCCGTCCGGAAGGCATTCGCGAAGGCCAACGGCGTCAAGCCCGCGCTGTTCAGCGCCAACTCCGACGGAGCCTGTCCGCACTGCAAGGGCGTCGGCGTCATCTACACCGACCTCAGCGTCATGCAGAGCGTCGCCTCACCCTGCGACGTCTGCGGTGGACGCCGCTTCGCCGCCGACGTCCTGGCTCACACCCTGGGCGGAGCCTCCATCGCCGACGTCTTCGACATGGCCGTCGACGACGCACTGCCGTTCTTCAGCGCCGGAGAGGCGAAGGTCCCCGCCGCAGCGAAGATCCTCACCCGCCTCGCCGACGTCGGCCTGGGCTACCTCCGCCTGGGCCAACCCCTCACCACCCTGTCAGGTGGCGAACGCCAACGCCTCAAGCTCGCCACCCGCATGGGCGAACCCGGAGACGTCTACGTCCTCGACGAACCCACCACCGGACTCCACCTCGCCGACATCGCCACCCTGACAGCAATGCTCGACCGACTCGTCGACGCCGGGAAGTCCGTCATCGTCGTCGAACACCACCAGACGGTGATGGCCCACGCTGACTGGATCATCGACCTCGGGCCGGGGGCAGGACACGACGGGGGACAGGTGGTGTTCACCGGCACCCCGGGCGACCTGGTCGCGCAGGCCGAGACGTTGACGGGCCAGCACCTGGCCCGCCACGTCCGGCAGGACTGATCAGGCAGAGGCGTCGGTGAGCAGCTGCACCTCAGCTGCGGTGAGCTCCAGGTCGACCGACGCCATCAGGGCACCCAACTGCTCGACGGTGCGCGCCGACGCGATCGGGGCAGCAACAGTGTCCTGGGCACGCAGCCACGCCAACGCGACCGAGGCCACCTCGACGTCATGGGCCGCAGCAACGGCGTCGAGAGCATCCAGGACGGCGAGACCCCGCTCGTCGAGGTAGGCCGACGCACTGCCGGCACGCACGGAGTCCACGCCACCATCGGCGCGGTACTTGCCGGTCAGGAAACCCGAGGCCAGGGAGTAGTACGGCAGGACCGCAAGGTCGTGACGCTGCGCGGCTGCCTGCAGACCGTTGGTCTCGAAGCCACGCTCCACCAGCGAGTACTGCGGCTGCAACGCCACAGCACGGTGGAAGCCCTCGGCCTCGGTGACAGCGAACCACTCGTCGATCCGGGCGGGGGAGAAGTTGGAGATCGCGATGTTGCGGACCTTGCCTGCGTCCACGAGGGCGGAGAGACCCGACACGATTTCGACCATGGGGACGGTCTCGTCGTCGAAGTGGGCGTAGTAGAGGTCGATCACGTCAGTGCGCAGACGCTGCAGGGACGCGTCAGCTGCCTTCGCCACGTTCGCCGGGGACAGACCCGGGAACTCAGGGTGCTTGCAGACCTTGGTGGCGATCACGACGTCGTCACGACGACCGCGTGCCTCCAGCCACGAACCGATGACGAGTTCGGAGTCGCCGCCGGTGTTGCCGGGCACCCAGGCCGAGTACACGTCGGCGGTGTCAATGAAGTTGCCGCCGGCCTCGACGAACGCGTCCAGGACAGCGTGGGAAGTGGGTTCGTCAGCGGTCCAGCCGAAGACGTTGCCGCCGAGGTTGAGGGGAACGATCTCGAGATCACCAATACGGGTCATGCAGACATTTTCACACCCGACCAGTACACGCTGTCCGGCCAGGGGGCCAGGGGCCTCGCCGCGACGAGAGTGTCACAGAGCGTGGAGGTACTTCCGTGTCGTGGCGTCCTGCACCCGCCGTGCCACCGGGGCTCCCAGCCACGTGAACCAACGTCCGGCCTTGGAGAACGCCGTGACGGTGAACTGCACCCCACCGTCGACGGGTTCGAGGAGGAACAACTCTTCGCCGTGCTCGGGGTGCCCCGGGAGGGTGGTGTAGACGAAGCCGACCCGGTCGGGGTCGTTCCAGACGTGGGTGACCCGGCACGGGACGGTGATCGAGGTCCAGCGCGGCACCCAGGCGAAGGGACGCCACCGCATCAGGATCACCTCCCCGACCGCGACCCGTGGCGAGGTCACGAACACGTCCAGGCCCGCGCCCTCGTGGACACCCCACGTCAGGAGCCGGTCGCCGACGTGGCCCAGATCGGCGCCGGGAAGGAACCGGGTCTCGTGGACAGTCCGGAACCCCCGAGGATGTTCAGCCAACACCGCGTCCGGGTGGTCGTGACTGGGGGAGACAGTACGCAGTTCCTCTGCGACGGCAGCGTCGATCAACGTGACCATGCGTCATGATGGCACGCCGCGTGGCCCCGATCCGAGGGTTGAATCATCGGGCCGGGGACACGCGGCATCATGGGGAGTGCCTGAGCGGCTGCCTGAGCCGCGGGGCAGGGAACCTGAGTCAGGTGGGCTTCACGGTGAGAGTGGTGTCCCAGGCGCTGGTGCCGCTGCGCGGGGCGCAGCGGGCGCCCGAGGTCGTGTACGTGGCACGGTAACTGGGACTGAACGTGTAGCTCTTGGCCTTGACTCGTTCACCGGAGCCGAAGTTGCTGGCCGGGATGGTGGCCTTGAACAGTCCGGAGGCCGGGATCGCGACTCCGGGGCCCGTGGTTCCGGGGGAACTGCTGTGCGGCACGACGGTGCTGGTGACGATCGAGGCAGCCGGGACGAAGCGGTACGTGGTGCCACTGACGCGCTCAACGGTCCATCCCCGGGGGGTGCTGGTCCACGTGACGACGTAGGGCAGGGTCACGTGGAACGAGTACGAGGCGACGCTGACCGTCAGACCTGACCCGGCGCTCTGGAAACCCAGTGCCGGGTCATTCGTCGCGTCGGTGGTGTCACCCACGGCCCGACCGATCCGGATCGCCAACGTGGCCGAGGACCAACCGGAGCGCCATTCATTGCTCCCGTTGAGTCCGGTGAAGCTGACCTTGGCGTACAGCGCGCTCTCCCAGCTGGCGGGCGTGCACGTCACGATCGGCTGGGTCGACGCAGCGTAGGCGGGCGCCGCAGCGGCGACGGTGACAGCAGGTGCTGCCCACAGGGACGAACGGACGACGCCCCGGCGCGACACGCCGGGACTCGTCGCAGCCCCACGGGATGCCCTGCTCGCCGCCCTGTTCGATGCTGAGTTCGATGCTGAGTTCGATGCCGTGGCGTCATGGGTGTGGTCGTGGTGCATGTGGGTTCCCCTCCAAAGTTGCATGGTGTTGCAGGAGGGGGACGCCAACAGAGCCCATATGTGACGCCAAAATGACCAGATGGAACTATTGCGTCAGGTCGGCGACCTCCGCTAGACGGGCGGAGTGACGCGCGTCACGCATAGATGTGGCCTTGTGACGGCGTGGTCACCGGGGCGCGGAGATGGTCGCGACGTCGATGACGTAGCGGTAGCGCACCTGGCCGGCCACGACCTTGTCGTAGGCCTCGGTGACCTCGTCCGCGGTGATCGTCTCGACCTGGGCACCGATGCCGTGCTCAGCACAGAAGGCGAGCATCTCCTTGGTCTCGGGGATGCCGCCGATGTTGGAACCGGTCAGGACCTTGCCGCCACCGATCAAGGCACCTGGACGAACCTGGTACTTCTCACTCGGCAGGCCGACGTTGGCCACCACACCACGCGGCTTCACCAGACGCAGGTACTTCTCGATGTCGATGTCAGCACTCACGGTGTTGAGGACCAGGTCGAACTCGCTGACCAGCCCCTTGAAGTTCGACGGGTTCTCCGACGCCACGTGACGGACCGCGCCCAGGGCGAGGGAGTCGGCCTTCTTCGCGTCACTGCGGGAGATGACGGTGACCTCAGC
The DNA here is from genome assembly GCF_004014875.1 of Nocardioides yefusunii. Lineage (NCBI taxonomy): Bacteria > Bacillati > Actinomycetota > Actinomycetes > Propionibacteriales > Nocardioidaceae > Nocardioides > Nocardioides yefusunii. The sequence continues at coordinate 1,676,750 of NZ_CP034929.1, read as the reverse complement.
ACCCATCGCCACCGCCAGCACCACACCCATGTGCCCCAGGCCGCCCAGACCGACGACGGCCACCTTCGATCCCTCACCCACACCCCACCGCCGCAACGGGGAATAGGTCGTGATGCCGGCGCACAACAGGGGAGCTGCCACGTCCAGATCAATGCCCTCAGGGATCGGGCAGGCGAAACGCTGCGACACGACCAACTGCTGGGAGTACCCACCCAAGGTCGGTTCACCGTCGTAACCGGTGCCGTTGTACGTCATCACCGCACCACGGGTGCAGTTCTGCTCATACCCGGCCACGCAGTACTCGCACTCGCCGCAGGAGTCGACCATGCAGCCCACGCCGACCCGGTCACCGACCTTGATCTCGGTGACGTCGGCACCGACCGCGGAGACCACACCGGCGACCTCGTGACCGGGAACCATCGGGAAGATCGCCGAACCCCACTCCTCACGCACCTGGTGAATGTCGGAGTGACAGATGCCGGCGAACTTCACGTCGATCATCACGTCGTCAGGACACAGGTCACGACGCCCCACAAGACGCTGGACGAACGGGGCGCCGGCGGATTCCGCGACGAGAGCAGGAGTCTGGGTAGTCATGCCGTCCAGCCTAGGCGTCGACCCGCCACCACACTCACAACCGGCGACGACCCCAGTGCGACACTCGTTCCCATGAGCACCACCTGGGACCCCGCACTCGTCGACCTCGTCCACCTGTGGCGCGTGGACCCCGTCGGACACACCCAACCCCTGCTGGAGACAGCCGCCACGCTCGTCACCGCCGGCACCACCTCCCCGGCACTGGAACGCCTCGCCGCCGAAGGACCTGACGCGTCACGCGGGGGAGTCCACCGCATGGTCACCGAACTGCAGCACGAGATGGGACTGGGCGACATCACCGGCGAGGACGCCCAACAACTCGCCCTGGCAGCCATGACCCGACGCCACATCACCGGGCACGTCACCCACCGCGAACTCACCTACTGGGTCACCCGCGTCATCGGACTGCGCGGCGGCGAAAGCGGACGCATCTTCCTCCAACTCGAGCAGCAGTACTGCGACCGACTCGGCGAAGCCGACGTCACCGACATCGACACCCGCGTCCACGACGAAGCCACCGCCCTGGCCGAAGGCCGACGCTCCCCGTCCGCACCTCCGCTGAAGAAGGGCCTCCTGGGGCTCCTGCGCCGACGCTGAAGCAGTCGAAGCTCGGCCGCGATCGGGCCGGGGACGCTCCCGCCCGATCGAGCAGGTCAGTCAGAGTGCAGGTCAGGGAGTGGCGGCCGACCAATGGGCCACGAGAGCCCCCACCGTGAACGCGAGGACGAAGGTGCCGCGCTGGTCGACGTCGTCGGTCCCGAAGTAGATCCCGTTGCTCAGCGGGATGGACGCTCCACTCGCCGTCACGTTCCCGTGGCGGAACGTCACGACGTTGCGCCCTGTCGTACCTCGAGGGACCACGGTCCACGACGCAGGCGCCGTGAGGTCCGAGTACAGCTTGTCGCCCCCGGACACCGGCACGAAGGTGACCGCCAGAGTGACTCCCGTCGGTGCGACGACGGCATCAGAGCCCACGACCAAGGACGCGCCCTTGAACTGGACCCCGAAGAACTCACCATCGGTCACGACGGAGCTGGCACCTGGGACGAACGTCACTCCGGCAGATCCGGAAACAGCGAAGGCCGGGGCCGCACTGGTGAGTGCCACGACGGGTGGCGTCCACGTGGCCGCTTGCAGGACGGTGCGGCGAGTTGCCTGAGGCATCAGAGTCTCCTGTGCGTGAAGGGGAGCGACGGCGGACCGATCACGGGCGCGCCGGGAAGACGCCCTCGATCGCGATGAGCGCATTCAGCGTCAGGAAAGGCTGCATGTTGGTGTGGGGTTGGCTTTCCCCGACCACCTCGACGTAGTCCGAGACCATCACGCTGTCTGCCTGGGACGGATCAACGAACGCCCTGCTACCCCCGGCCAACGCATGGGCGGCACTGTCAGGAGCAGCCCGCGAGGCCTTGGCATCGGACAACGGAACCGTATGGGCGTGCGCCGGCAGTTCAGCCACGGTGAGCGTTACTTCTTCGGATCCCGCAGGCTCACCCAACGACGTGCGCCTAGGGTTCCTGGGCCCGTTCCCCACCCCCATGGGTGTGCGTCCGCGCAGGTCAGGCAGCCTGAACGTGGTCCGACCGTCACCGCCGTACGTCGTTCCGAGAAGTGAGAACAGGGCCGAGTGCTGGTGGATGGGCAACACCTGACCATCGCAACGGGCCCAGCCCACGGGCACCCGTGAGTGCGCGACCCACTCAATGGAGCCGAGCAAGGGTTCAGCGGACATGATGCTCCTCAGGATCGCGAAGGGTAGGTGCCCGTCAGGGCGATGCAGTACTGGAGGCCCAGCGATGGCTGCTCGTTGCTGTGCGGCTGCGTCTGCCCCTCCACCGACAAGCGTTCTTCACTCGTCGGCTCCGAGTTGTACAGCTGCACGTCACCGCCAGCCGGCCGGTTCTCCACCGGAGATCCGCTGGTCGCAGACCCTCCTGCACGCACAGCGTGGGTGTGCCCGGGCATGTCGGCGGGCAGCAACGTCACCGAACCCTCGCCGCCCATCTCGCCGAGACTGTAGTTGGTCAGTCCGGGACCCTGGCCCACGCCGAGGGCCACGACGCCCCTCAGGTCGGGCAGACCGAACGTGGTCCTGCCGTCGCCGCCGTAGGCCGCACCAACAATGGAAAACAACGCGGTGTTCTGTGCGATCGCCAGGAGTTGGCCATCGCAGGGCGCCCACCCCCTGGGGACGAAGTTGGTCGCGAAGAGGGCGATCTCGCCCAAGAGGGGTTCGTAGTCGGCCACGGGACTCCTTCAGGACGAGCTCGGGAAAACGCCGCTGACGGCGATGATGTAGTGGAGACCGAGGTAGGGCTGACGGTTCTCGTGGACCCGCCACCCGCCGGCACTCGAGGAACGGCCTACGTCGACCTTCGATGCGCTCTGGCTGTACGCCTTCTTCCCGTCAGGCAGCGCGGCACGCACGTTGCCGACCGAGGACCGCGAAGTGGCGGTCTTCGCAGAGACCGCGCTCTGGTGCGTGTGCCCGGGAATGTGCTGCTCCAGCAGCGCCACACCCTCCTGGCCGCCCCGCTCACCCAACGCGCGACCGGACAGACCGAGTCCGTTGCCCTGGTGGATCGGTACTCGCCCCCGCATGTCAGGGAGCGCGAAGGTGGTAATCCCATTGCCGCCGTACGTGGTGCCGAGCAGGGCGAACAGCGCCTGATGGGTAGAGGTTGGCAGTGTCTGGCCCGCGCAGAACATCCAGCCCTGCGGCTCGAAGTTCCCTGCAAAGAGACGGATCTCGCCCACGTGGGGATTACTCATGAGGTTCCTCAGCTGTCGTCCCCAGGGCAACGCGTGTACCCAGGAGCAACAGGCTTCCAGAGCAGGTCCAACTCTGGACGAAATTCCGAATTTCGCCCCAGTGGACTGGTCCAGCGCTCCTTCGCCTCGGGCCGTGGTTCCGCCCGAGCGACAGAACAGAGCGACGGATCAGGACGCGGGGGAGCCCGGGGGCTCAGGCGAGAAGAACGGATCACTCACCCGACGTCCGACGAAGCGGTCCAAGGTCCGCAGGTGCACCTGGTAGAAACCCGCGAGCACTTCAGGTGCCCCGTTGAGCCAGTCTTCGGTTGATCCACCGATGATGTCGTCGTTCAATGCCCATGCCCCCATAGCGTCGCGGTCGTCATGAACCCTACACAAAATCGTTCATTGTGTTCCATAAATAATGGCCGTCGTCCAGCACCCTGCTCGAAACCCTGCGTCCGAGAGCAGCGCCGAACTAGGCTTGCGCGCATGCATGGGGGCATGCGTTTCTCAATGCGCACGAACACGGGGGAGTGGCAGCAGGAAGCCACCTCCCTCGCCGACGACCCCGTCGGATTCGCAGTCGGACGCGGGGCTCGCCTCTTGAGTGGAGACGTGGTCATCGGGAGTCTCTACCTCGACGCACAGCGGCCGGATGCCGGCTCTTCCAGACGATGGCCCTGGCGATCCCGCCGCGCAGCGCACGTGATCCTCTGGATTGAGATCGCCGGCCACCAGCAGAGCATCTGGCTGAGCCGTGCCGAAGCAGCTGCGCTGATGGCCCCATGGGGCCAGACGCTGTGCACCGTTGGCGCACTCGCATTCACGTGCCACTGGATGGACGCCAGCGAGAGCGACGATCTGCGTCGCACCCTGGGAATCACCGCAGACATTGACGTGCCGAGCCACCTCTCGACCACATGATCAGGGGCCGATAACGCCCCAGATGCGTCGGTTTGGTGGCGGAACTATCCTTTTGCCTCGGGCCGGAGACGCGAGAATCCGCCTCAGGGCACGCCTGCCACCTTGAGCATTTGTCATAACTGCGAGCAACGCAGATGTGCGCAAATGCGCCTCAAGGGGCCACGGGGCGGGGTCATCAGGGCGGCCCCGGGAGCCGAGATGCCGCCGGCGCCACATCATCCACTTCGCTCAGAATTGCTCTCACAGAACTCGCTGGGCCACTTCAGCGGAATGCCAGCGCGCCCCGATGCTCGCCAGGCGGGCACGTGGACAATGTCGCCACCAGGAACAACATCGTCAACAACCCCTTCTGGCGACCCCTGAATAAACATCCGATAATCTACATTATGTCAGTCTCTAGTCTGCGTATCGCATCAGATGAATCAATCCGGAGACCTCATCCCACTTCCCCGCGCCGGATGGCAAATCCGACCCTTGCCTACAGGAATGCCGTTTGAGACAGGTTATCTTGCTGATGGCTGGTGATGTGCTCGTAGTCGATTCAGTCCCCCCGAGGCTGACCCACCTGCCTGACCGAAAGAGTTCCAACGGTCGTGGCTGCTCTTGAGTTCCCGGACTTCCTGCTCGAGCGCTTTCAACCTCTCGGCATCACTCGTGGTGAGGCCAGCGACGTGGCCCTCGTCGATGTCGGCCTGGCGGAGCCAGGGCCGCACCGACTCAGTGCCGTACCCGAGCTGGGATGCGACGCGCTGGACCGTGCCGTGCTCCGTGCCGAGCTCGGCGCGCAGGGGTCCCCATCCGCACCGCCGCAGCCTTCTCTTCAGGGCTATATCGACGCGTGGTCGGCTTCCCCGGGGTGGTGTCCTTCGGCATGAGTACATCCTCGTTTCCAAACGAAGGAGACTCCAACCAACCCAGTGCGGTTCAGGTAACGCCGGCCAGAGAACCGCGTCTCGTCGTCGCCATGGCTTGCAGCAGCGGCTGGATCGATGCGGCAGCTGGTGCCGAGTTGGGGTGCAATGCCGCAAGAGGAACTGTTCGGTCCACGAGCCCCGCTGTGCGGTGGGCTCGTGGACCGAACAGCACCTGGTCCTCACCCGGACACGAGCTCTGCTCACCAAGCGGGCATGTTGGTGGGCGATCGGCCAGATCCGACACGAAAACGCCTCGGTGGCCGCCCCACCGCGGGTACGAAGAGCCCGTAAAACCCACCATTTCGTAAATCGGGAAGACCTCGTGCCCTTTCAAGGCGACACGAGGCCTTCCCGCTTATTCATCCCCCGCGGCCACGATGCGTATCAGACAGGGTCTGATTTACATCATCGATGAAATCAAGTTCTGCACCTCCTCGGCCTGGTTCACACCGAAGAATCATTCAAGGGGGTGCGCCGATGCAACCAGAATTCGCCGCTTTCGGCCGTTCGTGTCAGTGACCCGCAAGTAGCCAGCCATACCGAGTTCCATCGAACCAATTTTCGAAATCTCGAGAGACCAACTCTGCGCAGAATTCCGGCAACGAAGCAGTCCGCCTGAAGTGATCTCAAGACGGGGCCAAAAAGTCACCCATAACAGCACTGCCGCGCACTCAGCGAGCAGAAAGCCCACTACAAGAGACCCATCCTCACCTTCGGGATAGTGTCGTAGTACATCGAAGGCCATCAGGGCCGAAAAGAGCGCACCCACGCAATAGCTTGTAGAAAGAGGGATTGAAGTGCGCCACACCATTTTAGCCTCTCGCGTTCCCACTGTCCCACATCACCACCAAGTCTTCTTCTTCTTCTTCGGCGGCGGTTTGTGACAACTAGATGCCGCGCACCCAGCAGTCCAAGTCGTCACATTTGTCTTATAGGGGCTCATCACAATCCAGGGTGTAGGAGTCGGGGTCTGAACCCGCCGGTCTCGAGCAGGCTCCTGGCGATGTAGTTGGTCAGGTTGCGGAACCCGAGCGCTGATCCGCGCAGGTGCTCAAGCCTGCCGTTGATCGCCTCCGTGGGTCCGTTGCTGGTGCCGGGCCGCTCGAAGTAGGCCAGCACGTCCACGGCACGCTTGGTCAGTGTCTTGCCCAGAGTGCTGAGCTCGACCAGCGACTTCGGGACCCCGGCGCCGACCGATGCGATCAACTTCTCCATCAACACCTTTCCCGTGGCGCGGTCGGGCTGACGGTAGCCGGTGATCATGCGCTGGTAGATCCCCCAGGTCGCTTCGACCTCGACGTGGGCATCGGTCGCGAACAACTCGGTCAGCCGATTGCGCTGCTTGTCGGTCAACAACGCGGCACCGGTGTGCAGCGTCCTGCGTGCCCGGTAGAGCGGGTCATTCTTCCGGCCGCGGTGGCCGTGCAGGTCCTGCTGCACCCGACGCCGGCACCGGTCCAGCGCGTCGCCGGCCAACCGGACCACGTGGAAGGGGTCCATCACCGCCACAGCGTCGGGCAGTTCCTCGGTGGTGGCGGTCTTGAAGCCGGTGAACCCGTCCATCGCGACCACCTCCACTCGGTCGCGCCAGGCTTGGGGACGGTCCGCGAGCCAGGTCTTGAACACGGCCTTGGAACGGCCCTCGACCATGTCGAGCAGGCGTGCGGGACCTGTCTTGTCGCGGATTCCGGTGAGGTCGATGACCACGGTCACGTACCGGTCGCCGTGCCTGGTGTGGCGCCACACGTGCTCGTCCACGCCGAGGACCTTCACGCCGTCGAAGCGCAGTGGATCGTCGATGAGAACTCTCTTGCCTTCGGCCAGGACCGCGTCGTTGGCGGTGTTCCACGCGACCCCGAGCCCTTCGGCGACCCGGGCCACGGTCAGATGCTGCACCACGATCGCTTCGAGTGCCCACCGCAACCCGCGGCGCGACAACTTGGCTCGTGGTTCGGCAGCCTTGGTGGTGTCTTGGCGCCACACGTGCCCACAGTCGGTGCACCGGTAGCGACGGATGCTCACGATCAGGGTGGTGGGTCGCCAGCCGAGTGGTTCGTGGGCCAGACGACGGGTCACGGTGTCACGAACGGTGCCTTCGCAGCCGCAGCGTCGGCACCACTGATCGGGTTCGAGAACCCTGCAGGCCAGGACCGAACGATCTGCTTCGAGGCGTTGCCCGGTCCTAACGAGGCCGAGCTCGTCGAGGCGGGCGAACTTGGTCAGGTCAGGGCAAGCGAAGGTAGCGTCAGGCACGTCGAGGTCTTCCAGATGGCGAGCGTGAGAACTTCCATCATCGGGAGACCTCGACGTCTATCCCGACACCGGCCCCGGCTACGTCACTACACCCTCAACTGTGATGAGCCAGAAAACCTCAGCAGCAGCTAATCTCCAGGCCCTGCGATCAGATTGCCATCCCAATCATAGCGCCCCCTCCACCATAGATCAGAGTGGTACTTTTTTGGAGCCAATCTAAGCGCCTCAAAGTAATCATCCGGCTCCCCCCCGAGATCGCGCTCCAGATCATCAAAAATCTGATCCCTAAGATCCGCGGGTAGTTTCTCTCCGCACCAAGGGCAGTACGTGATCCCCTGCGCGACCCGAATAGAGTCCCCCGGGGGAAAAGTCAGGAGAATCGAATACTCTCGAAATTGAGGATCGTACTGCAGTGGTACCCGCTCATCCCTTACTTGAGAAGTCATCAGTTCGCAAGCATGAGGGAGGGTCGACTCCGTCGACGTCGAATTCATTATTCCGGGAACCTTCTGTGAGAAATTCCAGCCTTGTACATTCGCCCTGTCACGGGATTCATTGATCCAATGTGCTTCTTTTTGTGATTGAACACCTCGATGTCATTGTGAGTGAAATCCCAGTAATAATATTGCCTCTTTGAGCCATTCTTGCCATTTATCTTGATTCGACCTCGGTAATTCTTGAAGCTCTTCCAGTACTTTGAATCAGCCGGACCTATACAATTGGTGTTGTGAACGAGCACGGGCTCGTCGCCAATATAGTAGGTCTCGAGATCGGCAACAGTGAGGTTATAGGCCGTCAGCTCCTTCTCAATGACCGTCAACTCCATGACGGTCACGAGTTCGCCGTCGATTCCAACAACCCGGTCCCCGACCCGCAGATCGATTGCATCAACCCAGGCCCGGCCTAGCAGCGGGAGCTTACGCTGCGCCACCCACACTGGATGTTCATCCGTCGCATCAAAGACAGTCCCGTTCGCCAAAACAACGCGAACCATGACATGTGGACCAGCGTGCCTAATCAGGCCAACAACTTGTCGAGGCCCTGCCTCCCCGGTCTCAGGATCCGAAGCCCAAACCTCGTCTCCGTACTCAACATCGGCAATGAATTTGAGCGTGCCATCGCCCATGAGAACCGGCGTGTCCTGATCAGACGAGTTTCGACACGTCCGCGGCTTCGGCTTCGCCAACTTCTTGATGGCCCACTTGCCCAACGCCACGCCGACAGGGATGCAGGGGACACAGCCTTCTCCTGATACATCGTGCTGGTTAATCGGGTCCTGCGGGTAGGCATAGGCCGTGGTGTTTCCGCCGAAGATGGGGTCGACGCTGGTGAACGAACCGCTGTAGGGGTTGTAGACGCGGGCTCCCATGAGTGTGAGGCCGCTGGCGTGGACTTCGCGTTCCTTGGCTCCGAGCCAGCCGTAGCCGAGGCCGCCTTCCCAGGTGGTACCGGACAGCTGGGTCGGGCTCACTCCGGCCCACTGGTAGAGCGGCTGCAGTTGGTTGCCGTACTCGTCGGTCGGTGCCCACGGGGAGATGCCTGTCGGGGTTCCGGTGGCGGGGACGATGACCTGGGTCAGGATGTCGCCGTGGGGGTTCACGATCGGAACCTCGAGGGTGCCAGCGCCGGTCCCGGCGACGTTCTTGCTTGCTGCGAGGTCGCCGTTGAGGCCGGGCAGGGACCATTCGACGTCGCTGGCCTTCTTCGTCCAGGACGCGTTGTCGCTGGAGTCGGTGTAGTAGCGCGTCAGTTCCCCGTCGCTGGTGACGCGACCTGCGGCGTCACGGGTGTAGACCGTGCCATCGAGGGTGCGCACAGCGTCGTCGACGTAGTACTCGATCGCGATGTTGGTGCCGGCGAGTTCAGCCTTGGGGGTGTCGTTGCCGGGCATGGTGGTGACGCGCCCGACTCCGTCGTAGACGTAGCCCGAGGGGGTCGTGAAGCGGTCGGCGTTGTCGTAGGTCCACGTCAGGGTGTTGTTCGCTGGCGTGGTGGTGCAGGATTCGGTGGTCTTGCTGGTGCGGTTGCCGTTCTTGTCGAACGCGTATTCGCGCGTCAGGCAGGCCGGGGTTCCGCCTTGTACCGAGGTGGTGTCGGTGACCTTGGTCAGACGAGATGCGCGGTCGTAGTTGTACTCGATGGTGGCCGAGTCCAGGGTCGGGGCGCTATCCAGCACGTCGCCGGCCATGTCGTACTCGGTGTGCTGGACGACTCCACCCGGGCTGGCCTGGGTGACGAGTCGGCTGATCAGAAAGTGATGCACATGGACACCCACTACGGAACCCACATCGACGCTGCCCACCCCGCTGAGACCGCTGTGGCCGTCGAGCTCTACTTCCCTGACGACGCGACCGCCCACCTGATCCGCGACTTGGTGACCTGACTTCTCACAAGTCCCGCCCCCGCGTCCGGCTCTCCCCCACCGCGGTTGCTTTCCTCTCCATCACGACGCGTGAACGTGCTGGAGAGGGCATCATGACCCAAGCACCCGAGCCGCTGCTGGACGGCCTGAAGCAACTGCAGGCCAGTGCAATCGAGTTCCTCGAAACCGTCGCTCCGCTGTTCTCCCCCTCGGAGGTGCCAGCCGGTGCCACCACCTCGGGCGCAGATGAGTGACCTGGACGCCGTCGAGGGGGCGATCCGCGGCGTCGACGAGATGCTCAGAGAACTCAGGCGTGCCGCTGCCTCGGCCGAAGACATCGTCGCCGCGACCGAAAGCGCGCTGACGGTCCTCGCATCAGCACGCACCGACAGCGAAGCTGCGTCACGCAACCGCAAGGATTCCCGCGCCTTCGAGGACGCCTACGACGGCCTGCGCGGACTCCAGAGACGCGCTGCCCTCATGAGCGAGGACGCCACCGAGATCGTCACACGAACGCAGCGGGCCAGCGACGCCATCGACTTCGCGCACAGCCAGGTCGCCGCACTGTCGAACCCAAACGCGGCAGAGCGCCTGAACAACCGCCTGACCTCAGCCAAGGACATCCTGGATGTGGCACGCTCGGATGCCTCCCAAATCCGTCCAGCCACCTGACGTCGTACTGCTCACCGGACAGAACGACGACGCCGTCCTCGTACAGGAATGCCGTCCGCTCGCAGGACTCCGATTCCAGCGGAACCTCGCCAGCGGGCTGTTTCACCCGCACCGGTTGTTCCTCCTCATAGCCATCGGCCGAAGGATGAGCGTTGTCGAGGTACTCATCTGCCTGAATGTCTGCGCCCATCGCCGCGATCAGCGCGATCTGTTCACGATGGCTGCTCCACCTGCAGGGTGGATCTCAGGCCTGACTCCCCTGGCCCTGGGTCCACGCTTCAACGAGACGCCGCTCTGCGGCACTGCCGTCTCCCAGGATCTCCTGTACCCAGGACCTCGCCTCGTCGAGATCACCCGCGCCGTGCTCACCGAGCGTTTCGATGTCGACGAAGTCCTTGCTGCGCCCGAACAGTGTCTTGAAGATCAACAGGTCAGTGGCGGTGATGACCTTCACCGTGACGCCGTCGGCAAACCGGTACGGCACCGCGCGCTTGGCGACCTGGGCGTGGAACGTCGGGTGCTGCGGCAAGAACAAGTCCAGCGGAGTGTTCGGATCTGCCCAGTGGAAACGGACCTGGCCTGTCGCGCGCAGTTGGTCGGCTGCCTCGGGCAACGGCTCGAGGTCCGAGGGCAGTGCCGCAAGGAGCGGCTCCGGGTGGTCGGCATCAGCGATCACGTTGAGGTCGATGTCCGCGGTGAACCGAGGTTCCGCGTGAACCGCCAGCGCAAGTGCTCCGCCCACGGCATGGTCGAAGCCGGCCACCGTCAAGGCAGTGGAGACCTCATGGAGCCGGCGCAACAGCACGGGCATGCTCATGCGGCGCTCCCTGCGCGTTCTCGCGCCGCAGCCCACACGTCGCTCAGGTCAGGCAGAGGCTTGAACGTCTTCGCGGGGAACGTCTCCCCCAGTTCGAGCACTGCGATCAGACGCTCACGTCGTTCAGGATTCTCACTGACGCGATGGGCCATGGTCGTGATCTGCGCGTCGACCTGGCAGCCCGCCGCGGCAGCGAGCTTGTTGAGCTGACGAGTCGTCGGGGCCTTGGTCCCAGACAGGTAGGCATCGATCGCCGTGCGACTGACGCCGGAACGACGAGACAGTTCGGCCTTGGACAGCCCGCCGACGGCGAGCAGTTCGGCCATCAGGGCGGACGGGTTCATGAACATGAGCCTATGTAGCCCTTTGGCTACATGCAAGGCCCTGCCCTCCCCCCCGTCACGCAATGACCTCGAGCCAGGGCGGACCACCACTGCGCAGGAAGACCGTGCGTGACGGCAGATCGGACCGAACCGGGATCGTCGACTCGTACATGGCGTGCAGCACCCAGCGGCTCGATTCCCACCCGACGACGTCCGCGCCGCAGTGGTCGTCGTGGTCACGACGCCAGTCGCCCGGGCCGGGGAAGGTCGTACTGTCACCCAGCCACTGCATGCGGGCATGAGAACACGCACGACGAACGTCGGCGGCGCGCACTGGAGCCCTCTGCGGAGCGCGCCCTGATCCGCCCTGATCGCCTCAGGACGACTAACGTCGTTCCCATGTCCCGCCTCACTGCCCTCTCCGTCGAGATCTCCGACCTCAAGTGCACGCGCTTCGAGTCCCCCACCCCGCACCTGTTGTTCCTCGTGGGGAACACCAAGGTGCGCGCCTTCGAAGCCCCGCACCGCGGTATCCGTCTGGAGAACCTCGACACCGACGGTGACTGGCAGCCCGCCGGCACCACCTACGGCGAGAACGACCCCTACACCGTCGTCGCCGCCGCCACCGCCATCCGCGCACTGACTGAGCCCGGCGAGCCCGCCTACACCGAGGAGATCGACTTCCTCGCCGCCCTCGCGGCTGAGTTGAAGGAGATCCGTACCTCCACCGAGACCGTCGGCGACGAGGTCTTCCTCACCGCCCTCAGCGACGCCCCCGAGGCCGACGTCATGGTTCTCCTGGACTACGACGACGACGAGAACCTGCTCGCCAGCGTCGTCCCCGGATTCATCGTCGACGACGAGCCCGTCTCCCCCGCCGACCTCGGGCTCCGTGGCCCCGTCACCCTGCCTGCCTCCGACGTCGCAGCAGTCGCCGCCCAGATCCGCCAGGAGCTCGACGACCTGGGCGACCTCATGATCGAGGTCTTCGACGCCATGGACGCCGCCGAAGAGGCCTGAGCCTCCCCGCTCGCCCCGAAACACCCGTCCGGATCCCGCAAGAGCGCGGGATCCGGACGTTGCGCTTTCTCGGGGCTGCACCGCGCCATCACTCCCCCGGACGTCTGCAGGTGCCACGCAGTCCGGCCCCGGTGTCCAGTCACTTCGTTGTGGCGGCGCCGAAGGCGCTCGAAGGCGATGGACATCGACACGCGGTGTTGCGCTTAACGGACTGCATCGTGATGCCAGTTCGCCAGCCCGCCTCGGGCCCCGGGGCCCGGTCAGCCCGTAGTGCTTCCTGGCGAGCGCCACCTCGCCCTCCCCTCATGGCAACGCCCCTTTCCAGTAGGCACCATTGAGGAAAGGGGCGTTGCCATGCGAAGCCTGCCCGCAGAGCAGCCCACTCCCCGCGGTGAAGTGGCTACGCTCGTCTCAGCGACTCTTCTTGCCCGGTGTGGGGAACTTGAGGGGCAGCTTCACGGGCTTGGTGGGCTTCGCTTTGCCGGGCTTGGGATAAACGGCGTCGACCTCCACCTCGACAAGCCAGCCGTTGACGGGGAGGTTCTCGATCTCGAGGGCGAAGCGTGAGGGCCGCGCCGGGTTCACCACCATCGGTTCCATCGTGGTGGAGCCCATGGAGACACTCATCGTCTCGCCGGTCTTGAGGTTGGTGTTGGCGAAGAACTGTCGGTAGGCGCGGTTCCAGCCGTTGAAGTCCATCTTCTCCTCCCCCGCTGGGTTCTGCAGGAACACGCGCATGGAGACGACGTCGCTGTAGCTGAGGCCGGCCTTGGCGAGGTTCTCGCCTATCCGCATGAGCACATTGATGCCCTGGGCTTCGGTGATGGTGACGCCCGCCGGGAGAACACCGCCGGGGAACACGTCCGTCGGAATGTAGCGGGCCTCGGCTGCCGACCCAACGGTCGAGGGGGTCGCATTGAGAGCAGAGGGCCCCAGGCCCGAGGACTTGTACCAGTCGACGTCCTTGCCGATGGCCACTCCGTCTGCGATCTGAGCGGTGTCTCCGGTGATGAATGAGTAGGAGGTCGCTGGCTCGGGGCGGAAGAGCTGCTGGTGAGCCAGAGCGGTGGTGGGAACGGCGAGCGCGGTGGTCAGGGCTGCGGTGGTGAGGATCTTGGTTCGGGTCTTCACGGCTGTCCTTCCGAAAGGGAGTCCCACGGCAGTGGGAGGCGACGCCTGGGGGCGTCCGTCCCCGGAACGTAGGGGTGGCGGGTGTCGGGCGTGAGGCGCACACGTTGCGCGCATGAGGCCAAGTGCTCACTGTGTTTCGGGCGTGCAACCCAGGGTGGCTCCAACCCGGTACGTGACCGCGCTCAGGCGTGGTCGTGGGGCTGCTGGACGCGCGAGGGGTTGTCACTCGGGTGTCGCGCAGGCGTAACAGGAGGTTCCTAGCGTCCGGTGCATCCCGGTGCGGTGCTCGTCTGGAGGGCGAGAGTTCGCGTGTCATCGGGACGGACGAGAGGGCTACACCGTGAACGAACAGCAGATCCTCGACGGCGTCTCGCGGCGCAGTGTCCTGCAGGCGGTCGGCGCGAGCACGAGCGCAGGCGTGATGTTCGCCGCGATGGGAGCGATCGGGATGGCCCCGACCGCGGCGGGGCAACCGGGCGCCCAGGCGTGGGTGCCGCCGGGGCGCAGCGACTTCAACCTGACGGGCAGGGCCAAGAAGAAGGTCGTCGTGGTGGGCGGCGGTCCTGCAGGCCTGGCGACGGCGTACGAGCTCCAGAAGGCCGGGTACAAGGTGACGGTGCTGGAGGCACGGCACCGAGTGGGTGGGCGCACGCTGACCATCCGGGATGGCGACTCCGAGACGGATCTGGACGGGGTGAAGCAGACTGCGCGGTTCGACAAGGGCATCTACATGAATGCGGGTGCGGGCCGTATCGCGCAGTGGATGGTCACGATGGACTACATGCGTGAACTGGGTGTTCCGTACGAGGTGTTCACGAACGCCAATGCGGATGCATACCTCTACAACGAGAAGACGGGGTCGACGCCCGGGAACCCGACGCGGTACCGCACGGCGAAGGCTGACGTGTTCGGGTACACCTCGGAGTTGTTGCACCTGGCGACCGACCAGGGGGCGCTGGACGCGCAGTTGACTGCGGAGGACAAGGAGAACCTTCGGGCGTTCCTGCGCTCGTGGGGATCGCTCTCGGGCGGCAAGTACAGCGGGGGCAGCAATCGGGGTTACTCGACGTACCCGTCGGCGTGGAACGAGCACGGGACGGCGTTGCCGGGCCCTGGTTCGATGTCGTCGGTGCTCGCGTCGAAGTTCGGGTCGTACTTCTCGTTCGAGGTCAACTGGGAACAGGCGATGTTGATGTTCCAGCCCGTGGGCGGGATGGACACCATCTATCAGTACTTCGCGAAGCAGGTCGGGTGGGAGAACGTGCTCCTGAACTCACCGGTGTCGGGGGTGAAGAACACTCCGAAGGGCGTGACTGTCACCTACAGCCCGACGAACGGGCGTCCCAAGCAGATCGATGCGGACTTCGCAGTGGTGTGTGCCCCGGCGGGTCTGATGCGCAGGTGGGACACCAATTGGGGCAGCGAGATCGATGCCGCGCTGGGCGAGTTCGCGGTCGGCTCCCCTGCGGGCAAGATCGGTCTGCAGTACCGCTCACGGTGGTGGGAGACCGATCACCGCATCTACGGCGGTATCACCGAGACGGACATGGACCTGGCTCATGTGTGGCACCCCTCCTACGGGTATGGCGCGAAGAAGGGGCTGATGGTCGGCTACTACAACACCGGAGCCAACGCTCGGACCTATGCAGATCTTTCCCCGAAGCAGCGTCAGGCCAGGGCGGTGGCGCTGGGCGAGAAGATCTTCGGGCCGAAGTACCGCACGGAGTTGGAGAGTTCGTTCTCGATCGCGTGGCACAAGGTTCCCTACATCGAAGGAGCCTGGGCCTACCCCAACACGTCGTCGGCGCGGTTCAAGAAGCTGCAGCAGGGCGTGGGTAACACCTACTTCGCCGGTGACTGGATGTCGGAGATCTCGGCGTGGCAGCACGGTGCGTTCTGGGCTGCGCGGTACTCGGTGCAGGCGCTGCACCAGCGGGTGATGTCGACCTGAGGCGGTGGGGCGTCGTCGGGATTCCGGCGGCGCCCCGCTGCTGTGTGAAAGGCTCGGTGAGGCCAGCAGGTTCAGGCGGCGAACGCACTCCAGCGGCCCCGACGCCGCTCCAGGGTGAGCGGATACGCGTAGCACTCCGACACACTGGCCGAGGTGAGGACCTCCTCGACCGGCCCGGCCGCCATCACGCGTCCGGCCTTCACCAGGACGGCATGGCTGGTGGTGGCGGGCAGTTCCTCGAGGTGGTGCGTCACCGTGACGGTGGTCAACTCCGGACGGGTCTCCTGCATCTCGCCGATGGTGCGGACCATCTGTTCGCGGGTCGCGAGGTCGAGTCCGGTGCTGGGTTCGTCGAGCAGCACCAGCGGCGGGTCAGTGACGAGCGCCCGAGCGATGAGCGCCTTGCCGCGCTCGCCCTGGCTCATCGTCAGCCAGCGAGCGGCCGCCGGATCGTCGAGGCCGAACTCCTTGCAGAGCATCTCCGCGCGATGACGGATCTCGTCGGAGTACGCCCCCGGCCCGAGGAGTTCGACGGTGGCGGTTTCTCCGGTGAGTGCGACGTCGAGGGCGCTGAGGTTGCTGCTCAGGGGGTGGCGTGGGGTGACGTGTCCGATGCGTCGTCGCAGGTCGCGGAGGTCGACGCGGCCGAGTTGGTCGCCGAGGACGTGGACGGTTCCTGTGGTGGGGAAGGTGGTGGCGGCGAGGAGGTTCATGATGGTGGTCTTGCCTGCGCCGTTGGGGCCGATCATGGCCCAGTGTTGGCCGACGCCGACGTCGAAGGTGACGTCCTCGAGGATCATCTGGCTTGCTCGGCGGACGGACACCTGGTTGATCTGGAGCGCGTACACCCCAGCAGGTTACGCCGGGGTGTACGCGTGGTGGGTGGTGCGTCAGGCCTCCCTGATGCGGAGGACGAGCTTGCCGCGGGTGTGCTTGGTGTCGAGTTGGGTGTGGGCGCGGACGATGTCGTCGAGGGGGAAGGTTTCTTGGACTTCGGCGTGGAGTTCGCCGGTGGCGGCGAGTGCGGCGAGGTGGGTGAGGCGTGCGGCGGAGCGTTGGACGCGGACGAGGGGGACGCTGCGCTGGGCGGTGGCGGGTACGAGGGTGATGGTCCGGTTCAGGGGGACGAGTTCGAGGGTGGATTCGATGTTGTCCCAGACTCCGCTCATGTCGACGGCGGCGTCGATGCCTGGGTGGTCGCCTTCACGGAGGGCGGTGCGGAGGCGGTCGGCGAGTCCGGGGCCGTAGGCGACGGGGGTGGCGCCGAGTCGGCGGAGGTAGTCGTGGTTGGCGGGTGAGGCGGTGCCGATGACGTGGATGCCTGCGCGGTGGGCGAGTTGGACGAGGAGTGAGCCGACTCCTCCGGTGGCGCCGTGGGCGAGGAGGGTCTGCCCTGGCGTGAGTGCGAGGGTGTCGAGGACGGTGAGGGCGGTCTGTCCGACGCCGGAGAGGCCGCCTGCGACGTTCCAGTCGAGCGGTGCGGGCTTGGGGGCGATCTGGGTGGCGGGCAGGACGTGGGTCTCGGCGTAGGAGCCGAGGGCACCGAAGCCGATGATCTCCTCACCGACGGTGAACCCGGTGACGCCGGGGCCGATCTCGGTGATGCGTCCGACGAGTTCGGTTCCCAGGCGTAGGGGTGCCTGTCCGCCCATCTCTCCGCGGCGCATCATGGCGTCGACGGGGTTGAGTCCTGCGGTCACGACGTCGACCTTGACCTGGCCGGGTCCGACGGTGGGTTCGGGGAGGTCGAGGACCTCGAGGACGTCGGGTCCTCCGAATCGGGTGGCGACCACTGCGCGCATGTCCTGCTCCTCGTGTCGGGTGTGGGTGTTCCACCTCACCATCATCTGTACCTACAGATGTCTACATGGCGCAGAGCACATTCATTCCCGGTCACAATGGGCCCATGCACCCGGCCGACGACGTCTCCCTTGATCCCCTCCCCGTGTGGCGTGCCCTCGTGGTCGCGCACGACACCACCATGCGCGCCTTCGCTGCGGCGTTCAAGGAGCACAGGTTGACGGTGTCCCAGTACGACGTGTTGCTGCGTCTGCTGCAGAACCGGCCCGACCCGATCCCGATGGGCGACCTGGCCGCCGCTCTGCTCTACAGCAGCGGTGCCGCCACCAAGGTCGTCGATCGCCTGGAGGCACTGGGGCACGTCCGACGCAGCCGAGCCATCCATGACAAGCGCGTCGTGCTGGTGGAGCTGACCCAGGCCGGGCTTGAGGTGGCAGCCACCGCAGCGCGCAGGCACGCCGCCGACGTACGTCGCATCGTCGGCGAACTCGCCTCTCCCGAGGAGGCTGCACACGTGACGGCCTTCCTGGAGCGCCTGACCTTGCGGGCAGCGGCGGACAGCACGTCCTGACGTCCGGCCTCAGCCCCGCACGGCAAAGGAGGCCCGGAACCCGGAGCCGTCCTTGCTCCCGCCTTCCTCCACCGTGAACGGCAACCGGCGTCCCGAGGCCAGGGAGACGTCGACGACGCACGTGTGGTCCTGCCACGCGACGCCGCCACCGCGCTGCTCGCGGTGGCGGCACGCCACCAGCACCTCGCCCCGGGGGTCCGCAGAGCGTCTCCACGCGACCTCCGAGCCTTGGATCGTGGGTGAGGTGAGACCGAAGTCCCGTTCCACCACCTGCACCAGGCGTTCCATGTGACGAGCGTGATCTCCGTGCCCCGCGATCCCCCTCCACAGGAGGACGCAGGCAGCGGCGACCAAGAGCGCCACCGCACCCCAGCGGAGCGTGCTCCCGGCCCGAGTGGCGAGGCGTGTGGTCACGAGCGGGCGAGGGCGATCTCGCGCACGACGTCGTCGAGGTGTCCCGTCCCTGCGGCGATCTCGTCGATGAGGCTTCCGGTGCGGGTGGTGACCGCGCGTTGGGTCTCTGCTCCGACTGTGACCTCGTCCTGGGTCTGGCTGGCGTCACCGAGTGCGTCGAGGAGGGTGCGTGCGTTCTCGGCGACGGCTTGTCCGTCGCGGCGCACGCCGTCCACGGCGCGGGCGATGGCGTCGGTGGCAGCTCCGACCTCTCCGGCGAGTTGGCGCACCTCGTCGGCGACAACGGCGAATCCTCGTCCGTGGTGTCCGGCGTGGGCGGCTTCGATGGAGGCGTTGAGGGCCAGCAGGTTGGTCTGGGTGGAGATGCGGTCCACGCGCGTGGCGAGGGTGTCGATCTGCGAGACGGAGGCGTTGAGGCGTTCCATCAGGGTGGCGTTGCTGCGGGTGAGGGTCACGGCGTGCTCGAGGGATCGGCGGGCCCGGCGGGCGGCGGCGCCCATGGCGGAGGCGGAGCGATCGAGGGCGTGGACCTCGTCCCGGGCGCCGGCGACCTGGCGGAGGATCTCTCCGGTGGTGCGGTCGACGTCGTCGAGGTGCAGGTCGACGGCGGCGCGGGCCGCGAGGGCGGTCTGCGCGCGTTCGGCGTCGCGGGCGCGGGCTTCCTCCACCTCGGCGCGGGCTGTGGCTGCGACGGCGTGGGCGGCGATGGCTTCCTGCGTCTGGCGTTCTGCGTGGGTGCGCAGCGCGACGGCGTCAGCGGTGAAGCGCCACGACAGCGCCAGGGCGACGCACTGGGCGAGGAACAGGAGTGCGTGCAGGACGGCGAAGGCGAGGGGGTTGCCGAGGGCGCGGGGGTCGGAGAAGACCAGTGTCGGCATCCACAGGCCCATGGAGACGTGGTGAACGGCGACGAACGCGATGCAGACCAGGAACGGGGTCCATGCCTGGTAGAGCGCGACGAGGGCGGCGATCACGAAGAAGTGCATGTGGAGGTCGGTGAGTCCGCCGAAGATGTGCACGACGGTGGAGGATCCCAGCACGAGTGCTCCTGCGACGGCGCCTGAGACGAGTGCGGGGCGTCGGGTGTCGGCAGAGGCGAGCCATGCGGCCGCCATCGCCACGATCAGTCCCCAGGTGAAGGCGGCGGGGTGCTGTTGCTGCGCGGTTCCCCAGGTGGTGGTGGGCCACCACGCCGCGAGGGCGGAGAGGACGACGACGTGGATGCCGAGCACGCCGCGAATGACGCGGTGGCGGCGGGCGAACTCGGCTCCGGTGTGCTGGACACCGCGGGGCATCCAGGCACTGAGCGCTTCGGTGGTGCGCACAGCTCTTCCCTTCACTCTTAGGGATACAAAATGTCCCGTTAAATGAAGTGTGCCGCTTGCAGTCCGGTTTTGAACCGGTTTTGAACCACTCCTTGCTGTGAACGACCTCAGACGGCCGTCGCCACTCCTAGCTTCACCGCGAAGGCCAGGAAGACCATGCCTGCCATGCCCGTCGCCACCGCAGTCAGTCGTCGACGTCGGACCAGCGCACTCGCCACACGGGCCCCCGAGATGATCAGGACACTGAGGTACAGCGCGCTCGCGGCCTGCACCATCACCCCCAGCACGAGGAACGACAACCACGGGTGGGCGTAGTCAGGGTCGACGAACTGCACGAAGAACGAGATGAAGAAGAGGATCGCCTTCGGGTTGAGCAGGCTGATCCCCAACGCCTTGCTGAACGCCGCGCCTCCCCGGACCCCGACCCCAGCGGGCTCCTGAACCTCGTCCGAGGCGTCCCCGGCCCGACGACGGCTGCGCCATGCGGTGATCGCAGCGCGGATGAGTCCGATGCCGAGCCAGGTGAGGTAGGCAGCGCCGGCGTACTTCACGATCCCGAAGAGGACCGTGCTGGAGCGCAGGAGTGAGGCCGCTCCCCCGGCAGCCAGTGTCATCAACACCGTGTCCCCGGCCCACACGCCAGCGGCGGCGGCGAAACCGGGGCGGACACCGGCACGGGTGGCGGTGGCGAGGACGTAGAGCGAGTTGGGCCCGGGCAGCAGGATGACCACCGCGAGTCCGACGAGGTAGGTGGGGAGATCGATGACGCCGAACACGTCGTCGATGCTCGCACGGGGTCCGTACGATCAACACATGCTGACTTCCACTCTCCTGTGCCGTCGCGTCCTCCCTGTCGTGGCTCTGTCCACGTTGGCCCTCTCTGCCGTCGGGTGCGGCATCGAGAAGACCGACGACGGCACCGAGACCGCTGCCCCTGAGACCTCATCCTCGGCCTCACCGTCGACGGAGGGTTCGATCGGCTCATCCACCCCGGCCACCGAGTGCTCCTACCAGGGCGGCGGCAGTGCCGCGAAGAAGGTCGACCTTCCCCCCACGACGCCGAGCGTCACTGGTGAGGTCGCGGTCGAGGTCGCCACGTCGGTGGGTGCCATGAACCTGACCCTGGATGCTGCCTCTGCTCCGTGCACGGTGAACTCGTTCGTCTCCCTGGCAGAGCAGGGCTACTTCGACGACACGACCTGCCACCGTCTGGTCACCGAGGGCATCTTCGTCCTGCAGTGCGGCGACCCGAGCGCGTCGGGCATGGGTGGCCCGGGCTACAGCTACGCCGACGAACTGGACGGTTCTGAGACGTATGAGGCGGGGACGTTGGCGATGGCGAACGCTGGCGAGGACACCAACGGTTCGCAGTTCTTCATCGTCTACGCCGACACCCCGCTGCCGCCCGCCTACACCGTGTTCGGCTCCGTCGATGCCGACACCGTGAAGCTGGTGGAGAAGGTGGCCGCGAAGGGCAACGCCGCCGACGGCGTCGCACCGAAGCAGGCCGTCGACCTGAAGAAGGTCACCGTCGGCTGAGTTCTCCGGCACTGGAACGTGTCTGAACGCAGCAGCCCCCGTCCGGTGCTCCGGACGGGGGCTGTCGTCATCACGCTGGCATCGCAGCGACACCACAGCGTGGGGGGTCTCAGGCCTTGCGCTCCAGGACACCCTCAGGGGTGGCGAACTCGACGGGCTCACCGATCTGGACGGTGCGCGAGACCGAGCAGAGGCGGTCGCGGGACTGCTCCATGGAACGGACCAGGACGCCACGAGCGGCGTCGCCCTCGGGGCCCTCGGGGAACTCGACGTCGAAGGTGAGCTTGAAGTTCTTCATGTGGTTGCCGAGCTCGTCGCGGACCTTGTCGCCCTCAGCGGTGACGTTGAACTTCACGGCGTTGGCGCGCTTGCCGGTGATCAGGTCGACGTCGATGGAGCTGCAACCGGCGATCGCGGTCAGCAGGAGCTCGACGGGCGAGAAGTCCGGGTCGTCTCCGCCGGTGCCGAAGAAGATCTCGCCGCCTCGGCCGTTCTCGGCCTTGAAACGGTTGGCACCGATCTTGGTGAGCTCGACGGTGCGGTGGTTCTCCGGCTTCGGGGTGTTCTCCTCAGTCATGGACAAAGCATACGGAGCCATCTGGGGCCTCCCGTGCCAGCGGCCCCGGCTTGGACACTCCCCGGCACGGAGAACCTAGGCTCGTCACATGGCTTCTGCTTCCCCCCACGGTTCGCTCCCTCAGCGCGGTCCGCACCGTGTGGTCGAGTCCCCCGCGCTCGCGGCGCTGCTGGAGGCCAGCACGACCACTGCCGCCACCCCTGCCAGCCCGCGCATGGTGCTGCTGGACGTCCGCAGCCTTCGGGGCACCTACGAGGCCGGACACCTGCCCGGCGCACACCACCTGGACCCCACGGTGAGCACCTGGACCTCCCCTGACCCCGACCCAACGACGATCCAGGCGACCTTGCGGGCCCTGGGCGCCGACGACGACACGCTCGTGGTCACCTACGGCGGACACAAGGGCATCGAGGCCGGACGGCTGGCGTGGCTGCTGCAGTGGGCCGGACACCGATCCACGGCACTCCTGGACGGCGGCTACGAAGCGTGGTGGCGTCTGGGCCTGCCCACCAGCACCGAGGAGGTGCCCCCGGCCCGACCCGGCGACGTCACGCTGTCCCCACGGGAAGTGCTGACGTGCTCGACGCAGGAGTTGGCCTCCTTCGCGGCTCACCGACAGGCCGTCGACGTGCGGACCCGGTCCCGGTTCGGCGCCAAGGGTCCGTCCGGGGTGAGTGACCAGCGTGTGCCCGGGGCGGTGAACGTTCCGTCCACGGCGTTCGGAGACCAAGCCGGTCGAGTGCTGGATCCGGCGTCGATGCGGCTGCGGTTGCGTCGCTCGGGCGTGGACCCCGAACAGCCCTTCGCGGTGTACTGCGACGACGCGAGCGCGAGTGCGTGGGTGGCCTACGTCGCGCGGAACAACTCCCTGGACGCACGCCTGTACCTGCCGGGCTGGGCCGGCTGGCAGCGCGCTGCCGTCACGACACCTGTGTGAGCGTCCGACGACGGCGATTCACGCCCCACGCAGGGGCATGATCCGTCTACGCTGATCCCCGTTGCCGCCGAGCACGGGAAGGGACGCCATGTCCGACTGGGGACCTCTGTACTGGTTGATCGCCGCACTCCTGGTCGGCGTCGTCCTGACCTCGGTGGTGATGCCGTTCCTGCGCCCTCGGCCCCCGAAGCCGAAGCGTCCCGGCAAGCAGGGCACGGTCCGTTCCGGTGCCGGCTCCCAGCGTCGTCGCAACCCCGACGGGGTCCCAGCCTCGGTGCCGCTGGTGCTCACCAAGCACGTCAAGCAGCGCATGACCCAACGCGACATTCCCGAGGCATGGTTGCGCGGGACGGTCGCCAACCCGGTACGGGTCACCCCCGACACCAAGGAACGCAGCAGATGCTTCGAGCAGGTCTTCGACGACACCCACGGCAACATCACCGTGCGACACACCGTCAAGGTGTGGGTCTCCGACGCCGACGGCTGGCCCCCGCGCAAGGAAGCGGTGGTGAAGTCCACCGCGGCCCAGCGTTCAGCAGCGATCCGGATCCGCGGCGACCAGGTCGGTGAGTTCATCGGCAAGGGCGGCTCCGGGATCCGACGTCTGGAGTCGTCGACGGGTTCGAAGATCCACGTCGACGACGACGGACGCATCCTGATCACCGCCGACACCGTGGAGACCGTGCTGCGCACCCGGGCGATGGTCGTCGCCGCACTGCGTTGACGCTGGGTTGAGGCTGGGCTGAGGCTGGGCTGAGGCTGCACTCACCCCGTCCGGGGGCAACCCGCACGTCCCCGGCCCGATCTGCACCTCGACGCAGGCCTCACCCGTACCGCAGCGTTCTAGAGTGGATCGGGTGAGCAACCCGTACCGCAGCCTCCAGCACACCGAGGCGATCGCCCGCGCTGGCCTCCTCGACGTCACCCACTACGACGTCTCCCTCGACCTGGCTTCCAGCGAGGAGACGTTCGCCAGTCGCACGACGATCACGTTCACCTCCGGAGAGGGCGAGACGTTCCTCGACCTCAAGCCGGTCGCGACGCACGCGATCACCCTCGACGGCACCTCGTTGCCGGTGGATCTGCTGGATCGCGGCCGGGTGCCGCTGCGGCTCTCCGCAGGGCGTCACGAGTTGGTGGTGGAGGCCACCATGCGGTTCCGCAACGACGGTGAAGGGCTGCACGCCCACGTCGACCCCGCCGACGGGCGTCGTTACGTCTACGGGATGTCGTTCATGGACGCCGCCCCCAGCGTCTTCGCCTGCTTCGACCAGCCCGACCTCAAGGCTCCCTACACGTTCCACGTCACCGCACCGCAGGAGTGGACCGTCATCGGCAACGCTCCCGGTGAGCAGGTCGAGCCCGGCGTCTGGGAGTTCCAGGCCTCGCAGCCGCTGTCGACGTACTTCGTCACCCTGGTCGCCGGCCCCTACCACCTGATCACCGACTCCCACGACGGGATCAAGCTGGGCCTGAGCGCACGTCAGTCGTTGGCCCGTGAGTTGGATCGTGACGCCGAGGAACTGCTGACGGTGACGAAGCAGTGCTTCGACGAGTTCCACCGCCTCTTCGGGATCCGCTACCCCTTCGGCGACAAGTACCACCAGGCGTTCGTGCCGGAGTTCAACGCCGGCGCGATGGAGAACCCCGGTTGCGTGACGTTCCGTGACCCGCTGCTGTTCACCGGCACCGTCCCGCGTGGTCTGCGGGTGCAGCGCGCCACCACCGTGGCCCACGAGATGGCCCATCAGTGGTTCGGCAACATCGTCACCCCGCGCTGGTGGGACGACCTCTGGCTCAACGAGTCGTTCGCGGAGTACATGGGCAGCCGTGTCACCGCAGCCGTCACCCAGTTCGACGACGCCTGGACCCACAACGCGTGGGCCCGACGCCAGTGGGGTCTCGTGGCCGACCAGCGTCCCAGCACCCACCCCGTCGCCGGCAACGGTGCCGTCGACGCGACCGCTGCGCTGCAGGACTTCGACGGCATCTCCTACGCCAAGGGATCAGCGATCCTGAAGCAGCTCAACGCCACCATCGGCGACGACGTCTTCCTCGCCGGCGCGATCGACCACTTCACCACCCACCGGTTCGGCAACGCCACCATGAACGACCTCATCGGCTCCTGGGAACGTGCCGGGGCCGGAGACCTGACGGACTTCACCGCCGCCTGGTTGCGCACCGCGGGTCCCGACACGATCTCCCTGGACCGTGCCACCGGAGAACTGGTGCGCACCGCACCCGACACCGTCGCAGCGGGTGAGTCCTCCCCGCGTCGTCACGCACTTCAGGTCGCAGTCATCACGGGTGACGACACCGACGGCACCGACGTCCAGATCACCGACGTCACCCTCGACGCCGACCGCACCCCGTTCGTCGTCCCCACCGGCGCTGCTGTCGTCCCCGACCCCTACGAGGCCACCTGGGCCGCTGCCGTGGTCGACGACACCACCGTCACCGCGCTCCTGCCCGTCCTGGCCGGAGTGAACGACGGCCGTCTGCGTTCGGGCACCTGGAACGCAATCCGTTCCGCGTTCCACCAGTCCCGGCTGTCCCCGGCCCCCGTGGTCGAACTGGTCGCCTCGGTCCTACCGACCGAGACCGACGACGACGCCGTCACCACCCTGCTCCCGTTCGCCGCCAGTGCTGCAGCGCTCACCGACGCCCCCGGCCCGCTGTTGGCGTCCCTGCACACCGCAGCCCTGAACCGAGCCACCACCGCCGATCCCGGCTCCACGTTGCAGCTCTCCGCGTTCCTCGGTGCGGTCTCCACCACCGACGACGTCTCCCTGCTCGGCACCTGGCTCGCCGGTGACGTCCCCGCAGGCGTCGTCCTCGACTCCGACGTCGCGTGGGCCGTCCGGGTCCGTCTGGCCGTCCTGGGAGCCACCGACGTCGCCGAACTGGACGAGGCGTTGGCCGCAGACCCCTCGGCCAAGGCGCGCGTGGAGTACACCCGTGCCCGTGCCTCCCTGCCCGAGGCGGAAGCGAAGGCATGGGCCTGGCAGCGCTTCACCGGCGAGGTCGACGTCCCCAACTACGAACTCGAAGCCGCCGGCCTGGGCATGTGGCGCTCGGGCCAGGAGGAGCTGACCGCCGAGTACGCCGACGCGTTCCTCGACCTGCTCCCCAGCGCCGCCTCGGTGCACGCGGGCTGGGTGCTCGGCACCGCACTGCGGTCCTTCTACCCGCACACCGCGTTGACGGCCGAGTTCCTGAGCGCCGCTGAGGCTGCACTCGACGTCGAGGGCCTGGACCTGACCGTGCGCCGCAACCTCGTCGACGCCACCGACACCCTGCGACGCCGCCTCACCACCCGCGCACGCTTCGCCTGATCCACGTCAGGGAGAATTCTCCGGGCGACGCCCTCCCCCATGCTCCTCCCCCGAGCGTGGCGTCGCCCGGAGGAGAACCCCCATGCCTGTCCCCGGCCCGAAGCGCCGTTTCGCCCTGAGCGCGGTCCTCGCGCTCGTCCTGCCCCTGCTCGGACTCAGCGGTGCGTCAGCAACTGACGTCCCCGCGATTCCCGAGACCGAACTGAGCGGGTTCGCGGAGATCCGCGACCCGTACGTGTACGTCTCGACGCTCGAGCCCAACGAGCTGATCAACGCCGGTCGGGTGATCCACGTCGACACCGAACACGCTGACGACACCGGTTTCTGGTACGCCCGAGAGACCCTGCGACCCCAGCACGACTACAAGCCGCGTGATTTCCAGTGGTTCTACCAAACGTGGGGCACGACCTGCGCCACCCCCAACAACTTTCCCCTGTTCAGCCCGTGGATGAACACGTGGCAGTGCATGAACGCCCCTGAGCACGTGGCTACGTTCGAGGGCGCGGACAGTGCACGGTTGGCGTGTGCCAGCCGTGTTGCGGCTGAGCCGTGGCTGCTGCTGGAGTTGCGTACGATCGACGGCCGGTTGCAGGCCAACTGCTCGGGGCGCAACAGTCTGTCTGCGCATACGTCCATGAACCACGGGCTTGTTCCGGCTACCGCTGCCGAAGTCATGGAGTGCGCTCCGTGGGAGGCCGTGGGCTGCCGTGACAAGCAGTACGCGTGGTCGAAGGTGAAGAAGGACGTCGTGGCCGAGTTGTGGCGTCCGGCGCCCGACACGTGCACCGGCCTGCCGGCGGATGCGAACCGTCACAAGAGCACGGTCGCGAACCTCGAGGCGCCTGCTGATCCGGCGTGCACCGGTGAGGAGCTCGCGTCGAACTGTCCCGTCGGGTCGGTCCATGCGGCGTGCACCGTCAACGGGGCCCGTGAGCAGGGTTCGGAGAACCCGGCCTACGGCTGGGTGATCGCGGAGAAGCTGATCTACGCGACCGACGAGGTCACGAAGACGGCTACCGCGTCGAGCACCCAGACCCGCACGCGTAGCGGCAAGAGCGTCAAGGTCACGCTCCACGGCAAGTGGCGTGGCCACAAGGTCAAGCGCACGCAGAAGGGTGCGTCGAAGATCGTCGAGACCGCGAAGGTCACCGTGACCAGGAGCGTCACGCAGGACACCAAAATGAGCGCCTGGGTGGTCGGGGTCGGCCAGAGCGCTGCTCAGGCTGCCGCGCACGCGAAGAAGATCGGTGTGCCGACCGCGCTGCACCTTGTGACCGCGAGCTTCGCGAACCTGCACCAGCAGGCCTACGACCAGTCGAGGGCCATCGCGGCGCGCGATGCCCAGAACGAGGCCATCGGGGCTGCTGAGACTGCGACCTACCGTTCGGCCAACGCTGCTGAGATCGCAGCTGCGACCGTTGACACCCGCGCGAAGGCCGTGCCGCTGTTCAAGGGCGACATTGCCTCTCTGGAGAAGACCTACCAGAAGGCGAAGAAGCTCAAGGCGAAGTACGTCGCCGCGAAGAAGAAGTACGCCAAGGCGAAGACCGTGAAGAAGAAGCGCACGACGAAGAAGAAGCGGGACGTCGCGAAGAGGGACTACCAGACGGCGTCCAAGGAACATGCCTCGTTCTTGAGGTCGATGAAGGCGTGACCTCCACCCAGAACTGAGCGGAAAGTGTGCACTCAATGGCCCCAGCGGGCCTCCTGAGCCCCAAATCTGCACACTTTCCGCTCAGGTCATTAGTCCAGGTCATCAGCCCTGCCGTCGCTCCTGCGTCATGAAGGAGATGTAGCCGATCACCGACAGGGTCGACAGGAACACCAGCTCGTCCGACGGGTCGATCCACAGCACGTTGCCGATCGGCGGCACGTGTGCGGGCACGAACGGGGCGTAGTCGGTCGCCACAAGGACCAACGGAACACCGGGTGGTCCCACCTCCGCCCACGGAACGGGTGCTTCTTCTCCGCGAAGTCCGCGGTGAGGGTGTGCTCGGTCTCGTCCTCGGGGTTGAACCCGTTCAGGTTGGTCGCGTCGACGTTGATCATCAACTGGATGTGCTGCGCCGCATCCACCGCGAATTGATACCGAGCGATCAGGGCGTCACGCTGCCCGACAGCGGTGTCGGGGTGATCCAGGTCGCCGGGGATCAGGTACTCGATGAGTTCGTTGCACGCATCAGCCAGCACGATGGCCTCGCTGCCTTCCAGGAGACAGCCCCCGTCACGATCGCTCCCACCCGTCACTCACCGGTCTCCGCACCGGACACATGACGCCGGGCCCGCGGCCTGGCCTGGCGGATCGGCTCGCCGGCCAGCACGTCGTCCAACCCACGGGTGAGGTCCACCCACAGCCAGGCGTCGTTCAGCGACCACGACACCTGCCACGGGGTCGCCGCGGGGTCGCATCCCAGCCCCTCCACCCGCGTGCGGTCTCCCTCGGGGTGGTCGATCTGGTCGGTGTAGCGGTAGTGCAGGTGCCCGTGCACCACCAGCCGCGGGCGCAACGCCTCCACCACCCGCTGGATGCGGTCCTGGTTGGGCCAGCAGTCAGGGGTGTCCTTGCGGTGGATCCACGGGTCCGTGGCCCGCGGCTTGTCGTGGGTCAGCAGGACGTCGAGACGCTCGATGCGGTCGACGAGAACCTGCGCCTCGGCGTCCGTGGTCTCCTCGTCGGGGAACCACAGGCTCTCGGGCTTCCGGTGGCGCTTCTCCCAGTTCAACCGCTCCCACTTGTCGGTGGAGACGGCGCCGCCCAGGGCCCCGAACAGCAGCCCGTGCCACGTCCACACGTGCCCCCGCGGCGCATACGCGATCGCGTCACGCACGTGCACGAAACCGTCCTCGGTGAGGTGGGTGTGGTGAACGCGCAGGTGTCCCACGTTGTCGTGGTTGCCGTCGACGAAGATCCACCGCACACCGGCCTCGCGACTGCGCGCGTCGACGGTGTCGAGGAACTCCACACCGGACGGGTGGTGGGCCCAGTAACCGAAGTCGCCCACCTGGACGATGCAGGTGGCGCCGCGCCCCACCGCGACGTCGACGAGACGTCCGGCATGCTCGGCATCACCGTGGACATCGCCCACGAACAGGATGCGATCGGGCTGGCCCACAGCCGAAGAAGCAGACAAGGACGGAGAAGGGGACGGACAAAAGGGCAGAGAAGGGTCAACGGTCATGAGAACTCCCCGGAGAGATGGATGTGTCACCCTCTCTGTGTCCGGACAGCCCCTTTCTGCTCCCCGCCCCCACCACGGCTCATCCCACGCTCAGTTCGTGGGCACTCAGCCGCCGGTGTGGGGCAGCACGTCATCCACGGCAGCCGCAGACCCCTCCGACACCTCACCGCTCAGACGCCGACCAAGGGTCCCGCTTCCGGTCATCACTGGGGGTCGGGCCGGGAGCAACGTGCCGGCGGGTCGCTCTTCCTCGCCCCCGGTGTAAGGAAGTGCGACCACACTGCTTCTGAAGTCGCTCACCGTCATCGGATCCAGGTCCAACGTCACCGAGCTCCTCCCGAGAGGTCCCTCACCCAGTTCGCGCTCGAGTGCGGCCACAGCGTCGGCGAAGGTGAGGCGGTGGCCCTGCGGGATCCCCAGCGAGCCGGTGATCCTCCCGGACACGGAGTCCGCCTGGAGATCGAGCTTGACGTCATCACCGAACACCGCATGGCCGCCCTGGTACACGTGCTCGCGTGCCTGCTCAGCCGCGGTCGCGGAGAGCGCAGCTCCCCCGTGGACGTGGGTGTCACCACCGAACGCAGCAATGCGGGCAGCGAGATCGGGCGGAACGTCTCCCGTGAACCAGACGTCGACCCTGCGCCCACGTTCCTCTCCTCGAACTTCGCTGAACTGGGGGTGGTCCGAGGCCAGATCGATCACTTCGCTGTAGCGGTCCTCCCACAGCGCCCAGTCCACGACATCGTCGAGGTCTCGGCCTTCGTCGACGGCGATCTCCGTCAAGTCCGAGAGCCACATGGCGTCGACGCCCGGGTAAGCGGTGGGGACACCCTCCAGAGCCTCGTACGCCTCCAACTCGGCTTCCATCTCTGCCTCATGGGCGTCCTCGTCGTAGCCAGCGCCACCGGACAGGGTCCGCAGCCAGATCTCGCTCACACCGGACTGCCGGCCCGGCGCATCGTCGGTGGCCGTCACATCACCACTGACGGTGCTGATCCGCACCCGGTAGTACCCGTCGAAGAGGTCATCGGCATCGATCACCACGACCGAACGTTCACCCGACGCGACCACGGACCCGAGCCTGACCAGGTCAGGGGTGTCCTCGTCGGTCTGTTCGAGGTGGAACCGTGCACGCACCGGTTCACCGGTCGCGGACTCCACCTGCGCCGACAGCGTCACCTCCGTCCCGAAGACCGCCAGGATCTCACCCACCTCATCGCGCCAGACGGACTCCAACGGATGGGCCCTCGGGTCGTGAGGACGCGGGGTCGCGGCATCCACCACGAACGCAGTCTCCTGACTCCACTCCGACGAGGTGTGCCCGTCGTACCCACGTGCGCGGACGGTGTAGCTGCCGTCAGTGAGCGCAAGATCAGCCTCGTCGGCCAACGACCACCGAGCCCGACCGGAGCGGTGCACCTCCTCAGTGCGGCGCGAGGCCACCGTCG
This sequence comes from Nocardioides yefusunii, assembly GCF_004014875.1. NCBI lineage: Bacteria > Bacillati > Actinomycetota > Actinomycetes > Propionibacteriales > Nocardioidaceae > Nocardioides > Nocardioides yefusunii. Next base: position 1,645,904 of record NZ_CP034929.1, on the reverse strand, counting down.
CACCCTCACGACGGATCTCGAACTCCGCACTGACCAGACCCTTCTCGGGGTCTGCCACCGTGACCGCGAACCCGGGGCGCGACTGCGTCACCACACCACCGGTGAGGTCCTTCGACGAGATCTGCGGGGCCAACGGCACGTCAGGGGCGACGTTGAACGCCTGACGCGCACCAGCACCAGCACCAGCACCAGCGCCGCGGACGCGCTGTTCACGCACCCACTGCCCGTCGGGCTGGGCGAAGATCCGCTCCGACGCGGTGCGCAGGGAGAACACTTCGACCTCGATGCCCAGTTGCCGTGCCTGACGAGCCGCATCGGCGGCCTTGCGCTCACCCGGACGTTCGTCGAGGTCTCCTTGGGGCACGATCCCATCGTTCACGGACCAACTCGCGTCGTCCGCGCTCTGATGAAGCGCGTGCCAGGGCACTTCCTGAGCAGGCAGGACCCCGGACGAAGCCGCAGTCACAGCCACACCCGGGGCTGCGACCGCCCACGCTGCCAGCCCCAGCAGCCCTGCGCTCACCGCAGCATTCGTTCTGGCCCTGCTCCACGTCGTCATTCGTCTCCACCCCACGCACCGTTGTCCTGAGCCATGACAGTAGGCAGGCGCAGTCCCCGCCGGGACTGGTTCGCACCAAAGCGCAAGGACGGCCCCGCGGTGACACACCGCGGGGCCGTCCCGTCACGCACGAACCATGGAGCCGTCCGGGACAGCCCCCGGACTCCTCCGGGCTCAGTCGACGAACGCCTCCGGCGAGGGGCAGGAGCACACCAGGTTGCGGTCACCGAACGCGTTGTCGATACGACCCACGGCCGGCCAGTACTTGTCAGCGGTGATCCCGGCGGGGAACACGGCCTCGGTGCGGCTGTAGGTGTGGTTCCACTCGCCCACGAGCGCACGGGTGGTGTGCGGGGCGTGACGCAGCGGGGACTCCTCCGGGGTCCACTCGCCGGCGGCGACGCGGTCGATCTCGCCCTTGATCGCGATCATCGCGTCGCAGAAACGGTCGAGCTCGGCGAGGTCTTCACTCTCGGTGGGCTCCACCATCAGGGTGCCGGCCACCGGGAACGACATCGTCGGGGCGTGGAAGCCGTAGTCGATGAGGCGCTTGGCGACGTCGTCGACGGTCACGCCGGTGTCCTTGGTGATGCCACGGACGTCGAGGATGCACTCGTGGGCCACCAGGCCGTTCTCGCCGCGGTACAGCACCGGGAAGTGCTCGTCGAGGCGGGCTGCGACGTAGTTGGCCGAGAGCACCGCGTGGGAGGTGGCGGTGGTCAGACCCTCAGCACCCATCATGCGCACGTAGGCCCACGAGATCGGCAGGATGCCGGCCGAACCGTAGGGGGCAGCGGAGATCGGGCCGATGCCAGCACGCTTGGCGGCCTCAGGGTGCTGAGCGTGGGTGGGAAGGTACGGGGCCAGGTGTGCACGCACCGCGACCGGACCGACGCCGGGGCCACCGCCACCGTGCGGGATGCAGAACGTCTTGTGCAGGTTGAGGTGGGAGACGTCGCCGCCGAACTCACCGGGACGAGCGTGACCGACCAACGCGTTGAGGTTCGCGCCGTCGACGTACACCTGGCCGCCGTGCTCGTGGACCAGGTCGCACAGTTCGGTGATGGTCTCCTCGTACACACCGTGGGTGGAGGGGTAGGTGACCATGATCGCGGCAAGCTGCTCGGAGTGCTCGACGCACTTGGCCTTGAGGTCCTGCAGGTCGATCGAGCCGTCCTCGTTGGAGGCCACCACGACGACGCGCATGCCGGCCATGACGGCCGAGGCGGCGTTCGTGCCGTGGGCCGAGGACGGAATCAGGCAGACCTCACGCACCGGGGCACCCTCCACCTGGTTGGCCAGGTGGTAGCCGCGGATCGCGAGCAGACCGGCGAGCTCACCCTGCGAACCGGCGTTGGGCTGGATCGAGACGCGGTCGTAGCCGGTGACCTGGCACAGCCAGCCCTCGAGGTCGTCGATCAGCTTCCGGTAGCCCGGGGCGTCCTCAGCCGGAGCGAAGGGGTGCAGGTCAGCGAACCCGGGCAGCGAGATCGGCTCCATCTCCGAGGTCGCGTTGAGCTTCATCGTGCACGAACCGAGCGGGATCATGCCGCGGTCCAGCGCGTAGTCGCGACCCGAGAGCTTGCTCAGGTAGCGCAGCATCTGCGTCTCGGAGGAGTGGGTGTTGAAGACCTCGTGGGTGAGGTACTCGCTCTCACGCACCAGCGCGGCCGGCAGAGCTGCGTCACCGGCGGCAGCGACCACAGCGTCCAGGGCAGCCACGTCGACGTCACTGGCGCCGAAGGCCTCCAGGACCCGGACGACGGTGGAGGACGTGGTGGTCTCCGAGGTGGAGACACCGACGTGGTCGGCGTCGACCAGACGGAGCTGGATGCCGGCGGCGCGGGCCGCGGCGACGACCGCCTCCGCGCGACCGGGAACGGCCACGAGCAGGGTGTCGAAGAAGTCGGCGTGGACGACGTCAGCACCAGCGACGTCTGCCAGACCTGCCGCGATCACGGCGGCGTAGCGGTGGGCACGCGCAGCAATGTCGCGCAGGCCGTCAGGGCCGTGGTGCACGGCATACATCGAGGCCACGACGGCCAGCAGCACCTGGGCGGTGCAGATGTTGGAGGTCGCCTTGTCACGACGGATGTGCTGCTCACGCGTCTGCAGCGAGAGGCGGTAGGCCGGTCGACCCTCGGAGTCGACGGAGACGCCGACCAGACGGCCGGGCATGTGCCGCTCGAGACCCTTCTTGACCGCCATGTAGCCGGCGTGCGGGCCGCCGTAGAAGAGCGGGACACCGAAACGCTGGGTCGAGCCCACCGCGACGTCAGCACCGAGGACGCCCGGGGCCTCCAGCAGGGTCAGGGCGAGCAGGTCGCCGGCGACGACGGCCAGGGCGTTGCGCTCGTGGGCCTGGGCGATGACGGCACGCGGGTCGATGATCCGACCCGAGGCGCCGGGGTACTGCACCAGGACACCGCACAGCTCACCCTCGGGCAGGCCGGAGGTGAGATCGGCGACGACGACCTCGATGCCCATCGCCTCGGCGCGGGTGGTGACGACCTCGATGGTCTGCGGTAGCGCGTCGGCGTCGACGACGAACGGGCCCGACGCCTTGCGGTTGGCGCGACGCACCAGCGTCATCGCCTCCGCAGCCGCGGTGCCCTCGTCGAGCAGGGAGGCGTTGGCGGTGGGGAGACCGGTGAGATCGCCGACCATGGTCTGGAAGTTGATCAGGGCTTCGAGGCGGCCCTGGGAGATCTCCGGCTGGTACGGCGTGTAGGCGGTGTACCAGGCGGGATCCTCGAGGACGTTGCGGCGGATCACCGGCGGGGTGATGGTGCCGTGGTAGCCCAGACCGATCATCGGCTCGGCGGGGTTGTTGGAGGCAGCCAGGGCACGCAGCTCAGCAGTGGCCTCGACCTCGGAGACCGGGGCCGGGAGGTCCATCCCGACGGTGGTGCGGATGCCACCGGGGACGGCAGCCCTCATCAGCGACTCGACCGAGTCCTGGCCGAGCAGACCGAGCATCGCGGCGACGTCAGCGGGACGCAGACCCAGGTGACGGGCGGAGAAGGGACGGGCGACGCCGAGGTCGCTCAGCGATCGCTGGAGAGAGTTCTGGGGGGAAGGCACGGCACAACGCTCCGAGGGTAGAAGTACACGGTCCCTCCCCCTCTGTCGCATCTCCCCCGCGGGTGGGGTCGACCTTCAGAGTCGCCTGCTTCGGACGGTCCTTTGTGCCTGAGAGGTTCCGGGGAGGAATTGCCCCTTCGGCGCCGACCAGGAGTCGGAACTCTCCCGTCGAAATAAACAGCGCCCCGGAATCTATCATCCGGGGCACCGTTCGGTCACAGTCCGATATCAGCTGATACGTCGCTGAGCTCGGCGAGCGGCAAGTTCGTCGCCTGCGGCCGGGGCCTCGGATGCGGACATCCGCTCTCCGGGCAGCGCCGAGAGCGTGCCCTCGACCTCGCGCCAGACACCACCGATGGCGATGCCGAACACTCCCTGACCACCCTGAAGGAGGTCGATGACCTCGTCGTTGCTGGTGCACTCGTAGACCGAGGCACCGTCGCTCATCAGAGTGACGCGGGTGAGGTCGCTGGTGCCGCGCTCACGCAGGTGATGCACGGCAGTGCGGATCTGCTGCAGGGAGATGCCGGCGTCGAGGAGACGCTTGACCACCTTGAGCAGAAGGATGTCGCGGAAGGAGTACAGGCGCTGCGAACCAGAACCGGTCGCCCCACGCACGGTGGGCTCGACCAGGCCAGTACGTGCCCAGTAGTCCAGCTGCCGATAGGTGATACCAGCGGCACTGCAGGCAGTGGGCCCGCGGTAGCCGGTGTCACTGGGCAGCGCGGACGCGTCGTCACTGAGGAGCAGACCCTGCTCCTGAGCGACGCCGGCAGCGACCTGCACTGCCGAGTCCTGCTCGTTCTTGTTCACGCCCACTTCGGGACCCTCCGTCGTCTACTCCGCTGCGCGTAACCCTATCGGGGGAAGGAAGTGGACCCGCCCGAGCAGGTCCGTCGGTTGAGTTACAACGGAGACAGTTCAAGGTAAGTCCCGCAACACGCCAAGACAACGGCATCACTCGGCGTGTCGCCAAACCCTGAACCTGTTGTTGAGGTTTAACCCAGATGCAGGCTCAGCAGTGGCTTGCAGAAGTCGGAGGACTTACGTCCGGAACGCTCGGATCCGGCGAGATCAGTCCTCGACGGGACGCTCGAAGTCTTCGGGCGTGATCTGGTCCAGGAACTCGCGGAACCGCTCGACCTCGTCGTCCTCCTCCTCGGGGACGGCAATGCCGGCCTCCTCCAGGACGGCGTCGGCCACGAGCACCTTGGTGCCGGTGCGCAACGCCAGCGCGATCGAGTCCGAGGGACGCGCAGAGACCTCGACACCGGAAGCGAAGACGAGGAGGGCATGGAAGACGCCGTCCTTGACGTCGACGATGCGGACCTCGTCGAGACGCTGGCCGGTGGCCTCCAGGACGTCACGCATGAGGTCGTGGGTGAGTGGGCGCGGCGGTATGACGCCCTGCTGGGCGAACGCGATGGCGGTGGCCTCCACGGCCCCGATCCAGATCGGGACGAAACGCTCCCCGTCCACCTCGCGCAGCAGCACGATGGGTTGGTTCGAAGGCATCTCTACCCGGACTCCGACAACGTCGACCTCTCGCACCCCATGAACCCTACTCCCCACCCCCACGAACGTCAGGGGCGGGAAGGGTTCAGGAACGCTGGAGACGAGCCTTGACGAGCGTGGCGTGGAGCTTCACCGACAGTGCGGCGATCTCGTTGGCCGCTTCCTGGGCGCGAGCGGCAGCCGCTGCGTCGCGTCCACGCTTGAGCGGTTCGGTGACCTGCTCGACCAGACCGGCCTCTCGATCGGCCGCGGCCTTGAAGGCGCGCAGGTGACGCGGTTCGATGCCGAAGGCAGCCATCTCCTTGGCGGTGCGCGCCACCAGCAGGGCGTCGCTGTCGTACTGCCCAGTCCCGCGCAGGGGCTGCACCAAGGCATGCCCCTCGAGCTCGACCAAGAACTCCTCGTCGATCTCGGCGATCTTGACCAGCTCACGACGCGAGAGACGCACGTCGGAACGACGCGCGAACGACTCCGCCGACGGCAGACCGTCGGAGGCCAGGGCCACCTTGGGCACCGTGGGCACCACCGACTCGATCGGCGGCGGCTCGTGGCCGGCGTCGATCGCGGCCAGGTGCTCGCCGATGACCTTCAGCGGCAGGTAGTGGTCACGCTGCATGCGCAGCACGTAGCGCAGCCGGTCGACGTCGACGCCGGAGAACTTCCGGTACCCCGCCGGGGTGCGCTCGGGCTTGATCAGACCCTTGTCCTCGAGGAACCGGATCTTGGGGATCGTGACTCCCGGGAAGTCAGGACGCAGCAGATCCAGGACCTGGCCGATGTTCATCAGCGCACGCGGCTGACCTTCACCGGCGGCTGCGACCCTGGCCATCTCGACGCCTCCGCTCATCCGGCGTGGCCGGCGAAGAACACGAGACGGAACTTGCCGATTTGGACCTCGTCGCCGGTGTTGAGGGCGACGTCGTCGATCCGGTCACGGTTGACGTAGGTGCCGTTGAGGCTGCCGACGTCCTTGACCAGGTAGGCGCCCTCGACACGGTGGAACTCCGCGTGACGACGCGACACGGTGACGTCGTCGAGGAAGATCGAGGAGTCGGGGTGACGGCCCGCGCTCACGGTGTCGGCGTCCAGGAGGAAGCGCTGGCCCGCGCCGGGACCGCGCTGCACCACGAGCAGGGCCGAGCCGGCCGGGAGCGCGTCCACGGCAGCGGCGTCGACCGGACTGAGGTCGCGGTCAGACGTGGTGAGGGAGTCGATCACCGGGGCGATGGTCGCAGTGGACTCCACGCTGGTGGTCGCAGGCGATTCGGCGGCCGCGATCCGCGTCCCACACTGGGAGCAGAAACGGGCGTCGTCGGGGTTGTTCTTGCCGCAGGCCGTGCAGAACGGCATCTGTCCTCCGATTCGATCTTCCTGGCCGGGCCGGCCAAGCGATGAGTCCCCACCTGTGGTGAAGACTCAAGGTTGCCCCGAAACTAGCATCCGGGGCAACCGTGAGTGGGTGGTTCAGCCGAGCAGGGCCTGGTAGGCCGCAGCGTCGAGGAGAGCGTCGGCCTGGGCCGCGTCGCTCGGGACGACCTCGATCAGCCAACCGCCCGCGTAGGGGTCGTTGTTGACGAGCTCAGGAGTGGCATCGAGGGCCTCGTTGCGGGCCACGACCTCGCCGCTCACGGGGGCGTAGATGTCAGAGACCGACTTGGTCGACTCGAGCTCGCCGCAGCTCTCGCCGGCGGTGACGGTGTCACCGAGCTCGGGGAGCTGGACGTAGACGATGTCGCCGAGGGCGTCCTGGGCGAAGTCGGTGATGCCGATGCGCACCGATCCCTCGTGCTCGCCGGGGGTGCGCACCCACTCGTGCTCAGCGGTGTACTTGAGGTCCTCGGGGTACATCACGGACTCCTGTCGCGTCGAAAAGTTCAGTGGTCATGGGTCGTGCAGGCACGGCCCATGACGAGGGCAACGCTACTGCCCCGCCGACGGCTCGGCGTACACCGGCCTGTCCTCGTCCACCGTGCTGGTGATGTCGACCCTGCTCAACTCCTCCACGTCGACGGAGACGCCTGCGATCTTCTCGAGTTCGCGGATGGGTCCGGAGGGGAAGTCGAGGCCTGCGTGCAGCGTCGCCGACTCACCGATCGCCTCCAGGACGTACGGCGAGCCCAGGGCGGTGCCGTCGAGGGAGACGTTGCCCGCACCGTCGACGTCGAAGTGGCTCGAGGCGACCAGACGCACGGAGTCGTTGAACTCCATCGCCTCCGCACCCGCGGTGCGCAACTCCTGGACCATGTCCAACAGGAGCGACAAGGACACTCCCTGCTCGCCGATGATGGTGACGCGCAGGCCCGGACCGGTGACCGGGACGTGTCCGGCGAGGATGTTGAGGGCGTCGACGCGCTGCCTGGCCTGCTCCACGGCCGCCTCGCGGGCGCTGGTGTCGACCAGGAGGTCACGGCGCGCCTTGTCGAGACGGTCGATCTCACGTCGGGTGCGGTCCTCATTGCCCGTCAGACCGTTGAAGATCTGGATGAGGTCCTCCTGGCGGCGACCCTCGTAGGTCGAGTCCTCCTCGGTGCTGCGGACCTGGATCACCACGGCATAGCCCACCAGCGCGAGCAGCACGCCGACGATCACCTGGCTGCGCGAGGCGGCGAAGAAGGTCCGGCGAAACTTCGCGCCGGCACCCTCGCGCGGCGCCTCGTCGGCGGGGTCGTCGCTGACGGCCGGCATCAACGAGGTCACCTCCGAGCCGTCCGCCTGCGCCTCGTCCGGGATGGTGTCGTCCGGGATGGTGTCGTCCGGGATGGTGTCGTCCGGGGTGGTGTCGTCCGGGGTGGTGTCCTCGCGCTGGTCACTCATCGACTGATCACGCGTGGAAGAGGTGACGACGGATGGCGGCGGCGTTGGAGAAGATGCGGATGCCCAGGACGACGACGACGCCGGTGGCCAGTTCGGTCACGCCGAGCTTGTCGCCGACGAACACGATCATCGCGGCCAGGATGACGTTGCTGACGAAGGACACGACGAAGACCTTGTCGTCGAAGATCCCGTCGAGGTGGGCCCGCAGGCCGCCGAAGACGGCGTCGAGCGCAGCCACGACCGCGATCGGGACGTAGGGCTCCAACGCCAGCGGGATGTCGGGCTGGAACAACAGTCCCAGCACCACGCCCAGGGCGAGTCCGATCGCGGCGATCACTCGTCGTCCTCCTGCTTGCTCAACTTGTCGTCGTCCAGTTTCTCGACGTGCCTCAGACTGCGGACCCGCGTCGCAGGAAGTTCGAGCACCTCGACGTCCTCCACGCTGACGCCGAATCCGAGCTCGTTGGCCACATTGTAGAAGGTGGCGCCACCCGTGCTGGCGAGCAACGCACCCTCGAGCGTGTCGGGATCACCGATGGCCTCCACCCGGTACGGCGGGCTCAGGGGGCGCACGTTGACGTGGATCGCCTGACCGGAGTTCTGGATGGGGCTCAGCACGCTGAGGCGCTGCCCGTTGATGGCCACCGCTTCGGCCCCCGCGGACCAGAGGCCCTGGACCAGGAAGATCAGGTCGTCGTCGCGCACCTTCGACCTGCGGGTCTCCCCCGGCCCGTCGTCGACGACGATCCGGATGCCCGGACCGGTGACGGCAAGAAACCCACTGAGGGTGCCGAGGCTACGGACCTGGTCGGCCGCTGCGGCCTCCTCGGCCTGCAGTGCCCGGGAGCTCTCCTCCAACGTGGCGTTGGCAGCCGTCATGTCACCGGCCGTGGCACGGAGTTCGCGGACGTTCTCCTTGGCGATCTGGATGCGCTCGACCAGGGCAGCCCTGCCCAGCGCGGTGACGTCGGCATTGCGTGAGGTCTGGGCGCCGGCGACGGTGGCGACCAGGGCACTGATCGCGACCACGACGACGGTGGCGGCAGTGCCGATGCGTCGTTGGTTGTCGTCGGCTCCGCGTCGCCCGGGGGCACGTCCGGCGGCCCGGCGTCGGGCGGCCACGAGGCTGTAGTCCTCGTCCATCGACTGCTTGGTGACGAGGTCGAGCAGGGGCATCACGACGGTGGAGGTGCCGGCGTAGGTGGGTCCTGTGCCTCGGGGGGCGGCGACGCTGACGCCGCGCGTGTGCGCCCCGGCGTCGGTTTCGTCGGACTCCCCTGCGGCGCGCTGGTACTCCTCCAGGGGAAGCGCGGGCACCCGCATCGTGCGCGTGGCGGGGGCGTCGTCGTACTCGGGGTCGTACTCGTTGCCGAACTCGTCGTACTCGCGCATCACTGCGCCCTCCGACGCCCAGCGGCCGCACGGCTCTCGGGCACCTGCGGAGCCGAGATCGATGCGAGACGCCTGGAGCTGGTGGCGCGAGCCCGGGAACGGCGGCGTTCACGTGCGACCGGGGGCGCCTGCTGGAGCAGAGCACGCACCTGCCAGCCGTAGAGGAGGCCGGTCCACCAGTGCAGTCCCAGGCCCCACAGCGCGAACGCCCATCCCAGTACCGCGCCCAGCACCGCGAGGCTCTCCCCGGCCGGTGCAGTGGCGCCGCCCAGGAGCAGGAGCGGGAAGGCGAGGAAGAGGTGGGCCGAGGCGACCTTTCCGAGCAGGTGGGAGGGCAGCACGCTGCGTCCGCGCGAACGCAGCAGGGGAACCAGTGCAAGCATGAGCAGGTCCCGCAGCGGGAGCAACAGGGCCAACCACCACGGCACGACGTCGTGGGCGGCCAACGTGAAGGCGACGGCGACCAGGTGGACGCGGTCGGCGACGACGTCGAGCACGGCACCCAGTCGGGTGTCGTGTCCGAGGCGGCGCGCGAGACGGCCGTCGAGCCAGTCGGTGAGTCCGGCGAGCAGGAGGACGAGTGCGCCTGCCACCTCGGCGTCGCGCGCCAGTACCAGGTACACGAAGAGCGGTGTGAGCAGCAGTCGGAGCCCGCTGAGGAGGTTGGGCACCGTGACCACGTCACCGCGCGAGGACGTCTTCTCCCCCACTGCGCCCTCCTCCGTCTCCGTCCGGGCCACGAACCGGACCAGCCAAGCCTACCCAGCCGGACCCCGTCGACCGCACCGCATCGCCGGGGTTCCCACCGTTGAGGAGGCCCGGGACGGCACGGCGCACCGACTCAGGTCTGGAAGACGCCGATCGCGGCCGCGACCTCGGCTGTGCTGACTTCGGGGAGCACGTCCTCGGGCCGGGAGACCGAGACCCATCCCCGGCCCGGCTCGTGGCGACGCACGACGCGGGCCGGCGCTCCCACGACGACGCTGTGGTCGGGGACGTGGCCGCGGACCACGGATCCGGCGCCGACGACGACGTTGCGTCCGATGTGGGTGCCGGGCAGGACCACCACTCCGTGGCCGAGCCAGCTTCCTGAGCCGATGGAGACCGGGTCGTGTCGCCCGAACTGGAGTCCGACCGGGGTGTCGGGGTCCTGGTAGCCGTGGTTGGCGTCAGAGACGAAGACGTCCATCCCGAACCACACGTCGTCGCCGATCGTGATGGAGGAGTGCGCGGTGATGGTGTTGCGGGCACCGATCACGCAACGTTCACCGATCACCAGGCCGCGCGGCGGCGCGGCGGCGTCGTCGGGGCCGTAGCCGACGCCGAGAACGACGCGGCGTCCGATCATGGTGCCGGCACCGATGTGCATGTGCTGCTGCCCGAAGAGCGACATCGGCGGGAACGCGATGCAGCTGCCGCTGCCCAGGGTGCCGAAACTGTCGCCGAGGGCGGTGCCGGGCGCGATCGCTCCGGCCCGTTCGGCCCAGGAGTGGGCGCGGTGCAGGGCGGCGGCGACGAGACGCTGACGGCGGTTCACGCGGCGGACCCTACCGGGGCTCGGGGGCCCGTGCGGGGCGTTCACGGGGGCGCGTCGAGGGTGGGTGCCTCCAGAGTGGGTGCCTCCAGAGTGGGTGCCTCCAGAGTGGGTGCCTCCAGAGTGGGTGCCTCCAGAGTGGGCATGGTGCGTCCCCCGCGGGCGACAACCTCTGCCTCGGACCGGATCACGATGTCGAGCAGTCGGGCGTTGGTGCCGAGCCGGACTCGGGCCGGGAGCGTGCGCGAGGAGAGCCACAGACTGGCGGCCAGGGCGTCGTGGACGCGTTGGTGTCCCCGGCCCCAGCCGAGCCCGAAGGCGTCACGGACCCGGGGCGGGAGGAGCCCGATGACGGTGAAGTTGGTGGCTCGTACGCCTGGGCGCATGCGTGCCGGGACGGGCATGGCGGTGACGATGGCGCGCCCGACGGCGCGGGCCTCGGGGGTGACGTGGAAGCGGTCGGAGGTGAGGTGTTCGGCCATCCAGTCGTCGAAGTCGGCTGCGGTGCGTGGGGCGACGTCGCGGGGCATGCCGAAGAGGGTGCCGAAGGTGATCCAGTCCTGCCAGAGGGCGTCGCGTTCGTCGGTGTCGAGCGGTCTGACGAACGCTTCGAAGGAGCGGCGGGACGAGTCGGCGAGGACGCCCATCGTCCAGAGCATGAGTTCGGGGTCGAAGGCGTCGTAGGGGGTGCCGGCGGGGTGAAGTCCGGCCTGCTCGGGGAGAGTCCCTCGGACCCGGGTGTGCATGTGGTGCACCCGGGCGAGCACGCGTTCGGCGTCGGCGCGGGTGCCGAGGATGACGGTCTCGAAGGCCTTGGCGGTGACAGCGAGGCGGGTGAAGGGGCGTTCCTTGGCGAGGGTGGAGGAGCTGGTGCCGATGTAGGGCACGGGGTTGGTGGCCCCCAGGACGAGGGCGCGTTGACCGTAGGTCTGTCCGACGACGTGGTGTGCCTGGACATGTCGGATCAGCGCGTCGGGGGCGAAGAGTCCGCCGTCATGTCCCATGCCCGTGCGGCTCATGTGTGTCTCCCGTGGATGCGAACGGACTCGCAGCCTAGGGAGGCCTCGTGGCGAGGGGAAGGAGTGTGCGCGGTGGGTATCTGTCAAAGCGGGTGACCCATGCCACATGTCAGCATATATTTCTGGCTCCCCTACCAGGAGGCAGCATTGAGCACGGCAGTCATCACCGGAAGCACCAAGGGAATCGGCCACGCCATGGCCCGCGAGTTCCGCCGCCACGGATACAACGTCGTCGTCTCGGGCCGCAGCGCGGAGTCCGTCGACGCAGCGGTGGCCGAACTGGTCGCCGCCCCGGGCAACGGCCACGTCACCGGCCTCGCCACCGACGTCTCCGACGTCGACGCCGTCCAGGCTCTGTGGGACCACGCCGTCGCCCAGCACGGCAGCGTCGACGTGTGGATCAACAACGCTGGCGTCGCCCACACCACCGAGAAGGTCGTGGACACCAAGCCCGCGGACGTGCACGCCATGGTGCGCACCAACATGCTCGGCACCATCTTCGGCTCCCAGGTCGCCCTGCGCGGCATGACCGCCCAGGGCTCGGGCAAGCTCTTCAACGTCCTCGGAGGCGGCAGTGACGGACGCCTGCGGCCGGGCATGGGCGTCTACTCCGCCACCAAGCGCGGTCTCGACATGCTGACGCGTGCACTGGTCAAGGAGTCCAAGGAGACGCCGGTCCTGGTGGGTCAGATCCGCCCCGGCATCCTGATCTCCGACGGCTGGCTGCGCGAGGCCCAGCGTGCCCCCGAGCAGGTCTCCTCCCAGCGCAAGGCGCTGAACTACCTCTCCGACCACGTCGACGACGTGGCGCCGTACCTGGTGAGTGAGGTCATGACCACCACGAAGACGGGTTCGGAGATCTCCTGGCTCACCAACCGACGGATCGCGACGCGCTTCATGACGCCGGGCTACGCGAAGAAGAACGACGTCATGGCTCGCTACGGCCTCTGAGCCTCAGACCTCTCACGCACCAGTCAGAAGTGCTCCGAAACCTCGGTTTCGGCAGCACTTCTGACTGGTGCGTGGCGTTTCAGGGGACTCAGGGGCAGCCGAGCCGGGTCCGGGAGAAGAACGCCTGTTCGGTGCGGGACTCCAGCAGTTCCACCAGAACACCGTCATGGGTGGTGCCGTAGCAGACCGCAGCGATCCCGCCGCTGGACTCGGTCACCTCGTGGTGCCACCGCACCCGGCCCCCGACCTGGCCGGCAGCGCGAGCCGCGTGGGCGTCGTCGACGTCCAGGCAGATGTGGTTGACGCCGAGGTCGACGTTCGATCCGCCCGTGGCGTCCGGGGCGAGTGCCCCACCCACCACGTCGAGCACGACCGGTCCGGCGACGTCGCCGTAGGGGAACTCTGCCGCGGCCTCCACCTGCACCTGCACCGCGACGAGACCCGTGGGCCCCTCGCCGGCCAGGACCAGGTGGACGTCGGTTCCGTCGGGGCATCTGACGTGGTGCGCCTGCTCCCCCATGCTCGCGCCGTGCGCCAGGGCCCGGGACCGGGCGAGTGCGAGGTCCTCGACCGCCCAGGCCAGGGAGACCACGCCGGGACGACGCGGGTCACGCCGTTGCGGTGTCGGCGAGGAGAACGCGAAGAGCTCCATGAAGGCCGCGTCGGTGCGCAGCAGCACCACGTCGGCGGCGGTACCGCTGGTCGCGAGGGAGTCGTCAGCAGGCGTGGTGCCGACCGGCCAAGAAAAGGCGCCGTGCTCGAGAGCGCCGAGCCCGTCGATCCAGAAGGTACGGGCGGCGTCGAGGTCGGCGACCGAGATGCCGACATGGTTGACGCGGGGCAGGTGAGTCACGGTTCCTCCGGTGGGTGGGTACACCACAGGGCCGAGGCCACCGCGGTGGCGTCGGCCCTGCGGGTCACGACGACTGGCTCAGCGAGGGAGCGGAATGTCGATGCGCTGGCAGTTCTGGCACGCCTTGCGGAGCGGCATCTGCTTGGGGTTGCGCGGGATGCGCCAGCCGTGTCCGCGCAGACGGCACAGCAGCGGGAGCTGCACCTTCTTGGCGGTGGGGATGCCGGCGAAGGAAACGACGGGCTTACCGGTCGGGATGGTGCTGGCCGAGGCCTGCTTCTTCTTCACCACGACGCCGACGCCGACGAGGCCGGCCACGGCCAGGGCGAGACCGAAACGCTTGTTCATCACTGCTCCTCACACATCAGGGAACACAAAATATATCCTGTTAAGAGCGGCGTGTGGGAAGAACCCGCCGTCAGGACCTCTGCCGTTCGGCGTCGATCCGCTCGTACGTCGGCCCCAGGTCCACCAGATGGGCGCGCTGCGCCTCCTCGGCGCCACCCACGTCACCAGCCCGTACCCGATCGAGGATCGCGCGATGGTCATGGTCGACCGAGCGCCAGAAGTCCACGGGCGCCTCCCGGCGGACGAATCTTTCATAGACCACTCCGTAGATCGGCGCGGCGACCGCCTCCAGCACCGGGTTCGCAGCCCCCCGCAACAGCCCCAGATGGAAGTCGCGATTGTCAGTGAACATCGACTCCAGGTCGGTCGCGACCGGGTCGAACAGGTGCGACTCCAGCGAGACGAGGTCCGCGTCACGACGCCGTGCCGCAGCCAGCCCCGCGGCAGGCACCTCGAGCATCAGGCGCACCTCCAGCAGCGACTGCACCGAGACGGAGTCGGAGTCACTCAGCAGGGAGAGGCTCGACTGGACAAGCCCCGCGATCTCCTCCGGGCCGGGGGCGGCCACGAACGAACCTCCCGCGACGCCGCGGCGCGTGACCAGGAGGCGCTCGGTGGCCAAGGCCCGCAATGCCTCACGGACAGTGCTGCGCGAGACCGAGTGCAGCTCGCAGAGCTCAGACTCAGTGGGCAGTCGGTCGCCGGACTTCAGGTCCCCGGAAAGGATCTGGGACCGCAGGGCGTCAGCGACCGCCCGGTACGCAGGACCGGTCTCAGGTGCAGAGGGCATGGAGGGAACCTTAGTGGGATTCGGGCCGCGCACCCGAGTGCTCGGAAAGGTCAGCAGCGGCCAGGAGTGCCTCCACCACGCGGTCGGGAGCCACGAGCGGTGCGTCGTGGCCGCAGTCGAGCACGTCATAGGCCAAGCCAGCCTCGTCCATCCTCCGGCGCGAAACCGTCGAAGGGAATCCCTGCGGAGTTCCCGAGCAGAACCAGGTGCGTACGTCCACCTCCTCGGGCACGTCGGGAACGACGTCGAGCGAAGGTCCCATCGGCGTGGGCGTCAGTCGCGCCGAGGCCCACGCGGCGGTCTCCTCGTCCAGGTCCGCGGCCGCCACCAGGGGGCGCGCGGGCACCCAGAAGTCACGCGGGGGCAGATGCCCGCCCATACCTGTGAGGTCGACGGCGCGTTCCCCGCGAGCCAGGACTGCTGCATCCAGGTGCACGAGGACCGCGATCCGCTCCGGGACACGCGCCGCGAGCGCTGCGGTCACGATGCCGCCCTGGCTGTGGCCCACCAGCACGAGCTCATGCAGGTCCTCGGCCACGACGAGACGCTCCAGGGCATCGACCCAGACATCGAGGGAAAGGATTGCCTCCCCTTCGATGTACCGCTCACCGCACCCGGGCAACGACGGCGCATGCACGTCGTGGCCCGCCGCAACCAGGCCGGGTCGCACCCGCGCCCAGGACCAGCCACCACGGAAGGCACCGTGCACCAGCAGGAACGGACGCTTCACGCCGGGTCACCGGTGTGCGGCGCCGGGCGCTCGTCGAACACGACCTCGACGATCTCGCGGGGGTAGGACTCGTACGGCACGAGGTGTTCGTACATCTTCACCGTGTGCTCGACGTAACCCTGCTGACGCGTGCACTCCTCGTAATCCTCCAGCGTGTCGAACCACCGCAGGTGCGTGAAGTGCGTCGGGTCCTCGGTGCCGCGGACCAACTGCCGGCCTCGGAACCCGGGGTGGTCACGGAAGAACTGACCGAACTCTTCATTGAGCTGTACATAGGCGTGGACATGGGCCTCTTCGGGCTTCGTCCAGGCTTGCGAGATGACGACGATCACACCAACCCCCTTCGCGATAGATCATATATCTATACAATCTGTCCCATGGCCGAGAAAGTGAGTCAGACCAAGACCATCCACGAGTTCCTCGCGGAGAACCCCGACGTCGACAACACCGAGTTGTGGGCACAGTTCTGGGAGATCCTCAGCGACGCCAAGGAACGCATCGTGGCCGAGCTCCCGGTCCAGGCACACCCCTCCAGCGAGGGTCTGGAGTACTGGGCCACCGAGGACAAGTCCTACGAAGGCTCGATGAACACCTTCGTCGGTGACCCCGACGCCGGCGCGGAGTGGCTCGTCCACTCCTGGATCGGCAACCGCACCAACTCGATCCTCGACATGAACCTGCAGGTCTGGCTGGGACCGCACATCGACGTGCCCCACCTGATCCTCGTGTTCGGCACCATCCCCAACATCTTCTTCTACTCCGAGCTGGTCCCCCGTCGCGACCTCATGACCGAGGTGGACTACCTGGAGAAGTACTACGAGCCGCTGAACGAGGACTACCTCGCACTGCGTGGCGACGACCGCTTCACGTGGTCGGTCTCCCATGGCTCCTACATGCGCGCCTTCCTCTCCCCCGTCGCCCACTCCTACGTGGCCGACCGGACCGAGGACGTCGTCGCCACCCTGCGTCAGGTCGTGAACACGCGCGTCGACAAGTGGTTGGAGGCCGTCCGCACCGCGGTCGCCACCGACCCGTCCGAGCGTGCCGCCCTGCGAGAGCGTGACCACAAGGTCCGCACCTACGGATACACCCTCGACCCGATGAACGAACTCTCGAAGAAGTTCCTCGGTGCCGCAAGGGTCGAAGAGCTGGTCGCAGTCCGCGCCGGCTTCAAGCAGATGGAGGAACTTGCATGAAGGTCCTGGTCATCGGAGCCGGTTTCGTCGGCTCCGCCGCGGCCGAGCGCCTGATCGGTCTCGGTCACGAGGTCACGGTCACCACCACCACCGAGGCGAAGGTCGCCCCCCTGGCCGAGCGCTTCGGCAACGCGATCGTGCTCAAGGGCTCCGACCGTGACGGCGTGCACGCTGCCGTCGCGGCCGCCGACGCCGTCATCGTCACCGCCGGCCCCTCGGCACAGGGGTCCATGACCCCCGAGGGTCGCGCGAAGACCTACCGCGAGATCCTCGTCGGCACCGCCGAGAACGTGGTCTCCGCCCCCGGCGACGCCCACATCGTGTGCCTCTCGTCGCTGTCGGTCTACGGCAACGCCGCCAACCACCTCGACCTCGTCACCGAGGACGCCCCGGTCACCGACTCGGACGACCCGAGCCCGGCCAACTTCATCCTGATGGAGAAGACCTACCTCGCCGCGGGCGAGCGTGTGGCCGTCCTCCGCTGTGGTGACATCTTCGGTGAGGGTGACCCGCCGATCGAGGACAAGGTCAAGATGGCGCACCAGTACCTGGGCGGCTCCGTGCCGTTCTCGGGCGACGCGCTGCTGTACCGCCTCCAGGTCGAGGACGCCGCGAACGCTGCCGTCCACGCCATCGTCAACAAGCTGCAGGGTGTCTTCAACCTCACCCACGACGAGGTCCCCCCGACCAACTCGACGCTGTTCGACACCATCTCGCTCCGCAACGACCTCCCCGCGCTCGAGTACCGCGGCGAGATCGCCGGACCGACGTCGCCGATCTCGGTCAAGAAGCTGATCGACTCCGGCTTCACCCCGTCGAAGTCGTACGACCCCGCACTCGACGAGCTCAAGAACGCCTGACGCTCACCTGAGTACGACGAAGGCCCCCGTCCTGATGGACGGGGGCCTTCGTCGTGACCGGAGCAAGACCGGTTCGCGAACCGATCAGGCGGGACGACGACGGCTGACGAACCACGCAGCCACGCCACCGAGAGCCAGGACGACAGCGCCACCACCCAGGATCAGCGGCATCGCGGAGCCCTCGTCGTCGACGGTGATGACGTCGGCGGAGGCCTCCTCGGTGGACGTCACCGCACCGGGCTCAGCGCCGGCAGTCAACTCACCGAGCCCGGTCGCCTTCCACGGGTCGCAGCCGGCTTCGATGGTGAGACCCATCATCTCGTCGAACTCGAAGGTGAACTTCGACAGTTCCACGTCGCCGTCGATCGCCGGGATCGTCCCGACGAGATCAGGAACCGGCACCGGCGACGAGGCCTCGGCGTCCACCGAGCGGGTCCCGGTGAGCGTGAACGGCTCCTTGCCCACCGAACCCTCGAGGACGACACGCATGCGACCTCCGTCGATGGCCACCGGGGCGATGCCCGGAATGCTGGGCATCTGGGCCAGGAGTTCGTAGGAGTCCCCCACTCGAGATGCCTTGACGGCCATCGGACCCTCGTAGCGGAAACCCTCCACGAAGGGCTGGAGCAGGCAGTCCAGGCTGACCTCACCCGACACCCCACGGCTGTCGGCGGCAACGGCACCTGACACCAGCCCCTGGGTGGCGAGGGAGGCGGCGGCAAGACCCAGGGTCGTTGCGACAGCAGCACGCTTGACGGACATCTGTTCTCCTCGTCGATTCATCGGCGCAGCCCACGGCCACGTCACAGGAATGGTTGTTCTCACACAGGAGGGACCCGCGGCCAGCGGCCGCAGGTCCCTCACTCATGACTCCTGACGAGGAGTCACGTTGTTGCTCAGTTGGCGGAACGACGCTGGCGCGGCATCCAGACCAGGAGGCCGGCGCCCGCGACACCGAAGGCCAGGGCCCACAGACCGATGACCGGCATGGCGTCAGCTCCACCGGTGCGCGGCAGGGTGGCCGTCGTGTCGGTGGTGCCCGTACCGCCACCAGCACCAGCACCAGCACCGGCATCGCCGTTGCCGTTCTTGTCTTCGCCGTCCTCGTCATCGAGTTCACCGATGCCAACGACCATGTCGCCGAGAACGGCGCCCTTGGTGACCTCGCAGTCAGCCGTGATGACGAGGTTCATCATCTCGCCGAACTCGAAGCCGAAGGTCTTCAGTTCGACCTCGGCCT
The DNA here is from genome assembly GCF_004014875.1 of Nocardioides yefusunii. Lineage (NCBI taxonomy): Bacteria > Bacillati > Actinomycetota > Actinomycetes > Propionibacteriales > Nocardioidaceae > Nocardioides > Nocardioides yefusunii. The sequence goes on along the minus strand of NZ_CP034929.1, from coordinate 1,627,019 downwards.
CCTCGTCGGCCAGATCCACCGAACCCTTGAGAGTCGGGACCGCAACCGGGGCGTTGGCTTCAGCGTTCACCGTGCTGGAGCCAGTGAGCTCGAACGCCTTGCCGCCGGCAGTGCCGGTGGCGGTGACCGTCATCGAGCCGCCGTCGATCGGAACCGGGGCGATGCCGGGGATCTTCGGGAAGGTTCCGGCGAGCTGGACCGTGGTGTCGTCCGCCGTCGCACGCGCTCCGGAGATCGCGATCTCACCCTCGTAGACGAAGTCCGACTCGAAGGGCTTCAGCAGGCAGCTGAACGAGGCGTTCCCGCTGGCGGGAACGCCCTCCTTGCCCTCCTCCTTGGGCGGCTCGGTCGGCCCGTCGGTCGGAGTCGGCGTGGGGGTCGGAGTCGGCGTGGGGGTCGGAGTCGGCGTGGGGGTCGGAGTCGGCGTGGGGGTCGGCGCCGGCTCCGGGGCTGCGCCCACGACCGGGCTGAACACCGGAATCGATCCCGACTTGTAGGTGCAGGTGTCACCCACCACGTCAACCATGAAGGCGAAGCTCGACAGGTCCAGCTGGATGTCGGAGGCCGTGGTGGAGACCGTGCCCTGGATGTTGGCCGGCAGGACCACCGGCTCCTTGGTGCCGTTCTTGCTGGGGTTCACGTCGGTGTTGCCGTTGCTGGCGAGCGTGATCGGCTTGCCGTCGGCGGTACCGGTGAACGTGACCGAGGCGGCGGCGTCCTTCATCGAGATGAAGGACGGCACCACGCCGGGCATGTCGCTGGTGCTCATGACGATCGTGACGTCCGTGGCGTCCGGCGTGGCACGCAGGGCCTCCACCTTGATGGTCGCCTCGTAGTCGAATTCGGCGTCCTTGAAGTCGGGCATGGTGCAGTGGAACGTCACCTTGCCCTCGACCTTGGCGTCAGCCGCCTGCGCGGGGGAACCGAGGGAGACCGAACCAGCGGCCAGGACCGCCACCGCGGAAGCAGCCAGGCTGCGCTTGAGGGTCATCAGGCGACACCCTCGTTGCGACGCGGGGTCATGCGGAGAGCCGCAACGCCACCGGCGAGCAGGAGCAGGCCGCCGCCGAGGGCGAGACCGAGGGTCTCACCGGCACCGGTCTTGGGGAGCTCCCCAGCAGCAGTGGTGCTCGTGGTGGTGTCGCCCGGAGTCGGGGCCGGGGCCGGAGCAGGGGCCGGAGCAGGGGTCTCGGCCGGGGCCGGGTCAGCAGCGGCAGCGCCGAAGGAGATGTCGTAGTAGACCGTGTTGGCCTTCAGGGTCTCGGCGTCGACAGCGTTGGGGAGCGGCTGCGCGCCGATGATGCACTTCTGCGTGGAGCAGTTGATGCCCTTGAACTCCTCCTTCATGACGAGGGAGAGTTCCTTGATGTTGCCGTTGGCGTCAGCGGTCACGAAGGTGGCACCGGTGGCGGTGTTGCAGTCGACCGGACCGGTCATGCCTTCCTTGCACTGGCCCACGGCGATGCTGGCCAGGCCCGGCTTGAAGCCGGTGCCCGACACGGTGATCTGGTCGCCGTCGGCGAGACCGGTGGTCTTGCTGACCTCGAGGGTGGCGGCCGCGAAGGCGGGGCTTGCGAAACCGACGAGCGCGAGGCCCGCAACTCCGGCGAACGCCCTGGTGAGCTTCTTCGGTGTCTTTCTCACTGGTACTCCTCGTGGTGACGATCACGTGTGCTCGTGATCGGTGTTCGATCGACGCCGACTGTCAGTGGTGCCGGCGCCGGGATGGTGCTGGTGCTGCTGGGTACTGCTTCGGGGCTGCGCCCGACCGTCAGGACGGCGGGGCAGTACTGCGGGGTGCTGACAGGACCGGCGAGAGTTCCGCTGGTCCTGAAGTTGTGGTGGAGCTCCACCCGCGGACACCGAAGCGTCCGCGGGCGGAGATGTCACTCCAATGTGTATGAAGTTTGCTTCATGGGGAAGCCTCAGACGGTCGGAACCGGGAGATTGTTCTCCGACTTCTTCAGACTGACCGAAGAGTCCTCGTCGTCCTCGACCACATGCAGACCCGAGCGGTTGATCGCCGCGGAGTCCCCACCGAGGTAGGAGCGGACCACGGCCGGGTCGTTGCGGACCTCGTCCGGCGTGCCGGAGGCGATCACGCGACCCAGGTTCATCGCGATCATCCGGTCGCAGATGTTCGACAGCAGCGGGAGGTCGTGCTCGATGACGACCATCGTGGTGCCGAACTCGCGTCGGATGCTGAGCAGCAGCTCACCCAGGGCGTCGGACTCGCTCTGCGCGATACCGGCGGAGGGCTCGTCGAGCAGAAGGACCCGCGGCGACAGCATCAGCAGGCCGGCGATCTCGACCACGCGGCGGGTGCCGGTGGAGAGCTCGTCGATGGTGCGGTCTGCGTAGGCGTCCAGACCCATCCGGGCCATCAGCAGTTCGGCCGCCTCAGCCTTGGCGTTCTCCGCGGACGTGACGCCCAACATGGACCACCACAGGCGGCTGGGGGCGACGCGCTCCTGAGCGATCATGAGGGTCTCGCGGACCGTCAGGGTCGGGAAGAGCGCCGCGTCCTGGAAGGAGCGGACCAGACCAGCGATGGCACGGTTCTCCGGCGACGCCTTGGTGACGTCCAGGCCGTCGAAGACGATCTTGCCCGAGTCGGGGACCGTGAAGCCGGCCACCATCTCGAACAGCGTCGTCTTGCCGGCACCGTTCGGGCCGATGATGCCGATGATCTCGCCGTGCTTGACGGTGAAGTCGACACCGTCGGCGGCGACCACGCCACCGAAGCGCTTGGTGATCTGGTTGATCGTGAGGATCGGGGCACCGGTGCCGGGGACGACGTGGTCGGCATCGAGGTCAGTGATGCCGTCCATCAGACCCTTGAGGTCCAGGGCCTGCTGCAGCGGCGAGACCGCAGGGGTCGCGGGGCCCAGGCGGACGTGCACAGGATCGATGCCACGACGACGGGCGAGCATGTCGTAGAAGCGGTTGCGCCAGTTCATGAGAACGCCACCGAGACCGTCCGGCAGGGCGATGACGATCGCCAGCCACACCATCGACAGGATCGCACCACCGAAGATGCCCAGCGGGTAGAGCGCGGGGATTCCGATGATCACGAGAGCACCGATGATCGGACCGCTGGTGACGGTGAGACCACCGACCACCGCGATCGCGACGACGTCGATCGAGGCGCCCGACGGGAACGAGTTGACCGTGAGCTGGGTCTGGCTGTGGCCGATGACCACACCACCCAGACCGGCCAGCGCACCCGTGAGGCCGTAGAGCTGGAACTTGCGCAGGCGAGCGGGAACGGTGAGGGCACGCGAGGCGTCCTCGTTGTCGCGCAGCGCCTGGAGCGAACGACCGAAGCCAGACTTGCGCACGTTGTCGGTGACGATGAAGCCGATGGTCAGCAGCAGCAGCGAGAAGAGGTAGTAGTCCTTCGCGTACTCGACCGGGTAGTCCCAGACCGTGGGCTTGGCCGGCTCGATGCCGTTGCCCAGGAAGAAGTCCAGGCGGAAGATCCAGCTGACCGAGGCCAGCGCGAACGCCAAGGTGGCCAGAGCGAGCGCCAGTCCCTTGAGCTTCATCGCGGGGATACCGACCAGCATCGAGATGACGGCGGCCGACAGGATGCCGCAGAAGACACCGAAGACCCAGCTGCCTGAGTTGCTGACGGCCTGGGCGGACATGGCGGCCGCGATGCCGGCGTAGGCGAACTGACCCAGCGAGAGCTGACCGGACACACCGGTGAGCAGTGCGACGCTCATGCCGACCAGCGCGTAACCGATCAGGTTGGTGAGAGCCGAAGCGGTCTCGTTGGTGACCCAGTAGGCCAGGCCGATGGAGATGAAGGCGACGAGCACGAGGCCGATCCGCGGAGCCCAACGGATGAACGCGATGTTCTCCTTGTAGGCCGCCGGGACGGGCTCTGCCACCACGCGACGCCAGCTGACGCGCTCCTTGCCGGCACGGCCCAGGGCAGGCTGGGACAGCAACGCGACGATGATGATGAGGCCGATGGCCACGTTCACCAGGCTCGCGGTGTCGGGGTTGGAGCGCAGGAACTGCTCCACCAGACCCACACCGAGCGAGGCGACGACGGCGATCGGGATCGACGCCATGCGAGCGATGACGGCACCGGCGAGACCCTTGAGCAGGAGCTCGGGTCCCATGCCCTCGATCGAGATGTTCGACGACGTCGGGGTCACCAGGATCGCGGAGAATGCCGCGATGGCACCGGCGATGCACCAGGCGAGCGCTGCCATGCGGCGCGCCGGGATGCCCTCGAGCTGTGCGGCGTCCGGGTCGTCGGCGGCAGCACGGATGCCCATGCCGACCTTGTTGTGGTACAGGAACCACCACAGTGCCACGAAGAGGGCCGTGCCCAGGATCAGCATCGTGATGTGCGGCGGGCCGACCTCGAGAGTGCCGATGTAGAACGTCGGCAGGAACGGGGCGATGGGGTACTTCAGACCCGTGGCACTGCTCAGGAGCAGCGCGATGCCCGCGATCAGCTGGGACAGACCCAGGGTCGCGATCATGCCGATCAGGGCCGGGCGGCCGTTGAGGCGCCGCACGACGACGACCTCGATACCGGCGGCCAGAGCCCCCGCGGCCGCGATCGCGACCACGAAGGCGATCCAGAACGGGAACTTCAGGTCGAGGACCAGGAAGGCGAGCACGGAGGCACCGAAGGTACCGATGGATCCGTGCGCGAAGTTCACGAAGCGGCTGGACTTGTAGACCAGCACCAGACCGACAGCCAGCAGGCCGTAGGTCATGCCGTTGAAGAGACCCATGACGACTCGTTCGACTCCGAAGTCGAACCCGTCGAGGATCATCGGGGAGACACCGCCCACAGCGGTCGCGAGGAGGCTCATGCGTGGGCCTCCGCGTGTCCGCCCAGCATCAGCGCGGCGACGCGCTCGGGGTCAGCGGCCAGGACGGCAGCGTCCTCTTCAGCGATCATCGTGCCCTTTTCCATCACGTAGGCCCGGTGCACCAGGGAGAGCGCCACGTTGACGGACTGCTCCACCAGGAGGATCGAGGCTCCACGTTCGTTGAGACGACGCACCAGGTCCATGAGGCCACCGACGACGACCGGGGCGAGACCGAGCGAGAACTCGTCGACGACGAGGAGCTTGGGGTCACCCACGATGGTCTTGGCCAGGGCCAGCATCTGTCGCTCTCCACCCGAGAGGGTGGAGGCTGCCTGGTTGCGACGTGCGTTGAGACGCGGGAAGACGGCGAGGGCTGCCTCAGTCGCTTCCTTGGTCCACTTGCGGTCAGAGTTGGTGTAGCCGTGCATGAGCAGGTTCTCCACCACGCTCATGGACGGGAACGAGGACTGTCCGACGACCTGGCACAGCCCGGCCTCCACGCGCTTGCGAGTGGGGGCGGAGGTGAGGTCCTGGCCGAGGATCGAGACGGTCCCGGCGTCGGGGGTCAACAGACCGCCGATCACCTTCAGCAGGGTGCTCTTGCCGACGCCGTTGGGGCCCAGGAGGGCCACCATCTCGCCGCGCTCCACCCGGAGGCTGGAGTCGAAGAGCACCTGCAGGGGGCCGTACGAGGCGTGGATGCCGTCGACGACCAACGCAGGACTACTGGTCATCGAAGGAACGCTCCTCACCCTCGTAGAGGAACTCGCCCATCTTGCCCTCGGCGTTCTGGGAGTCGGCAGCGAAACGCATCACCTTGAAGCCACCCGAACCGCCGTATCCCTTCCAGTTGCCGTCCTTGTCGACCAGACCGTTGCCGAACCCGGCAGCCGTGCGGTACTCCGAGGCGTTGGCCTTGAGCGCGTCGGACCAGGTCCAGGCGTTGAAGTCGTCACCCTCGGCGACGTTGTCGGCACCGAGCTTGAGCATCATGATCGCGTCGCAGTACGGCAGCGCCACGCGAGCACCCTCACGGGTCTTCCAGGTGATACCGGCCTCCTTGTAGATGCCGATGCACTTCTCCTCCTCGGCGGAGGGGAACGGGTGGCTGTCGGGCTGGGTCACCTCCTGCGCAGGGGTGGTGCCGACGCCGACCATGGTGTTGCGCATGGACGGAGACGAGAGCTCGTCACCGTTGTTGGTGAAGTAGGTCGGGTTGTCGTAGCTCGTCATCGCGTAACGGGCCTCGTACTTGATCGCACCGGCAGCGGTGGAGAACATCGACGCCATGCGGGCACCACCGAGGAACACGACGTTCTTCAGGCCGCGGTCACGGAACGAACCGGCAGCCTCACCGAGCGTGGTGTTGAGCGTGCCCATGTCGGTGGTGTCGATCCAGGAGACCTTGAAGTCGACGCCCTTCTCCTCGAGCATCGGCACGACGGTGTTCTCGTAGACGCGCTTGTTGACGGGGCTGTCAGCCGCGACGACACCGAGGCCACCGGCGCCGGCCGCGAAGAAGCCCTCCTCGTCCAGGACCTGGAGCTGGGCGCGGGTGTGCGCTCCGAGCTCCGGGTAGGACGGGGACCAGAGGAAGGGAGCGAGCTCCTCGTAGTACTCCTGGTCGGAGGCGAGCAGCGTGGCGTCCATGACGACGGTCTTGCGCTTGGCGTAGCACGGACGCGCATTCGTCTGGAACTGACCGGTGATGACGGCGGCGAAGGCCTTCTCGTCCTGGGTGATCTGGTTGCAGAGCTGCTCTTCGGCCGCGACGCTGTCGTTGATGCCGTCGTAGAGCTTGTAGACGGCGTCGAGCTTGCGCCCGCCCATGCCGCCGTTGGCGTTGACCCAGGTCTCGAGCGCCTCGACCTGCTCGGCGAGGTCACCGGGCGGCTCGGTCTTGAAGCCCGTGATGGCCTCGACAGCCGTGAGGTCAGTACCGACGAAGACCACCTTGACGGAGTCCTCGGTCACGCCGGGGCCGTCTCCGGCCTGGGGCTGGGCAGGGCCGGCCCCGCCTCCGGGGTTCTGACCCGGCATCAGCGCGCCACACGCTGCCAGCGAGAGCACGAGGCCTGCCGACACGATGCCCGAACGGACCAGGGCTGACTTGTCGGACCACATGCTCGAGCTCCGAGCCTGCCTCTTCCTGCCTGCTGCCACAGCTACTCCTCAGACGGGGGGAATACGAATGATTAAAGAATATAGGATCTATACGTGCGGCGCATCACATCAGGACACATTGCCCTTGTTTCGCGCCCACCACCGATCTGCTGCATCCAGGTCGACGACGGAGTCGTTGTCCTCAAGGACTTCGGGCGCCGCGTGGACGACCTTGCCCTCCTTCCACCACTTGTCGAGTGCATCGAGATCGACCACCGAGGCACCGGCCTCTGCCGTCTCCGGACCCGCGGGGATCGGGGCAGCCTTGGTGCGACGACGCGACACACCCCAGACCAGCAGGCCGACGCCCGCCACATTGGCCGCGAACAAACCCCACGGATAGGTGTCCCAACGGACACTGAAGGAGGTCGCGGTCTCGTCGCCGACCTGACCGACCACCTGGTAGGTGCCGAAGGAGGCCATCGGGAGGGCCAGGTTGATGCCGACTGCGACGCGGGCGCCCGGCTCGATGGTGCCGAGGCTGGTGGCGACCGTGCTCGGAGTGGCGTCGGCCGTTCGGCCGATGCCCAGGAGCACGTCCGGGTCGTCGGCGGCGGCGCCACCGACGTTCTCGACCTCGAACACCACCCGACGCTCGGAGGAACCGCCGAAGAGTTCACCCATCGAGACGGATCCCTCGAGCGTGGGCTCGGTGAGCTTCAGCTCGGCGACGGCGATGGCGTCAGGGACCTCCGGAGCAGGGACCTCGACAATGGGCGCGGTCTCCGGGAGCGGAATGTTGAGCGGCGGAGCGGTCGGGGCGATCGGGGCGATCGGGGCGGGGACCACCGGCGCGGGAACACTCGGCGCGGGCACGCTCGGGGGCACCGCCACCGGCGGAGTGATGGGAGTGGGCACCTCGGCCGGAGGCGTGACCGGAGGCTTGGACCCGCTGGGTCCCGGGACCGCGTTGGCCAGCTCGACGCGCGCAGTGAGCTCGCCGAAGGAGGCCTCACGCGTCTGGCGCGCCCGGAGGGCGGTGGCGTCGAGGTCAGTGAGCACGTAGTCGGTGGTGAAAGCGCCGTCGACGTCGGTCCAGACCTCGACGGCCTTGTCGGAGGCGGCAGCCTCGCCGGCACGACCGCGCACTCGCACCTGCGTGAGCGGGTCGAACCCGACACCGGCCACGACCACGTCGAGACGCTCGTCGCCGACGGTCTCGGTCGCGGTCAGCACCGGCGCCCCCAGGATGCGCAGCGAGAGCGGCACACCCGCGGGGGCACTCGGCACCTCGGGGGTGCCGATCTTGACCAGGGTGACCTCGCCCTGACCCACGACGGCGCCCTGGGGAACCGCGACCTCGAAGCGCTCGACGACGCCCTCCTCGTCGGAGGTGACGACCATGTTGTCGAGGACGTAGGGACCACCGGCGGGCCCGAAGCCCACGTTGAAGGAGGAGGACGTCTCCATGCCGCTGGCACTGAGCACGAGCACGTCTCCGGCGCGGGCGGCCGCAGTGCCGACCTGGCCCCGGACGTCGTCAAGGAGGAGCAGCGAGGTGTTCTGCACCGCGAACTCCGACATGACCCCGACGAAGGGCTCGGGGCTCGCGGCGGGGTTGAGCGCGGGCACGACCTCGGTGCCGCCGGGGGCCGGCGCCGCCGAGGCGGTGGGCTCAGTGCCCTGCTGGGCGTTGCACGCCCAGTGCAGCGTGGTGACGGACCCGGGAACGGTCTCCTCGGTCACGACGAAGTGCACCGACTGCAGGACGACGCGGTACTCACCCTCGTCGACGAGGTCGATCACGTCTTCGGCAGTGAAGACCAGACCGTCGGCCTGCTCTCCCGCCTCGACGGCGAACTCGGTGCTCGCGATGCGCATGCGCTCGGAGAGTTCCTCCGGCGTCAGCTCAGCAGCCACGTCCTCGCCGGGGGCGATCAGACGCAGCACGGCGTGCGCAGTGCCTTCGCGACGCGTGGTCGCGTCCAGGACGGGGCCGTCGGCGAGCTCGAGGGAGATCGAGCGCTCGGATCCTCGAGCAGTACCGCCCGAGGTCTCCAGGCGCAGCTCCGCGCCATCGGCGTCCGGGCTCCAGGCCACGGGCGCGGTGGCCACGTCGCCTCCGATGCCGTCGGACTGCACGGGTGCGGTGAGCTGACCCAGCAGGTCATCCTCGGCGATGCCCGTGGTTTCAGGGGTGTAGACCCAGCACGCTCCCATCGCCCGCACGGCCTCAGCCGCGAAACTCGGGCTGGCGTGCAGTCCCGTCGCAACAGGCATGACGACGAGAGTCATTGCTGCGAAGAGCCTCGACCTGGATCCCACTTGTACCTCCGTGCTCGATGCGATCTGGATCACTCTAGGCGATGATATATTCATTACGTGTCAACAACGTTTCGCAACCTCATCACGAACACCGTGCGCCTCGCTGCGGAACTGGCGCTGACCGCTGGTTTTGTACTCCTGCTGTTCGCCTTCTACCTGCTGGTCTGGACCGGTCACCGGAACGCGGCGGTCCAGGCTGACCTGCTCGCGGAGATCCGCACCACCGACAGCAACGGCAAGATCCAGCTGCCCGCGAAGCCGTCCAACGGCGACGGGGTCGCGATCATGCACATCCCCCGTTTCGGCGACGACTGGGAACAGGTCATCGTCGAGGGCACCGAGAACGAGGACCTCATGAAGGGCCCCGGACACTTCAAGGGCACCGCCATGCCTGGCAAGAAGGGCAACTTCGCGATCGCTGGCCACCGCGCCACGCACGGCGAGCCCTTCGCGAAGGTCGAGGAGATCGAGGTCGGCGACGAGATCCTGGTGGAGACCAACGACGAGTGGCTCGTCTACACCGTCGCCTGGACCCAGATCGTGCCGCCCACTGCGATGTCCCTGCTCGAGCCCGTCCCCGGATACCCGGGCAAGAAGGCCAAGCAGCGTCAGATGACGATCATCACCTGTCACCCACGCTGGGGCTCCACCGAGCGCTACGTCGTCGGCACCCAGTTGACCAAGCGCGTCGCCGCCGAAGCAGGCCGCCCCGAACTCAAGCAGCCCGCCTGAGGCTCCGGCCTCACCGATCGCTCCCCCACAACCGAAGGACGTCACGCACGTGTACGCAGCTCTCTGGCGAGTTCTCCCGGGTCCGGTCTGGGCCAAGGTGCTCCAGTGCCTGGCACTGCTGACCATGGTGGTCGTGGTGCTCCTGTACTGGGTCTTCCCCTGGGCCGAGCCGCTCCTGCCGTTCGACCAGATCATCATCGGCAACGAGTGACCTGACCAGCTCCGCACAGGCCCCGCCCCGTCACCCTGACGGGCGGGGCCTGATGCATTCCGGCGCAGGTCGCGGGCACCACGCGTCCGGGCATGCAGAAGGGTCCCGGACCTGCTGGTCCGGGACCCTTCCTGATCACCTCACAGGAGGCAGGAGATCAGTGGTCGCGCAGGAGGCTGCCGTAACCGTGCAGCTTGTCCTCGATGCCGTTCTCACGCAGCGCCATCCACCAGGTGGCGGCGTTGATCGCGATGACCGGCTTGCCGAGCCAACGCTCGGCCTCGTCGGCGAGTTCGGTCATGCACAGGTTGGTGCCGCACTGGACGATGGCGTCGATGTCGTCGCCGTCGACTTCCTGCAGTGCCTCACGCAGCTGCTGCTCGGTGACCTGGGCGATCTCGACCGCGCTGTTGACGCAGAGACCCTTGATCGCGCCGACCTCGAAGCCGAGTTCGGTGAAGAACTTGCGGACGTTGGCGTCACCCAGGGGGGTGTACGGGGTCACGACCGCGATCTTCTTGGCACCGTAGAGCTTCAGCGCGCGCTCGCACGCCTCGGCTCCGGTGGCCACGCCGAGACCGCCGGTGAGGTCCTGGATCTGCTTGACGAACTGACGGTTGCCCTCGACGCCGTCCCAGAAGGTCTCGGCGCTCATGCCCATGACCATGTAGTCGGGCTGCATGGTCATGAGGCTGCGCACGCAGTCGTCCATGTTCGCGCGGATCTGCACGAGGAGGTTCTCCATGCCCTCGTCGGTCGCGATGCGACCGTCGGGGATGAAGATGCGGCCGTAGTGCGAGGTGACACCCGGGACGCGCATCATGTCGAACTCAGGCTGCACGATGGTGTTCGTGCTCGGGGCGATGACGCCGAACTTCTTGCGCCATCCCAGACGGTCGATTCCACTCATGCGGGAACTCCTGCCTTCTCTTCTGCCACCGGGTTCTCGGTGGGCTGGTTCTTGAAGTGCTCGCGCAGCCAGAGGCATCCCAGGAGGAAGAGCAACTGGATGGACGAGTTGGTGAGCTGCTCGGCCCACTGGAGCGCAGCGGTCTGGTTGGGCTGCGCACCCAGCGGCGGGAGGATGTTGGTGCCCAGCACGTAGACCACGAACACCCAACCCACCGAACGCTTGCCGGCCCGGAAAGCCACGGTCGCTGCCGTGACGCCGAAGAACGTCGCACCGATGGCTGCTGACGCCAGGAGCGGCAACATGTTGCCCACCACGACTGCGACGACCGAACACGCCACGGGGATCAGCGCGAAGGGCCACCCCACGACGACGTTCCCCTTGGAGGCACTGAGGATTGCCCACGCCATGGCCGCGAAGCCGAAGGAGATGAACGGGAACAGCACCTGCTCCAGGATCGGGTACTCCCAGCAGCCGCTGGCCACCAGGAGTTTCCATGACGCCTTGGAGAGACCGCCGACCGCGATCAGGACCGCACCGACGGCCGCCGGCAGGAACGTCTGCGGAACCCGCGCACGCACTGCCTGGACGAGGACGACGAGGGCAGCGGCAGCCAGGATGCAGGGGACGAAGTCCTCCACGGCCAGGGCCACGCCGTACTCGGCGCAGACGTCCACGGTCCCGGCGGCCATCAGCTGGCCTCGGTGAAGAGGTCGCGCTTGGTGAAGCCGGCGGTCAGGAAGCGCTTCATCACCTTGCCGTTGGTGAGCCACTCGACGCGAGCGCCGTTCTTCGTGGCGGCCAGGACGTTCTCAGCGAGGAACGGGGTGACCGTCTCGACCTTGTCGCCCAGGATGTTGAAGATCTTCTTGGCCTTCTCGAAGCCCTCGGGGTCGCCGTCGTAGTCACCGACGAGCAGGTCGGTCACGACGATGCCGGGAGAGAGGAAACCAAACTTCACGGCGCCCTCCTTGTTCTCCTTGGCCAGCGCCTTCGTCAGGTAGCGAACTCCGTACTTGGAGGTGCCGTAGACGCCGATGCCGTCCTGGATCCGTCCGTCGGAGCCGAAGCCCTCCATGTTCCAGACGAATCCGCCGGTCGGCTGCGCGGCCATGCCCTTGGCGGCCACGGCGCAGGCGTTGTGCGTGCCCACGACGTTGACCTTCAGGACGTCCTCGATCACCGACTGCTCGATGTCGACGATGGGCTTCTTGGGGGCGGAGATGCCAGCGTTGTTGACCCACACGTCGACGCGACCGAAGGTCGCCACGGCGTGGTCCCACAGTGCCTGCACCTGGGCGCGGTCGGTGATGTCGGTGGCCAGACCGGTCGCCCGGTCCCCTGCCGCGAGGGCAGCGAGACCGGCGTCGACCGAACCTTGGGAGCGGCCGCAGACGACGACCTTGGCTCCGCGGGCGAGGAACTCACGCGCGAGTCCGAGACCGATGCCACGGACGCCGCCGGTGACGACGACAACCTTGTCGGCGCCGCTCTGGGCGATCGCGGTGCTCATCGGGCTTCCCACTGCAGCGAGCCGTGCACCCAGTGAGTGGTGGTCTCGCCCGACATCAGCTGCCAGACGATCGCGAGCTCACGGGTGGTGGGGTCGATCAGGACCTCACGGCCACGGATCTTCTCCACACCGGTGCCGTCGGCACCCATGATGTGCTGGGTGGTGAACAGCGCACGGCCGTAGGAGGTCGCGTTGCCGAAGACCTCGGGGCCCTCGAACATCGTCCGGGCACCGTCGCGGTAGCGGTCGAAGGTGTACTTCCGCTCCAGGTCGCCGGTCCAGGTGATGGTGTGACGCGCCGAGCGGAGCGAGGTGGGCTCGTGCTCGATGGTGACGTGGACCGCGCCGGTGGGCGAGGTCTGGTCGGCGTTGTCGAGGAAGAGGGTGCCGGTCCAGGCGCCCTTCTCCTTGGTGGGCAGCACCTGGGGCCGCGAGCCACGTTCGGTCTCCAGGGCACGCCACTCGTCGACGAACTTCTGCGTCTCGGGGTTGGTCTCGCGGTCAGTGGTCCGCTTGTAGATGCCGTTGAAGACGGCGCAGACGGCCCAGCCGTCGTGCAGGACCGAGGAGTACACCTGGGTCTCGCCGTCGGCGAGCACCTGGTTCCAGGTGCGCAGGTCGGCCTGCCAACCGGGCGAGTAGTAGTTCGCCTCGACGAAGAAGCCGTACGGCTGCCCGGTCCCGTAGAAGTCGGGTCCGGTGTAGACGCGGTTGGTGTCGGAGTCCACGACGCCGAAGTCGAACTGGGCGCCCAGTTCGAAACGGTTGCGCAGCGGACCCGCGCCCGAGAGCTTCGAGTCCATCCAGTAACGCGCACCCTCGGCGGTGACCTCGGAGGCGCGGGCGATGTACTCGAAACCGACGTGGTTGCCCTGGGCGTCGAACAGCGCGGGGATGCCGTGCCACTCCCCCTCGATCCGCTTCTGCCACTCCGACGTCTCGACCTCAGCGGTCTCGACGGCGGGGACCTCCGCGGAGGCGTTCACGTCCTGGCTCATGCCGGGAGGTCGTTGGAGACGAGGTGCAGACGGAGACGCTCGGCGGTCTCCTCGCCCAGCAGACGGGTCATCTGGGCCCAGACCTTGTCGACCTCGGGCGAGAACAGCAGGGCGCGGTTCTTGGCGTCACGCACCGCGAGGTCGGTGTCGGCGACGTCGGCGACGACCTCGGCGGGGATCTCGTTGTTGACCAGGGTCAGCCAGTGGTCGAGGTAGGCGTTGACGGGCTCGTTGAGCGCTGCGAAGGCCTCCTCGGTGGCGCGGTTCGCGACCATCCAGGAGGACATGACGGTGAGCTGGCGCGGCTCGAGGGCAGCCTTGGAGAGGCCCTCGGACGAGGTCAGCTTCTCGAACGCCTCGGAGATCGGGGTGTGCGACCAGTCGGTGGTGACCATGTGGGTACCGGCGTCGACGCGCTGGATCAGGTCGAGGTGGAAGGCGAGGTGGCCGCCGGCCTGGACCGAGTCCAGGGTGTAGTGCGGGACCGGGGAGTTCTCCGGCATGAAGGCGAAGACCATGTGGGAGTCCAGGCCGATCTGCGGGACGACGACGCCGATGTAGACGATCTTGGCGACCTTGTCACCGGTGAAGACGCGGACCGAACCGACCGGGTCGGGACCCATGACGGAGGTCAGGACCTCGACCGGGCCGCCGTCGGCGCCGAGGATCTCGGTGGATCCGGTGTTCGCGACGATCTTGTCGAGGGTGGAGATGCAGAGATCAGCGGGAAGCGTCATGGGACTACCTCTTCGTGTCAGTGGTGGCGGGGATGGTTCGGGCGCACGCCCGAGTGCCGCTCGCGCACGTGTGGGCGCAGAGCGACGAAGGCCGGCCACCGGTGTCGGTGTCCGGCCTGGGTCCTGGACCGGGAACGCTGCACGAGCGTCCCCAGTCCGGGTGCGCCGCGTGCCGTGACCTTCTCGGGGGTCACGGCACGCGGCGGACGATCACTTCTTGTTGGCGGCCGCCGCGGTCTCGGCGTCGATGGCCTCGCGCTCGGCGGTGGTCATCATCTGGGGGGCGCGGCCCTCGAGGATCTGACGGCTGCGCACCTCCTTGAAGTTCCAGGCCGAAGCCAGCTCGGGCACGAGCTTGCGAGCCGGGGAGGGAATGACGCGGGCCTCGACGCGGGCCGGGCCCTCACCGACGATGGTGTTGCCCTCGACGGACCAACCCATGTCGATGAGCTCCTGACGACGACGGCGGAACAGCACCGCGTTGTAGTCCGACTTCACGTGCAGCTCGGAGGCGAGGTCGAAGGGCAGCAGCTCGGGACGGATGCCGTCAACGATGACCTGGTCCTCGTAGAGCACCTTGAAGACGCGACGCTTGGCGTCGGCGTCGGCCCAGGCACCCTTGAAGAACGCACGCAGAGCGACGAACTTGACCAGGGTGGTCTCCTCGTCGATCGGGATGTTGACGTCGTAGATCTTCATGGCACCCATGGGGGTGTCGACCTCGAGCAGGATCATGTTCGGCAGCCACCAGGTGTTGGACACCTTGACCGGCGGACGCTCCTTGAGGGACTGCTTCTTGTTGGGGTTGATGAGACCCCACATGCCCTTGGATGCCGGCGGGTGCAGGGTGACGGAGATCTTGCAGCTCCAGTCGGTCTCCTCCACGTCGTAGTCGGCGACCTCGGGCTTCTCCGGGTTGCCGAAGACACCACCGTGGACGAACGGGGTGTGGGCGACGTCGACGCCGTTCTCCAGGATGCGCTCGTAGTTCGACTTCCAGAGGAAGGAACCACGCACGGCGCGGTAGTTCACGGTGTCGTCGATCAGCGACCAGTCCGGCATCGGCGGACGCTCTTCCTCGGGCAGGTCGCCCATGAAGATCCACACGAAGCCGTACTTCTCCACCGTCGGGTAGGAGTCGACGCGGGCCTTGCGGGGGATCGGCTTGTCGGGGTGCGCCGGAATCTTGCTGACGGCACCGTCGGGCTCGTACTCCCAGCCGTGGTACGGGCAGGTGACGCAGTCACCCTTGACCTCACCGTCGGAGAGCGCAGCTCCACGGTGGACACAGAGGTCGGACATGGCGACGACGGAGTTGTCGCTGCCCTTGCGGTAGATGACCAGCTGCTGACCGAGCAGCTTGACCTTCATCGGCTTGCCCGCGACGACGTCCTGGCTGAACTCGACGGCGTACCAGAAGTTCTTGAACACGGTTTCCTCCTAGCGTCGCCGGAGAACGGCGATCAGTGGGGACGGGGTTTCACAATGCTGCGACAGGGACTCGGCGGCTGCCGGGTCCTTGCCAAGATGGGTGGCGAGAAACTCTGTGACGAGGGCCACAAAGATCTCACGGAGAGGTTCCTGGTCTGCGACCAGGGGTGCCTCGAGGAAGCCTCGAGCCGAGGTGGGGTCCTCCGGCTGCACCGGCAACAGGTGCCCGGCGCCGGCGAACTGCACCAACCAGGACTCCGCCGCGTGCGGCAGGCCCTCGGCCCAGGTGCGCGCCACGGGGTCGTGGGACGCGTCGGTGACCTCGGTGCCGTACCGGATGGAACTGGCCTTCACCACGCCGTCCTCGGTGCCGCTGAGCAGCATCACCGGGACAGTGGCGGGGCTGGCGAGCAGCGTGCCGGGCTCGAAGCCGAGCATCTGCGACGCCATGAGGTGCGAGCCGTAGGTGATCACGGCACCCACTTCGGGGAACCACACCGGCGAGGCCGACTGCAGCGCCACCGTGCCACCGGCCGAGTGTCCGAGCAGGGCGACCTTCGACATGTCGAAGATCCCTGCCAGCGGCCCCTCGGCGTTGAGCGCGGTGAGCCGGTCGAGGACCGGACGCAGTGCCGGCGTGGTCGGCGCGGTCCCGTAGGCCTGCGGGGTGGCGACAGAGATGTCGACACCGGGCGTCAGGCCCGTCTGACCGGGGAACAACTCCCCCACCCAGTCGTAGGTGACCACGACGTTGCCGGCGCGGACGAGTTCAGCGGCCAGCCAGGTGTAGCCGGCCGAGCCCACGTTCACTCCGGGAACGACGACCACCACGGGATACGGGGCGGACGTCAGGTCCGGGGCGAGCGCGCCACTCATGCGCTCTGCGTCAGTGCGTGCCTGGTGCGCCGGGTGACGGACGGTCAAGTGGACCGTGTCGAGTGGCGCGGGCACGTCGTCCACACGCACCGCATCGCGGTACGCGCGGACGACGACCTCGTTGCTCATGGTGTGCGTGAGCCTCAGGCGTCCAGCGGACGCGGGAGGGCGCGGTCGCCACCCCACAGGGCACGGACGAGCTGCTCGGTGCGCTCCTCGCCGAAGTAACGCACGGCGACGACGTTGGCCGGGTCGAGCTCGGCGATGTTCTTGCGGGTGTTGAGGTCGTTCTGAGCGAGCTCAGCCTGCTTCTCGGCGGGAACCTCGGTGGCCTCGGCGACCCACTGGAGCCAGCGGTCCATGTGGTCGTTGGCGGTCTTGCGAGCCAGGTCGAAGAACTCCTGCGACGGCTCGGCCATGAATGACCACGCGGTGGGCGAGTAGGTGGCGCGAACGAACGAGTCACGCGAGACGAACTCGTCGACACCGGGGGTGTTCTTGTGGATCTGCTGCCACTCGTCGTTGAACGGGGCGTAGTACTTGTTGTAGTACTCCAGGTCCGTGGGGATGAGCTTGCGCGGCACGGAGTCCATGAACATCCAGGCCTGCGGGAAAGCGCCCAGCGCCATGCCGAAGTGCGGGACGTCGATGTGCGGGCCGAGCCAGATGGTCAGGTGCACGTTGACGAAGCCGAGCTTCTGGTTCTGCATGTGCGAGTGGATCATCCAGTCGACGTTCTTGCCGGTGTAGGCACGAATCTGACCGGAAGGACCGCCTTCGACCTCGGACGCGAACGCCTCGAGCTCGTCAGTGGACGGGTCGCGCTGGAGGTCACCCAGGGCAGCCATCGCCTTGTTCTTGAGACCCTCGATGATGTCGAGCCACTCCGCGAAGGTGGCGGAGACGTCGGTGACGGGGGCTTCGTCCAGGAAGTCCTGGACGAACTTCATCTTCTCACTCATGTGGCGTCCTCGTTGGTGTGAGGGGGATCATTGATCCGGACTATATATGATAGCGATTGGTTGTCGCGGGAAACCGCCGACTTTTCTGAGAATCTTTCTCAAACAGGCCGTTTTCAGACTCAGAACCGCCGCCCGGTGGACGTCGAACGAGCGTCTCGGACACGCAGAGAGGCCCTCCTCCCGACCCGGGAAGAGAGCCTCTCGTGCCTGGAACGGATCCAGGTGTCAGGTGCCCGGGTACGCGGCAGCACCGGATCCGGCGCCACCCTCCCGGAACGCGCCCGGAGCGTGCGTGACGCACGCCTGGGTGTACTCGCGCAGACCCTCGTCGCCGTACTCACGACCCCAACCGGATCGCTTCACGCCGCCGAAGGGGGCACGCAGCGACATGCCGGTGCGGTTGTGGGTGTTGACGAAGACGAAACCGGCCTCGAGGCGGCTGGCCACCTCGAACGCACGGTCCTCGTCGGCCGACCAGACCGAACCGCCCAGACCGAGGTCGCCGGCGTTGGCACGAGCCACCACCTCGTCGACCTCGTCGAAGGCGAGCACGGGCAGGAGCGGACCGAACTGCTCGGCTGCGACGACCACGTGGGAGTCGTCCAGGCCCAGAGCCAGGGCGGGACGCACGTAGTGGCCACGCTCCAGGTCCGTGCCCTCGACGACGGTGCCGATCTCGCGGACCTCTCCCCCGGCGTCGACCACGGAGGCACGCAGGCCTTCGAGACGGGCGCGGGAAGCGGCGTTGACGACCGGCCCCACGGTCACGCCGTCCGCGAGCGGGTCACCGAGGTGCAGGGCACGCTCAGCGGCGGCCTCCATCTTGGCGACGACCTCGTCGAAACGCGAACGGTGGACGTAGAGACGCTTCACCGCCATGCAGACCTGACCCGAGGTGGCGAAGGCCGCCATCACGAGACGGTCGGCAGCCTCGTCGGTGAGGTCGACGTCGTCGAGCAGGATCGCTGCGTCGTTGCCGCCGAGCTCGAGGACGCTGGGCGTCAGCGTGCGACCCGCCAGAGAGGCGATCGCACGCCCCGCCCCGTCACCACCGGTGAAGGCGATCCGGTTGACACCGGTGTTGCCGACCAGTGCGGTCGCGGTCTCGACGTCACCCTGTACGACCTGGACGAGTCCGGCCGGCAGGTGCTCGGCGACGATCTCACAGAAGCGCTGCACCGCGAACGGTGCGAACGGCGACGGCTTGATCACGATCGCGTTGCCGGCCACCACGGCCGGGGCGACCTTGAGGATCGTCAGGATGATCGGCGCGTTCCACGGGGTGATCGCACCGATGACGCCGAATGGGCGGTGGTCGATGACCAGACGCCCACGCTCGTCGTCGCTGACCTCAGGAGCCAGGATCTCGGCGGCACGGTCGGCGTAGTGACGCATCACTGCGACGCCGAACGTGGCCTCACCGATGGAGTCACCGCGGACCTTGCCGGTCTCGCGGGCCATCAGCTCACCGATGGTTTCCAGGTGCGGGACCACGGCGTCGGCGGCGCGGCGCAGGGCCTCGGCGCGCTCGGCGACCGGGACCTGCGCCCAGGCACGCTGGGCCACGCCGGCGCTGCGCACGGCGTCGTCGACCTGCTCAGGGGTGGTGAAGGTGACGGTGCCGACGGTCTCGTCGACCCGTGCGGGGTTCTCCCGGGTGAAGCTCTCCGGCGCGGAGGCCGCGCCGGAGGGCTTCACCGTGGTGGTGGGGATGCTCACGGAAGCCTTTCGAATCAGTGACGGTGGAGGGCGAAGGCGCCCTCCAGGCCGACGACCTGGGCGCCGGTGAAGATCCGAATGGTCTCCACCGTGCCCTCCTCGCCCATGCCCGACAGTCCCCATGCCGGGCGCGGCGTCATCAGGTGCAGGCTCATGATGGTCGAGCCGTTGACCTTGACCTCTCCGGCGCGGATGCGACGGGCGACGGACAGGGCACGCTCGGTGTCCTGTCCGAAGACGTACGCCTCCAGGCCGAAGGGAGTGCCGTTGGCGATCGCCACGGCCTCGTCGTCGGAAGTGTAGGTGTGGACGGTCGCGACGGGTCCGAAGACCTCCTCGCGGCTCGCCTCGTCCGAGACACCGGTCAGGAGGACGGGAGCAAGGAACTGCTTCTCGTCCGGAACCGGCATCGAGGTGTGGACCGTGCCGCCGGCGGCGACGCGCTCCGCGATGGCCTCGTCGAGACGAGCACGGTGGATCGAGTGCACGATCGGGCCGAAGTCGGTCGACGGGTCGAGCGGGTCGCCGGCCTTGATGCCGGAGAGCTCGGCCAGGACGGCCTCGAGGATCTCGTCGGCACGGTCGGCCGGGAGGACGAGGCGCCCCAGGGCGCGGCACCACTGACCGTTCATGGTGGTCATGAGGTCGGCAGCGGCGCGCGCGGCGTCAGCGGTGGTGGTGTCGGGCAGGATCACCAGCGGGTTGTTGCCACCCAGCTCGAGCTGGAGCGAGGTGTAGTTCGCTGCACACTGGGCCGCGATGGCCGAGCCGCCCACGAGACCACCGGTGAAGGAGACCGCACGGATGCGGGAGTCCGAGACCGCGACGCCACCCTGGTGGGCACCACCCTGGATCAGCTGGAAGGTGCCGGCAGGGGCGCCCTCGGCCACGAGGACCTCGTGGATGATCCGACCGACCTCGGTGGTGCCGTAGGGGGCGTACTCGCTCGGCTTGAGGATGGTCGGAGCACCGGCGGCCAGCGAGCTGGCAGTCTTGTGCGCGGCCATCGGGGCCGGGGCGTTCCACGGCACGAGGTTGAGGGCGGGGCCCAGCGGGAAGTGGTGCACCTCGACGGTGTGACCGGCGTCCGAGGTCTCGGTGCTCAGGAGCGCACCGTCACGAATCGTCTGCGCGGCCAGGTGGAACGCGGCCGAGGTGATGAAACCGACCACGGAGGTCTGCTTGACCGGGGCACCGGTGGCGAAGGCCTCCAGCGCAGCCAGACGCGGGGCCTCCGAGGCCAGGGCGACGGCGATCTTGTCGAGGATCTCGGCGCGACGCTCGATGCTGACGCCGGACCAGGTGCCCTCGACGTGCACGCGCTGGGCTGCAGCGAGCGCGGCCTCAAGGGCCTCGTCGGACGACGCCTTGGCGTGGCCGAGCTTCTCACCGGTGAAGTTGTCCTCCAGCACGAGCGGCAGCTCGAGGGTGGGGATGCGCACCTCGCCGTCGATGATCTCGATCGACTCCGGGAGAACGAGGTTCTCGCGGGTGATCACGGGAGCAGCAACGTCGGACACGAGACTCAGCCCTTCTTCATGGTGTCGGTGGTGCCGAGGCCGGCGATGCCCTGGCCGTCGACGATCATCTGGGCGAGGTCAAGCTTGCCGCGCTCGGCGGGGAACGCCTGGACGAGGCCCATGGTGGTGTCGCGCACGGCGCGGCCGATCTCGTTGCCCATGAGGGCACCGGAGGTGCCGCACATCTTCAGGGCGATGGTGGCGACCTCGTGGGCGTGCTCGGTGATGGCGCCCTTGGCGAGCTTCCAGGACTGCACGACCTCGTTCTTGGGGAGGATCGGCGGCTCGGAGGCCTCGAGCAGGACCTGGCGGTTCAGCCAGAGGTGCGCCTCGGCGAGGTGGCGCTCACCGTTGCCGATCATCACCTGGTGCATCGGGGAGGAAGCGATCGGCTTGCCGGTGTCGGCGAACTTGGCGCCCATGACGCGGCCCATCGCGAAGTCCCACACACCCTGGGCGATACCGGCGTAGATCGCGGCGATGGCGATCTGGTTGCCGACCCACGAGCCGCGCGACATGGTGGTCGCACGCGAGAAGCCACCGGGCACGGCGAGCGCGAGGTCGTCGGGGACGAAGGCGTTCTCCATGATCAGGCCGTGGTTGTCGGAGGCACGCATGCCGAGGCCGATCCACGGGTCACGCGGGCGGGCACCGACGGTGTCCTTGTGCACGAGGAAGAGGGTGAGGGCGTCGAGGCCCTCGATGTCGTCGCGGCGGGCGGTGACCAGGTAGTAGTCGGCCGAGCCGGAGAGGCAACCGAACGACTTCATGCCGTTGAGCAGCCAGCCACCCTCGGTGCGGGTCGCGGTGGTCTGGATGAGGACGTTGGCGTTGGACGCCTTGACTGCCTCGGAGGCGAAGTTGCCGACGGCCTTCTTCTCGGTGCCCATGAGGTTGAGCACCTTCTCGGCGAAGGCGCGGACCTGCGGCGCCTCCTCCTCGTTGTACAGGCCGGCCTCGAGGGCGGCCAGCGGCAGCATGCCGCGCGAGGACGAGGAGCAGTGGAAGAAGAACGCCAGGGCAGTGGAACCGCAGACGGTGCCCAGCGCGTAGGTGGTGGCGGCGAGGTCACGCAGACCTCCGCCGAGGCCACCGAACTCCTCGGGCACGACGAGGCCGAGCAGGCCGGCCTCGGCGAGGGCGTCGAGGGTGCTCTGCGGGAGGGCACCCTTCTCGTCGGCTTCCTGGGCGGACGCCTTGATGATCGGCAGGACCGACTCGACGCGCTCCATGCGGGCGCGCTCGGCGGGGGTCAGGTCGGGGAAGAGACGCTCGGCGGTCAGCTTCTGGGTCATCCTGCAGCTCCTACGGTCGGAATGTCGGGGGTGGTCTCGATGGTGCTCAGGCGCTCGGCCAGGGCCGTGATGGCCTTTCCGTCGACGGTGGAGTCCACGTCGAGGGTGCCGAGCAGGCGGATCAGGTCCTCGACGGCTGCGGAGTCGTGCAGTCCTTCGAGGGCGGTGTCGAAGTCGCGGGCGCCGCTCTTGAGAGCGGTCAGGCCCTTGACCAGGCCCAGACGGTCGCTGCCGTCGAGGCGGATCCGGAAGGCGGTGGGACGTGCCATCGGCACAATCTCCTGCAGGAGGTTGCGGACCTCGATGGCAGTGGCCGCACCGGCGGTGTCGGGCAGGCAGATCTCCTTGACGCCAGCAGCCTTGAGCTGCTCGACGGCGGTGACCACCTCGACGTGGCGTGCCTCGGAGAAGGGGTTGACGAACTCCACGGCGCTCTGGGCAGCGATGCCGTCCAGCTGGGCCACCAGCGCGGCGACGGCCGTGCGGTCGGCGGGATCGACGACGAACTCGACCAGTCCGGCTCCGGCCGCGAGGGCCAGGTCTGCCTGGGCGCGGTCGGCCACGGCGACGGTGGTGCAAGCGCGGTCGGCGGGCCACGGGACGTTGCCCAGGATGCCGTCGACGTCAATGCCGCCGGTCAGGTCGGCGACGCGAAGGCGAACACCGGCCGCGGTCGCCTCGGCGACAGCGGTGGGCACCTCGGCCGCGAGGCCGCTGCGCTGCAGCAGGCCGACGAGCGCGGAGTCGGAGACGGTCGCGACGTCGGGGAGGACGTCGGCGAACTGACCCCAGCCACGCGAGTGGTAGAGCAGCGGGGCGGCGCGGCGGGCATTGTGCGCAGCGACGACCTCACCGACGAAGATCGTGTGGTCGCCGCCCTCGTACTCGTGCACGACGCGGCAGTCGACCCAGCCGAGGGCGGAGTCGAGCAGGGAGACGCCGGTCTCGGCGATCGTCCACTCCTCCCCCTCGAAACGGTCTTCGGAGGGCACCATGCCGGCGAAGCGGCGGGCCACCTCCATCTGGTCCTTGGCCAGGAAGTTCACGCCGAACACGCCGGACTCGGAGATGAGCTTGTGCGTGTACAGGGTCTTCACCAGGCAGATGGACACCAGGGGCGGTTCAGCGCTCACACTCGAGAACGAACTCGCGGTCATGCCCTTGCGCTCGCCGTCGGCGTCAAGAGTGGTCACGATGGTCACGCCGCTGGGCCACTGGGCCATCACGTTCCGGAATGTTGCCGGATCAACCATGGGGCACCTCCTATCTGGATAGAAGAATATACGATATCCGTTCTCTCGGCACCCACTCCCCGGAACTTCTTCGGGGCGATACAAGGGGCTGCATACATATATGATCCTCAGGACTGCCCGTACTCGACCCCGGAGATGACACCGCCGATGAGCCCACGCACCGATTCACGAGTGCGATCGATCAGCCACCGTTCGCTGGTCGACCGTGTCACCGAGGAACTGCACCGCTCGATCCTGAACGGTGACATCGCTCCCGGGTCGACGGTGAGCATCGTCGAACTCTGCAAGGAGTTCGACGTCAGCCACATCCCCGTGCGCGAGGCGCTGCGTCGCCTCGAGAGCGAAGGGGTCGTCTCGCTGCGCCCCGGTCGCTCGGCCGTCGTCGCATCGCTGTCGAAGGACGACCTGGTCAACATCTACGCGATGCGCCGCCTGGTCGAGGGCGCCCTCGTCCTGAAGGCCGTCCCGTTCATCGACGCCCAGTCGATCGCCGACGCCGAGGCCGCGATGGACGAGTACCGCACCGTCGAGCGCGAGGCCTCCCGCCTGGCCGAAGTGCACCACGCGTTCCACTTCGCGTTCCTCGAGAACGCCCTGGGCTCGGCCGACCGCCGCGTCCTGGAACTGCTGTGGACCTCCTCGGACCGCTACCTGCACCTGTTGCTGCGCGACATCGACCGCGGCCCCGAGCGCACGAAGTCCCGCATCCACGAGCACCAGACCATCCTCGACCTGGCCAAGGCCGGCAAGGTCGACGAGCTGCGTGACGCCTGGATCGCCCACCTCGACTCCTCCGAGACGGCCCTGGTCGCCGCACTCGAGGCCCGCGAGGCGGTCAAGGAGGCCTGACCTCCTCCCCCGCGCCTCACCACCAGACGTACGACGAAGGCCCGCTCCCCGTAGGGAGCGGGCCTTCGTCGACTCAGGCGCGCCGGGCGTCGGTCGCGATCAGGCGATCGGACGCACGATGGAGTCAGCCAGGTACCAGGGACGACCGTCGACGACGTCGGTGCCCTTGGAGACGAAGCGGTTGGTGGCGCACGCAGGACGCAGGGTCGCGCGCACCAGCGGGGCGTCCACGATGATCGGCTCGGGGCGCGAGATCACACCGTCGAACGGGCGCTCCCAGTCCGATCCCCACAGGGTGAAGTTCGGGGAGAGCGGGACCACGATGCCGCCAGGGACGCCTGCGTCACCGTCGACGACCGCGCGGCCGCCGGCGACGAGGTTGACGCGGTTCTCCGCGGCACGCTCCAACAGCAGCGGGTCGAGATCGACGCCGGCCTCGACGGTGAACGGAGCAGCGACGACGTCGGCGTCCTTGAGCGCGACGAGGCGGTAGGCCTCGGGGTAGAGGTTGTCGTCGCCGACGAGCACGCCGAGGCGACCGAACGGAGCCTCGACGATGATGACCTCGTTGCCCAGCTCGGTGACCCAACCTGCGTGTCGCTCCGAGCGGTGCAGCTGGACCTGACGGCCCACGACACCGTCGGCGCCGATCACGAGACCGACGTGCTGACCACCGTCGACCACCGAGGTGACCACGAGGGTCTCGGTGCCGGCGAGCTTGGCGGCGATGGCCTCGGGAGCCAGACGCTCGTCGACTGCGCCGGTCGCGAGCCCACCCTCGTGAGCGGCGAGTTCGGGCAGGACGACCAGGCCGGGCGCACCGACGAGGGCCTCGTCGAGCAGGTCCGCGATGGACTCACCGGCACGCGGGGTGACGGCGACGGCCTCGACCGTGGCAGCGCCGGCGCCGTGCTGGCGCCCCTTGGGCTCCTCGGCGATCGGGCCGTAGAGGTCGGGGCGACGCGAGGCGAACACGTCGGTGCCGTCCTTGCGCTTCTTGTCGAGCGCGAGGTCGACGTCGATGTCGGCCCAGACGACAGCCTCACCCTTGGTCGGGGCGATCGCGACGACGGTGCCGTCGGGGGCTACGATCTGCGCCTCACCGACACCGTGCAGACGCTCCACCGGGACTCCGAGCTTCTCGGAGACAGCGTGGATGGAGTGCTCGGGAACCAGCGGTCCGACCTTGTTGGCAGCGACGATCCAGACCTTGTTCTCCACCGCGCGCACGGGCACGTGCAGGGTGGCCTCATCCAGGGCGAACGAGTTGATGGAGTTGAGCAGGACGGTGCCGCCGTCAAGAGCCAGCATGCGCGGGGTCTCGTTGATGACGCCGTCCATGCAGGAGTACAGGCCGAAGGTGGCGACGTCGGTCTCGACCAACGGGGCACGGTCGACGGCGCCCTCGAAGTGGTCACGCTCGGAGCCCATGAGGACCTGCTTGTCGGAGACCGAGAGGATCTCGCCCTCGGGCGCGAACAGCACGTTGGAGCCCGACAGGCGTCCCCCTTCGCGCTTCAGGGTCACGTTCACCATCAGGTAGATGGCGTGCTCCTTGGCCTTGGCGCCGACGGCGGCGAGCCAGGGGCCGTCCAGGGTGAGGGCCTTGGAGGCCGAGTGCTCACGACCCGAGTACCACGAGACGTGGTTGCTGAACTCAGGGAGCACGACGACCTTGGCGCCGGTGGCAGCAGCCTCGTCCGTCATCCGCAGGACGGTGGCGAGGTTCTCCTCGACGTCCTCGGTGACTGCGAGCTGAACAGCGGCAACGCGAAGCGACACAACGACTCCTATATATCCGATACGATCTGTATCAATCTTGCCACAGCGCAGACCCCCAGATCACCAGACGTCGGAAAGAGGCTCCATGACCAAGGACGTGTCCCCACCCCCAGTGACGAGCTCCGCCACCTCCAGCACGGAACCCTCCGCCCTGCTGGAGATGAAGGTCTACGCCAAGAAGGACCCCGTCGTCGTCAACACCTCCAAGGCCGCGCCCTTCGGCTGGTGGCCCGCGATCGTCATCGCCCTGGTCGCCTTCATCGACCGGGTCGAGATCAACCTGATCGCAGGAGCCCTGCCCGCGATCATCGACCACTTCGAGATCTCCAAGACCGCAGCAGGCGCGATCCCCACGGCTGCCTCCATCGCCGGCGCGATCCTGGTGCTCCCCGCCGGACGCATCGCCGACCGCGCACCGCGCGTGGTGACCATCGCGCTCGTCGTGCTGGCCTGGGCACTGCTCTCCATCGCCAGCGGCCTGGCGATGTCGTTCCTCATGTTCTTCATGGTCCGAGTGCTGATCGGTGGCGCGGGCCAGCTCTACAACCCGCCGGCCTCGTCCCTGATCGCGGACTACTACCCGGCCAAGAGCCGCGCCAGCGCCTACGGCTTCGAGCGTGCCGGCTACTACATGGGTCTGCCCGCCGGCGTGATCCTCGGTGGCATCGTCGCCGAGGCCTTCGACTGGCGCACCGTCTTCTTCCTGGCCGCCGTCCCTGGCCTGCTGATCGCCGCTCTCGTGCTGACGCTGCGTGAGCCGCTGCGCGGCACCGGCGACCGCATCGACCGCCACCTGGCCGGCAACGTCGAGGGCTCCAAGGCTGAGCACGTCACCGACACCCGCGGCATCATCGAGCAGACCAAGGAACTCCTGCAGATCCCGACCCTGCGCGGCGTCACCATCGCCCTGGCCTGCCTCTCCTTCGGCGTCGCGGGCCTCTTCTACTGGATGCCCACCTTCCTCACCGAGGTCGAGGGCGTCGCGGACGACACGGGCGCGACCCTCTCGGGTGCCGTGGGCGGCACCGGCATCGTGATCGGCATCCTCATCGGATCGATCCTCGGCAACAAGTACCACGGCGTCCGTCCGGGTTGGCGGATCGTGGTCTCCGTCTGGGGACTGCTCGTCGGTGCCCTCGGCCTCACCGGCACGGTGCTCCTGCCCGGCATCGAGATCCGCTCGGCGATGATCGCGCTGGCCTGCGTCGGCTTCGCAGCCGCCATGCCCAACATGACCTCCGCGAACGCCGACGTGCTCCCGGCCAACGGTCGCGGCATGGGCTTCGCGATGCTGACCTTCCTGGTGACCCTCGGAGGCTCGTTCGGCCCCCTCCTGATCGGCATCGCGGCCGACATCGTCACCCTGCAGTACGCCATGTTCATGCTGCTGCCGCCGCTGTTCCTGTGCATCTGGGTCGCACTCAAGATCCGCAGCACCTACGACGAGGACGCCGCCAAGGCTCTCGCCTCCGGTGGCGGCGCCGCGTTGGACGCCCCCGTCGGTCACTGACCAGCAGGCTCCACCCAGCACGGACGACAGAAGGGCCCCGCCGATGCGGCGGGGCCCTTCTGCATGGATCAGGAACGCGGGAGGATGCGGAGCAGCACCGGGCCCTCGACCTCGGGCGGGATGCCGCCACGCGGCACGAAGGCGTAGCGCTGGGCGTCGAGCCAGATGATCTCGGCGTCGTCCTCGAGCCCGTCCTCGGGCAGGCCGGAGCGCAGCTCGAGATGACCGACGAGTCCGTCGACGGCCTCACGCACGACGCGCGCCTCCTCACCGGCAGCACCGATCTCGACGACGCTGACGGAGCCGGAAGTCTGGGCGTCGCCGTCCTCCCAGCCGCCACCGGGGCCGGTGTAGAAGACGACCGCACGGGTGACGTCCTCGGCGCTGGTCGCGGAGCGCAGGGCACGCGGCGTGGTCACCATCACCTGTCCGGGCACGACGCGCTCGGAGCTCATCGCGAATGCACCCGAGACCGGGACGAGTTCTTCACCGGCGGGCTGAGTGCCGGCACCGGGGCGGCTCCAACCGGCGGGGTACTCGACCAGGACGGTGCGGGTGCCGCGCTGCAGGTCGACGTGCAGCGGATACATGCGGACACTGGTCTCGGCGCCCGCGACGGTGGCCTCCAGCCATTCGTGCTGGGTGCTGGCGAGGTCGACGATGCTCATGGTTCTGCTCCTGCGATGCGTGGGATCCACGTCGGCGTGGACTCACCCATTTTCTCCGACGTACTGCCCCACCACAGCATCGGGTGGGCGGCGCAGGCGACTGCCAGACGCAACTGTGGGATTGATGCCACCGACACGGCGTGTCGGGGCATCAATCCCACAGTTGCGGAACGCGGGGCCGCTCGCGATGGAACGGCCCCGGCATTGCCTCAGTCCAGGACGCGCACCAGGGCGGGCCCGGCAACCGGCGGAACGGTCTGACCCGCCGCGACCTTCGCGTACGACGCGGACTCGAACCAGACGACCTCGACGTCGGTGTCGAACACCTTGCCGGAGACGAACGCGTCGAACTCGACGCGTCCGTGCAAACCCTCGACGGGCTCGCGGACGAAACCGTCGCCCACCTCGGTCAGGGTCACGGTGCCGGCGACGAGCTCGTCGCCCTCGACCCAGCCACCACCTGCGCCGGTGAACCAGACCACAGCACGGGTGCCGACGGCGGTGAAGGTGTTCGAGCGCAGGGCGCGCGGGGTCACGTGCAAGAAGCGACCAGGCGCTGCTTCGTTGCCCGAGAGCGTCAGCGCTCCGCGCACGACCACGAGTTCCTCGCCCGCAGGCTGGGTGCCGGTGGCCTCACGACGCCAACCGTCGGGGAAGGCCACCAGGACCGAGCGGATGCCCCGGGCCTCGTCGACGTTGAGCATCGACATCCGCACCTTGCCGGGGGCACCGGCGATGGCGGCCTCGACGAAGGTGAGGTCCTCGGAGAGCAGGTCGACGACGCTCATCACGCCTCCTTGGCGGCCGCGAACGCGGCGAATCGTGCCAGCACCTCGGCCTCGTCGACGACGTCGGCGTACTTGGCGTTGAGGTCGAAGAGGTTCTGGTCGTTGGTGGCGGGCTCGCGGTCACCGCAGGCCTCACGCACGACCTGCGGACGGAACCCGTTCTGCAGGGCGTCGAGGGCGGTCGCGCGGACACAGCCCGACGTCGAGAACCCGAAGATGTACGGGGTGTCGACGCCCATGGCACGCAGCGTGGAGGCCAGTGAGGTGCCGAAGAAGCCGGACGCGTACTGCTTGTCCACGACGACCTCACCGGCCTGCGGGACGGGACCCTCGGCGGGGTAGTCACCGAGCGGGTTGCCGATCTCGAAGACCTTGAGGCTCGGCACCTTCTTGGCGAAGAAGCCGGCGTCGGCCAGACCCGGCTGCAGCACCACGCGGGTGAACAGCACCGGCACACCGGCGGCGCGGGCCGCTTCGACGACGCGCTGCGAGGAGGCACGGGCAGCCTCGAAACGACCGTTGGCGTCCGAGAGCGGCGAGGCCGGGTCGAGGTAGGCGCGGCAGACGTCGATGACGATCACTGCAGGACTGCCGCCGGCTCCCAGGTGTCCCTGGAAACCGGCGGCAGCGCTGTCAGCGACCTTGCTCTGCGCGTCGGCAGTGGGCGAGGTCGTCTCAGTCATGGATCAGATGATTCCGCGCTCGGCGAGGCCCGCGCGCTCCTCGGCCGAGAGGCCGAGCAGTTCGCCGTAGACCTGGTCGTTGAACTGACCCAGGTCGGCGCCGGTCCAACGGATCGACCCGGGAGTGGCCGACAGCTTGGGCACGACGTTCTGCATCTTGAGGGTGCCGAAGCTCTGGTCCGGGACCTCGACGATGGAGTCGCGGGCCTTGAACTGCTCGTCCTCGAGCATGTCGGCGGCCTTGTAGATGCGACCGGCGGGAACACCACCGGCGTCCATCATGTCGAGGAGGTCCTCGGCGTCGATGGTGGCGGTCCACTCCGAGATCAGCTCGTCGAGGTGGACCTGGTCCTTGCCGCGACCGACGTGGGTCGAGTAGGCGTGACCGGACTCGGACCACTCGGGCTTGCCCATCATCGCGAAGAGACGCGAGGAGACGGAGTCCTGGTTGGCTGCGATCAGGACGAGCTGGCCGTCCTTGGTCGGGTACACGTTGGAGGGGGCGACGTTGGGCAGGATCGCGCCGGTGCGCTCACGCTGGTATCCGGCCTGGTCCCACTCGGTGACGAGGGACTCCATCATCGCGAGCACGGACTCGTAGATGGAGGCGTCCACCACCTGGCCCTCGCCGGTGCGGCGACGGTGCTCGAGCGCGGAGAGGGCACCGACGGTGGCGTGCATGGCGGCGAGGGAGTCACCGATGGAGATGCCGGCGCGCGAGGGCTGGCGGTCGGGGTCACCCAGGACGTAACGCAGGCCACCCATGGCCTCGCCGATCGAGCCGTAACCGGCGCGGGAGGCGTAGGGACCGGTCTGGCCGTAGCCGGTGACGCGGACCAGGATGATGCCGGGGTTGATCTCGCGGAGGCGCTCGTAGGAGAGGTTCCACTTCTCGAAGGTTCCGGCGCGGAAGTTCTCGACGATGATGTCGGACTCGGCGACCAGCTTCAGGAAGATCTCCTGGCCCTCCTCCTCGCGGAGGTTGAGGGTCACGGTGCGCTTGTTGCGACCGACCACGGGCCACCACAGGGACTTGCCGTCAGTGCGTCCCCACTGACGCATCGGGTCACCCATGCCGGGCGCCTCGACCTTGATCACGTCGGCACCCTGGTCGGCCATGAGGGTGGCAGCGAAGGGGCCGGCCAGCAGCTGACCGGTCTCCAGGACACGAATGCCGGCCAGCGGGCCAGCCGAAGGGGAGGAAGTCGTCATACCCGGAATCATATATCCGATATCATGACGCTGCACGCGTTGACTCCCAAGTGGACAGGACCCCCGCCATGACCTCTGACGTCACTGGAACCAGCACGACCCCCGTCGTGGAGATCGTAGAGGTCGCCCCGCGCGACGGTCTCCAGAACGAGAAGAAGGTCCTCCCCACCGAGATCAAGGCCGAGCTGGTCCGCCGCTCCCTCGACGCCGGCCTGCGTCGCATCGAGGTCACCGCCTTCGCCCGCCCGGACCGCGTCCCCCAGATGGCCGACGCCGAGGCGCTGCTCGCCGAGGTCACCTCCGACGAGCGCCTGACCTCGATCGGTCTCGTCCTCAACCGCAAGGGCCTGGACCGCGCCGTCGCCGCCGGCTGCGACGAGATCACCGCCGTCGTCGTCGCCTCCGACGGCCTCGCCCTCAAGAACCAGGGCGTCGACACCCGCGCCCAGATCGAGGCGTGGCACCAGATCGCCGCCGACGCCAAGCAGGCCGGCGTGAAGGCCAGCGTCATCATCGCAGCGTCCTTCGGCTGCCCCTTCGACGGCGAGGTCTCCACCGAGCGCGTCCTCGAGGTCGCCAAGGGCTGCCTCGACGGTGGCCCGGACGAGCTCGCGATCGCCGACACCATCGGCGTCGGCGTCCCGGCCCAGGTCCGCGCGATCGTCTCCGGCATCCGCGCCATCGACGGCGAGATCCCGCTGCGCGCCCACTTCCACAACACCCGCAACACCGGCTACGCCAACGCCCTGGCTGCGGTCGAGTCCGGCGTGACCGTGCTCGACGCCTCCACCGGCGGCATCGGCGGCTGCCCGTTCGCACCCGGCGCCACCGGCAACATCGGCACCGAGGACCTGCTCTACCTGCTCGACAAGTCCGGCGTCGCGACCTCCACCGCGATCGACGCCGCCCAGGTCGCCGCCACCGGCACCTGGATCGCGAAGGAACTGGGCCTGGCCCAGGCTCCGGCCATGCTCGGCCGCGCCGGCTGGTTCCCCGCCCTCTGAGCCGCGCGCTCCGAGACCACACCCGAGACCCAGGAGACATTTCGATGACCCTCACCCCCGGAGGTGCCCCGCTCAACATCGCGGCCGGCATCCGTGAGTTCGCCGAGGCGACGCCCACCCGCACCGCAGTGATCGACGGCGAGCGCACCCTGACGTTCGCCGAGGTCGGCGAGCGTTCCAGCCGCCTGGCCAACCACCTGCTCGACTCCGGCCTGGTCGTCGGCGAGCGCGTCGCGGTGCTGCTCGGCAACCGCCTGGAGTACCCCGAGATCGCAGCCGGCATCGCCAAGGCCGGTCTTGTGATGGTGCCGCTCAACCCGCGCCTGACCCCGGCCGAGGCCCGCTACATCGTCGAGCACTCCGCCTCGAAGTACGTGGTCCTGGACGACGCCCTCTCCCCCATCGTCGCCGACACCGTCGCCGACCTGGGCCTGGGTGCGCTCTCGATCGACGCCACCACGATCGGCTCCGCCTACGAGGACGCCCTGGCAGCAGCCAGCGACGTCGACCCGTTCGTCGCCGTCGGTGAGCAGGACCCGTTCTGCATCACCTACACCTCGGGCACGACCGGCAAGCCCAAGGGCGTGCTGATCTCGCACCGCTCGCGCGTGCTGACCTTCTACATGTCGGCCCTCGAATACGGCCTCGGCGCGGGTCGCACCTCCGCTGCTGTCGCCCCGATGTACCACGGCGCCGGCTTCGCCTTCGGTTACGCACCGGTCTTCACCGGTGGCACCGTGACGATGCTGCGCAAGTGGAACCCGGCCGGCTTCCTTGACCTGATCGCCAAGGACAAGGTGCAGTCGGCCTTCCTGGTGCCGACGATGGCCCAGGGCATCCGCTCCCTCGGCGCCGAGGCGCTCACCTCCCGCGACCTCTCCAGCCTCGACACCCTCTACTTCAACGCCGCGGCCCTGCCGACGGCACTGAAGGACTGGGTCATGGACTCGTTCCCCACCGTCGGCGTCCACGAGCTGTACGGATCCACCGAGTCCGGCGTGATCACCAACCTGCGCCCGGTGCACATGCGCGCCAAGCCCGGTTCGGTCGGACACGCCTGGTACATGACCGAGATCCGGATCGTCGACGAGGAGGGCAACGAGGTTCCGCCGAACACGCCCGGCGAACTGTTCAGCCGCTCCCCGTTCCTGATGAACGGCTACCTCGACAACCCCGAGGCCACCGCCGAGTGCACCACCGCCGACGGTTTCGTGACGTGCGGTGACATCGCCGTGCGTGACGAGCAGGGCTTCATCTCGATCGTGGACCGCAAGAAGGACCTGATCATCTCCGGCGGCACCAACGTCTACCCGCGCGAGATCGAGGAGGTGCTCGCCAAGCACCCCGAGGTCGTGGAGTCCGCCGTCGTCGGCGAGCCGGACGAGCAGTGGGGCGAGACCGTCGTCGCGCACGTGGTTCTCACCCCGGGCGCCAGCCTGGACGTGGAGAAGATCGAGGAGCACTGCCGCACCGAGCTGGCGGGGTACAAGATCCCGCGCCGCTGGTACGCCACCCCCGAGCTGCCCCGCAATGCCGGCGGCAAGATCGTCAAGCGCGACCTCAAGCCCCCGACGGCCTGAGTCCGGTCACTTCGCTCGAGGCCCCGTCCGGAACCGCGGACGGGGCCTCGAGCGATTTTTCTCTTACTTGGCGAGACACAATGCATCGAAAGCACTTGACTGGACAACTTGTACCGATAAGATGTGATCACTGACTTACCGGCGTCCTCGGACGCCCTGAGAACTTCGGAGGGCCCGTGCGACCCCATGTTGAGTTGATCCAGGAGAACGACTACGTCTGGCACGCCGCTGAGCTGCCCGGCGGCGAGGGCCGCGCTTCCGAGCGTCGCCTCTCGGTGGACGAGGAGGACGGTTCGTCCTCGCTCCGCGTCGACT
Organism: Nocardioides yefusunii; assembly: GCF_004014875.1. Lineage (NCBI taxonomy): Bacteria > Bacillati > Actinomycetota > Actinomycetes > Propionibacteriales > Nocardioidaceae > Nocardioides > Nocardioides yefusunii. Next base: position 1,593,202 of record NZ_CP034929.1, on the reverse strand, counting down.
TCCACACCGACTGGGGCCGCGGCCCCGGTATCCACCACGCCAACACCGAGTACTACGTGCTCGAGGGCGAGATCAACTACGGCGGCCAGAAGATCGGCAAGGGCGGCTACGTCTACGCACCCAAGGGTGTGCCGGCCGACTACATCAAGATCGCCGAAGGCACCAAGATCCTGAAGTACAGCGAGTACGGCGACGCCGGCTTCGACCCGCTGGACAAGGTCGAGGGCGCTCCGCGCTGGGCCGACGCCCGCGAGGACGTCATCGTCATCGACTCCGAGGCCATGAAGTGGGACGCCGTTCCCAACCCGGGCCCCATGCCGGGTCTCTTCATCAAGTACCTCCACGTCGACCCGGTCACCGGCTTCTACACCCGCCTGGTCCACGCCCAGGAGGGCTGGAGCGACCACCGCCTCGCGCACCACCCGTGCTACGAGGAGGCGTACACCACCCAGGGCCACATGGAGTACAACTTCGGCACCCTGGACCTGGGCACCTACTTCTTCCGCCCGGCCCGCGTGAAGCACGGCCACTTCACCACCATGGAGGGTGGCGCCACCTGGCTGCTGCGCTCGGACGGTGAGCTCAAGAACTGGTACACCCAGAACGAGTGGGTCCGTTGGGGCGGCGACGCCGTCAACTACGGCCCCGAGGGTGTCCAGGAGCAGCCGCACCCGGCCATCCGTCACTCGCACTCCACGCACGACATGGCTGAGCCGTGGCGTACGGAGGAGGACATGCGTCAGATGAACGCCTCGTGGCAGTTCCAGATCGACCAGGGCCAGCAGAACACCCCGGTCAAGCACCAGGGCACCGGCAACGACCCGTCGATCATCGCCATGATGAAGGCGATGGACGCGGCCAACCTCCAGGGCGGCCACAGCGACGACCACGGTCACTCGCACGACCACGACCACTCGCACGACCACGAGCACGGTCACGAGCACTCGCACGACGACGAGGCTGCCACCGAGCAGCGCGAGGTCATCAACCTCAACTGGGGCTGGGCCGGTCGCGACACCGAGCACAAGCACGACCGCACGGCCGACGACGCCCACAACTGGGGTCGCAAGGTCGAGTGGAAGGACGGCGACCCCGTCCCCGCGCCCATCATCTCCTCCCTGCCCGTCCGCAGCCGCTCGCGCGGCCGCTGGGACGGCGACGGAATGTGATCAGGAGTCTCTGAGTGATCCTCCCCCTGCTCTCCGAAGCAGCGTTCGCGGCGACCGAGGTTTCCTCGGTCGCCGCTGGCGACTCTGCTGTCGTCCACGGTTTCTCCATGTTCACCGTGGCGATCATCCTTCACATCGTCCTCTTCGTGTACTGGCTCGGTGGAGACCTCGGCGTCTTCTACTCGTCCCGGTTCCTCATGAAGAAGGAGTACCAGCCCGAGACCCGCATGATCGCTGCCAAGATCATGATGGGTTGCGACATGGCCCCCCGTTTCTCGCTGATCCTCTTCGGAGCCAGCGGTGTGACGCTCATGTACTTCGGGCCGCTCGGTGACAAGTCGTTCCTCACCTGGTGGATGGTCGTCCTGGCCTGGGTCGCGACCCTGGTCTGGGTCTTCCTCTCCCTGCAGGAGGCCCGCACCAGCGGGAAGGCCTCGCACCACTTCTTCCACACCGGTGACCTCGTGATCCGCTACATCGCCTCGGCGCTGCTGGTGGTCATGGGTCTCTACACGATCATCGCCAGTGAGCCGTTCGGCGTGGACACCAACCCGAAGTGGCTGGGCCTCAAGGTCGCCTTCTACGGCGCCTCGATCTTCTGCGGCATCATGATCCGCCGCGCGCTGGTGCCGTTCGGCCCGTCGTTCGGTCGCCTGATGACCGAGGGCTCCTCGCCCGAGGTCGAGGACGGCATCACCGGCTCGATCAAGCGTTCCGAGCCGTGGGTCTACGCGATCTGGTTCTTCGTCCTGGCTGCCGCCGTTCTCGGCGTCATCAAGCCCGGCTACGTCGGCTGATCGCGGCTGTACTGATCATCACCGCACCGCACTCACCTGGGTTGCCCACCGCAGGTTGAAACCACACAGGGCCCCGGATCCTTGAGGATCCGGGGCCCTGTGTCATTGCGCCGGCATGTCAGCGCGGGTGCCCAGCCTGGCGGTGCCGTCAGGCACAGGTGGACAGCACGCGGGTGATCGCGGCCTTCTCCGACTTCGTCACCCAGAGCTCGTACTTGGCCTTCACCTGAACCTGGTGGGACACGTAGGCGCAGCGGTACTTCTTGTTGTCCGGCAGCCACGTGGCGGCGTCGGAGTCCCCCTTCGCACGGTTGGACGAGGGGTCGGCCGCGAACAGGTTGAGCGGGTCGTTGGCGAACGCTGCGCGGCGCTCGGAGGGCCACTTCGCCGCACCCTTCTGCCAGGCGTCGGAGAGCGGTACGACGTGCTCGATGTCGAGGTGCCCCGCGTAGTCGCCCCGGGGCGTGAAGGCCACGTCGACGGCGCCGGTGTAGCGCTCGTAGGCCAGGACACCCGAAGTGACGGTGCAACCGCCCTTGCGCTTGACCTTGACGAGGTCACGAGCCAGGACGTCGTTGCGGGTGTCGCAGCCGTTGCCGGTCCAGCCGAACTGGCCAGCCTTGTCCGACCACTCAGGGCCGAACTTGTCCCGGTGGTAGCCCTGCGTGGAAGCACGGCCCTTGACCTTCAGGGTCTCCAACTGGCGACGAGCCTTGGCGAACGTCTTCGCGTCGCCGAGCACGGCCTTGGCCGAGGTGGGCACCTTCACCGACGCGTTGGTGCCCTTGGCTCCGCCGCCATTGCTCTTGGGGACCGCCTTCTCCCCCGCCGCGACGATCTTCTCACCCTTCTCGCCGCCCACAGCCACGACGACCTCTTCGACGCGATCACGGGCATAGGCCTCCGCCGCCTCGCGGGAGAGGTCGTCGGGGATGAGTTCGGCAGCACGGCTGCCGTACTTCGCCTCCACCCGTGCCTTCACCGCGGCAATCGCGTCGCGACGCGCGTCGGTCTCCGCGCGACGCGCTTCACCCACAGCGTCGAGGCCGGGGATCAGGAGCTCGTCAGGGAGCTGGACACCGGTGGCACGCGAGACGGCGTCGGTCAGGCCGATCGAGTTGGCCGAGGCGTACAGCGCCACGATCACCGGCAGGATGACGGCCAGTTTCACCGCCTGACGACGGCGACGGTCGAGCGCGCGGACACGGTTGCGGATGCGGCGGTACCGGGTGCGCAGGGTGGGACGACGCTTGTTCCGGAAGCTGCTCATCGGGCCTTCGCCTCCACGCGGAGACGGCAGGCGACGGTGACGAGCCCCAGGACCGCGGAGGCGACCGCGCCGACGGCGAACAGCAGGCGCCACTCGCCGGTCTCGACGAGCCCCTGGGCGAGCCAGGCGCCGAGGGCGGAGCCGAGGAACAGGCAACCCGCGAAGCAGGAGACGACGAGACCACGGCCGGGCACGTCGATCTCACTGACCCATGTCTGGAGCGCGTTGTGCAGGAACGCCCACGTGACCGCGAGGAGCACCGCAGCGATGGCGACGGTGAGCGTCGAGATGGTCATGGTCAGCACCACGCCAGCCAGGAACAACGCGACGGCGCCGATGGTGGCCGTGGTGCTCAGCGGAACGTGGCTGCCCAGGCGGGACACGATGCCGGCGACCAGCACCACGGCCACACCGAAAAGAGCCGCGACGAGGCCGGAGAGTGCAGCGCCACGTCCGGTGTCCTGCAGGGCCGTGGGAAGCAACTGCAGACCGCCCAGGACGAGCGCCCCCTCCACCAGCACCAGCGCGAGCACCAGCAGCACGGCGGGCTTGCGCAGGCCCGGCAGGGACTGGCGCAGCGAGACGACGTTGCGCGTCGCCGGCGGGGTGACGTTGCGCAGTGCCCAGGCTGCTCCCAGGGCGAGCACGGCCGGTACGACGAAGGCAGCACGCCACCCCACGTACTGACCGATGAGACCGCTCACGGCGGTCGCCGAACCGGTACCGACCGCGATGGAACGCATCAGCCCCGACAGCTCGGAGCGTCGTCGTTCTGCGGGTGCCTTGTCGGCGACGTAGGCCATGACGGTGGGCACGACGGCACCGAAGAGACCGCCGGCGAGGATGCGCAGGACCAGCAGCATCTCGACGCCGACGGAGGCGGCCGAACCGATGGCGGCCAGGGCTCCGGCGATCAACGCGAAGCGGATCACCCTCACCCGGCCGAAGCGGTCCGAGAGCGCGCCCCAGAGCGGCTGCCCGACGCCGTAGGCGATCTGGTGGCCCACCGCGAGGACGAGGAGTTCGGCCACCGGGCGGTCGAAGGCGGTCGCCAGGATCACCAGCAGCGGGATGACGACGAATCGGTCGTAGGTGGAGATCGCGGCGGCCACGTGCAGAGCTCGACGGTGCGGGAGCGGAGCGTCAGATGCAGGGGGTGGTGCGGGGACCGTGGGGGGAAGGGTCACGGGCGCTCAGGCTACGTGGAGGCGTGAACGCACCGGAGCGCCACCCCCGCAGGGATGGCGCTCCGGGGTGTGGGAACGGGGCGGGCTGTCGGCCGGCGCGTCAGCCCAAGTGCCGCCGCCGGTTCGTCCGGGCCCCGTTCCGGGTCAGGCCGAGGCCTGGCCCAGGCGGGTGCCGAGCAGTCGACCGAAGGTCAGCGCCGGGGTGGTGAGCATGCCGCCGCAGAAGGTGTTTCCACAGGTGGCACCGGCGCCGATGACCTCACCGATCGCGTAGAGACCGGGGATGGTGTTGCCCTCCTCGTCGCGGACACCGAACTCGGCGTCGATGTCGAGGCCGGTGAAGGTGACCAGCGTGATCGCGTGGTTGCGGACCGCGTAGAACGGGCCCTGGGCGATCGGGGCGGGCAGGTACTCACGACCGAACTCGGGGTCCTGTCCGGCCTCGACGGCCTTGTTGAAGGCCTCGACGGTGGACAGCAGACCGGCCTCGTCGATGCCGGCCTTGGCGGCGAGCTCGGACAGCGTGGCGGCCGAGTGGACACCGGGACGGGTGTCTGCCACCGCACGCACCGCGTCGGGTTCCTTGCCGACGATCATCTGGTTGAGGTCACCGGTGGAGACCTCCAGGGCAGCGTCGTCGAAGATCGTCCAGAACGTCTGGTCGTCGATCTTGGCGAGCGCGCGCTCCTTCTCGTCGATCGACTCCTCGTCCTCACGGACCCAGCGCTTGCCGTGCTTGTCGACGTAGATCTCGCGCGGGGGACGCTCGGAGGTGAGGCGCTGGCGGTCGTTCCAGTTGGCGCGACCGGGCGACTGAGGGTCGGGCAGGCCACCGAAGGTGGGCAGGTAGGTGCCCTCGCCCTGGAGGCCGGCGCCGATGGACTGGCCGAGCAGGATGCCGTCGCCGGTGGAGGTCTTGGCGGCTGCGGAGACCAGGGGGGCACCGTCGAACTCCATGAAGAGCTCGGGCTCGGAGCCGTAGCCGCCGGTGGCGAGGACGACGACTCCGTGGATCTCGACCTCGTCGCCACCGTGGTAGACCGAGACGCCGGTGACGGCGCCGTCGGCGTCGGTCAGCAGCTCGGTGACCGGCGAGGCGGTCCACACCGTGAGGTCGTGGGAGGCCTGGGTGGCTTCCAGCTCCTTGGTGAGCACCTCGAGGATCGAGATGCCCTCGTCCTTGCCGTAGTAGGTGCGGGCGACGTCGTAGGGCTCGTGGCCGTAGACGATGCGCGGGCTCTCGGGCGCGAACGGGAAGTCGCGGTCGGTGAGCCACTCGATGGTGTCGGGGGCGTGCTCGGCGACGATCTCGACGAGGTCCTCGCGGGCCGTGCCCTTGGTGATGCGCTTGATGTCAGCCAGGTGCTGGGCGGGGCTGTCGGCGATGCCGCGCTCGGCCTGGCGGCGCGTGCCGCCGGCGGCCATGTGCCCACCGGTGATGTGCAGTGTGCCGCCGATGCGGTTGTCCTTCTCCACCAGCAGTACGCGGGCACCACTCTGGGCGGCGTGGATCGCGCACGGCAGACCGGCGGTTCCGGCACCCACGACGACGACGTCGAAGTTCGTTTCAGTACTGATGGCGGGACCTCTTCCGTGAACTCAGGACCATACGGTCTACATCATATATACCTGCCGGTGAGGGTGGGATCCGGATCAGTCGTTCCAACCGAAACGACGCGACAGCTCGCGGCTGGCGACGAGCAGTTCGGCGACGCACTCCTCGCGATGCTCCAGGAACCGCTCCGCGGGACCACACAGGCCCACGGCGGCGATCGGGAACCCCTCGTGACTCAGCACCGGTGCAGCGATGGAGGCGGCACCCACGCGACGAGTGCCGTTGGATTCGGACCAGCCGCGTTCTCGGACCTCGTCGATGATCTCGGCAAGACGCGCGGGATCGGTGACGGTGTTGGCGGTCAACGACGCCAGCCGCGGGGAGGCCAGGTAGGCGGCGCGTGCCTCGGCGGGCAGGAAGGCCAGGAAAGCCATGCCGGCCGACCCGGCGTGCAGCGGGAAGGGCTCCCCCATCCGCACCGACAGGATCACCTCGCGATCCGGCAACACCTGGTCAACACAGATGCGCTCGTGACCGCCCAGCATCACCGACAACGTCGCGGTCTCACCGGTGCGGTCGGCCAGGTCCTCGATCGCCGGACGCCCCATGCGGCGCACGTCGACGCGATCCAGATAGGAGAGGCCGAGTCGGAGCGCCGAGACTCCCAGCGAGTAACGACGTGTACGAGGCTCGAGGGTCACCATGCCGGAGTTGCGCAGGGTGGCGAGCAGGCGGTGCACGGCCGTCTTCGAGACGCCGAGCTCCTCGGCGAGCTCGGTGATCCCAAAATCGGGGCCCACCGCGGACGCCATGTGCAACAACAGGTCGGCGGCGCGCTCGACCGTCGCGATCGTCGTCGTCCCTGCCTTGGCAGCGTCAGCCGCCTCGAGTTCCAGTGCCACCGGTACCTCCTCGGTTCCCGTGAGTCCCCGCGCTGCAGGGGTTCCTACGGTGCGGTCGAACAGAGCTGTCGCACGGACAGCAGCGGGCCGAGGCGACGTCGGACGTCCCCCCGGCCCGCGTGAGCGTCAGGCCCAGCGCTTGACGACGCAGAGGCCGCCGGCGTCCGGGGCGACCTCGCCGGGTGCGAGGTGGACGAACTTGCGCTCGTGCAGCCACAACAGGTCGACGTCGACGTCGAAGGTCTTGCCGGCGACGTCCTCGTGGACCTCGATCGAACCGACCATGCCCTCAGCGGGCGGACGGACGACGCCGGGGACGAGGTCGACGACCTCCATGTCGAGCGGCGGGTCGTGGGGGCCGTCCTGCCAGCCGCCGGACTCGCCGGAGAACCAGACCAGGACGCGGGTGTCGGGGTCGTTGTAGGTGGCCGAACGAGTGCCGTGCGGCACGCCGACGAGGAGCTGACCGACGGCTGCGCGCAGACCGTTGATGTACATGGCGCCCGTGAGGGAGACCATCTCCTCCTGGGCCGGCTGGTTGCCGACGAGGTCGCGACGCCAGTCGTCGGGGAAGTCGACCAGGACGGCGCGGTAGCCGCGCTCCTCGTCCTTCCACAGCGATGCCATGCGGGTCACCTGGTCGGACCCTGCGGGCAGCAGGTCGAACCAGCCGTGCTCGTCGTTGTCGATGTCGATGACGTCCATGGTGACTCCTGGGGTGCGGCGCCGTCCCGCTGCTGCGCGACGGGGTGATGTGACGGCGTGATGTGACGGGATGAAGTGACGGAGAGTTCGGGGCGCCACAGCTGATCATCTGCGCGCCTACCGGAACGGCATTACAGTAAGCGGAACGTGATTCCGATACAGGGTGTTTCATGGACAAGATATCGGATTCACGGCCCTCCGGAACGCAACTCACCCCACCCGTGAGGACACGCCCCTCCCCCACACAGCCACCGGCGACGTCACCGGACGTCCGCCCAGCACGAAGGAGCACTTGATGGCGCTCACCACCGGCGGAGCCCCCCTCTGCATCGCGAACGGAGTCCGCGAGTTCGCCCGCGCGACCCCCCGAGCCACCGCGGTCATCGACAACGACCGTCGCCAGACGTACGCCGAGCTCCACGAGCGCTCCAACCGGTTGGCCAACCACCTCCTCGACGCCGGTCACGCCCACGGCGACAAGGTCGCGGTACTCCTGGGCAACCGCTTGGAGTTCCCCGAGGTCGCCACTGCCCTGGCCAAGGCCGGTCTCGTGATGGTGCCGCTCAACCCACGCCTGACCCCGGCCGAGGCGGAGTACATCCTCGAGCACTCCGGTTCACGCACCGTGATCTTGAACGGCAAGCTCTCCGGCATCGTCGCCGACGCGGCGGCGGCCCAGGGGCTCGCCGCACTCTCCCTCGACTCCACCCCGATCGGCTCCGCCTACGAGGACGCCCTTGCGAGCGGTGGCACCACCGACCCGCTCGTCCAGGTCGACGAGAACGAGCCGTTCTGCATCACCTACACCTCGGGCACCACCGGCAAGCCCAAGGGCGTGCTGATCTCGCACCGTTCCCGCGTGCTCACCATCTACATGTCGGCGATGGAGTACGGCCTGGGCAACGGCCGCATGTCCGCGGCAGTGGCGCCGATGTACCACGGCGCAGGGTTCGCGTTCGGCTTCGCGCCCGTCTACACCGGCGGCACCGTGACGATGCTCAACAAGTGGAACCCGCAGGGGTTCCTCGACCTGGTGGAGCGCGACCGCGTCCAGTCCGCGTTCCTGATCCCGACCATGACCCAGGGCCTCAAGTCCCTGGGCGACGACGTGATCGCGGCCAAGGACCTCTCCAGCCTCGACACCCTCTACTTCAACGCCGCGGCACTGCCCTGGCCGCTCAAGCAGTGGGTGATGGCGACGTTCCCGCAGTGCGGCGTGCACGAGCTGTACGGCTCCACCGAGTCCGGCATCATCACCAACCTGCGTCCGGTCGACATGCACCGCAAGCCCGGATCCGTGGGGCACCCGTGGTTCATGACCGAGATCAAGGTCCTCGACGACGCCGGCAACGAGGTCGAGCCCGGTCAGCCCGGCGAGCTCTTCAGTCGCTCCCCGTTCCTGATGAACGGCTACCTCGACAACCCCGAGGCGACCGCGGAGTGCACCACCGCGGACGGCTTCGTGACCTGCGGCGACATCGTCGTCCAGGACGAGGAGGGCTACATCTCCATCGTCGACCGCAAGAAGGACCTGATCATCTCCGGCGGCACCAACGTCTACCCGCGTGAGATCGAGGAGGCACTGGCCTCCTTCGACGCGATCGTGGAGTCGGCCGTCGTCGGTGAACCCGACGAGCAGTGGGGCGAGACCGTCGTCGCGCACGTCGTGCTCAAGCCCGGCGTCGAACTCGACACCGAGGCGCTGGAGGCCCACTGCCGCGAGACGCTGGCCGGCTACAAGATCCCCCGTCGCTGGTACGCGATCGACGAGATGCCTCGCAACGCCGGCGGCAAGGTCGTCAAGCGCGAGTTGAAGCCTCCGACCGCCTGACCCTCCCCCACCCACCTCCCCTCAAGACGTCATCACATTCGGTCGCCAGAGCGACCGAATGTGATGACGTCCGGCGTTGGGGAGGAGCTCAGTTCACCTGACGCAGGGCCCAGGCGGCACCGCGCCCGGCAGCGGGTTCGAGCTCGACGAACGAGATTCGTCCGCCGGCGATGTCCTCACTGCCCTCACGCAGCATGTCCTCCGGGGTCGCGCAGACCAGGACCGGGACGTCGACGGCCGCCAGACGCTCCTGGGACATGAAGCGGAACGCCGCACCGTAGGAGTACTTGTACGACGAGCCGCTCTTGACGAACTCCATCACCAGACGGTGCAGGTGCTCGGGGTCCGACGGCGCAGTGGGTCGGGCGTTGACCGCGTCGGTGCGGTACCAGGGCCAGTAGAGCTGGACGTCGCGGATCGTGTGCCAGGCCCGCACCAGGTGTTCGCCGTGAATGGTCGGACTCATGTCGATGAAGTAGTTGGCCAGGATGTCGCGGCGCGACTCCTCGTCGAGCACCGGGAGCCCGTCGGCGACGACCTGTGCCACCAGGTCGGGTCGTCGGCACGCGAGTTCGAGGGCGATGCAGGCTCCGGTGTGACTGCCGTACGCCTTCACCCCACGCAGGCCCAGAGCCTCCATCACCTCGGCGGTGACGTCAGCGAAATCACCGATCTCGGGCACGACACCGTGCTCGAGGTCCACGTGCGGCGGCGAGGAGAACCCGTTGCCCAAGGTGTCGGGCGAGACGACGAGGTGGTCGGCGGCGAGGTCGCGGATCAGGTCGTCGAAGGAGTCCGCCGATCCGGGCGAGCCGTGCACGAGCAGGACGACCGGTGCGTCGGGGTCTCCGTCGAACCGGACGTGCGTGGTGCCGCTCGCGGTGCGCACGTAGCGGCGGGTGGTCCCGCCGAGGTGGACGGTTGCGGGGACCTGCGGTGCGTCGGGCAGGTCGACGGCGTCGTCGAAGGCGGCGACGACGGCGGCCATGTGGTCGGCGTTGGCGACACTGGTGACGGTGAGCGAGGGGGCGTCGACGCCGAGGCGCGGGAGGTGTCCGTGCAGCGGGTCGGCCTCCTTGGCCACCAGCACGGCCGGGACCTTGAGGCGTTCCAGAGCTGCGCGGGCGTCGTAACGGAACGCGGCCCGGTAGGCGAGGCCCCAGTCAGGCGAGCGCAGGAGGTCGAACGTCATCTGGTGCAGGTCCTCGAGCGCGGGCAGCGACTCGTCCAGACGGGCTTCGGGGCGCTGGTCGTACCAGGGGAAGAACGTCCACATGTTGCGCATGCGGTGCCAGGCCTCGAGAAGGTGACCGCCGTACCAGTCCGGCACCACGGGTGGGGTGTAGCGGTCGAGCTGGTCGAGCATCTCCGCGGAGGTGTAGATGCCCAGGCCGTCCATGACGAGTTGCGCCACCCGACCGGGAGCACGCACCGCGACGGCGAGGGCGATCTTGGAGCCGGTGTGGGTGCCACCGATGGTGAAACGGTCGAGACCGACGGCGTCGGCGAACTCCAGGACGCGCACGGCGTAGTCGTCGATGGTCGGCTCGTCGCCGTCGACAGCGGTCAGTGGATCGGACTGGCCGTACCCGGCAGTGTCGAGGGCGTAGACGGTGAACCGTGCAGCCAGTGGCTCGATCCAGTGCTTCATGGTCTCGGCCGACATCGGCGAGGAGTGGGTGAGGACGACGGGCTTGCCGTGTCCGGCGCGCAGGTAGTGGACCTGGGCACCACTGCTGGCCGATCCGGCCGGCAGGGTGGCGTAGTGCCGTTCGATCTCGACACCAGCAAGGGGGGAGGTGGCTGCGGAGCTCATGGGGGGACGCCTCTCGTGAAACCGTGTTCCGATCACCGTAATCAATGCCGGTGCAAAGTGTTTCAACAATGCGTGAGAAACGGTTGCGCGTGCCCACTGCCGCACCGACACTTGGTACAGCGTTCCGGTCCGCGCATGCGGGCCGTCCCCTGGACGCCTCCCCCAGTGCTTGGAGTTGTGCCGTGACTCGACCTGCGATCAGCGAGGTGAAGGTGGCCACCGTGGGCGTCACCGACCTGGAGGCGTCCGTCGCCTTCTACTCGGGGTGCTTCGACTACGTCGAGCACGGCCGTGGCCCGATCTCGCCCGAGGAGACAGCACAGTTGTGGGGCGGGGCCACCGATCTGGTCGGCGAGGCCGTCGTCCTGGGACCGGCCGGAGGCACCACCGGCCTGGTGCGTCTGGTCCACTACCCCGAGAGCAAGCCCCTCTACTGGGGCGACTACTCGCGTCTGCAGGATCTGGGCCACTACGCCCTCAACATCCGGGTGCCCGAGATCAACGCCGCGATGGCTGCGGTCGCCGCCCACGGCGGGAAGACTCGCTCGGGCCCGACGCACTGGACGGTCACCCCCGACCTGTCCGCGTGGGACTCTCTCTCGTGGGACCCCGACGGCATCCTCGTCGACGTGTTCCAGCTGGAGCCGGGCCCCGCGAACCCGTTGGCCGACTACGACGGTCGCCCGACCGGCCTGCAGACCGTGTGCCTGCACTCGGCGAACGCGAACGCTTCGGCCCGCTTCTACGCCGCGCTCGGCCTGCGTCCCCTCTACGACAAGCTGCTGGAGCGGATGGAGGACTTCTTCCATCTGCCCGACGGCGTGGGCCTGCACAACATCAACATGATGCACCCCGACAGGAACGACTCCGGTCGCGTGGAGATCGCCCAGTACGTCGGCTTCGAGGGCGACGACCAGCGTCACCTCGCGGTCGCAGGCACCGCAGGAATCCTGTCTCTCGCCTTCGAGACCACCGACCTCGACGCCACCACCGTGCTGCTGAAGGCGATCGGCACGGAGACTGCCGGCGACGAGATCGAGGTCGACCAGGTCGGCTTCGGACGGGTACGCGTGCGTGCATGGTTCGGCCCGGACGGCGAACGCGTCGAGTTCTTCCAGCGCCTGTGAACGCCGTCGCCGACTCCCGCCCACTGACGGGTGCCTGCGCGATGGTCACGGGAGCCGGGACCGGCATCGGACGCGCGATCACTCTGGCTCTCGCCGCGCGTGGACTGCACGTCGTCGCACTCGGGCGTCGCGCGGCGCCGCTGGCCGACCTCGCCGATGCAGCGTCCGGCCTGCCCGGCCGGGTGCGCCCCGCGACGGCGGACGTCTCACTGCCCGGCGTGCTCGACGACGTCGCGGCCCGCCATCTCGCCCCCGACGCCCGTCTCGAGGTGATCGTCGCCTCCGCGGGGGCGTTCACGCGTGGACCGGTGGCTTCCTTGACGACGGACGCCTGGGACGCACAGATCGCGTCGAACCTCACCGCGGCGTTCCACACCCTGGCGCTCGCCTCGCGGCGCATGACCGCCCAGGAACTGGTGGACGGACGCCGCGGCCACGTCTTCACCCCCTCAACTCCGGCGCGGGCGTGACCCCGTTCCCCGGCGGCGCTGCCCACGCGGCCGCGAAGCACGGTCTGCGCGGACTCGTCGAGAGCGTGCGCGGCGAGCTCGCCGGAACCCGGGTGAAGCTGACCGACGTCGTGGTCAACGCCTGCGTCGACAGCGAGATGAGCGCCGGACGTGACGTGGCGAAACTGCCTGCCGACGTCGTCGCGCAGACGATCACGGCCTGCATGGATCTGCCGGCCGATGCGAACTGGGACCGGATCGATCTGGGCCAGCTCACATAGCCCCGTCGCTGACACGAAGTGCCCCTTTGGGAGAGCGGTGACTCCGCCAACCCCTAAGGGGTCATTTAATGTACGCACGTGCAGTGAGAACCATCCACCCTGCCGCGACAACATGCATAGATTCCCTCTCATGTATCACCTGACCAACCTCTTGAACGAGGTACGCGACAAGGGCTACGGGGTCTTCAAAGGTGGGCTGTCGGTGCTTGAACGGGACATTGACGGCAGCGTCCGTGTCATACCCAACCGCCGCACCTCTTCGCCTCGCATCGAGCGGCTCAGGCCGACTCCGGCAGACAAGGCTCAGCAGCGTTCGATGAGTCGAGTGCACGGGTTGGGCGAGCAACCGCTACACACGGACGGCGCGCATCTCGAAACCCCGCCCGACGTGGTGTTGCTGTCCTGTCCCACGAGGTCGGAGATCCCTACGCGCTTCGCGCGGTTCGTGCCCCCTACCCTCGGCTCACAGCCGATGGGCGACCTTGTCCACGGACTCTTCATCGTCGACTCAGGCTCCGATTCGTTTCTTGCTCCCATCCTCGACTTCAACCGGGAGGGTCACGCTGTCCGCTACGACCCCGTATGCATGACCCCTGGTGACCCGCGCGCCTGCCGCGCTATGGCAGCCGTCAAGGAGTGCCTGCCTGAGGTACACGAGTTCGAGTGGAACGAGCCGGGGTTAGTCCTAGCGCTCGACAACCGGCGCTATCTCCACGCGCGGGCCGATGCTTCCAACGAACCCGAGCGCACCCTCGAACGGCTCGCTCTCAGAGTTGAGAGGGCCCCGTCTTGACCGCTCCATACGACCACGACGCACTGTTCCTCAAGGCAAAGCTCTTCCTCAACCGAGCCTTGGAAGAGGACGAGCAGAGCTTCGACGAGAAGGCGCTATGGGCGGCGCTGGCGCTGGAACTACTTGCCAAGGCTGCCCTAGCGAGAGTGTCACCGTTGCTCATCGCAGAACCCAACGAAGAAGGCCGGAACCTACTCATCGCAGCCGGACTCATTGAAGGCACTGGACAGTTCACGTCGGTCCGAGCCAAGACTCTCTACAAGCGCTGCGCCCAAGCCTTCAAGCCGTTCAGCAGCAGCGAGGCCGACAAAATCACCAACGCACGGAACGCCTACTTGCACGGCCCCGAACTCCGCTTCACCTCCCTGCCACCCGAGCAGTGGTGGGCGAGGTACTGGACGCAAGCAAGCATCCTGGTGAACGCAACGGGCCGGTCGCTGGACGAGCTTGTGGGCGACCGCGAACGCGAAGTTGACCGCCTCCTCGCTCTCAACACCACATACATGTCCAACCGAGTAGAGATGCTTGTGGAGAGCGCGCGTCTGCGTCTCGCCCAGCACAAGGCGGGAAACCTCCCAGCGAAGGTGGCCAAGGAGTTCACGCCCAACGCATACCCACTGGCGGTGGGGTGGTCTCACAACGTGCTCCACACCTGCCCCGCGTGCGGAGCCGAGGGCCTCCTAGAAGGCGAAGAGGTCATCGAGACCGACACCCACGTGGAGCGCAACTCGGAGGAAGACTACACGTCTTGGGTGACCTTGACCGTCTACTCTTACGCCTTCACTTGCAGCAACTGCGGGTTGTGCTTCGAGACCCCCGAACTGGTTCAAGCGGCTGACCTTCCCGAGACCTTCGAAGTGGACTCCGAAGAGTGGTCGCAGTGGCAGGAACCTGAGTATGGGAACGACTGATGGGCGCACTATCCAGCGGCGATGCTCCGACTCCGGGAACGGTTTCATGCACCCGGTCCGAAAGTTCACATTTCGCTGGACCGTGTTGGGCATAACCGAGGGCAAGTAGCGTCCTACAAGCCCTATCAGAGCTGATGCAACAGAAGTGGGGCCGAGCGTATGCTCGGCCCCACAACATCCATCAGGAGTTCCCCGTCAACGCGTGACGGCCCTGAGAAGAATCAGACGTTGAAGCGGAACTCGTGACCTGATGTCTTCTGCGATCAGATGTGTTCGAGCAGGTCTCCCGGCTGACACTCCAGGGCTTCACAGATGGCGTCGAGGGTGGAGAGTTTCACCGCCTTGGCGTGCCCGTTCTTGAGGATCGACAGGTTCGGCACCGTGATCCCCACGCGCTCGGAGAGTTGGGTCAGCGTCATCCGGCGTTCCACGAGCATCCGGTCGAGGCGGACGATGATCGCCATCAGATGGTCATCCTCCGCTCGGACTCGACCTCGTGGCCGTGCCGGAAGACCTGGGCGAGCAGCAGCACCAGCGCACCGACGGCGAACAGCGTCAGGTCGATCGACTGCGGCCCGGGGGCGCTCAGGTCGGCTGCCGGGCCGAACTGGCTCGATCCGTAGTCGAGCTTGCTCGGAGTTCCGAGCGCCCACTCGAGGAAACCGAGCACTCCCCCGGCGATGAGCAGCCACCCCATGCCACGCACGCGAGCGACCGCGCGCGGGCTGAAGACGTCACCGGACGCCGCAGCACTCAGCACCCGGTGCAGCAGGAAGAGGAAGGCGCTCGCCAGCGCCAGGCCGGCCACCTGCACCCCGAGCGTGAACGCCACCCACGGACTCCAGCCGCCTCCGCTGGCGAGTTCCATCTCCCCACCCCAGTGGACCGCGACCGGTCGGACGTCGGCCCGATTGACGTACGTCCCGTCATCGGCCGTCACGCCTTGATCGCCACTGCGGACGTAGAAGTGGAGGCACTCGTCGTCCTGCCAGCTCCCCGCGTCGCCAGCCTCGCAAACCGGCTGCGTCGGCCCGGCGACTTCCCAGGAGATACGCTGTGTTGCGCTTAACGGTCCCCGTGAGCCTTCGAAGGGCAACGTGACCTTTCCGCCCAACACCAGTGCGCCGCTCGTGGCGCTCGACAACGCCATCAGCACGCACACCGCCGACGCGAGCAGCGCCAGGCGACTTCCCCACCGGAAGCTGCGCCCGGACGGCACCACCTCCTCCCGCCCACGGGCAGCCTTCACGCTGAGCCACACCACGTACTCCCCCACTCCACCCCACCGGCAGACACATCGCCTGACGGCAAAGACTTACCGCAACTCATGATCTCGGGACGTGCATCACGACGGAGTCCCCCAGAAATGGTGGAACCCCTCACGCCGTCGAGCGTGAGGGGTTCCTCGGTGTCAGCAGGTGGACCGGACCGGAGCACACCGCTCCGGGCCACGACTGCTCGGTCGCAGGACCGGGATCAGACGGGCGTGATGCCCAGGACGGTCGCGCCGTCGGCCGGAGTCACCAGGTGGCACGCCACCTGCTGCCCGGCGGTCTTGGTCTCCAGCGTCGGGTAGGTCTCGAAGCACTCCGCGGTCGCGACCGGGCAGCGCGGCGAGTAGAAGCAGCCCGAGGGACGCTTGATCGCGTTGGGCACCTCCCCCAGCGGAGCCGAGTGCTCCTTGCGCTGACGCGGGTCCGGCTTGGGGGCCGCACCGAAGAGCGCCTTCGTGTAGGGGTGCTGCGGGTTCGACTCCAACTGGTGCTTGGTACCGATCTCGACGATGCGGCCCAGGTACATCACCGCGATCTGGTCGGCGATGTAGGAGACCACCGCGAGGTCGTGGCTGATGAACATCAGCGACAGCCCCAGGTCCTCCTTGAGGTCCTTGAGCAGGTTCATCACCTGGGCACGCACCGAGACGTCCAGGGACGCGGTCGGCTCGTCGGCCACGAGGAACTCCGGACCGGTCGCCAACGCGCGGGCGATGCCGACACGCTGCAGCTGACCACCCGAGACCTCGTGCGGGTAGCGGTGCAGGAAGGTGGGGTTGAGGCCCACCAGGTCCAGCAGTTCGGCCGCCTTGGCGTCGCGCTGGGCCTTGTCACCGACCCCGTGCACCCGCAGCGGCTCACCGATGATGTCGACCAGGCGGTTGCGCTTGTTGACCGAGGAGTAGGGGTTCTGGAAGACCATCTGCATGTGCTTGCGCTCCTGGCGCAGCTCCTCCGCGGAGAGCGACACGATGTCGCGGCCACGGAACTCGACGGTGCCCGACGTGGGCTCCTCGAGACGCAGGATCGAACGGCCGGTGGTCGACTTGCCCGAACCGGACTCACCGATGACGGCGAGGGTCTGCTTGGGCAGGATGTCGAAGCTGACGCCGTCGAGGGCATGCACGGTCTGCTGGGTCCCGCGCATCTTGGACAGGAAGCCGCCACCCACCGGGAAGTGGGTCTTGAGGTCGCGGACCCGGATCAGGGGCTCGACGTTGGTGTCGGTCATGCCTGGCTCCCTTCGAGCTGTGCCGCGCCGGGGGCGACGCGGTGGCAGGAGGCGGCGGCACCGGCGGTGCCGATCTGGAACAGCTCGGGCATGGTGGTGTCGCAGATCGCGCCGAGCTTGTTGTCGCAGCGGTCCGCGAACCAGCAACCCTTGATGTCGGAGGTCAGCGGCGGCACCGCGCCCCGCATCGAGTACAGACGCTCGCCGTCGTGCGGGAATCCGGGGATCGCCTGCAACAACTGCTTCGTGTACGGGTGCTGCGGCTTCTCGAAGAGGTCGTAGACGTCCGCGACCTCCACGACCTGGCCGGCGTACATGACGACGACCTTGTCGCACATCTCCGCCACGACCGAGAGGTCGTGGGTGACCAGCACCATCGCGAGGTTGCGCTCGGTACGCAGGGTGCGAAGCAGTTCGAGCACCTGGGCCTCGATGGTGACGTCGAGGCTGGTGGTGGGCTCGTCGGCGAGCAACACCTTGAGGTCGTTGCTGGCACAGGCGACCGCGATCATGATGCGCTGCAGCTGACCCTGGGAGAACTGGAACGGGTAGGCCTTGAGCTTGCCTCGACCGTCGATGCCGACGCTCTTGAGCAGACGCAGGATCTCGGCGTCGTACTCCTTGGGCTGCAGGTCGGGACGGTGCAGGGAGAGCACACGACGGAACTGGCTGCCGATCGTCCAGGACGGGTTGAACGAGTTGATCGGGTCCTGGAAGATCATCGCCATCTCGCCGCCGCGGACCTTGCGGAGCTCCTCCTCGTCGAGCTGACGCAGGTCGCGTCCGGCCAGGAGGATCTCGTCGGCCTCGACCTTCGCCGGAGGACGGAGCATGCCGAGGATCGACTTCAGCGCGGTGGACTTGCCCGAGCCGGACTCGCCGACCAGACCGACGATCTCACCGGGCTTGACGCTCAGCGCGAACCGCTTGACGGCCGGGACCGGCTCGCCACGGAACTGGTAGGTGGTCTGCAGGTTGGTGACGCGCAGGACCTCGTCGGCTCCGGCGGCACCGGAGGTGGTGGGGGTGGGAGTGGTCACTTCTCGTCGCCCTTCTTCGTGGCGGACTTCTTCTTGGTCGACTTGGCGCGCGGATCCAGCTCGTCACGCAGCTGGTCGCCCAGCAGGTTGAAGACGAGGACGAACAACGCGATCGCGATCGACGGGAACAGCACGAGCCACCAGGCGCCGAGCGTCACGTACTGACGGGCGTCGGCCAGCAGGGTTCCCCAGGACGCGCCGGGCGGCTGGACACCGAGGCCGAGGAAGGACACCGAGGCCTCGACGCCGACGGCCATCGCCAGACCGAACGCACCTTGGACGACGAGGGGCGCGGAGATGTTGGGCAGCAGGTTGCGGAAGAGGATGTCGGAGTTGCGACCGCCGAAGGACTTCACGGCCGTCACGTACTCCTCGCGCATCTCGGCGAGCACCGAGGCGCGTGCAATACGGGCGAAGACCGGGATCAGGACGATGCCGATGGCCATCGCGACGAGCACCGACGGGCCGATCCGGAGCGGGCCGACCGAGATGTCGCGCTGGCCGAGGATGCCGGTGATGACCGGGACGAGGACGAGCAGCGGGAACGCCAGGATGACGTCCATGAGTCGCATGATCACGGAGTCGCGCCACTTGCCCGACTTCATGCCGGCGAGCATGCCGAGCAGGGAGCCGATGACGAGGGCGAAGACGACGGCGATGAAGCCGACCAGGATCGAGATCCGCGAACCGTGGAGGAAGCGCGAGAAGACGTCGCGACCCACGGAGTCGGTGCCCATCCAGTGCTCCGCACTGGGTGCGGCCAGGGACTCGTCACCGAGCTCGGTGTAGTCGTAGGGCGCCAACATCGGGCCGAACACGGCGAGCAGCAGGAACAGGGCCACACCGATCATGCAGACCAGCGACAGCTTGCGCGAGGCCAGGCGACGGAGCAGTCCGACCTCGTCCACGGGGGTGGGGATCGCCGGGGCGGTGGCGACGTGGGTGGAGCTGGAGCTGGAGGTGGCGGTGGGGCTGGGGGTGGGGCTGGGGGTGGGGGTGGTGGAGCTCATCGTCGACTCATTCCTTTCCACTGGCGTAGCCGACCCGGATGCGGGGGTTGATGACTCCGTAGAGGAGGTCGACGACGATGTTCACGAACACGAAGACGACGGCCACGAACATCATCACGCCGATGGTGATCGGGTAGTCGCGGATGGCGAACGACTCCACGAGCAGGCGCCCCAGACCGGGAATGCCGAAGACGCTCTCGACGACGACGGAGCCGCCCAGGAGGAAGCCGGTCTGCACGCCGAGCACGGTGACGACCGGCAGCAGTGCATTGCGCAGGGTGTCCTTCCAGATGATGACGCGCTCGGAGACGCCCATGGCACGCGCGGCCGAGACGTACTCCTGGTTGAGCACCTCGAGCATCGAGGAACGGGTCAGACGGGCCACCAGGCCGATCTGCGGGGCGGCCAGTGCGATCGCCGGGAGCAGCGTCGACTTCAGGCTCTCGCTGACCGACTCGTCCAGCGGCACGAAGCCCTGGTACGGCAGGACCCCGGGGAACCACCAGCCGAAGGCCAGGACCAGGAACAGGCCGATGACGAAGTTGGGCACCGAGATGCCGGCCAGGGAGACCACGCGGATCACCTGGTCGACGAAGCCGTTGGCCCGCAGCGCGGAGACGACGCCGAGCGGGATGCCGATGACGACGATCAGGGCCAGGGCCATGAGCGCGAGTTGCATCGTGACGCCGAGGCGGTCGCTGATGGCCTCGGTCACCGGAGCCTTGTCGGAGTAGCTGGTGCCGAGGTCTCCACGGAGCATGTCGGTCAGCCAGGTCCAGTACTGGACCAGGATCGAGTCGTCCAGGTGCATGTCGGCGCGAGCCTTGGCCAAGGCCTCCGGCGGCGCCTCGAGGCCCACGGACAGCAGCGCGGGGTCGCCGGGGGCGAGGCGCAGCAGCGTGAAGGCCACGATCGAGACCAGGAGCAGCACGGGGATCGCGCTGAGCAACCGGGACACGGTCATCTTCAGCATGAAGTGGTTCCTTCCTCTTCACGAGGGTGGTCGACCGGGGCCTCGACCTCGAGGACGAGATGGGGCACGGTGTGCGGCGTGGTCAGCCACGCCGCCCGGTCGGATTCGAGGGAAGGCAGCTGGAGGACCACGGGGACAGCCTCCAGGCCAGCGGCGGCATGGATCGCCGCGATGTCGTGGGTCAGGACCACGGCACCGAGGAGTCCTCGGTGCGGCGGGACCGATCGACCGGTCAGTGAGTCGTCGGCCCCGCCGGGGAGGCCGTAGTCGATCAGCCCGAAGTAGGGCTCACGGGTGTTCGGACCGACGTTGCGTGAACGCAGCGTCAGGTGCTCCACGCCCAGCATCGCGGCGAAACTGGGGTCGTCGAGTGCATATTCGTACACGACGTTCCACCCGAGGACGTCGCGGTAGAACGCGACGCTGTCGGAGGCGTCGGAGAGCGGCGCGGAGATGCTCTGCACCTCGCTGACGAGAGCGTCGGTCACCTGGGCGAAGTCGGCGAAGAACTCCGCCGGTCCACCCAGGAACGCGGTGACCACGTTGTCGGGTCCCCACAGGTGCGCCTCGCGGAAGGTGCCCTCGGCCAACTCGTAGCTGGCCTCGGACTCGATCACCTCATACCCGCGGGCGCGAGCGTGTGCCACGGCCGCGCCGAAGTCGGGGGCGTAGAAGTCGATCACCTTGAGTGCGTCGAGGTGGACGCGGGTGGACCAGTCGCGCACGGTCGGCGCGTCAGCGACGCCGAAGTCGACCAGGACGACACCAGTACGGGTGCCCGGGGTCGTCAGGACCGTGAGCTCGATCCGCTCCAGGGTGTGGCGCGGGGAGATCGCGTCGAGGGTCTCTCGGCGCTCGACGGTGTGGCGCCCGGCCACCTGCATCCCGAACACGTCGGAGAACAGGCGCACGTGCGCCTCAGTGTCGGAGACGGACACCAACGGCCCGAAGACCTGGTTGGAGGGTGGGGTCACGGATCACTCGTTCCTGAGCGCGGTCGCACTCACGCCACGAGCGCCGAGGCCCTGGGGGTGACCTCGATCACTCAGCAGCCACAAGTTTCCGGTAAAGGAACGATGTTCCACAAGCAGAAACTCAAGGTTCGTCAAAAATGTCTGACGAATCTTGCCGAGTGAGACGGCTCACAAAGAGCAACGCCCTCCGGACCGACGTTCCGGAGGGCGGTTCATGGGACGACACCGCTCAGGCGGAACGGCCGTCCCATCCGAACTGACGCGACATGGTGCGCGTGGTGTCCAGCAGTTCTTCACGACAGCGGTCCAGGGAGGACGCGATCCGGTCGGCCGGACCGCACACACTGACCACCGCGATCGGCCGGCCGTCGTGCCCCAGCACCGGGGCGGCCACCGACGCGGCGCCCGACTTCCGCTCCCCCGCCGAGGTGGCCCAGCCCTGCTGGCGGACCTCGTCGACACTGACACGCAGGGCGTCCCGGTCGGTGACGGTGAGGTCGGTGAGCGCCTGGAGCGCGACGTGGCTGAGGTAGTCCTCGCGATGCACCGGATCGAGGAACGACAGGAACGCGCGTCCCGAGGCACCGGCGTGCAACGGGTACGGCTCCCCCATGGTCACCGACATGATGACCTCGCGCTCGGGCGTCACCTGGTCGACGTAGATGCGCTCGGAGTGTCCGAGCAGGACCGACAGCGTCGCGGTCTCGTTGGTGCGCTGCGAGAGCCTCTCCAACGCAGGACGCCCCAGACGACGCACGTCGATCCGGTCCAGGTAGGCGAGACCGAGGCGAAGGGCGCCGACACCGAGGGAGTAACGACGGGTGCGCTCGTCGACGTCCACCAGACCACGCCCGCGCAACGAGGCGAGGACGCGGTGCACGGCGGCCTTGGACATCGAGAGGTCCTCGGCGAGCTCGGTGATGCCGAAGTCGGGCCCCTTGGTGGTGGCGATGTGCAGCAACACGTCCATCGCGCGTTCGACGGTCGCAATGGTCGCACCGCCGCTCGTCTCGGGCTTGCCTGCCATGCGCGGGCTCATCGGATCACCGTCTTCCCGGCCGCGTGGGCCGTACGTCGAGGGAAGTCCCTCACGAGTCGCTGTTCCGCACAGCGTAACGAGCATTCACCCATGTCGCCCGGAGCAGCGCAAACAGGCTCGCCCCGGGCGACACGGTTCACGAGATCGTGATCAGGCGGACGCGGCGGCCGTCGCACCGGCTCCGAGGCGGGTGCCGAGCAGACGACCGAAGGTCAGCGCGGGAGTGGTCAGCATGCCCGAGCAGAACGAGTTGCCGCAGGTGGCACCGGCACCGATCACCTCGCCGACCGCGTACAGCCCCGCGATCGGAGCGCCGGCCTCGTCCCGGACGGCGAAGTCGGCGTCGATGTCGAGGCCCTGGAACGTCACCAGGGTGATCGCGTGGTTGCGGACCGCGTAGAACGGGCCCTGCGCGATCGGCGCCGGCAGGAACTCGCGCCCGAAGTCGGCGTCGGCGCCGGCCGCCACGAAGCCGTTGTACTTCTCCACGGTCGCGACCAGTCCGGCGACGTCGATGCCGGACTTGGCAGCCAGCTGCTCGAGCGTGTCCGCGGAGTGCACGCCGGGTCGGGTGTCGGCCACCGCGCGGACGTCGTCGGGCTCCTTGCCGACGATCATCTGGTTGAGGTCTCCCGTCGACAGGGCCAGGGCGGCGTCGTCGAAGATCGTCCAGAACGTCTGGTCGGGGATGGTGACCAGGGCGCGCTCCTTCTCGTCGATCGACTCCTCGTCCTCACGCACCCACCGCGAGCCGTTGACGTCGACGTAGATCTCGCGCGGGGGACGCTCGGAGGTGAGGCGCTGGCGGTCGTTCCAGTTCGCGCGACCGGGCGACTGCGGGTCCGGCAGGCCACCGAAGGTGGGCAGGTAGGTGCCCTCACCCTGGAGACCGGCACCGATGGACTGGCCCAGCAGGATGCCGTCGCCGGTGGAGGTCTTCGCCGCGGCCGAGACCAGCGGAGCGCCCTCGAACTCCTGGAACAGCTCCGGGTCAGCGCCGTAGCCACCGGTGGCCAGGACCACCGAAGCTGCGTCGATCTCGACCTCGTCGGAACCACGCAGGACGCTGATGCCCACCACGCGACCCTCGGCGTCGGTGCGGAGCTCGGTGACGGGGGCAGAGGTCCACACCGTCAGGTCGTGCTCGGCGACGGTGCGGTCCAGCTCGGGCTGGAGCACCTCGAGGAGCGAGATGCCCTCGTCCTTGCCGTAGTAGGTGCGGGCGGTCGTGTAGGGCTCGTGGCCGTAGACGATGCGCGGGGTCTCGGAGGCGAACGCGAAGTCGCGGTCGGTGAGCCACTCGATGGTGTCGGCGGCGTTGTGGGCCAGGACGGTGATGAGGTCCTCGCGAGCGGTGCCGCCGGAGATCCGACGGATGTCGTCGAGGTGGGCCTCGGCGGTGTCGGTGATGCCGTGCTCGGCCTGACGACGGGTGCCGGCGGCAGCCATGTGGCCGCCGGTGATGTGCAGTGTGCCGCCGATCTTGGCGTCCTTCTCGACCAGGAGGACGCGGGCGCCGTTCTGGGCAGCGTGGATGGCGCAGGGCAGTCCGGCGGTGCCGGCGCCCACGACGACGACGTCGTAGGTGGTCTCGGTGGTCATGGGTGACTCACTCTCAGCAGAAGAGGTGGGGGGACGAGCCCGGGGCTCAGGCGGTCTCGACGAAGGTGACGGGGAGGCCGTTGGGGGTGTTGACGAACGCGACGCGGGCGCCGGCGAACAGCTCGGCCGGTCCGGCGTGGACGTCGGAGAGGACCTCGCCACCCGCGGCACGGACGGCGGCGGCGACCGCGGCGACGTCGGGGACGGTGAAGAGCCAGCCGGTGTGGCCGAGGTGACGGCCGGTGCGCTGCACGGTCCGGTGGTCGACGCCGAGGTCACGGTTCTCGAGGCGGGTGATCTCGAGGCGAGCGGTGGTGGCGCCGGCCATGAAGGCCAGGCGCATCACCGAACCGTCGGGCAGCTGCGCCATCGCGTCGAGGCCGGGGTGCGAGAACGTCACGTCGTACCACTGCGACATCCCCAGACCTTCGGGTCCCCAGAACGCTGCTTCGGCCTCGAAGTCCTCGACGTGGCAGACCACCGAGGTGAGTTCGGTGTAGTGCCGCTCGGGGTCGGCGTCCCACGCCGCGGTGCCGCGGGCCTCGGCGGGCTGGACGAAGACGATGTCGACGCCGTCAGGAGCAAGCAGGAAGCTCTGGGTGACGGTGACGAGCTTGTCCCCCAGCGGCACGGCCCAGGAGGCCGGCGGGGTGCGGAAGGTCTGGCCCGCAGCGGACAGGACGTCGTAGGAGACGTCGAGGTCGCGGGTGTACATGTTGATGGCGAGCAGACCGGTGTCGGCCTGCATCGGGTGCTGGCCGACCTCGCGACCAGCGACCTCGAGCAGGAAGATCCGACCGGTCGCCGCACCGGCGGCACGCAGTTCGGTGAAGGGGGTCTCCCCCACGCCCTCGCCCCACAGACGTGCGGCCTCCTCGGAGGAGACGACGCCGGAGCGGTGCACCTCCCAACCGAGTTGGCCGACGTACAGGTCGAGGTGGGGCTGGAGCTCGGCGACGCCGAGGAAGGCGGCGTTGACGCCACCGGTGAGCAGGCTGGACACGGTTCAGGCTCCCGTCGGATTTGAGGGCGCAGACGTCAGGTCGACGTCCGCGAGGTGCGGCTGGCCGGACGCGAGGCTGCGGCCCAGGAGCCGTCCGAGCGTCATGGCAGGGGTGACGCTCATCCCGCCCACGTAGTTGTCGCCGGCGAAGGCGTTGTTGCCGATCACCTCACCGACGGCACGCAGGCCTTCGATGACGCTGCCGTCGGCACGCAGGACCCGCAGGTCGGCGTCGGTGACGAGCCCGTCACGCGACAGGATCGAGGAGGCGACGGTGGTGATCGCGTACCAACGGGGACCCTCGAGCGTGCCGGGGAACGTGGTGCGTCCGAATTGGTCGGCCGCCCCGGTGTCGGCCCACGCGGCGACGTCGGCGTTGAAACCGGCGATCTCCTGCGCCAGGGCGTCGGCGGGGACGCCGAGGGCGTCGGCCAACTCAGCGGGGCTGTCGGCAGCGGTGATCCACGGGCTGGTCTCACAGGCCTGCGCGAACCGCTGAGGGGTCCAGTCGTCGCTGGGGTTGCGGATCAGGCTGACCGGGGCGGTCTCCAGCACGCGGGAGTCGAAGACGACGTGCATCAGGTTGCCGGGCTGCTGGATCAGCTGACGTTCGCGGATCTCGGGCGAACGGGTGTCCTCGGCGACGAAACGGCGGCCCTCGGAGTTGACCCAGATCTCGTGTGGGGTGCGGTAGGCGGGGGCCATCTCGACGAACGCGACGCGGTAGTCGACGGCGTGGTCGGGGCGCGCGGGGTCGGGGATCTGGCCCATGACGGGCAGGAAGATCCCGTCGCGGGTGACGTCGGCACCGAGCTCACGGGCGGCGAGGAGTCCCTCACCCTGGGCGTGGTCGAGGCAGCCCACGATCACGTCGGCGCAGTGCTCGGGCATGAACTCGTTGCGCAGCGCGACGTTGGCGTCGTAGCCGCCGGTGGCCAGGACGACCGTGTCACCGCGCAGCACCTGAAGGCCGTCGGAGTTCTCGACCTCGATCCCGACGACGCGACCCTCCTGGGCCACCAGCTGGGTCATGCGGGTGCCCAGGTGCAGCACGATGCGGCCGGCGTCGACCTGCTCCTGCACGAGCGGCAGCAGCACCTTGAGCACCGACCGGCCGTGTTCGACGCCCCAGTAGGTGCGCGGCACCTCGTAGACCTCGTGGCCGTGGATCAGACCCGGGCAGTCGGGGTGGAACTCGAAGCCGAGGTCGTCGAGCCAGTCGACGGTCTCGCCCTGGTGGGTGACGGAGAGTCCGGCGAGGTCCTCCCGGATGCGGTCGTGGGAGATCCGCCGGACCTCACCGAGGTGACGCTCGGTGGAGTCCTCGATGCCGTGCGCGGCCTGACGGCGCGTGCCTGCGCCGGAGAACTCGCCGTTGGCGATGTGCAGCATCCCGCCCATCTCGTCCTGCTTCTCGACGAGGTGCACGAGTGCGCCGCCGGCCGAGGCCTCCAGCGCGGTGGCCAGGCCACCTCCGCCGGTGCCGACCACGACGACCACCCGGGAGGCCCCAGCGACGCCCGAGGCCTCCGCGAGACTCATGCCGCGTCCTCGAGGGTGATCAGGACACCGACCGGGCCGCGCAGAGTGGTGGCATCGACCTCCTCGGCGCCGGCGGCGACGAGAGCGGCGCGGGTCGCGGCCGCGTCGTCGCAGACCCAGACCAGACGCTGGATGCCGACGCCCTCGCCCGAACGGTCGACGGTGTCGACGCCTGCGAACGACATGATCTCGAAGCGGGCCGGGAGGTGGTCGGTGCCGCCCATGAAGGCCAGGCGCAGGGAGGCGTCGGCGGGCATGCGGGTGAGGGTGTCGAACGGGTCGCCGCTCATGACGCCGTCGAAAACGGTGAGCAGGCCGCCGGCGGTGAAGAACTCGACCGCGGCGTCGTGGTCGTCGACGACGAGGACGGCTGTGTGCAGCTCGGAGTGGAGTCGCTCGGGGTCGTTCTCGTAGGCGTCGGAACGGCGGTGGGCCCCAGGGACTGCCTGCGGCACGGTCCACCAGACACCGTCGACGCCCTCGGCCACGAGCTCGGAGAGCGACGCGGTGCCGTAGGGGTAGGTGACGGGCGGGTTGGAGCGGCCCCCCGCGAGGGTCACGGTGGTGACGGTGGCGGGCAGGTCGTGGCTGTAGATGCCCAGGAGGCGGGCGCCGAGGTCCCAGACCCGGGGAGCGGGACGCTCGTGCGCGGCGACGGTCGCCTCAGCGGTGGCGGCGACGAGGCGGAGACGTCCGGCCGGGGCGCCGGCGGCACCGAGGAGGACCTCGGTCTCGGAGGTCTCGAGGACGTCGAACCCGAAGGCGTCGACGTGGAAGCGGGTCGCGGAGGCGAGGTCGGTGACGTTCACGACCGCCTCGCGGATGTAGAGCAGGGACACGTGATCTCCTGGAGAACCGGGGGGAAGTTCCTCTATGCGGAACGTTGTTTCATCGTATGGGTGTGTGATTTTGGCGTCAATGAAATCGAAAGAAACCGGTTCACTTTGTTTCGATTAACGTAACGTCGTTCCGGTCATGGCGAACTCCCCCAGCG
This sequence comes from Nocardioides yefusunii, assembly GCF_004014875.1. Taxonomy (NCBI): domain Bacteria; kingdom Bacillati; phylum Actinomycetota; class Actinomycetes; order Propionibacteriales; family Nocardioidaceae; genus Nocardioides; species Nocardioides yefusunii. The sequence continues at coordinate 1,565,727 of NZ_CP034929.1, read as the reverse complement.
CCGCGGAACCCGCTGCGGCCCCCCACGCGTCCCCCGTCCCGTCTGCGCCGCGGGCCCGTCCCGCAGCTCCACCGAGCGCCCCCGCCCCGCTCTTCGTGGCGATCGTCTGCGCCCTCGCGGCCGGCACCGCGATGTACGACCAGACCTCGTTGGTGGTGGTCGCCCCGACGATCGCCGAGGCCCTGGGGGCCGACCTCAGTGGCCTGCAGTGGACCACCGCACTGTTCCCCCTCGTCGCGGCCAGCGCGATGCCGGTGAGCGGTCTGCTGGGACGACGCCTCGGCGCCCGCACGGTGCTCCGGGCCGGCCTCGTCCTGCTGGTCCTGGGTGCGCTGATCGCCGCGTCGGCCCAGTCGCTGGCGGTGCTGCTGGTCGCCCGTGGCGTCCAAGGCGTCGGTGGAGCGTTGATTCTGCCCAGCGCCCCGACCCTGCTGGGCGGCAACGTCCCCGACCCCGTTCGTCGGGCCCACACCGTCGGACTCTGGATGACGATGGCCACCTCGGCCGTCGTGTGGGGCCCGCTGTTCGGCGGCCTGCTCTCCGAGAACCTCGGCTGGCGCGCCTCATTCCTGGTCTACGTCCCGGTGGCTGCACTGGCGTTCGTCCTGGTGGGTCGGTTGCACGACACCCAACGCGACCACACCGGACGTCTCGACCTGGGTGGACTGGTGCTGGCCAGTGCGACGCTGGCCCTGCTGTCCTGGTCGCTGATCACGGTGGGTCGCGGGCTGGGGTCCCTGTCGGCGGTCGCCGTCGGCCTGGCCGTCTCGCTCGTCCTGGGCGCCGCGTTCGTGGCCGTGGAGCGACGCGTCGAGAGCCCGTTGCTGGACCTGTCGATCTTCGCGATCCGTCCCGTACGCCTGATCCTGCTGGCCTGCTTCGCCTACAACGCCGTCATCAACGGCACCGCACTGTTGATCTCCGTGCACTTCCAGCAGACCCGAGACATGGACGCCGTACAAGGTGGGCTGATGATGCTCGTGGCCAACATCGGGATGCCGCTCTCGGGCTTCGTCGTGGGCCTGATGAAGCGCCACCTCAGCAACGTGGCGATGTTGCTGCTCGCCCTGGCGTTCCTGACGTTCGCCTATCTCGGCCTGGGACTCTTCGGCGACGCACCGATCTGGGCTCTCGTCCCGTCGCTGCTCGCCATCGGCATCGGATGCGGCCTGACGTACTTCGTCGACACCACGATCATGCTCGACCACGTCCAGGGGCCTGCCTCCGCACCGGCCATGGCCGCCCTGGCCCTGATGCGTCAGATCGGCACCGTCCTGGGCATCGCGGCGTTCGCCTCGATCGGCCAGCTCGGAGTCGACGTCGGGGTGCACGAGCGCCCCGAGCCGATCGGCCTCACCGCCGCCGGGGTCGTGCTGCTGGTGGTCACGGTGATGACGGCCCGCAAGACCCTGCGGTGACGATGAAACCTCACCGCCTGACGACTAAGGAACTGCCGCGACGGCGAGCTGAACGAGACCACGAAATCCCAGTGGTCTAGATCCTTCCGTCGCCACGTTGCCATGCGTACTGTCGTGTCTCAATGAGCAATCTCAGCAGAACAATTCCCACCAAAGAGGCCTTCCTCGAGAACTCACGATGGCCACCCAAGAACCGTTCCAGTGCCGCACCAGCACTCGAAGGTTCTGTGATACACATCGGCGCGACAGCGAAAAGAATTCCGTTACTACCGCTCTCTGACCAGACCGAAGCCAGCGCACAGGCCATTTACTCACCAGCCAAGCACATATTCGACCACTGCCCCATCTGTCTCACCCCCGATCCATCAACTAAGGAACATGTTCCTCCGCGAAGTTTGGCCGGATCATTCATGACGAAGACCTGCAACCCGTGCAATAGCACCTATGGCAGTGCCACCGAAGCACAGTTGTCGCGGTGGCACCAAGGAGTGCAGACCATCTCGTACACCGGTCATGACTTTCGGGGTTTCAGACGATCAGCGGTGTACGCGCGCACTAGCGCCTCTGGCGACACGTACTTCATACCCGTGAGCCGCGACGTCCCCAAGGAGCGGATAACTCCCAGTCGGATCACATCTATAAAACGGCTCATCCCAGATGACGGTGTAGCGGACATCTCCGGGGCTGTCGGCGCGTCAGTGACCGGGTAGGGGTCGAGGTCTCCACAAGATGGAAGTTCTCACGCTCACCATCTGGAAGACCTCGACGTGCCTGACGCTACCTTCGCGCGCCCTGACCTGACCAAGTTCTGCCGCCTCGACGAGCTCGGTCTCGTCGCCACCGGCCAACGACTCGAGACCGACCGTGCGGTCCTCGCGTGCCGGGTCGTCGAACCGGACCAGTGGTGTCGACGCTGCGGCTGCGAAGGCACACCACGCGACACCGTCACCCGCCAACTGGCTCACGAACCACTCGGCTGGCGACCCACCACCCTGATCGTGAGCATCCGTCGCTACCGGTGCACCGGCTGTGGGCACGTGTGGCGCCACGACACCACGAAGGCTGCCGAACCACGAGCCAAGTTGTCGCGACGCGGCCTGCGGTGGGCACTCGAGGCGATCGTGGTGCAGCACCTGACCGTGGCCCGGGTCGCCGAAGGGCTCGGGGTCGCATGGAGCACCGCGAACGACGCCGTTCTAGCCGAAGGCAGACGGGTCCTGATCGACGATCCACACCGGTTCGATGGCGTCCGGGTTCTCGGCGTCGACGAGCACGTGTGGCGTCACACCAGACGCGGCGACAAATACGTGACCGTGATCATCGACCTGACCCCGATCCGCGACAAGACCGGTCCGGCACGCCTGCTCGACATGGTCGAGGGCCGCTCCAAGCAAGCGTTCAAGACCTGGCTCGCGAACCGTCCCCAAGCCTGGCGCGATCGCGTGGAAGTGGTCGCGATGGACGGGTTCACCGGCTTCAAGACCGCCACCACTGAGGAGTTGCCCGACGCCGTGGCCGTGTTGGATCCGTTCCACGTGGTCCGCCTGGCTGGCGACGCCCTGGACCGGTGCCGGCGTCGGGTCCAGCAAGACCTGCACGGCCACCGCGGTCGCAAACAAGACCCGCTCTACCGCGCACGCCGGACTCTGCACACTGGTGGCAGCCTCCTCACCGACAAGCAGAGGGGCCGACTGGTGGAGTTGTTCGCGACCGATGATCACGTCGAGGTTGAGGCGACCTGGGGGATCTATCAGCGCATGATCGCCGCTTACCGCGAACCCGAGCGCACCCTGGGGCGAGAGCTGATGGTCAAGTTGATCGCCTCGGTCACCGCCGGCGTCCCGAAGGCGTTGGTCGAGCTCATCACGCTGGGCAAGACCCTCACCAAGCGGCGGTCGACGTGCTCGCCTACTTCGATCGGCCCGGCACATCCAACGGACCGACGGAGGCGATCAATGGACGGCTCGAGCACCTGCGCGGATCCGCGCTCGGGTTCCGCAACCTGACCAACTACATCGCCAGATCCCTGCTCGAGACCGGCGGGTTCAGACCCCGGTTCCTACACCCTGGATTGGGATGAGCCATCAAAAGCCGTAACAATTTGACGGCCATGGGACTTGAGCTCAATAAGTAGGAAGAAATGAGATCGCGCTATGAGATTCAAATCTTCGAGCAGTTGGGCCTTATCCCTTGCGTCAGTGCTCGTGTTGGCGGGTGGGGTTGGTGTCTGGAACGCGTCGCGCGGACACCTGCAGGTGTCAGAAGTGGCTGGGACGGCCGCAGTTATCGCTACGTCAACTGACACTCGGTCGCCCAGAACCAACTCATGGGGCACCGGTGTGGTCACCTTGGTGCATGACCGCTGCTGGGGCCTGGCCGAGTCGAACGCGGATCCTGAGTTCGTACTCGTGGTCTGGCCGCAGGGGAGCACCCTCGTCCAGGGGGACAGTGGCCCAGAGTTGCGGACACCCGAGGGAGCTGCCCTGCGTCCGGGGCAGGCGATTCGGTTCGTGGAAGCCCCCGGGAGTCGTACCCTCGATGATCCGTTGCCCGAGGAGTGTGAGGATCTGATGCTCTTCGGGCTAGAGGCCATCGAGAGCTAGCTCGGCCGGGTTCGTGACGGACATACGGGTCGCGGACATGGGGTTGCCTCCAGCAGCGGGGCCAGGTCCACCGAGGCCAGCGCCATCGGTGCGCCCACTCCCCGCGTGCGAAAGCGCGAGGCCCCATCCGTCTGCAGTCCCGCGAAGCGGATCATCCACCCACGACTGCGAGAACCTAACGGACCCCAAAGCCTGCACCACTACACACAAGCAGTGCTCGTAAGACGCCTGAGGCCCGGGTCCCGACGAGCAGTGCTCGCGGGGCCCGGGCCTCAGGCATGAACCTCTCCGACGTGCGTCGGGTCAGGTCACTTGACGTTGCGCAGGGTGTTGAACCACATCAGGTTCGACGGCTCGTAGCCCTCGAGGTCCTTGCTCCAGCCCTGGGCGGCCTGGGACACGGTGATCTGGATGTTGCCCTGGGTCTCGACGTCACGCTGCTGGACGGCCTTCCACGCCGCGGCCTGCGAGGCCTCGTCGGGCGCGGTGAGGGCGGCGTCGAGGAGCTTGTCCATCTCCGCGTCCTTGAACTTGGCGAAGTTGTTGGCCGCGGTGGAGTTGAGTCCGCCGTTGACGTAGTCGGGCGCGAAACCGGTGGAGGACGACGCCGGGGAGTCGAACATGATCAGGTCGTACTCGCCGGTGACGAGGGCCTCGTAGAAGCCCGCGATCTCCATCGCCTCGACGGTCGACTCGATGCCGATGGCCTTGAGGTTGGCCTGCAGGATCGTGGCCGCGGAGGTGGTCTGCGACTTCGACTTGTCGGCGATGATGCTGAGCTTGCGGTCAAGCTTCACGCCCGACTTCTTCAGGTACTCCTTCGCCTTGGCGAGGTCCGGCTTGCCGCCGAACGCCTGCCCCAGCGCCTCGTCGTGGAAGAGCGTGCCGTAGGTCAGGTAGGTGGCGTTGGCGCGACCGGCACCGTCGTAGACCTGCTGGACGATCTTGTCGCGGTCCACGGCGTTGGCCAGGGCGAGACGGAAGTCGGTGTTCGAGGTCGGACGGTCGGCGTTCATCGACGGGTAGGCGAACAGACGCGAGACGTTGGCCTCGATGACCTCGGCGTTGGCGCCACGCTTGGTCACCAGGTCGACCTGCTCGGCCGGCAGGTCCGGGACGATGTGGGTCTTGCCGTTGGTGAGGTTGGCGATGCGGGAGGCGTCCTCGGGGACCACGTTGAACGTGATGGTCTCGAAGGCGTAGTCGTCGCCGTGGTAGTCCTCGAAGCGCTCCATCTCGATCTTGGAGCCGCGGCTGAGCTTGACCAGCTTGTAGGGGCCGGAGCCGTTCTCGGTGGTCGCGTAGGTGTCGTTGACCTTGTACTCGTCCTCGTCGGAGATGATCGGCAGCATCGCCAGCTTCGACTCGAAGTAGGCGTACGGCTCCGACAGGGTGAACTCGACGGTGAGGTCGTCGACGGCCTTGACGTCGGTGACGTAGGTCAGGGCGGAGAGCCACACCGAGGCGTTCTCCTTCTCCTGGGCCTCGGCGACGGTGTGGACGACGTCGTCGGCGGTCAGCGGGGTGCCGTCGTGGAAGGTGATTCCCTCCTTGAGCTTCACCGTCCAGGTGAGGCGATCCTCGGAGACGGTCGGGGCCTCGGCGGCGAGGTCGGGCGTGGTGGTGCCGTCCTCGTTCCACTGCAGGAGGCTGGAGTAGGCGAGGCGGTAGAAGCGGCCAGCCGCGGCAGCGTTGCGGTAGAAGGGGTCGAGGGAGTCCGGCTCAGACGCGACGTCGATGACGAGGTCGGTGATCTTCTCGCCCGACGCGGTGTCGTTGCCGCCACCGCAGGCGGTGACGAGGCTGAGGCCCATCACGGCGACGGCGGCGAGACCGACGCTCCGACGCGCAGTGCCACGGGGGCGCTGGATGAACTTCATGTGTGCTCCTAGGGATGCCGAACCAGTGGGGGAATACGACGGGGCACCCGAAATTCCGCATAGCGGAACGCCTTGCCGCATTACGAAACGTAAGTGGCGCAGGACACACCGTCAACCACTTCGCCACAAAAATCGGAACGGCGTCACAGAAAAGGTGGGAGATGTGACGAGATGACGTGCGTCACGCTCCCCCACCGTGTCGTCCGAGGATCCGGACGACGTTTCTGCCCGCCCGCGCAGCGCGAGTCGGACAGATCGTGGCGGCAAGGCGTGGCGGCAGGCGCCCCCACGCCCACCGCCACACCCCTTGCACGGACACCCGCCGAACACGTCACTGACCACCGCACCGACCCCCATCGGCACAGGCAGTCATGACGCCAGCGGGCATCCCGGGCAGCCCCGGGACCAGGACCTCAGCGGCCCCGGTCTCGGTACCTCAGCGGTACCACCACGGCTGCACCTGCGGTGCCAGACGCGTCAACACCACCCGCTGACGCCGGAACCGGGACAGGGAGGCACGGCCCATACGGGAGGGGCCCATGCCGGAGATCCGGAAGGCCTGCTTCTCGCCCTCGGGAACCATGCCGGTGAGACAGACGTCGTTGACGCTGATTCCTCCGGCCTGGAGACGCGTGGCCGCTGCTTGAGCCTCGTCGTGCGGGCCGAAGACAGCACCAGAGAGTCCGTAGACGGTGTCGTTGGCCAGACGGACGGCCTCCTCGGTGTCCTCGACCACCATCACCGCGAGCACCGGCCCGAAGGTCTCCTCGGTCATGAGGTCCATCGTGTGGTCCACGTCGGTCACGACGGTGGGACGCAGGAACGGACGCGTCCCACGGCCGTCGACGTCGTGGTGCTCCACCTGGCCGCCGGCGACGACACGAGCGCCCGCTTCGACCGCAGCGGCGAGCTGGCGGGCCACGACGTCGGCCTGACGGGGGTCGATGAACGGGCCGAGCTGACCGTCCTCGTCGACCCCCACGAGTCCGATCTGGGCGGCTCGCTCGGCGAGGCGAGCGAGGAACTCCTCCTCCTGGCCGCGGACGACGTAGACGCGCTCCAGCGACATGCAGGACTGACCGGTGTTGGCCGTGCCTCCCCACAGGACTCCCTCGACGGCGACGTCGAGGTCGGCGCCGGGCAGGACCAGAGCGGCATCCTTGCCTCCGAGCTCGAGGAAGGCGGGCACGAACGCCTCGGCTGCTGCAGCGGCGACCTTGCGGCCGGTGGCCACCGATCCGGTGAAGCAGACGACGTCGACACTGCGGACGATCTCAGCACCGGTCTCAGGACCGCCCTCGACGAAATGCAGCACGGCAGCGAGTTCGGGGACGGCGGCGACGGTCTCGCGCAGCGGAACCACGAACTCAGGGCACTGCTCGGTGGGCTTCACCAGCACCGTGCAGCCCATCAGCAACGCGGGGACGGCGTCGATGAGGGCGAGCTGGAGCGGGAAGTTCCACGGCGAGATGACACCGACCAGCCCCATCGGGACCGACGCGGCAGTCAGGGTCACGCCGGGGTCGGAGCTGGGACGCTCGGTCTCACCGGCGATCAGTTCGCGAGCCCAGGTCGCCGAACGCGCCACGGACGTGCGGATCCAGTCGACCTCCATCTCCGAGAGCGCGACCCGGCCGGTGTCGCGGGCCAGGGCGGCGACCAGGTCGTCGCGTCGTTCGCCGACGACCTCGGCCCACTGAGCCAGAACCTCGATGCGGTGTTCGACGCCGGACTCGTCCCACGCCTGCGCTGCGCTGCGCAGGTCTGCGGCGATGCTGCTTATCTCACTCATGTGCTGCTCCTGTCGGCCCACGGAGGGGCTGGAGGGAAGAAAAGAAGGGAAAGGAGGGAGGGAGGGAGGGAGGGAGGGAGGGACGGCTCAGATGACGCCGCGCGCCACCAGGGCGTCGACGACGCTCTGCTGGGTGGCACGGAACTGGCTGCGGTCGGGGACACCGTCGACGGTGTTGGCCGGATGCAGGACGTGGCCGGCATAGGTGGGGGCGTAGAGCTCGAACCGCTGACGCGCCAGGACGTTCTCCATCGCGACCCGGCGCCGGAAGGCGCGGCTGGCACCGAGGTCGATCATCGCGTTGGCGGCCATCGACGGGCCGGACGCTGCTTCGGCGTGCACGAACCCTCGGTGGTCGACGATCTTCGACGATCCGTCACCCGACATCGGTGGGAGACCCTGACCGAAGAGTCCGGCGGTGTTGGCCGAGACGATCCAGGCGCTGTTCTCCTGGGCACGGGCGATCTTGGCGATGTTCTTCGGGGTCGGCAGCGCCGAGGCCACCTCGGAGGAGTTGTGGACGAAGACCTCCGCGCCACGCACCGCGAAGCAGCGGGCGATCTCGGGGTAGAGGATCTCTTCGGACGCGATCGGGGCGAGGCGTCCGATCGCGGTGTCGGCCACCGGGAAGAGAGCTTCGGGCCCGTAGATCTCCAGGTAGCGGTCGAGCACGTCGTGCGGGGTGACCGCCCACATGGAGTTGAGGCGGCGGTAGCGCAGGACGACCTCGCCGGCGTCGTCGAAGATCACGCAGGCCTGGAAGTAGATGCCGGGGAAGTGCTCGTCCCTCTCGTAGTTGTTGACCGAGAGGTGCACGCCGAGGTCGCGAGCCATCTCGCCGAAGCGGCGGTACTCGATGCCGTCGACATCGAGCGCGGCCCGGTCCGACCACTCCCCCAGGGTCTCACCGTTGGGCGGGCCGCTGAGTGCGTACTCGGGCAGGACCAGCAGACGGGTGTCGGCGCCGGCGGTCCGGACCGAGGCCAGAGCCTCGTCGTGGAAGCGGTCGATCGAGGCGTGCATCGCCGAGCGGGCCTGGGCAACCGTCTCCATTCGGTTGACGGCGTGGCAAGCGGTCTGCAGCGCGAGGGCGCGGTAGCGGGGAGCCCCTTCCACCGCGTGGTCGGCCACAGGGGGGACAGCTCGCCCTGCGGTGGAAGGGGCGGTCGTGGGGGCGCTGGAGGCCGGGGGGACAGCGGCCGGGGGAACGGCAGGCACGGAGGGCCTCTCTGCGGGGGGACGAGTGACGTCCGCGGCACACCAGGGCGGGCACCGACGGACGGAGGGACCGGTCCCGACACCCGGATCCATGACACCCACGGGGAGTGCGAGACATCACAGTGTCGGTGACCGCGGTCACAGGACGTATCATTCGCGCACCCCCCACCGTTCGGAAGGCTTGGCCCAATTGTCAGGTTTTAACGGCCTCCCCCCAGCTGGCTCCCCCGCAGCTGCTCGCAGGCCACTTCCCCCACGCCCGCAGACCGTGAGCAGCATGCACGGCGCGGTGGTGGAGTCCATCGGCTCGGGCATCGCCCTGGGTCGCGTCACCGGCACCCTCGACCTCGACGAGATCGCGGCACACTTCGGCGTCTCCCGCTCCCTCATCCGCGAGGCACTGCGCACGCTCGCAGCGAAGGGCATGGTGGCGGCGCGTCAGCGTTCCGGCACCCGTGTGACCCCGGTGCAGGAGTGGGCCGCGCTCGACGAGCAGGTGATCCGGTGGCGCGCAGCAGGGCCGGACCGCTTCAAGCAACTGCACGACTCCCTCGAGATCCGCGAACGACTCGAACCCCTGGCTGCCCGTCGCATGGCGCTGAAGCAGGACGAGGAGTGGATCGCGGTCCTGCGGCGCGCCACACAGCAGATCGACCAGGCCGTCACCATGCGCGACCAACGCCTGATGGCGAGCGCCGACACCACCTACCACCGAGCCCTGTACCTCGGATCAGGGAGCGAGCTCCTGGCCGAGACCTCCGAGACCGTCCACGCTTGCCTGTGGATCCCCGACTTCCAGGAGGTCCAGCGGTTCAATCCGCAGACCCCGCAGCGCCACCGTCGGCTCACCCAGGCGATCGTCGACGGCCGCGCCGAGGCGGCAGAGGAGGCGTGCGTCGAAGTGATCATGCTGACCCGTTTGGTCTTCGCCTCCGCGCACGAGGAGATCGTGCGAGCACGTTCACGCTCGGCAGATCGACGACCTGCACCCCGCACCTGAGGCGACGGCTCCCTGGTTCGGAACCCCGACGAACAACCCCGACGCATGAGGCACTGACCACATCAACCCGTGGTGGCCACTGGCACAAAAGTGCCAGTTCAGGCCCAGCATTTCAGCAGTTCGCGCTCAAGCACGCCTGATGTCATGCCCATCTGGGCAGCATGCTGCCGATCAATCCCCCCAATGGGGTACCGTGTTCCATATCCGCGAAACCATGTTCCGCCCACTGGAACAGCCGCTGAACGAAGGAGCACGCGTGACCCTGGGTCCCTTGTCCGGTGTTCGTGTCATCGACGCCTCGACCATCCTCGCCGGCCCCCTGGCCTGCCAGATCCTCGGCGACTACGGCGCAGAGGTCGTCAAGATCGAGCACCCCACCAAGCCCGACGGCATGCGCGGACACGGCCCGGCCGTGGACGGCACCCCGATCTGGTGGAAGGAGGTGGCCCGCAACAAGCGCACCGTGGGCCTGAGCCTCTCCGTCCCCGAGGGTGCTGAGCTCTTCCTCAAGCTGGCCGCCGAGGCCGACGTCGTGGTCGAGAACTTCCGCCCCGGCACCCTGGAGAAGTGGGGCGTCGGTCCCGAGCAGCTCCACGCCGTGAACCCCGGTCTCGTGATCCTCCGCATCACCGGCTTCGGCCAGACCGGCCCCTACGCCAAGCGCGCCGGCTTCGGCACCCTGGCCGAGTCGATGTCGGGCTTCGCCCACCTCACCGGCATGCCCGACGGCCCGCCCACCCTGCCGGCCTTCGGCCTCGCGGACTCGATCTGTGGCATCGCCGCGTCGTCCGCCGTCTCCATGGCCCTGCTGGCGCGTGAGAAGAACGGCGGCAAGGGTCAGGTCATCGACATGGACCTGCTCTCCCCGATCATGACCGCTGTCGGCCCGGGCCCCACCGTGTACCAGCAGACCGGCGTCGTCGGCATGCGTCACGGCAACCGCTCCACCAACAACGCCCCGCGCAACACCTACGAGACCGCCGACGGTTTCTGGGTCGCGATCTCCACCTCCGCCCAGGCGATCGCCGAGCGCGTCATGGTCCTCGTGGGTCACCCCGAGGTCATCGACGAGCCCTGGTTCGCCGCCGGCAACACCCGCGCCCAGCACGTCGACGAGCTCGACGAGATGGTCGGCGGCTGGATCAAGCAGCGCACCCGCGACGAGGTCGTCGAGGCCTTCACCGAGGCCGGCGCCGCGATCGCCCCGATCTACTCCGCCAAGGAGCTCGTCGAGGACGTCCACGTCCGCGAGACCGAGATGCTCACCGAGGTCGACGACGCCGACTTCGGCCCGCTGCTCCAGCACAACGTGATGTGGCGCATGTCCGACACTCCGGGCTCGATCCGCTTCACCGGTCGCAAGCACGGCGAGAACACCGACGAGGTGCTCTCCGAGCTCGGCGTCGACGCCGACGCGCTGGCCGACCTGCGCGAACGCAACGTCATCCGCTGACCCCTGTGACGCCGGGGCCCCACTGACGGCCCCGGCGTCCCGCGGAGACGTCCCTCTCCCCACGCACCCCGCCCCTGCCCTACCCGAATAGAGGACAGATGACCGAGAACCCCACCGCCCTCCTCCTGGACGCCGTCGCCCAGGGCCTGGAGATCTTCGACCTGGGCCGCACGCTGACCGTCGGCATGCCCCAGTCGCCCAACCACCCCGCGTACTGGCACGCCATGCCGCGCCGTCACGGTGACATGACCCGTGGTGACGGTGGCTCGGCCGCCAACGACATGATCTCGATGGGCACCCACGTCGGCACCCACGTCGACGCCCTGGCCCACGTCTCCCAGGACGGCAAGCTGTACGGCGACGTCGACGCCTACGAGGCCCAGGTCGGCGGCAAGTTCATCGAGCACGGCGCCCACACCATCGCCCCGATGGTCCGTCGCGGCATCCTGCTCGACGTCCCCGGCACCCTCGGCGTCAACCGCCTCGAGCCCGGCCAGGAGATCACCGTCGACGACCTGAAGGCGACCATCGCCAAGCAGGGTGTCGAGATCCGCAAGGGCGACGTCGTCCTGGTCCGCTCCGGCTGGGGCCAGCACTTCGACAACGGCGACGGCGACACCTTCCGTGGCCTCTCCACCGGTGTCCCCGGCGTCTCCGACACCGGCGCGACCTTCCTCGCCGACTTCGGCATCCACGCCACCGGCGCGGACACCATCGCCTACGAGCAGCTCAAGCCCGGCGCCGGCCACGGTCTCCTCCCCGCGCACCGCGTCCTGCTCGTCGAGCGCGGCATCTACATCATCGAGGCCATGGACCTCGAGGGTCTGGCTGCTGCCGGCAAGTACGAGTTCATGTTCGTCATGAGCCCGCTCAAGTTCTTCGGCGCCACCGGTTCCCCGGTCCGCCCGCTCGCCGTGGTCGGTGCCTGAGCATGACGACCCCGTACACCCCCGCCGCTGACGCGCAGCCGCAGGGCAACCCGACCTTCGAGCCCGACGGCGGCCCGACCCTGGCCCAGCAGCTGGGTGCCTTCGCGGCACACTGCGCCGAGCACGGTGTCCCCGCCGACGTCGCCGCCTCGGTCGGCCAGCGCACCCTGGACGTCCTGGGCCTCTGCGTCGCCGCGCACCGTCTCCCCACCTCGGCTGCTGCCGTGGGACACGTCCTGGACCAGGGCGGCAACGCCCAGGCCACCGTCATCGGTGTCGAGACCCGCGTGAACGCCGCCCAGGCCGCGTTCGCCAACGGTGTCCTGGCGCACTCCCTCGACTACGACGACACGCACCTGCCGTCGATCCTGCACCCCTCGGCCTCCGTCGTCCCGGCAGCGCTCGCCGCCGCCGAGCACGCCGGTGCCTCCGGTGAGGTCGTCACCCGTGCGATCGCCGTCGGCCTCGAGGTCGCGGTCCGTCTGGGCATGGCCGGCTACGACGAGGAGCTCAACAACTCCGTCTTCTTCGAGCACGGTCAGCACGCCACCTCGATCACCGGCGCGATGGGTTCCACCGTCGCCGCCGCGATCTGCTACGGCCTGGACGCCGAGGGCATCACCAACGCCCTGGGCCTCACGGCCTCCATGGCGTCCGGCGTGATCGAGGCCAACCGCACCGGTGGCACCGTCAAGCGTCTGCACTGCGGTTTCGCAGCCCAGGCCGGCGTGACCGCCGCGCAGCTCGTCAAGCGTGGCTTCACCGGTCCCCCGACCGTCCTCGAGGGTCGCTTCGGCTTCTTCCAGGGCTGGCTGCACGGCCAGTTCTTCCCCGAGGCCATCACCTCCGGCCTCGGCACCGAGTGGTCCGTCCCGGGCATCTTCTTCAAGCCCTACCCGGCCAACCACTTCACCCACACCACCGTCGACGCGGGTCGCGCCTTCGCTGCCGCGGGCATCACGCCCGAGATGGTGGCCGAGGTCACCGTCGGTGTCGCCGGTTCCACCGCCCGCACCATCGGCGAGCCGATCGAGGTCAAGCGCACCCCGGTCACCGGCTACCAGGCCCAGTTCTCGGGTCCGTACGCCTTCGCCGCCGGTCTCATCGGCGGTGGCGGTCTCGCCACCGGCCTCGACGACTACACCGACGAGCTGGCCCAGGACCCCCTGCGCCGCGAGCTCATGTCGAAGGTCACCGTCGTCGACAACGCCGAGTGCAACGAGATCTACCCGTTCCAGTTCCCGGCCGTGGTCACGCTGAAGACCACTGACGGCCGCGAACTCGTCGAGAAGGTGCTCACCAACCGTGGCGGCCCCGCCCGCCCGCTCAGTGACGCCGAACTCGCGAAGAAGTTCTCCGACAACGTCGCCGGTCGCCTGGCCTCCGACGTCGCCGCGAAGGTGAGCACCGAGGTGCTCGCTCTCCAGGGCGTGGCCGACCTCTCGGCCGTCCTCGCTCCCCTGACCACCTTCATCCCGACCGATTCTGAGGAGTCCAAGTGACCGAGCTCGACCTCATCATCACCAACGTCCAGGTCGTCCTCCCCGGCCAGGCCGACGCGCAGACCGTCGACCTGGGCGTCAAGGACGGCAAGTTCGCCCGCATCGAGGCCAACCTGGACCAGTCGCTGGCCGCCAAGGTCGTGGACGGCAAGGGCCGCACCGCGTTCCCCGGCGTCGTCGACGCCCACCAGCACTGGGGCATCTACAACCCGCTCTCCGAGGACGTCCGCACCGAGTCCCGCGCCTCCGCGCAGGGTGGTGTGACCACCTCGCTGTCCTACATGCGTTCGGGTCAGTACTACCTGAACAAGTCGGGCGACTACTCGGAGTTCTTCCCCGAGGTGCTGGAGCTGACCGACGGCAACGCCGCGATCGACTACACCTACCACCTGGCCCCGATGTCGAAGTCGCAGATCGACGAGATCCCCGCGCTGGTCAAGGACCACGGCGTGACCTCGTTCAAGGTCTACATGTTCTACGGCTCGTACGGTCTCCACGGCCGCTCGGAGGACCAGTCCTCCTTCCTCATGACCCCCGAGGGTGAGCGTTACGACTACGCCCACTTCGAGTTCGTCATGCGCGGTGTCCAGAAGGCCCGCGAGGAGAACCCCGAGATCGCCGACCAGATCTCCCTCTCCCTGCACTGCGAGACGGCCGAGATCATGGCCGCCTACACCAAGATCGTCGAGGAGGAGGGCCAGCTCACCGGCCTCCCGGCCTACTCGGCCTCGCGTCCCCCGCACTCCGAGGGCCTCGCCGTCACGATCGCGTCCTACCTGGCGCACGAGACCAACCTGCCGACCATCAACCTGCTGCACCTGACGTCCCGCAAGGCCGTCGAGGCTGCGCTGACCATGGCCGCCGCGTTCCCGCACATCGACTTCCGTCGTGAGGTCACCGTGGGTCACCTCCTCGCCGACTGCGACACCGCCCACGGTGTCGGCGGCAAGGTCAACCCGCCGCTGCGTCCCCGCGAGGACGTCGAGGCGCTGTGGGGCTACCTGCTCGACGGCAAGATCGACTGGGTCGTCTCCGACCACGCGTGCTGCAAGGAAGAGCTGAAGTTCGGCAACCCGAAGGAGGACGTCTTCGTCGCGAAGTCGGGCTTCGGTGGCGCTGAGTACCTGCTCGCCGGCATGGTCTCCGAGGGTCGCAAGCGCGGTCTCTCCCTGGGCCGCATCGCCGAGCTGACCGCCCAGAACCCGGCCGAGCGTTACGGCCTGGGTCGCACCAAGGGTCAGATCGCCGTCGGTTTCGACGCCGACATCGCCCTGGTCGACATGGCCAACGAGTGGACCGTCCGCGCCGAGGAGTCCGTCTCCTCGCAGGAGTACACCCCGTTCGAGGGCGCCGAGCTGACCGCCAAGGTCACCGACACCTTCCTGCGCGGCACCCAGATCGTCACCGACGGTGTGGTTGCTGACCAGAACGGCGGCAAGTACCTCGCTCGCCCCACCGCCTGATCAGTTCTCCGAAGGGTCGTTGACCTGATCGGTGCCTGAGGCACAGAAGGCCCCCTCCCCGTACCGGGAGGGGGCCTTCGTCGTCATCCGGGCCTGGCGGCCGCCTCGGGTGGAGGATCACTGGCGTCAGGTGACAGCGATCCTCCACCCGAACGTCGGACAGGCGTCAGATCTGCGTCGTGGCGGGGTCCCAGACCACCGGAGTGGCTCCGACGACGCGACGCTCCTTGATCACGGTCAGCTTCACCAGTTCACCGTCGGTGAAGTGTTGCCAGACCCGGCTGCGGAGGTCGCCCTCGGGGCGGGTCATCTCGATGATCCGTTCGCCCGGGTTGTCGTGCCACCCGAACGCGAAGACGATCGCCTCCTCGTCGACACGCGAGGTGCTTCCCCACATGTTCGTGTTGTGGAAGCGGACGTCGTCGCCGGTGACGGTGGCCCGGTAGAAGTGTTCGTAGGGCTCCTGGCCCTCACGGAGGTAGACGACGCGCTCGTACCACTCGTCGCCGTCCATCCGTCCCTCCTGACGCGAGGCGAAGTGGTCGAGCACCTCCCCCGACGGAGTGAGGATCGTGTAGCTGCCCTCCCAGACGCCGGCAACCTTGGTGGTCAGGATCTCGTTGATGCTGGTCATGGGTCCTCCTGGGACTCGTACGGACGCGAATGTCGGCGTGGATGTGGCTGTCCCGTCCCACGTGGCAGCGCGGGACGGGACAGGATCAGGGGTGCCGTGGCGCGTCATCGGCGCCGGCCGGCTCAGATGAGCGCGAGGGCCTCGTCGAGCAGGTCGGCGTACACGACGGTGGAGAGGTCCACGGTCTTCTCGATCAGACCGGCCTGGGCGAGAGCGTCCTGCATGGTGTCCCACTGGGTGACGTCGGTCTTCATGATGTTGTTGCGTCCTGCGGCGAGGAACAGCGGACGGGCGACGTCGAGCTGGGCCTGGGCCATGTCGACGGTGATCTCGCGGTTGTACGTGCGGAAGTACTCGATCGTCTGCTTGTCGTTCTTCGGGTCGACGACGAACTCCAGGCCCCGGTAGTAGGCGGCGAGCACCTTCACGACGACGTCGCGGTTCTTGTCGAGCTCGTCCCGGGTGGTGACGAAGGAGTCGCCGGGCACCTTGATGACGGAGTCGAAGGACCAGGCGTGGATCTTGTGACCGGCCTCCTCCAGCGCCGTGCGCTCGGTCGCGGAACCGATCCACGCCACCACGTCGCCCTTGAGCGCGAACTGGTGGGCGGCAGTGCCCAGGCCGGTGACCTTGCGGTTGATGTCCTTGGGCTTCACACCCTGACGCACAGCCATCAGGTCGACCATCTGGTCGGTGGTGCCGCCGGCGGAGATGATGCCGACCGACTTGCCCTCGAGGTCCTTCATGGACTTCACCGGCTTCTCCGCCAGGGACTGCATCTCGAAGGCGGAGGCCTGCACGGAAGTGCCGAAGACGACGAACGGGGCGTCCTCGTTGGCGATCGTGATCATGGAGCTGAGCGGCTGGATGCGGCTGTACTCGCTCGACTTGGCCAGCAGCCCCTGGAGGGCCTGGGCGGTGCCGGTGGAGGAGACGAGCTTGCCGTTGATTCCGTACTCGGCCAGATATCCGGCCTCCTTGGCGATGATCTCGGGCGAGTTGCCCACCAGCCATCCCAGGGCCGACTGGTAGGTGCGGGTGACGCCGCCCTTGACGGTCTCCGCGTCATCGCTGCCGCAGGCGGTGAGCACGGACGAGGCGGGGAGGGCCAGGCCGAGACCCGCCGCGACGGAGAGGACTCCACGGCGCGAGATGCCGGTGGCGGGTGCGAGGTTCGTGGTCATGAGTGTGCTCCTGGGGGTGGGACGTCTGGACGGGCGGGCAGGCAGGTGGGCAGGACGGATCACTTGCTGGGACGCGAGGTCAGACGGACCGACTCGTGCCACGGAATGAGGACCTTCTTCAGCGACGTGGTCGCCACGTAGAGGACGAGGCCGTAGACGGCCATCAGCACGATCGCGCCGAAGAGCAGGTCGATCTGGAGGTTGCTCTGGAGGTTGAGCGCGTAGCGGCCCAGGCCCTTGTCGCCGCCGAGGTACTCGCCGACGATCGCGCCGATCGTGGCCAGCACGACGGCCTGCTCCAGCCCGGCGAGAATGTAGGCCATCGTGTGCGGCAGTTCGACCCGGGCGAACCGGAACCAGCGGCCCGCCCCGATGGAGGTCGCCATGTCCCCGTGTCCCTGCGGCAAGGACTGGATGCCGAAGGCGGTGTTGACCATCAGCGGGAAGAAGCAGACCAGCGCGGCGAGGGCGATCTTGGAGGATTCCCCGAAGCCGAACCAGAGCACGAACAGCGGTGCGAGAGCGACCTTGGGCGTCACCTGGATCAGCACCAGGAAAGGACGCAGGACGAGGTCGAGGATCCGGGACTTGCCGATCGCGAAGCCCGACGCGATGCCGATCGCTGCACCGATCAGGAGCCCGAAGACAGTCTCCACGAACGTCGTCCAGACGTGCTCGGTCCACACGTAGGGGTCGGTGATCTGGGTCTTCAGGGCCGCGAACACGTCGCCCGGGCCCGGCAGCACGAAGTGCGAGACGCCGCTGAGACGGACGTAGGCCTCCCAGCCACCGATGATCACGAGGGCCAGGAGCGGGGTGGTGACGAAGACCAACCACCGGTCGACGAAGGTGCTGGTGCGCTTCATGCGGACTTCTCCTCGGTCGCGTTCGGGGCCGGATCGTTCAGGGCCGGAGCGTCGTGGCCGTCGAGGGCGTCGCGCAGCAGGCCGGTGTAGCGGGCGAACTCGGGCGTCGCCATCACGTCGGCTCCTCGGGAGCGGGCCAGGTCGATCGTCACGTCGGCGACGACGCGACCGGGCTGGGCCTGCATGACGACGACGCGGTCGGCCAGGAAGACGGCCTCGGAGATCGAGTGGGTCACGAAGACGACCGTCTTCCGGGCCTCCAGCCAGATCCGCTGCAGCTCGAGGTTGAGGTTGTCGCGGGTCTGGGCGTCGAGGGCACCGAAGGGTTCGTCCATCAGCAGGACGCCGGGGTCGTAGGCCAGCGCCCGAGCGATCGCGACCCGCTGACGCATGCCGCCCGACATCTCGTGCGGCAGTTTGTCGGCGGCGTGGGAGAGCCCGACGAGTTCGAGCATCTCGCCGGCCTTGGCGGTGCGGGTGGCCTTGGCGACCTTGCGTGACTGCAGCGGCAGGGCAACGTTCTCCAGTGCCGTGCGCCACGGCAGCAGGTTGTGCTCCTGGAACACGAAGCCGACGTCGGCCAGCGCCTTGCGCCGTTCGGACGCGCCGCCGGTGACGCTGCGGCCGTCGACGGTGATGGTGCCTCCGCTGGCGGTCTCCAGACCACCGATGGTGCGCAGCAGGGTGGTCTTTCCGCAGCCGGAGGAACCCAGCAGGGCCACGAACTGGCCCGCGCCGATCTCCAGGTCGATGCTGCCGAGCACCGGCGGAGTGCCGGAGGGGCCGAAGCGCTTGGTGACTGAGCGCACCGCGATCGATGTCATGGGCGACCTCTCGGGGGGACGGGGTTGTCCGGGCGCGGCGCCGCCCCTCCGGGACGCGTCGCGAGGATGCGTCGGGAAGTGGGGTGGGACGACGTGCCGGGCACGGGACGGGGAGCAGCACCGCCCGTCGAACCCCTTGCGGGGGCACTGTGTCGTGGGTCACTTCGGGGCGGTACGTTCCGTAGTGTTGTCCGCGCCACACCAGACGAAAAGGCTTCATCGAATTGTCAGACTTAATCCCCCCCACCGCCTCTGACAATGACCTCCTCCCCCGCATCCAACGGCCGCTCCCCCCGGCCAGGCACGAGGTCCAGGGCATGCACGGACGCCTCGTCGAGGCGATCGGCAGCGGCATCGCACTCGGCCTGGTCACCGGTCTTCTCGATCTCGACGAGATCGCAGAACGCTACGCCGTGTCACGCTCCTCGATCCGTGAAGCACTGCGGACCCTCGCTGCCAAGGGCATGGTCGTGGCACGCCCCAAGAGCGGCACCCGCGTCACGGCCCCCGAGGAGTGGGCGATGCTCGACGAGCAGGTGATCCGATGGCGCGCCGCCGGGTCGGAACGGTTCACCCAGTTGCACCACTCGCTCGAACTGCGCGAGCGCCTCGAACCCCTGGCGGCACGACGCATCGCAGTCGCGGGATCACCCGAACACGTGGCAGCTCTGCAACGCGCGACGCGGGCGATCGCTGCTGCGGTGGATGCCAATGACTCCACCGCGATGATGCACGCCGACACCGACTTCCACCGGGCCCTCTACCTGGGCAGCGACAACCCGCTGCTGTGGCAACTGGCCGGCACCGTCCACGCCTGCCTGCGGGTGCCGGACTTCCTGCGCTTCGAACGCTTCTCCCCGGACACGTTGCCGCGACACGAGGAGCTCTTGCACGCGGTGGAGTCCCGCGACGCCGAACGCGCCGAGGACGCGTGCGAGCGACTCGTCGCACTGAGCCGCCGACTCTTCACGCAGGCGCACCACCAGTCGGTGGAGACGGCTCGCCTCAGTCGACCCACCCAGTACGACGGGAGAGTTCCCGAGTGACCTCGAGCAACGCGTCGCGACAGGCGTCGACGTTGGCGACGAAGCGTTCGCGCGGACCACAGACGGAGATGACCGCAATGGCGTTGCCCTCATGGTTGCGCACGGGTGCAGCCACCGAGGCGGCACCCTCCTTGCGTTCTGCGACCGAGATGGCCCAGCCGCGGTCACGGATCTGGTCAAGGTCGGCGCGGATCGCGTCGACGTCGACGATGGTGTCCGGGGTGATGAGTTCGAGCTGCGCGTGGTCGAGGTAGGTGTCGATCGTGGCTCGCGGCTGGAAGGCGAGCATCGCTCGCGAGGAGGCGCCTGCGTGGAGCGGGTACGGCTCCCCCTGGGTGACCGACATGATGACCTCGCGGTCAGGCAGCACCTGGTCGACGTAGATGCGCGAACGCATACCGAGCGGCACCGACAACGTGGCGGTCTCGCGGGTGCGCTGGCACAGGTCGACGAGTTCGAGGCGAGCCATGGCACGCACGTCGATCCCGTCCAGGTAGGCGAGCCCCAGCCTCATCGCGGCGACTCCGAGGGAGTAACGGTGGGTACGGGGGTCCAGTTCGACCAGCCCACGGCCACGCAGTGACGCGAGCACGCGGTGCACCGCCGCCTTGGGCATGGAGAGTGCGGAGGAGATCTCGGTGACGCCGAGGTCGCGACCTCCGGCTGTGGCGAAGTGCATCAGGACGTCTGCCGCGCGTTCGACAGTTGCGATCGTGGCGCTCCCCGACGGAGCCCCCTCTGCCTTGGCCAACTCCGTGTCTCCCCTCACTCCCAACGGCTATGTTTCATTCTGCGGAACTATGTTCCATCTTCCCATGAAACCGTCTCGGACACACGAACAAGGAGTCCTCTCTTGTCGGACGCATCACAGGTCCTGTCCACTGCCGACAACGCCGGCGAGGTGACTGCCGTCGTGCTCGCCGCGATCCCGGTCGGAGTGCCCACTGCGGAGGACTTCCGGGTGACCACCCTGCCTGCCGCCGAGCTGGGCGAGGGCCAGGTGCGCGTCGAGACCCTCGACCTCTCCCTCGACCCCTACGTGCGCTCCACGCTGGGCGGTCGCCACCTCGGCGACCGGATGACCGACGTCGGCGACGTGATCCCGGGCAAGTCCGTGGCCCGCGTCGTCGAGAGCCGGTCCGCAGACCGCGCCGTGGGCGACCTCGTCCTGGCAGACACCGGCTGGACCAGCTCAGCCGTGCTGGCTGCCGCCACCACCACCCCGGTCCGTGTGCCGGCCGGCGTCGCACCCTCCGCAGCACTGGGCGCCCTGGGCATGCCCGGCCTCACCGCCTACGCCGCACACGTGCGTCACATCGCCCCGCAGCCCGGCGAGACCGTCCTCGTCGCCTCCGCCACCGGCGGAGTCGGTGCCGTTGCCGGTGCCCTGGTCAAGGCCGCCGGCGCCCGCGCCGTCGCGATCGTCGGCAGCGCCGAGAAGGCCCGCGTCGCCGTCGAGGAGCTCGGCTACGACGCTGCCGTGCTGCGCGGTGACGACCTCGCTGACCAGCTGCAGGCCACCTGCCCCGACAAGGTGAACGCCTACCTGCACATGGGCGACCAGGCCACGATGGACGTCGTCATGGAGCACCTCGCCATCGGCGCCCGGGTCTCCCTGATCGGCGTCCTCGACCAGTCCAACGGCGCCGCCCCCACCCGCGTCCGCGCCGGAGCGATCATGGCCGCGCGCGCCACCCTGCACGGCATGGTCGTCTACGACCACTTCGACCTGGTCGGCGAGCAGGTCGACGTGGTCGGCCGACTCCTCACCGAGGGAGTCATGCCGCTCTTCGAGGACCGCTACGTCGGCCTCGACCAGGCGCCGCTCGCCTTCTCGAAGATGATGGGCGGCCTGAACGTCGGCAAGGTCGTCGTCCAGGTCCGGTCCGCCTGACGCGCTGCTTGCCCGACCGCCGTCCCCTCTCCACGGAGCACCCATGCGTCCCACCGCCGCCCTGTCCGCCTCGCTGAGCCTCGTGCTCGGACTGACGACCGGGGCGGCGTTGGCGCTCCCGGCCACAGCCGCTGCCCCGGTCCCCGCACCGGTCGTCGACGTCGCGTTGCCGCAGTCCTCGAACCCGCTACTCCCCACCGTCCTGGGGGCCACCACGGACGGGATCTGGGTCGTGGATCCGGGCACCGAGTGGTCGCGCCAGATCCATGCCCACGGCACCGCCGGCCGAGTCACGTCACCCGACGACGGACGGTTCGCAGAACTGGGCCAGCTCGTGGGATCTCACTGGATCAGCTCCACCGGAACCGGCTTCCGATGGTCGCGGGTGGAGGACCGCAGCGCGGGCGAGCAGAACTGGTTCCAGTCGGTGACTCCCCCGCAGCACGACGCGATGGCGGCCGTACCGGGACACGTCGTGGCGCGCGGACCATGGGTCGACGGCTCCCGCGAGACGCTCGTCCTCTCCTACTCGACGCCCGACTCCTCCACGAGTCGCCCGCTGCCGAGCACCCGCAGCGGCTACGTCGACACCGTCAAGGTCGTGGACGAACGCCACGCCGTGGTCCGTCACGAGGACGGCGTGGACCTCGTCGACCTGGTCGCGATGACGGCCCGTGCCCTGCCGGACGGCTCGGAGTCCGACGGCACGGAGGTCTGTGCTTCGCCGCGATACGGCAGCACACCCGGCTTCTCCGTCAACACCACCCCCGAAGGCACCCGCCTCGCCTGGACGGTGCGCGACGAGTCCGGCACCTACGTGTGCTCGTCCGACATCGACGACGCGCCTGCCGCAGACCGCCTCGAGGTCGACGTCCTGCGCTCGAACGACGAGCGCGTCCGCGACGTCGTACGCAGCTTCTCGACGGCGATCCCGGTCGCCGGCGGCGTGGTGATCGCTCCCGAGGCCCCCCGGACGAACGGCAGTGACAGCAGCGTCGTCTTCGTCGGCAACGACGGTGGTGTGCGCACGCTCGCCGACTGGGCGACGACGGTGGTGCCGCTCGACGACGGCACCCGAGTCGCGACCGTCGGCCTGCGCGACGGCGTACCGACGTTGGCCCGTCTCACGCCGCTCAGCGGAGCGGTGGAATGGCTGCCGTCAACCTGGCCTCGCTCCGCACAGGTCCAGCACCTGGCAATATCGGGCGACCGGCTCTCCGTCACGGACGACCGCCTCGCCTCGACATCCGCGTCGGCCTACACGGTCACCCCGGAGGGCGCCTCCGCGCCCGAGATCCTCGCTGCGGACGCCCAGGGGATCGTCCTCACCGGGCGTGACGCCTCGGGTGATCCCGTGCAGGTCTGGAGCCCGAAGCAGGGCGCATCACAGATCCGAACCTCGGACGGTGTGCGCGACCTGGGCAGCGGCGGTTCTCCTCGCTGGAGCCACACCGACGGCCGGTGGGCGCTCACCAGCGGTCGTGTCTTCGACGTCGCCGCCGGAGCCAGCACCACCGAGCCCATGATCTTCACGGGCCTCCAGCAGGGCGTTGCCTGGCGCATCGAGCGTGGCACCAGCGACCTCGCCCCGGCCCGCCTGGTGCTGAGCGACGTCGCCTCGGGCCGTTCTGTGAGCCACCCCGCTCCGCAGTGCGGGGCGCTCTTCGAGGCTCAGGTCGCCGGGTCGATCGCTCTGGCCCAGTGCTCGACCTCGCAAGGGTGGGTGTCGGTCGTGAAGGACCTGCGTTCGCACGGCGACTGGACCGTCCTCGACGTTCCCGAGACCGACCTGTACCTGGGGAACGGATTCATTCTCGGCGTCCCCCACGACTCCCCCGCCGAACAGCTCAGCCCGTGGTGGATCCCGACGAACGACCTGAACGCCGAACGACGAACGATCTCGGTCCCCTCCAGCATCTGGGGCCACCCGGTGGCCGTCACGACCGACGCGACCGCCTCTCCGTCGTTCGCGTTCGTCGTCAGTCAGGGAGTGGAGGCCACCGTCCGGGTCGGTTTCCCCCAGGTGAGCACGACTCCCGCGATCACCGTGTCCACCGGAACCACCCGCCCCGCGCGTCCGGCCGGCATGGAGGTGCAGGTCGGCGAGAACGCCGCCCGCGTCCTCTGGGACGCTCCCTCGCAGGAACCTCCGGTCGCCAGCTACCGGGTCGAGGCCGTCATCGGCAGCGCCGTGGTCGCGTCCGTCGACCTGCGTCCCCAGGACGTGGAGCGGACTCGCGAGGGTCGCCTGAACGTCGAGCTGTCGTTCCCGTACGTGGCTCCCTGGTCCACGGCGACGTTCCGGATCACCGCGACCAACGAGGCCGGGTCCACCGCAGCGGTCGTCGAGGACGCCCGCCGCAACTTCGCCCCGGCCGCACCGACTGATCTGTCAACGCGTCTCACCCCGGACGGCCGCACGATCGTTGCGTGGTCCTGGGACCGCGGAACAGCCCCCAACTCGCGGGTGGGCCTGCAGGACCTCGTCGGCTTTGACGTCGCCGTCGACGGCCTGACCCGCAACCCGACCCGGATCGGGGCGGGAGTGCGCGAGTTCACTCTCCCCGCCTCCTTCCACGGCAAGCTGACCCTGACCGTCCTGGCGCGCGGCACCTTCGAGGTCTCGACCTCCGCCCCGCTGGTGGTCACCGTGCCGCGCGTTCCGCAGGTCGGCCACGCCGACCACCCGACGCTCAGTCTCGCGAAGGTGGTCACCGGTTCCGGGGTCTCCGCCCGCGTGAACGCCCGCACCGCCACCACCGCCCGCGTGGACGTCCAGGTCCGCACCACCACCGCCACCGGCGCCTCCGGACGGTGGACCTCGCCTGCGTCCTTGCAGAAGCTCGCCCTGACGCGAGGCGCCCGCACCGTGCCCCTGACAAAGATCGCCACCGGCGCCCAGGTGTGCCTGCGCACCCGTGCGCGGGACGACTTCGGCAACGTCTCTGACTGGTCGGACCAGACCTGCACGGTCCGCGCGTTCGACGACCGTGCCTTCACGCCGCGCTCGCGCCAGCGCACCGTGAAGGCCAAGGCGACGCGTCTCGCCGGCAAGAAGTACGCAGCCGGCACCGCCACCCGTCTGGGAGCCACCGGCGCTGCCGGACGACACACCGTCCTGGACGGCCCCCGCACCAACGGCCACGCCGGCTGGCTGGTCGCCACCACCTGCCCCACCTGCGGCAAGGTGCGCGTCGAGATCCGCAGCGGTGCCGCGACCACGACGTCGAAGGTGATCGACCTGCGGTCGAAGAAGACCAAGCACCAGGTGCTCAAGTCGGTACGTGGCCTCGGACCGCTGAAGAAGGGCACCGTCCGGATCATTCGGGTCAGCGGCAAGCCGGTGATCGACGGGATCGCCCTGCACCGCTGACACGCCAGCCGGTTCCCCGCTACCGCCCGCTGAACTCGTCACCCTCGGCCCACCGCCCATCGCGCTGTGATGGACGACATAGGTCGAGGGTGGCGAGTTTCGCAGTACCTGACGAGTCGAGATCGCGTCCTCCCTAGACTTGGCCGCATGGCTATGGGCGTGTGTCGAAGTGACGAACTGCGCTCCTCGCGCCCAGTCTGGGACGCCGTCCTGAACGGCCCCGCCCGCCCGGCGGCCAAGAGCTCACTCGCAGCGGACGACGCGGTCTTCCCCTCCCTTCCGTGCAGCTCGTTGGCCTGGACCGGAATCCGCTCCGCCGCCACCGCCTTCGACACCGCGCTCGAACTGCTGGGTGACCCCGGCGAACCGTTCGACACCGAGGTCCTCGACCACCTGCGCGACGCGCTGGTCCACGCCTCCCACGCAATCACCGTGCTGGCCCCGGCGCGCGCACGCCGGGTCGACCACGCCCTCCGGATGGCATGGACCGCCTACTCGGGCGCCGACGGACACAGCGCCTCGCTGGCGACCTACGCCCCGTTCCCGGTACCCCTGGTGGTCCGCGAGGCGGAGTCACTCCTGCGCAGCCGCACCTTCGCGGCGACCCCGCGCTGGACCGACACCTCCTCGGTCCGGGTTGCGGCGAACCTGATGATGCAGCGCGTCGCAGACCCCGAGCTCTTCGAGGCGACGGCGCGCTTCCTCTGGGAGAGCACCCCCGAGGAGCTCCACCTCGCCGTGCGCGACGACGCCGTCACCTGCGCCGAGAGCGTCTTCGCCACCATCACCCACGCCATTTCTCTGTGGCAACGACGCAGC
Organism: Nocardioides yefusunii; assembly: GCF_004014875.1. NCBI lineage: Bacteria > Bacillati > Actinomycetota > Actinomycetes > Propionibacteriales > Nocardioidaceae > Nocardioides > Nocardioides yefusunii. Next base: position 1,539,829 of record NZ_CP034929.1, on the reverse strand, counting down.
CGACCGGCGCCGAGCGTTGCAGAGGCCATCGAAGCCAGCACGGCCCCACAGCGTTCCCTGTTCACCCGCACACAGACACCGGTGGACGCCTTCAACACCCAGGCACAGGGCCGGCGACGTCTCGCCCTGCGGTGATGACACCCCCATTCGGGTGCATTTCCGCGTGCCCGCGCATGACATCCTCGCCACACTGACGTGTGACGGCCAGGCGTCGCCGGGGTTACCCCTGCGTACGAACCAAGGTGCCGCTCGCGCGCACCCACGGCCTAGACTCGTGGGAACCGCGGCCGGAACGGGGACCTCCGGTCGCACACCGCGGACTGCTCGTCCGAGGCCAGTCGGAAACCACTCTCGGAGGACCCCCAGTGACCGTCAACGACCTCACCGCACGACGTGAAGCACGGGAGGCCACGCGCATCGCCAGCGCCCACGCACGTTCCTGGCAGCTCGTCTCGGCCATGCACCCCGACGTCTTCGACGCCGCCCACCTGGGGCACGCCGACCAGATCATCCTCGACGTCGAGGACGCGGTCGACGACTCCCAGAAGGCCCAGGCACTGGAGAACGTCGTCGACTGGCTGCGTGGCGGCGGCACGGCCTGGGTGCGGATCAACGACGTCACCACTCCGTTCTGGGCCCAGGACCTCGAGGTCCTGGCCGGTGTTCCGGGCCTGAGCGGCGTGATGCTGGCCAAGACCGAGTCGGCCGGCCAGGTGACCGAGACCTACGAGCGCCTGGGCCGCGTCGTCCCCGTGATGGCCCTGGTCGAGTCCGCGCTCGGCATCGAGGAGGCCAACTCGATCGCCCGCGCCGAGGGATGCTTCCGTCTCGCGTTCGGCAGCGGCGACTACCGCAAGGACACCGGTGCGGCCAACGAGCCGATCGCGATGGCCTACCCCCGCACCAAGCTGGTCCTGGCCTCCCGCATCGGCGGTCTGACCGGACCGGTCGACGGCCCCACCGTCGGCCCCGTCAGCAAGGCGACCCGCGAGCAGTCCTCCGACGCCGTGACGCTGGGCATGACCGGCAAGCTCTGCCTCAACAACGAGCAGCCCGAAGCCGTCAACCGCTACTTCACCCCGACTCCGGCCGACATCGAGTGGGCCCAGGCATTCCTGGCCGAGTTCGAGGCCGCCGGTCGCGTGATCCGTGACGGTTCGGACAAGCCGCGCCTGGCGCGTGCCCAGAAGATCGCAGAACGCGCCTCGGTGTACGGCGTCGCCACCTTCTGAACCGTGTGACGACCCGCTGACGTGGCCAGTGGCCCGGCGCCCTTCCTGAGCGGAGTGTGCGCCGGGCCACACCTGTCGGAACTCCTCCCCTGCCTCGGGTACGCCGTGCCAAAGTTTCCGGGAGTGTGGATCGTCGTCTCCCCCGGACGTCGACCCGCGGGAGCCCCAGGAGCATCGTGAAGCACGCATCCCCCCAGCCCGGATCCATGCAGTCCGGCTCTGAGCCCGTCATGGGCCCGACGGACCTGTTCTTCTCCACCACCGACCGTCGTGGCGTGATCCGCCAGGGCAACTCGGTCTTCGCGCGGGTCTCGGGGTACCCGCTCGAGCACCTGCTCGACGCGCCTCACAACATCGTGCGCCACCCCGAGATGCCCGCCGGCGCCTTCCGCCTCATGTGGGACTACCTCGAGGCCGACCGCACCGTCGCCACCTACGTCTGCAACCTCACCGCCGACGGTGGCCAGTACTGGGTGTGTGCCGTCGTCTCCCCGCTGGACGACGGCTTCCTCTCGGTGCGGGTCGCGCCCATGACCACCGGCCTGACCCTGGTCCGCGAGGTCTACGACGAAGCCCTCGCGATCGAACGGGACGCCACGACCGGCGGCAAGAACCGACGCCAGGTCGCAGAGATCGGACGTGCTGCGATCGTCGCCGCACTCCAGCGTCGCGGTTTCGCCGATTACGACGCCTTCATGCAGGCCGCGCTGGTGGGTGAGCGCACCACCCGCCAGAGCCTGACGTTGACCGCACACCAGCGCCCCGATGCGACCGGCGAGGTCGCCCGGATCCTCGACGGCACCCGTGAGGTCGCCTTGGTGCTGGAGGACCTGGTGCGTTCCCTGACGACCTACCAGAAACTCTCGGCCGAACTCGCGAAGGCCACCGAGGGCACGCTCGCGCTGACCCAGCAGATGGCAGCCTCCGTCACCGCTGCGCAGCAGGCCTCCGCCTCGGTGGCTGACCGGGCCCCCGTGCTCGCCAACGTCGCCGCGGTGATGTCTGCGCCGATGACCGCAGCCGTCGACGATCTGCGCGACCTGTCGCAGACCTTCCAGCGTCTGCACCACAGCATCAACGACATGCGTTTCCAGATCGCGCTGGCCGCCACCTACACCGACATGGCGTCGGGCTTCGCCGCCGAGGCGTGGGACGGGCGCGCCCCGCTGGAGTCCCTCAGCGCGGTGCCGCTGCTGGTCGATGTCGCCGACGCCTGTGTCACCGACATGGCCCACCAGGTCCGTCAGGTGAACTCCGACCTGCACGCCGTCTCCGCACTGGTCCGCGCCTCCATCGACCAGTTGGAGGAGTTCCGTCGGATGATCGGTCGCTGGCGGCAGTTGACGTTGCGGCACGCCGCGACGGCACTCGCCGACCAGGTCGAACCCGTCGATGCGGCCGTGGCCCGCACCTGGCTGAGCACCGAACGCCTGGTCCAACTGAGCCAGCGATCCACGGACGCGATCCTGCCCTTCGACGACGCGGCCCTGCACCGTCATCTGGCTTCGATGCGCGTCAACGTCGCCGGCTGATTCACCTGACGCCGCCGAGCCGACCCCGGCTCGGCGGCGTGTTCGGCGTCATGGCAACCTGCGGGGGCTGTAGCACTCACTTCCCCAAGGTTCGGTATGTCTTCCCCTTCCCCCCTGCTCCGTCGCGGCGCGCTCGGTCTGACCGCGGCTCTCCTCGCACTCTCCCTCTTCACCACACCCGCGCATGCCGCGAAGTCGCCCAAGGCGAAGGTCGACCGGATCGAGGTGCTGCAGCGCAGCGCAGCCGTGAAGGTGCCGGTCCTGGCCAACGACCTGCGTCTGGGGAAGCTCCGCAAGGTGAAGCTCAAGGCCAGCGGCACCGCCCGGATCAAGCTCAAGGTGGTCAAGGTCAAGGGCGTTCCACACCTCAAGGTGCGTCCGGCGAAGTCCACCAAGCCCGGCAAGTACAAGGTCGTCTACACGGCCCGCACTGCCGCCGGCATGGTGACGAAGTCCAAGCTGGTCATCACCGTCGTCACTCCCGCCCCGGCCGGAGTGCGGACCGACGACGGCGTCCTCGACACCGTCGCTGAGTTCACCGAAGCGCTCACTGTGGCTCCCGAGTACGACGGGGAGATCACCTACGACCGCAAGAACTACAAGCACTGGAACGCCGGTCTGCTGCCCAAGGACGGCTGCGACACTCGCCGTGAGGTGCTGCTGGCCGAGGCGACGATCCTCCCCGCCGTCGGCACCAAGTGCGCACTCACCGGCGGCCAGTGGATCTCGGCCTACGACGGTGCCGTGATCACCGATGCGGGCAAGGTCGATCTGGACCACATGGTTCCGCTCAGCGAGGCACATGACTCCGGCGCCTGGGCATGGGACGCCGCCCGCCGTGAGGCGTACGCCAACGACCAGGGTGACCCGCGTTCCCTGGTGGGCGTCTCGGCGACGTCCAACCGTTCCAAGAGCGACCGGGACCCCGCCGAGTGGATGCCGCCCCTGGCCACGGCCACCTGCCGCTACCTCTCGGACTGGGTCGCCACGAAGTACCGCTGGTCGTTGGCGCTCGACCAGGCCGAGAAGGCCTCGATCACCTCACACACCGCCTGCGCGGCCACCGAGGTCGCGCCGGTCACGGTCGTACCGAGGCCCGAGGCAGGCGTCACCGCGCTGCGCTGACCCCGACCTGGGCGCTGGCCCCGGCCTGGGCGAGGGTCCGGGTCAGGAGACGACGCAACGCGACGTCTGCCTCCGCCGGGTGCTCGGGGTGCCACTGGACCCCGGTGACCGGGAGATCCACGCCGACGACCGCCTCGACCACCCCGTCGGGAGCGGTCGCGGCGACACGCAGCCCTGCACCAAGCCGGTCGACGGCTTGGTGGTGGGTGCACCGCACAGCACGCCCGGCCTCCACGGCCGTGGCCAGGTCGGCATCGTGCACGGTGACCTCGGTGCGGGCGAACGGGTCGACGCCCCCGGCCCGGTGCAGGTGCGTGGTGGGCAGGTGCTGCACCAGCGTCCCGCCAGCAGCGACGTTGAGGAGCTGGTGTCCGCGGCAGATCCCCAGCAGGGGGGTGGCGTCGGCGAAGCAACGACGGACGACGTCGAGCTGCACTGCGTCGGAGACCTCCTCGTGGTGTCCCTGCTCCGGGTAGCTCGCCGCCCCACCGTAGAAGCGCGGGTGCACGTCCTCGCCACCCATCACGACGACGGCATCCGCCCTCGCGTACGCCGCGTCCACGACGTCCGAGCCCACCTCGGAGGTGGCCAGCAGCTCAGCGGTGGCACCGAGCCCGTCGAGCACGGCCAGGGTGGCGTCGTTGAGGGCGTCGAGCTCAACCTGGAAACCGGGGTCGTGCGGCCGCGCCGTGCGCAGGTGGAGGACGAGGACATGGGGGTGCGTCATGGTCTGCCTTCGGTGGTCGTGGGGGCAACACGCGGGATTCAACCGTGCGGAGATTTCACGGATGTGTCACAGGTGCGGGGACTCGGGCACCGTCTGGTTCACCAGGTGCGTCCTGACTGCTGCGGGGGGCGTCCGGTGACGGCGCTCTGGTCACGAGCCTCCTGCTGGACCTGCTGACCTCGTGCGTTGCGGCCTGCGATCTCCTCGGCGCGTTCCTCGGCCGTGCTCTCGCTCGGCTGCGACGCAGGAGTGGCCCCCTGCCCCAACTTCTGGGTCAGGCGTTCGCTGGCCGCGTCACGGCGTTCCTGCTCGGACCCGGACCCGCTGCCCGTGCCGTCAGCAGACTCCTCACCCTTCTCACGTTCCTCGCCGTCATCGCCCTCTCCGGGTTCACCCTCGCCCGGCTCCCCCTCTCCCTCTCCTTCGGCGGGCTCACCGTCACCGGGCTCACCGTCACCGGACTCCTCCTGCTTCTCACCGGAATCGTCGGCAGGCTGGTCGCTCTGCTCCTGACCGGGCTGAGCCGGCGCCTCGTCCTCGGGCGCCTCCTCGGCTGCCTCGTCACCTGCGTCCTCTGATTCCGACTCGGCCGAGCACCCCTCAGCACGCGCCAGCACTCCTTGGGCTTCGCGGTAGTGCACTGCCGCGCCCTGCTGGTCCGCGGCTACCAGCGCGTCTCCCCACGCCTCCAGCGCCACGGCCTGGTTGACCAGCACCCGACAGCGGGCCTCGTCGGGCACCACGGCGGCGGCGCGGGCGAACTCCTCGACCGCACGGCGCCACTGGCCACGGTCGTGGGCGACGATCCCGAGGTTGTAGGGCGCCACCCAGCGTTCGGTGACGTCGAAACGGTCACTGAGGCCGTACCACCGCTGGGCTGCGTCGAGGTCGCCGGCACGCCAGGCACGTTCCCCCAGTGCGTTGGACGCCGTCGTCACGGTGCCGATCCCGATCACCACCCCCAGTACGACGGTGCCGACGCCGGCTGCGATCCGGGCACGTCGGCGTCGTCCCCGGGCGGTGGGATCGGTGCGGTCCAGGTCCGTGCGCGGCACCCGTCGCGTCTTCGGTCGCGTCATCGTGGGGTGGGCTCCTTCATGCTTCACGGCGCACCTCACGCAGGTCCCGCACCGCGAGCACCATCAGGTGCACCAGGAACGGGAACGCGCCCAGCGCGATCCACCAGTGGTATTCGGCCCCGGCTTCGAGTTCGCTGCGCGTGCGGTGCTCCGCCGAGGCGAACTCCGGGAGTTCTCCGCCGTCGGTGCGGTGCAGGTACGGCGCACCGAGGTCGGCGGCGATGGTGTTCAGGTTCTTCTCGTCGATCTTCGACAGCTGGACCTCCCCGTCCACGGAGACCTGTTCGGTCTCCCCCGGCGCCACCGGCATCGGCGCGCCCTGCTCGGTGCCGTACCCCAGCACCAGCGCCCCGTCCACGAGGTCGGCAAGTTCAGCGAACGACGACGGAGCAGCGCTCTGGGTCTGTTCACCGTCCCCGGCGTAGACCAGGTAGCGCTCATGATCGGGGTCGGCCGCCTGCATCGCGGTCAGCAACTGGCTCGTGAGGTCGACGGCGACGGAGACGTCGGACCCGGTGGCCTTCACCGAGGGACGCCATCCGACCGAGCGCAGGAACGAGCCGACCGCTGTCGCGTCGGTGGTGGTGGGCACCGCGACCCGGGCGTCGTCGTCGAAGACCACCACCGTCACTTCGGCTCCTCGTGTGGCCGTCACCAGGGCAGCGAGGTCGTCGCCGGCGGCCTCGATCCGGGACCGTCCCCCAGCGGCGTCGAGCGCCGCCATCGACGCGGTCCGGTCGAGCAGCACCACCAGGTCGGTGGTGCTCGGCACCGGCACCTCGACCTGCTCGGTGGCGGTGGGTCGCAACCCGATCCCGACGACGGCGAGGGCCACCAACAGCCGGGACAATGCCGCACCGCGTTCGACTCCGGCGAGGGAACGAGCCAGTGCGACCGTGCACCACAGGGCCGTCGGGGCTGCGAAGGCCAGGACCACCCATTCCGGGTTGAGGATCATCGGCGCACTCCTGCTCGGTGGGACGGGGACCTACGGGTGAGCGAGGCACCGAGCAGCCCGACGACGACGAGGAGTGCTCCGGGAGCCACCCGGTCGTAGCTGCGTTGACGGGCCTCGGTGAGGATGACGCTCTTCTGCTGACTGGTCACGGCCTCGGCGATCACCACGCTGGTGGTGTCGCTGGTGGGGTCCAGGACCAGCACGTCGCCGCCGGTGCGGGCAGTCTCGGTGCGCAGTTCGTCGGTCGCGACGGGAGTGTTCCCGGTGGGGACGACGCCGTACACCATCACGCCGTTCTCCATCGCCACGTCAGTGGCCTGGGCGAGCGTGTAGACGGCGTCACCGGAGACGAGGTTGTCGGTCGCGAGCACGACGGTACGTGAACGCTTCTCGTCGCGGCGGTCGAAGTGGGTGGCGCAGCTCGCGAGGCCGTCGCCGATCAATGACGAACCGGACCTCTCGGCCCGCGTGCCCGCCAGGTCGCCGTCGGCCAGTTCGACGCGTGCCCGCTCGAGGGCGGCCCGGACGTAGTCGTAGTCGTCGGTGAGCGGGAACGACGTCACGGCGTTGCCGTCGAACATCACCAGAGCTAGGCGTTCGCCGTCCAACGTGTGCGTGAGTCGGGTCCACGTGGTCAGGACGTCATCGACCACCGGCTGCATCGAACCGGAGACGTCCATGCAGAGCACGACGTCGCGGTTGCGCATCTCCTCGGCGTCGTCGTCGATCCCGACCCACCGGGCGCTCAGCAGTGCCACCCCGAGCACAGCGAGCACGAGGCAGGCGACCTCTGCAGTGCGGTGGCGCGTCTCGGCGCGGACCAGCGTCGCGAATCCCGGCAGTGCACGGACGCGGTCGAGGGAGGCGGCGGGCACGTCGGCGCTCGCGCCCGAGGAACGGCGCACGAACCACGCCACTGCCACGGCGAGTGTCGCCACGACGAGCACTCCGGCACCGACGGCCGGCTGGAGCAGGCTCACACCCATCGCTGCACCACCTCACGCGCACGACGGTGGACGTCATCGACGTCGAGAGGGCTCCGACCGTCGAAGAGACCGGGCCTCACGTGCTCGAGAAAGGTCACCACGGCGTCGAGCCGAGGGTCCTTGACAGCGGCACACCGCAGGGCGGGCAGCGTCGTGTAGTCGGCGTCGCCGTCGGAGACCACTCCCACGAACCGGCGTACCTGCGCACTCATCTCCTGCACCGCACGACGAGGATCGGGTTCCTGGTCGCGGATCGCGTCCAGGGCCTGCGTCGTCAGGGCACGCAGGCTCTCCAGCCCTCCCGCGGGTGCGGAGTCACGCGCGCCACGCAGCACGAGCCGGGTGCGCCACCCCAGGGCGAGGAGCGCAAGCACGGCGAGCGCAACCGTGATCCACCACCACGCCGAGTACCCGGCGGGCGGGTTGAGGGCAGTTCCCGAAGCTCGCAGCACGTCAACGACGTCCACGGCGACTCCTCTCCATCAGGTCGATCACGGCAGGGACTGCGCCGTCAGCAGTGGTGACGTGCACGTGCGGCACCGCCAGGCGCAGCAGCAACGCGGTCCGGGCCTCGGCGCGCGCCGCATCAGCCGCCGCGACCTCGGTGGCCAGCGCGGCACTACGGGCAGCGAAGCGCGGGAACACCCCTCCGGTCCCGACGTCACCGACGGTGTGCCCGGCACGTCCCGGAAGGGTCGGGTCGACGTCCCCCAGGGTGACGACGAGGAGGTCGTGCTGGGCCAGGAGGCGTCGAAGGCGGGACTCGAAGGCGTCGTCGGGGGTGACGTCGCCGAGGACCAGCACCATCAGCGTCCGGCGTCTCGTCACCACAGCAGCGTGGTCGAGGAGGTCGCCGGTGCGTTGTGGTGCGGCGTCCGGTCCGCTGGATGCCTGGACGAGCTGCAGCATCCGTTCGAGGTCGAGTTCACGGGTGCTGGGTCGTGTCACCGTCGGTCCCTCGGCAGTGACGCAGACCAGTCCCACGTAGTCGCCGTGTCGGGTCGCGACCCACCCCAGCAGTCCGGCGACGGTGATCGCGAGCTCGGACTTCGGGTCACCGCCGTGAGGTCCCCAGGCCGCGAGGCCGGCGAACTCGCGTCCGGTGTCGACCACCAGCAGCACCGTGTGCTTGCGGTCGGCGACGTACCGCTTGACCAGCAGGTCACCGTGGCGGGCCGAGGCCTTCCAGTCGACGTCGGCGACGTCGTCACCGGGGACGTAGGCACGCAGGTCGGCGAAGTCGAGGCTGCGTCCGGCTGCCACCGAGGCGTACTGGCCGTCGAGCAGACCGGTGACGCGGCGACGGGCGTGGAGTTGGGCGCGGGTCTTGACCCGGGTCAGCAGGGACACGGATCAGGGGGTGGGGACGGCGGCGAAGACGGCGTCGACCACGGCGTCCGGGCTCACCCGCGCAGCGGAGGCCTCGAACGTGAGCAACAGCCGGTGGCGCAGCACCGCGTGGCGCAGTCCTACGACGTCCTCGGGCAGGACGTGGTCGCGTCCGGCCAGGACCGCGGCGGCACGGGCGGTCTGCAGGAACGCGATGGAGGCGCGGGGGCTGGCACCGTGCTCGACGTAGCGGGCCGTCTCCGAGGCCAGGAACGCACCCGGGTTGCGGGTGACGTTGACCAGCTCGACGATGTAGCGCCGCACCGATTCCGCGACGTGCACGCGGGAGGTGACGTCCTGGAGGAACACGACGTCGTCGAGGCTGGCGACCGGACCACCGGAGGGGGCGCTCAGGGTGCCGTCGGCGATCCGGCCGAGCATCTCGGTCTCCTCCAGCGGCGTCGGGTAGTCGAGCACCTCCTTGAGGAGGAACCGGTCCATCTGCGCCTGCGGGAGGACGTAGGTGCCCTCCTCGTCGATCGGGTTCTGGGTGGCGAGCACCAGGAACGGGTGCGGCAGCAGATGGGTGTGTCCGCCGATCGTGGTCTGGCGTTCCTGCATCGCCTCGAGCATCGCCGACTGGGTCTTGGCCGAGGAACGGTTGATCTCGTCGAGCAGCACGAAGTGGGCGTGCACCGGGCCGAGACGGGTCTCGAACGAGGTGGTCGCGGGGTCGAAGACCTGGGTGCCGAGGATGTCGGAGGGCAGCAGGTCGGGGGTGCACTGGATGCGGGAGAACGACGCGTCCACGGCCCGAGCGAGCGTCGAGGCCGAGAGGGTCTTGGCGAGACCCGGGACGGACTCCATCAGCAGGTGCCCGCGCGCCATCACGGTGATGAGCAGGCTGCGCAGGAGCCCGCGCTGGCCCACCACGGTGGCCGTGAACGCCTCCTCGACGCTCCGGGTCACGGCCACCGCACGCTCGAGTTCGGCGGGGGTGATCGGTTCCATGTGTTTCTCCTCAGTTCCAGAGTCGGTCGAGTCGGTCACGGTCCTCGCGACGGGCGAGGGCGTGGGGTGCGAGATCGGCGGGGGCGGGCGTGGTGACACCACGCAGGGTGGGCAGTGCCCGGAGTGCGACGATCACGGGCCGGCCCACAGCCAGCACCACGAGTGCGGTGGTGACGCCGCGGGTGGCGTCGAGCGCCAGGGATGTCTCCCGGGTGTAGGCCCACAGACGGCGTGCTGCTTCCAGTGGCGGCAGGCCGGGATGGAAGTGGGTGGGGCTGACGCCGGGTTCGCTGCCCCAACCCATGAGGTTGAGGAGCACGCCCGACCCGACGCCGGCAACGACGGCGAGTGGCACCGCACAGAGCCACGCAGTGGTGGGGCGCAGCCAGGACAGCGCTGAGCCGCTGAGCCCGACGAGACCCCACACGAGTGCCTGCATCGGCAGGGTCTCGGCGGGCACTCCGACCAGGACGGTCGAGACCAGCGCCGCTGTGGCACCGGTCAGGAAACCGGCCGGTCCGCCCAACGCGATCCCGGCCAGCAGGGGCAGGGCGTGCACGAACTCGACGCCGCCCTCCCCCGGGCTCAGCACCGCTCGCACCACACAGGTGCCGAGCACCAGCACTGCGACCGCGCCCAGGGTGGTGGTACGGCATCCGGCGTCACGCCAGAGGGCGACGGCGAGGGTCACCAGCCCGACGACGAGGGCAGCCGCCAGCCACGGCGCCCGGGCGACGAGCTCGGCGAGTCCGGGGTTGCTGACGGAGTCCCAGATCGGCCACCCCAACCAGGCCAGGCCGGTCCCGACGATCACGGCCGTGACCGCACGGGAACGCCACCCCGACGGCGAACCCACGCGGTGCCAGGGTCGGTGCCAGCGACGGCCGGAGGGAACGATCGGCTCAGACACGGAGGTCTCCCGTCAGAGTCGGGGTCGGGGTCGGCAGAGCGGGTGCCCGCAGGTCGGCGACCCGGTTCACCCGCAGCCCGTGGCGGCGTAGCACGGGCGGGACCGGCAGCGAGGGGGCGAGCAGGGCCGGTGTGCCGACCTGTTCCTCGGCGTCGCCGTCGAGCAGGACGAGGCGGTGACAGGCGCGGACCAGGAACTCGGGGTCGTGGCTGATCACCACGTGCGGCGCTCCCGTTCCTGGGCCGGCGGAGAGGTGGGTCGCGAGCGCTCGGCGACTCGTCGCGTCAAGGCTGCGTTCGGGGTGGAGCAACAGACGAGGTCCGGGCACGACGGCACCCATCGCCCAGGCCAGCGCTGCTCGTTCGCCGCTGCTGTGCTGGTCGGTGCAGCGCAACGGGTCGATGACGAGGTCCTGCAGCCGCAGCGGCTGGAGCGCAGCCACGTCGAACGTCCGGCGGCCGAGCTGGTGCCGACGCTCCCAGACTCGGATCAGGGCGCGGACCTGGGTCCGGTCAGGCAGGGTCAATGGATGCGGCAGCACCCGCCGTCCGGCGGCGATCGCGACCACGCGTCGGGCGACGTCGAGCGCACGGGCGTCATCGCGATCGAGAGCAACCACGCCGATGGTCTCGTGGTGGTGGATCTCGAGCTCGCGCGCCAGACAGGACTCCTCCGGGCGGGCTCGGACCAGCACGTCCCCCACGTTTCGTCCCGTTGAACGCGGTGCGGCAGAGCTCGCGGCAGGAACGTCCGCGAGCGCTCCGGCACGCCCCCACACGGGACGCGGGAGAGCGAGCAGGCGAGCGGCCGCGTACTGGGGCGGCAGTGGCAGGGTGCGCGGGGTCCACGTGGCAGCAGGGTTGCTCATGGCCTGCCCGCGGACGAGTTCGACGACGGTGTCGGCGGCGGCGAGAGCATCCTCGAGCAGATGCTCGGCCAGCACCACGGTGGTACCGGCCTGGGCGCGGCGTCGGAGGGCAGCCAGCGCCGGGGCACGGTGCTCGGGACGCAGGCGCCCGAGCACCTGGTCGCCGAGCAGCAGGGCGACGTCCGGACGGGCCAGCGTCGCGGCCAGCGCCAGGGCGGCCCGGAGTGCGGACGGCAGTGTGGCCGTACGCGTGGTGTCGGTGACGCTGACGCCCAGGGCGTGCAGCAGTTCCATGTCAGGGGCCGCACGTCCCGGGCCGACCCACAGATCGCGCACCGAGACGTCGGGCAGGTCGGGCGGGATCCGGACGATGTCGCCGTGTCCGCTCCCGGCCGTCGCGGGTGTCCGCACCGATCCCGACACCATCGCGCCGGCCGGGAGGTCACCGGCGAGCGCATCGAGGAGCAGACTGGTGCCGCTCCCCGAGCGCCCCACGAGCAGGGTCACGCCACCGAGATCGACGTCGATGCCAGCCCCTGAGGTGGCCTCACCCAGGACATGTCCCCGGCCCGGGAGCCAGACCCGGAGTCCTCGGACGTGAATGCCGTCGTGCGTCATCGGGCGTCTCCCTTCTGCGTAGCGGGGCGGGCGACCAGCGCGACGGCGGGGAGTACCAGCAGCGCCGTCGCCGTCACGACGACGTCGCCGGCCACTCCCTGGGCGCCGAGCATGTGGGCACTGAGCACGTGGGTACCGAGCATGTGGGCACTGAGTACATGGGCACCGAGCAGAGCGACAGCACCGCTTCCCGCTGCCACCGCGTCTCCGGCCGGCGTCTCGAACCGACTCCCGCGCAGGTGAGCGACCACCGCGGCGACGAGCACCGCGGACCCCAGCGCGATCGCCCCTAGTTCGGGCCCCGAGGCGAGGCTGCGACGCATGGCGAGCAGCAATGCAGCGCTCGCCGCCGTCAGGGAGAAGACCGGAGCGATCAGGCCGGGTGTGGTCCCGACGACGCCGACGAGGTCCCGGCTGCGGTGCACAGCCCGGTCCCAGAGGTCGCCGAGGACCGAGGTGCCGAGCCGCCAGTGCGGTGCGAGACCGTGGTGGCGCACCGCGGTGCGGTCCAGTTCCTGAGCACAGCGAGCGTCGCCCAGACAGGCCAGAGGGGCGAGCACTCCGACGGCAGGGCCGGCGACGAGGGCGGTGGCCCTGACCCAGCCGGTGCCGTCGACGGCACGGTGCAGCAGGCCCAGGACGGTGAGCACCGCGACCCCACGTACCCCCTGCAGCAGCGCGAGTTCCAGCTGGCCGGTGGTCACGGCGCCGCCGAAGGAGCCACCGGAGGTGGGCTGCCAGGCCGGGAGGATCCAGAGCACGTCACCGCCGGTCCCTTCCCGGTGCTGGACGACACCGAGGAGAGTCCAGACCGCGGTGAGCGCGACGCACGCGCTGATCAGCCAGGCGCCGATGCCTCGACGCGCCCGTCCCAGGCAGGGCCAGGTCAGGGCGCCGGCGAGGATGACGACGGCCGGGATCGTCCATCCGGTGCTGACGAGCACGGTCAGGACAGCGGTCACGGCCCACGCACCCCACAGCAACGCACTGGTGGGAAGCGTCTTCATGCCGACCTCCGACGCAGCATCCACGCGGTCGCGGCGACGCCGCTCAGCACCAGTGCCGCCAACGCCCCGCTGACCGCGGCAGAGGGGTGCGCGCTGCGGATCTGAGTGGTTGCCTCGGCAGTCACGGCGCCTTCGGGGAGTTCGAGGTTGGCTGCTCGCGGACGTCGCACCGCGGTCGTCCCCGGCCCGCCTGCCTGCCCGGTCGCGGAGGCGATGCCGTGGGCGGTGGCTCCGGGGAGTGCGCTCGACACCGGCCCGACGGCCGGACCGGCGAGGGGTGCGGCGGAGGTGGGTGCGTCGTCAGGGACCGCCACGAAGGTGTGCACGGGAGTACCGGTGGTGAGGTTGACCAGCCGCAGGTGCTGGCGGCCAGCCAACCCACGCGGCAACCGGTACCCGACGTCGCAACGCAAAGCCGCGACGCACTCGCGGGTGGACGTCGTCCCGATCGGATGCCACCCGGTGGCGTCCTCGATCTCGACGTCGAAGGCGGTTCCTTCGGCCACTGCCTCGACCTGCAGAGCGAGGTCAGTCCCCACCGGCTTGTGCGTGCCCCAGCCGTCACCGAGCACCACGGGGGTGCGTGAGGTCAGGGTGGTCCACGTGCCCAGGACGGTGGTGAGGTCGTTGAGGTCTGCGCCGTCCACCGCCACCAGGACGGGTCCGCCGCTGGTTCCGGCGGGCAGCCGCGGCAGCGCGACGTCGGTCTCGCCGTAGCCGCGCTTGTCGGTACGGGCGGTGAAGGGCCTCCCCCACGCCACGAAGTCGTGCTTCCCGGCGGAGTTCTTCGCTGCGGACGTCGTGGCAGGCACCGCGACGAGGCGGTACACGCGCAGACGCAGCGTCGTGCCGGGCTGACCGGTGACGGCGACGGAGTGGGTCTCACCCTCGCCCCAGACCGACGGCACCTGGACCGAACAGCTGATCGTCGCGTGGGAACACAGTCGCGTCACAGGGTCCGGAGCAGCATGCGCACCCGAACCCACGGCCAGCACCGGAGCCAGGGCCACGACCGCGATCACGGAGCCCCGCGCCACCGGACCTGGCATGGGCAGGCTCATCACAACGTCTCCTCCGTGGTTCCGAAGCGCGCGCCGAACGCCGCGCTGACGACGCCGGGCCGTCGGGACAGGACCCACCAGGTGACGGGCGCCAGGACGAGCAGCAGGACTGCGACGCCGACCAGTCCGGAGATCCGGGAGTCGACCGGTTGGGCGACGGCCTGCAGGTCTGCGCTCGCTTCCTCTCCCCAGACCGGGCCTGTGCCCGACGCGCTGGCACCGGTACCGGCAGCCGTGCTGCTGGGCGCCGTCGCGGTGGGCGCCGTCGTGGTGGGCGCCGTCGTGGTGGGCGCCGTCGTGCCGGATGCCGGGGAAGGCGCACTGTTCGCCGCGCTGGAGGGCACGGCGGACGGCGCAGTGACAGGCGCGGAGGGCGAGGTCGGTGTCGGGGCCCTGGGTGCCGGGGCACTGGGTGCCGGGGCACTGGGTGCCGGGGCACTGGGTGCCGGGGCACTGGGTGCCGAATCACCGGACGCTTCAGGGCGGGTCGGCGTCGCCTGACCGCTGGGCTGAGAACTGGGCTGAGAACTGGGCTGGGGAGCCGACGGTCCCGCCGACGGCGTGGGCGCTGCAGGGCCCTTGTCCTGGTCGAAGTTCTGTCCGCGGTCCTGCGCCTGCGGTGTCGCCGAGGGCACCACTGTCCACGTCGCGAAAGCAGGCTTGCTGATCAGCTTGCCGCCGGCGTAGTTGAGCTGGGTGTTGGCGCGGAAGGTGTAGCTGCGGCCCGGTGTGAGGGTCGCGGGGACGGTGTAGCTCAGGTGCCCGATCTCGTTGGCTGGCGCGTCGACGAACTGCGGCGCAGTGAGTCCCTGGCCCGGCACCGGTTGCCACGCACCGGACTCGTCCTGGTACTCCACCCAGTACCCGACCGAGGCGACCTGCCCCACGACGTGCAGGTCCAGGACGGTGTCTGCGGGTTTCTGGTCGGCGTAGCCGTCACCGAGGAGACGGAGCATGTTGCCGCCGTACCCGACAAAGACGCCCATACGCTGGCTGACGTCGTTGCCCGTCTCGGAGGCGAGGCCCACGTAGCCCCAACCCGTGGACGTCGTCCGGTCCGCGACGACCCACAGGCGCGCACCGCTGCCGCCGACGGTGTGAGCCACCGGTTCGCCCACCGGGACCAGCTCGGTGAGTTCCCCGTCCCGGTTGAACTCGACCCGGAAGAACTGCAGGTCCACCGTGGCGCCCCGGTTCCCCTGGGCCGCTGCGCCGAGCGTCTGTCCGGCGTTGACGCTGTCCCCGCTGCCGCCGAGGCTGGTACCGCTGACGGTGATCCGGCACTCCCCTGCGTAGCTGTCACAGAGTGCGCTGCGCTGTGACGAACTGCCCTGTGACGAACTGCCCTGGGGCGAACTGTCCTGTGACGAACTGCCCTGGGGCGCATCTGCCGCTCCAGCGACGGCGGATCCAAGCGTCAGGACTGCGAGCGTCATCGCTGCGAGGAGGCTGCCGGTCGCCGCGCGGTGGGCAGCACGCGTGGCTGCCACGCGAGCAGAACGGTGGGCCGCCGAGACGTGGTACGAGCGGGGCACGGGGAGCCTTTCCGCGCACGACGACACGGCAAGGCAGGCCCAACTCAGGCCCTCCGAGCTCGCGCTTGTGCGACGACGAGTGACGGACGTGACCACGAGTTCCCGACTTGCCGGACGAGCCGACTCACGGTTGCGCAACAGCGCCGGATTCACACCGGCTTCCTCGTTATGGCCACGCTGGGTACAACGTCTCGGATGTTTGCACACCGTCGCGGTTCGCCGTCAACCCGGGGTGTGCGGCCCTCTCACGACCCAGCCTGTGACGCACTGCGGCGCACCCCCGGAAGCAGGCGTCATGCCTCGCAGGGGTTAGCGTCCCTCCCGGTACGTCGCAGGGGAAGCCGGTGCAAGTCCGGCGCTGACCCGCAACCGTGACAGGACTCGTCCTGAAGTCGGAATGCCTGCGCGTGGCCGTGACCCCCAACACTGTCGAGGACTGCAGTGGGTCGCCGGTTGCGACCGGCTTCTCCTGCGTCGGGACCGGAGAACCATGAAGACCCGAAGCACCGCGCTGCTCTGCGCCAGCGCACTGTTCAGCACCACTCTCACCGTCGCCGCTGCGATGACCACCCCGGCCCAGGCCGCGAGTTGGCATCCCGGTTGGTGCGCCCAGGACGAGGGCCTCAGCGTCGTCGTCGACTACGGCGGCATCGACGACCCGTCCGTCCCCAGCGAAGGCTGGGATGCCCGTTGCTTGGTGGGCGGTGTCGTGGAGGCAGGCGCCAGCACCACCTACATCGCCGCGATGGAGGCCGTCGGGTTCGACGTCACCGCCTCAGGCACCTACGTCGAGGGCATCGACGACGTCTTCGAGTACGACCACGGGATGTCGTGGTGGATGTTCTCCGGCGCGAAGGTCCCTGGCGCCTGGGACCAGAACATGTACGGAATCGTCAGCACCGGCACCAACCTCAACGTCGCCATCGGTGCCCGCTACCAGGTCGACTTCGGTGACTCGACGCCGCGACCGGCGCCGCAGTTCTCCGAGGCCGAAACCCCTGTGGTCGAGGGCCCCGGCACCGACGCCCCGGAGGCCGAGGCTCCCACCGTCGAGGCGCCGGCACCCCTCGTCATGGGCAGCGCGTCGACGATCCGAGGTACGGCGAAGGTGGGCAAGAAGCTCACCGCGAAGACAGGTACGTGGACCGCCGGCACGCAGGTGTCGCACCAGTGGCTGCGCGACGGGACACCGATCTCCGGCGCCACCCGCACCACCCGCACCCTCACGGCCGCTGACAAGGGCCACCGGATCAGTGTCCGCACCACCGGCACCAAGCCCGGCCACACCGCCTCGAGCACGGTGTCGTCGTCGGTGAAGGTGACTGCCGGCACCCTGCGCAGCGTCCGCCCGAAGGTGTCCGGCAAGGCCGTCCAGGGTCGCAAGCTCACCGCCAAGGTCGGCGCGTGGGGCCCCGGCAAGGTGACACTCACCTACCGCTGGCTGCGCAACGGAAAGGCGATCCCGAGGGCGACCGGTCGCACCTACACCCTCAAGGCCAAGGACCGCGGCACGAGGGTCTCGGTCAAGGTCACAGGCTCGCGGAAGGGCTACGCCCCGACGTCGAGGACGTCGGCGAAGACCACGAAGGTGCGTCGCTGACGTCCCTGACCAGGACTCCCCACGAGACCGTGCACCAGCGTCGTCCTCCCCTCACCCGCGAGTGGGGGGAGGACGACGCCGCGCCGGAGTCGCTGCGACGATGTACCGGGCCAACCACTAGATGTTGATGCCCACAGCCTGTCGCTTCCCGTATACAGTGGCTGACGCAGCTGGTTCGGCGTCCCATCCAGGGTCGTCGTCGCAAGAGGGAACCCGGTGAGATTCCGGGACTGCCCCGCAGCGGTGAGTGGGAACGACCTCCGTCTCCTGGATCGACAGGGAGCACTGGGACGCCAGCCGGGCGTCTTGGGAAGCGACGGACAGTAGGACACCGGAGCACGTCTCCTCAGCCCACGAGTCCGAAGACCTGCCAGCGCTCACCCGTCATCGGGTGGGTTCCGCGACCTCGAGGGAAGGTCCGGGGACCATGAGCGCTGCAGGCTCACGGCCGTCTCGTGCCGTCGTCGTCAGTTCCCCTCGTCCTCGTCACCGGCCCTCGCGTTCTCGGAAGCACCTCTTCCAGACACGACGAGCGGGCCGGGTGGGCCCGCTGACGAAGGACGACCCCCATGATCGACACCAGCGGTCTACCGATCCGGACTCCGAAGACGGCCTACGTCTTCGACTATCCGGCCGCCGAGGACCTGGCGAAGAAGCAGCGCAGCATCTTCTGGACGGCCGAGGAGATCCCGGTCGAGAACGACAAGCAGGACTTCCTCGTCGCCATGACGCCGGCCGAGCAGTCGGCGGTGAAGACGACGCTGAAGCTGTTCACCATCTACGAGCTGATCCTGGGTGGTGAGGTGTGGGGAGACCGGATCTTCCACGCCTTCCCCCGGCCCGAGATCCAGATGATGGCGAATGCGTTCTCGTTCGCCGAACTCAACATGCACGCGCCGTTCTACGCCAAGCTCAACAAGGTGTTGATGATCGACACCGAGGAGTTCTACGACTCCTACAAGAACGACCCCGTCCTGGCCGAGCGGATCCAGTTCGTCTGGGAAGCGATCGCCGACGACGACCTGCTGTACGCACTCAGTGTCTTCACGCTGATGGAGAACTGCGTCCTGTACTCCAACTTCGCGTTCCTCAAGCACTTCCAGTCCGGCGGCAAGAACCTGCTGCAGAACGTCGTGAGCGGCATCAACTTCTCCGCCCGCGACGAGAACCTGCACGCCACCGGTGGCGCGTGGCTCTTCACCACGACGCTGGAGGAGTACGCGGGCACAGTGCCGAACGAGGAGTTCCGCGCCGAGCGCGATGCCCTGTTCGCGCGGGTGCGTGAGGTCGCCGAACACCTGTACGCCCACGAGGCACGGATCGTGGAGATGCTCTTCGCGCACGGCCCGATCCCGGGCATCACCCAGGATGACCTGTTGACGTTCGTGAAGTCCCGCGTCGACATGACGCTGGCGAACATGGGCATGGACCCGCTCTTCGAGGTCACCGAGAACCCGATCGCGGACTGGTTCTACGCCGGCATCAACGGCACCCAGTTCCACGACTTCTTCCAGGTCACCGGCAACGAGTACAACCGCACGATCGGCGAGACGGAGTTCACGTTCTGATGACGAACCTCACCTGGGAGGCCCTGTCCTCCGAACGCAAGGCCGGTCAGGACGCCGGGCACGTGCCGGCGTTCATGACCACCGCCGGGTACGCGATGTTCACGGCGAAGTACACCCTCGCCGACCAGAGCGTGCGTCAGCGTTACGAGACGATCGCGGCGACGGCGGGGGCGCTGGCCGACGAGATGTATCCCCGCCCCGACGGCACCCCGTGGAACGAGGTGTTCTTCACCGCGATCTGGAACGGCTGGCTCTCGCCGTCCACCCCGGTCCTGGCGAATCTGGGCACCGACCGTGGCCTGCCGGTCTCGTGCGAGGGCTCCTACGTCGAGGACTCGGTGTGGGGTTTCTACGAGACCCTCAAGGAAGCCGCGATCATGAGCCAGAACGGGTTCGGGACCTCGGCCTACCTCGGTGACATCCGGCCGCGTGGTGCGACGTTCTCCGACAACGGCAGGGCGAACGGCGTCGTCCCGGTGTTCTGCAACTTCGCCGAGATGACCAACCAGATCTCCCAGGGTGCGACGCGTCGTGGGTCGTGGGCCGGCTACCTCCCCGTCGATCACCCGGACTTCTACGAGTTGGCCGACCTGATCTTCCGCGAACCGGCCAACAAGAACGTCGGGTGGATCTTCTCCCAGGCCTTCATCGACCGAATGACGTCGGGCGACCGGGACGCGCTGGAGCGGTACCAGCGTGTCCTGAAGATCCGGGTGGTGCTGGGCAAGGGCTACATCTGGAAGGTCGACACCGTCAACGCCGCCCAGACGGAGTCGTACAAGGCCCACGGGTTGGAGAACAAGGCCTCCAACCTGTGTTCGGAGATCACGCTGTTCAGCGACGCCGACCACTCCTACACGTGTGTGCTGTCGTCGTTGAACCTCTCCACCCACGACGAGTGGAAGCACCTGGACGGTGACCTCGCGATGGGGTGGGTCGCGACCGTCTTCCTCGACGCCGTCGCGGAGGCGTTCCTGCGCAAGGCCCGCACGATCCGTGGCCTGGAGCGTGCGGTGCGCTACACCGAGAAGGCCCGCAGCCTCGGTCTGGGCGTCATGGGGTACCACGACCTCCTGCAGAAGAAGCGGCTCCCGTTCGAGTCCGAGGAGGCGGCCGAACTCAACGTCGCCCTGTTCCGTGCGATCAGCGAGCAGGCCGACGCCGCGTCGCGGTGGATGGGTGAGGTCGCCGGGATCCCCGCGTGGTGCGTGGGGCGCCGCAACTCGCACCTGATGGCGGTGGCTCCGACGATGAGCACCGCGGTGATCGTGGGTGGCACGAGCCAAGGCATCGAGCCGTACGTCGCGAACGTCTGGAACCAGACCACGTCGGCCGGTGAGATGCCGCGTGCGAACGCCAACCTGGTCGAGGTGATGAAGGAGCGTGGCGTCCACGACTCCGCCCACATCGACGAGATCATCGACGCCGGCGGTTCGGTGCAGCACGTCGACTGGCTCGACGAGCACGAGAAGGCGGTCTTCCGCACCGGCTACGAGATCGACCAGACGGTGCTCATCGAGCGGGCCTCACAGCGTCAGCCGTTCATCGACCAGGCCCAGTCGTTGAACCTCTTCTTCGACGCCGACGCGACCCCGCAGGAGATCAGCAAGGTCCACAAGTTGGCCCTGCTCGACCCCAACATCAAGAGCCTCTACTACCTGCGCTCGCGTGCCGGCGTTCAGGCCAGCAAGCAGAAGTGACCTTCCCTCTTCCTCTTCTCCCAGGAGTTCTGATGAACGACAGCACCTCCCCCGCCACATCCCCCACCGGCGCCGACGCGATCGACGACCTGGTCTGGGACGACTGGACGCCCGCCCAGGTCTGCGCGATCGAGAACGGGCCTGACTGCGAGGCCTGCGAAGGCTGATCCACGGACCCTCGCTCCGACCGAGCACATGGGTGGACGCAGGCCGGCCCGGACCCCTGTGCGGGTCCGGGCCGGCCTGCTGCGTGAGTACCAGTCAACGCAGCCGTTCGCTCGTATCCCCCGACCGAGCGAACGGAGTCATGAGGAGGTCAGTCCTCAGTGGTCCGCTTTCAGCAGGTCCACTTCCAGTCGGCGATGCCGGCGGTGAGCGGCCAGCCGTGACCGTGGGGTTCGGTGCGGGGCTCACCGAGGTCGAGGCAGTCGTCGACGACGTAGGTGTGCTCCAGGTTCACCAGCCAGGCCCAAGCGGCGTCCTTCGTGCCGGAGAACGGCAGCTGTGCCGCCTTCCAGTGCGAGGTCGCCTCAGTCTGGTCGGTGGCCAGCAGTGCTGCGTCGAGCTCTGCGTCGACGTCGGCGTTGCGGTAGTAGCCGGGGTTGTTGGACTCCACCCCTGCGAGGTCGGACTTGTAGAGCGTGTACATCTCGTAGGGGTCGTGAGATCCCCAGCCGAAGAGGACGGCGTCGCTGTGCTGGCGGGCGTAGATCTGTTCCCAGCCCAGGCCCTCGGTCTTCACCGTGATGCCGGCGCGCTTGACCTGGTCGACGACGCTGAGGGCGATGCCCTGACGCAGGGAGTCACCGGCCGGGTAGACGAGGGTGAACTCGGCCTTGCGTCCGTCCTTCTCGACGACGCCGTCACCGTCGGTGTCCTTCCACCCGCCGTCGGCGAGTTCCTTCTTCGCGGCTGCGACGTCGTTGTCGGTGAAGCGGGTCTTCTCCTCGAACCACGGGGAGTTGTCGACGGGGCCGAAGGCAGCGGTGCCGTAGCCGTCGACGATGCCGTCGACGAGCGCCTGACGATCGACCGAGAGGTTCACCGCACGACGCACGGCGACGTCGGCGGTGATGTCGTTGCCGATCGGTTCGCCGGCGGGCGACTTCTTGCCTGCGGCGGGGACGGTGGGGAACGAGATGCCGCGGTTGTCGATCGAGGTGACCGGAACGACGTGGGTGCCGTCGATCTTCTGACCCACCAGCGAGGCAGGGAGACCGGCGACGTTCACCTCGCCCGAACGGACAGCCGCCAGGGAGGCGTCCTCCTCGGTGAAGACGAAGGTGACGCGCTCGAAGTCGGGCTTGTCGCCGTAGTAGTTCTCGTTGCGCTGCACGACGAGCTGCTGCCCCTGCTGCCAGTCGACGAACGTGAACGGGCCCGAGCCGATGGGGTTCTTGGCGTAGTCGCTGCCGTGGGCGTGCTCGGGGACGATGCCGAGCGAGGCCAGACGGTTCACGAAGGTCGACTGCGGCTTCTTGAGGGTGAACTCGACGGTGGTGTCGTCGACGGCCTTCGCGGAGGCGAGGTTGGTGACGTCGGTCAGACCGCCCGACTTCGACGCAGCGGTGAACGTGTAGGCGACGTCGGCGGCGGTGAGCGCCTCTCCGTCGCTGAACGTCACGTCGTCGCGGAGGGCGACGGTCCAGGTGAGCCCGTCCTTGCTGACCTCGTAGGAGGTGGCGAGGTCGTTGCCGAACGAGAGGTCGGCGTTGCGGGTGAGCAGCGTGGACTGGAACAGCGGCGAGCCGTAGCGCCCCCAGCCCAGCGTCGGGTCGTAGCCGGCCTCGTCCTCACCACCGATGGCGAGGCGCAGTTCGGTGCCGTCGTTCTTCGCCGACGACGAGGAGTCCCCCGACGACGAGCAGCCGGTCAGCGCGGTGAGCGTGACCAGGGCAGTGGCAGTGAGACCGGTACCGAGGCGGTGACGACGCATGACTCTCCTTGTTGCAAACGATTCGCAACAAGACAGTAGCGCACCGACGCCGCTCCGACCACCTATCCGGTACAACTTGAATCAGATAGGGGTGTCGTCGCGGGTCTCGAGAAGCCTGTCGAGGAACTCCGCCTGGGCCGGGTTGAGCCTGGCGCGCGCCTCCTCGAGCGAGAACCACTCTGCACGGTCGACCTCCGGGAACTCCTGCTGCACACCGGAGTGCGGCGGCCACTCCATGGAGAAGGTGTTGCTCCGGAACCCACTCAGGTCTACGTCGCCAGCCAGAGCGAACGCCGTCACGACCTTGCCCCCGGCCTGACGCACCTCCCCCAACGCCGCCAGTTCGCCGACCGGAGGGGCGACTCCGATCTCCTCGACGAACTCACGCACCGCCACCGAGCGCAGATCGCCGTCGTCGGGTTCCCACTCCCCTTTGGGAATCGACCAGGCACCCGCATCCTTGCGTGCCCAGAACGGCCCGCCGGGATGGACCAGCAGGACTTCGAGGCGACCGGCTGCCGAGGAGACTCGGTGCATCAACAGGCCGGCGCTCATTCGGGGCGACTTCTTCACAGGCGTCATGGTCACTCCACCGTATGCCCGGATCACCCCCACGCGCCCCCGGGAAAGCCCCGGAGAACGCAGAAACCCCCGGCCATGAGACCGGGGGTTTCCATTCAGCGGTGGGCGATACTGGGTTCGAACCAGTGACCTCTTCGGTGTGAACGAAGCGCGCTACCACTGCGCCAATCGCCCGCTGTTTGCTCGGCGTTGCTGCCTTGCGAGATGAAACATTAGCGTAAGGATGACCGACGCACACATTGGGGGGCTCCCTTTCGCTGACCCAGTCCCATCCAGCGCGGACGAATCCGCAGGTCACGGGCCAGAAAAGCCTCAAGGCATGCCGGGGAGATCCGGAACGAACGACGCGCGCGCCTGGAGGTCGTCCCACAGTTCGACCGCGACACCGGGCCAACCCCACACCTGCAGGGCGCCGACGACGAGAGCCACCACCCCGACCAGCACGCCGGTCGCGAGCAGGATCCGTCGACGTCGCACGGCCGGATCCATGGTCCGCGCCACCTCCGCAGCCGCTGCAGCCTTGGCGCGAGCGAAGTCGAGCCACCGGTCCGCCCATCGCCATTCGGTCGACAGGATGGCGAGCCCCAGGACCAGAGCGACGATCCCCGGTCCGGGCGTCACCATCATCACCACGCCGGCGAGCATCACTACGACTCCCGCCAGAGTGACGACCACCTTGGTCAGGGCCCCGGTGACGGGGTTGCTGTGCAGACGAGTGTGCAGGCGCGCCAGGAATCGCGGCCCGAAGTACTCCTCCGCGCTCTCGCCGGTGGGACTTTCCGGGGCCGCCTCATCACGGCGGGACACGTCGTCCTTCTCCACTACGCCACCCTAACCAGAGGACCAAGTTCAGTGGAGCGAGAAATACATCCCCAAAATTGTCGTTGTTCCTCGCGTCATGGGGGGCCTCCGCCATCGTCTCCTCTACAACAGACCAGCGTTGGAGGAACACCATGTCGAGCAGCTACGACCACCACGTCACCGGGCGCGTCCGCAGTGACATCACCATCACCTGCATCGACATCTCCGGACGCTCGCACGACATCGACACCGTCTTCTCCTACGACGAGGCCGATCCGTACGCCGTGACAGTCACCTTCCTCACCCACGAGGGCAACCTGCCCTGGACGTTCGCGCGCGACCTGCTGGCCCGCGG
This sequence comes from Nocardioides yefusunii, assembly GCF_004014875.1. Classification (NCBI taxonomy): domain Bacteria; kingdom Bacillati; phylum Actinomycetota; class Actinomycetes; order Propionibacteriales; family Nocardioidaceae; genus Nocardioides; species Nocardioides yefusunii. The sequence goes on along the minus strand of NZ_CP034929.1, from coordinate 1,515,309 downwards.
GCTCAACGCTCCCGTCGGCGACGGCGACGTCCACGTCTGCCCCTCGGTCGACGAGCGTGGTCACGCCGTCGTCATCATCGAGCTCAGCTCGCCCGACGGCCACTTGGTCACCGAGTCCAGCTCCGACGCGGTGAACGCGTTCGTGCAGCGCACCTTCGACGCCGTCCCCGCCGGCGAGGAGTCCCAGCACCTCGACATCGAGTCGATGATCTCCCAGCTCCTGGCCTGAGACGCCACCTTCCCTCGCGCCTCCCTCTCTTCAGTCGGGCGCGAGGTCCAGCCACTCGGTCGGGTCGTGACGGACGTCGCTCCAGGCCTGCTGGACAGCGAGAGTCACCTCTCCCGGGACGGCGTACTGCCGCCCGGACCAGTCACTGACGGGCTGGATCTCGCGCGTCGACGACGTCAGGAACACCTCGTCCGCGCCGTGCGCCACCGAGATCTCCTCGGACACCTCACGCACTCCACATCGCTCCACCACGATCTGTCGGGCAATCCCCGGCAGACAACCCGTCGAGAGCGGCGGCGTACGCAGTTCTCCGTCGACGACGTAGAAGACGTTGGCACCGGTCCCTTCGCAGAGAGCTCCGTCGGTGGTCGCGAGGATGGCCTCCGACGCACCCGCCCTGCGAGCCTCCCCGGCGGCGAGCATGTTCTCCGCATAGGCACTGCTCTTGTGGTTGCCCAGCGCGGCAGCCGCCGTACGGCGCACCGTCGGTGTCACCACACGTGCCGACCCCTCGGGCTTCCCCAGTTCCGAGACGCGCACCGTCAGATGGGCAGCACCGCCATTGGCCCTGCCCCAGAGGAGACGCAGACGTGCGCGCTCCCACGACGGGCCATCGCGCCACACCTCTTGCGCGGCACGAGTCAGAAGATCGACGTCCACCGCAGGCAATCCCAGGGCGTGCGCCGAGCCGACGAGCCGACGCACGTGACGTGCCCAGGCGAACACTCGCCCCTGATGAACCAGGGCAGTGGTGAAGACGCTGTCCCCCAGCCCCTTCTCATGACGGGTTCCAGGCGTCGGCGCGGAGAGTTCGGCACTCAACCCGTCGCGCCCCACATCGCCTCCACCGGACATCAGGACGCCGTCCACCCACGCTCGCATGGGCCCACTCTAGGGATGTCGCCAGCAACCAAGGGCGGCCCACCGACACCCCGGTTTTGGCAGCACCGACCCGGTGTACTACTGTTCTTCTTGTTGCACGGCACGGAAACGCGCCGGGAAACATGCGGACGTAGCTCAGTTGGTAGAGCACCACCTTGCCAAGGTGGATGTCGCGAGTTCGAGTCTCGTCGTCCGCTCGGTTTCCACCTGTTAAGGTGTGAATCATTGCTCCACAGAGGACGATTGGCGCAGCGGTAGCGCGCTTCCTTGACACGGAAGAGGTCACTGGTTCAAACCCAGTATCGTCCACCACCACAGAAGGCCAGATCCCACAGGATCTGGCCTTCTGGCATTTCAGGACGACAGAGCCCTCGGAGCCAGAGGCATCGTCACCAGGGCTCCCGCCGGGACGCGCGCCCACACGGCCCCCTCCTCGACGCCCAGTGCACCAGCGACACGCCGCGGCAGACCGCACCCCTTTCATGGCCCTGACCTGCGAGGACGCAGTCCCCAGCAACCACTCCGCGGACCCCGGTTTCGCCTGCCGCGCCCAGCTGTACTACTGTTCTTCTCGTTGCACAGCACGGAAACGGGCTGGAACAACATGCGGACGTAGCTCAGTTGGTAGAGCACCACCTTGCCAAGGTGGATGTCGCGAGTTCGAGTCTCGTCGTCCGCTCTGAGAGGTCATCCTCAGGTTTCTTCATTTCAGATTCCTGTCAGACGGTCTCCATGGTGGGTTGGCCGAGAGGCGAGGCAACGGACTGCAAATCCGTGTACACGGGTTCAAATCCCGTACCCACCTCGAAACAACTCAAGACCCGGACGATTGGCGCAGCGGTAGCGCGCTTCCTTGACACGGAAGAGGTCACTGGTTCAAACCCAGTATCGTCCACCACTTCACAAGAACCCTCTGGCTCACGCCAGGGGGTTCTTTGCTTTTGCCCTCGGGAACGCCCGAGCATCGCCACACCCCACCGACTCGCGCCTCCACCTCCACGCCGAGCTCGCGCCGGGACCGCCGACAAAACAGACCCTGAGCAGGGCATTCGCCACACAAGCCATCCCGATTGGCGCAATACAAACGGCTTGTACTAATCTTTTTCTCGTTGCACGGCACGGAAACGAGCCGGGAAACATGCGGACGTAGCTCAGTTGGTAGAGCACCACCTTGCCAAGGTGGATGTCGCGAGTTCGAGTCTCGTCGTCCGCTCCACGAATTCCCCCAGAAACATCTCAGGGAATGAACACAGACTCGGACGATTGGCGCAGCGGTAGCGCGCTTCCTTGACACGGAAGAGGTCACTGGTTCAAACCCAGTATCGTCCACCAGCACAGAAGGCCCGATCCTCACGGATCGGGCCTTCTGGCATTTCCCCAGTCCAGGGACCCGTGTCGCGCGAGCCGTCAACTCCTACCCCGGCAGCTGCACCTGGACCGCACATCGCACCGCTCCGGGCACCTGCCAAGGCGAGCTGACGCGAAAAGACGCTTCCGCGGCCCCCGCCGGGCCGACCGCCCCCTCCATTGGCAAACAGGGCCAACCTTGTACTAATGTCTTTCTTGTTGCGCGGCACGGAAACGGGCCGGGAAACATGCGGACGTAGCTCAGTTGGTAGAGCACCACCTTGCCAAGGTGGATGTCGCGAGTTCGAGTCTCGTCGTCCGCTCCACGAATTCCCCCAGAAACATCTCAGGGAATGAACACAGACTCGGACGATTGGCGCAGCGGTAGCGCGCTTCCTTGACACGGAAGAGGTCACTGGTTCAAACCCAGTATCGTCCACCAGCACAGAAGGCCCGATCCTCACGGATCGGGCCTTCTGCCATTTCGGCTCGCACCACTCAGCCAGCCAACTGAGCGGCCTCACTCGAGCCGGGTCACCTCGACCTCGACGAACATCGCCGACGTGCCGGCGCCGGTGAAGACCCCGTGCAAGGGCCGGACGTCGAAGTAGTCGCGCCCCACGGCGGCCACCACCCACCGGTCACCAGGCTCGAGGTCGTTGGTGGGGTCGTATCCACGCCAGCCGCCGTCCCACCACTCCACCCAGGCGTGGGACTCCCCTGCGACGGTCTCTCCCACCACCGCTTCCTTGCGCGGGTGCAGGTATCCGGAGACGTACCGGGCAGGCACACCCACCGAACGCAGCGCGCCCAGTGCCACGTGCGCCATGTCCTGGCACACGCCTGCGCGCTGCTCCCAGGCCTGGCGAGCCCCCGTCGTCGCGTCCGTGGAACCGGGAACGTACTCCATCTCGCGGTGCACCAGACGGCAGATCTCCCGGGCCGCGTCACCCGGTGTCGGTGAGAGCATCGCGAGCTCACGTGCAGCCAGCACCAGGTCCGGGGCGGGAGCCACGAGCTCGGGGATCGCGAGGTACTCCGTCCACCGGTCCTGGCTCTGGGCGCGTCCCATCTCGTCCCACGACAACACCGGTCCCGGGGCCGCCCGACGATCGGTGTGGACGGTGCTGATCGAACGCACCGTCATCGACCGGTGCGGATCGAGGACCTCGAAGGCAGTGACCTCGTTGCCGAACCAGTCCCGGTAGACCTGACTCCACGGTGCCGGGTCGACCTCGACCCGGTGGTGAGCCACGATCTGCCCCGGCCTGGTCTGCGGCGTCAGCCGAGCCTGGTTGTAGGACGCCAGCACCTTCCCGCCGTACTCGAACCCCGTCGTGTGCACCACTCGCAGCCTCATGAGACCCGTCCCCCCATCCAGTACGTACCTTCCGAACCTGCGAAGTAGCGCCGACCGATCGCCTCGGTCGCCTCGGCGCAGGTGCGCTGCAACCGCTCCATCTCTGCCGGGAGGTCTGCGGTGACCTCCGACAACGCCCGGTACTCCAGGTCCGCGCGCGTGCGTCCCACCAGTCGGTGGGCGTCGTTCTGGAACCCGGCCCGCTGCCCGCCCTCGAGGTTGTCCAGGCACTGCTCGGCCCTCGACATCGAGAAGACCACCGATCGCGGGAAGAGGCGGTCCAGGAGCAGGAACTCCGCCGCGCCACGGTCCGTCTCCAACCCCTTGTAGGTGCGCAGGAACGCCTCGTGGCCACCGCAGGCCCTCAGGATCGAGGTCCACGGAGACCCGGCTGTGGAGCGGAACGACGCCGTCGCCACCAGGCGCGAGGTCATGTCGGCCCGCTCGATGAAGCGCCCCAGAACCAGGAACTGCCAGCCCTCGTCGCGCGTCATCGTCGCATCGGCGGCACCGTTGACCAGCGCGACCCGATCCCGGACCCAGGTGAAGACCGAGGCGAGTGGCATCCGGGCCAGCTGGCCCGAGGCGACGACGCGGTGGGTGCTGTTCAGCGCCTCCCACATCGGCTCCGAGAGCGTCTCCCGGGCCCGTCGAGCGCTCTCGCGGGCCGCAGCGAGGTTCGCCGCCACCGAGGTGGGGCGGTTGATGTCGTGCACCAGGTGGGCCAGAACCGTAGCGGTGTCGACCGGTTCGTCGTCCTCTACGCCCACCCCCATGATCGAGAGCAGGTTTCGGCAGGTCTCCTCTTCCTGGGCCGGTGCCGCCTCCCACAACAGTTGCGTCTGGACGTCGAGGATGCGCGCGGTGTCCTCCGCGCGCTCGACGTACCGACCGATCCAGAACATCGACTCCGCGATCCGACTCAGCACTGCGGCTCCTCCTCCACGTCGTCACGCATCTGTTGCTGTTGCTGCTGTTGTCCGTGCTGCTCGGCCGAGGCCGGGTCAGGGGCGTGCATCGCCGGCCCCTCGCTCGGCGCCTGGGCCATCCGCACCGGGTGCACCGGTGCCACCTCCTCCACCGCTTCGGGCGTCGCGTTCCCGGCGATCACCCAGGTGTCCTTCGAGCCACCTCCGCGTGAGGAGTTCACGACCAGTTCGCCCTCCCCCAACGCCACCCGCGTCAGACCCCCGGGCAGCACCCAGACGTCGTTGCCGTCGTTGACCGCGAAGGGACGCAGGTCGACGTGGCGCGGCACCAGGTCACCGTCGAGCCAGGTCGGGACGGTGGAGAGCTGGACCACCGGCTGCGCGATCCAGCCACGGGGGTCGTCCACCAGACGACGCCGCAGAGCGTCGAGCTCGGCACGCGAGGCCGCCGGTCCGATCACGATGCCCTTGCCGCCGGAGCCGTCGACCGGCTTCACGACCAGCTCGTCGAGCCGGTCGAGCACCTCCGCCAGTGCCTCGGGCTCCCCCAGACGCCAGGTGTCGACGTTGGGCAGCAGCGGCTTCTCACCGAGGTAGTACTCGATCAGGTCGGGCATGTAGGTGTAGACGAGCTTGTCGTCGGCGACCCCGTTGCCGACCGCGTTGGCGAGCGTCACCTGACCGGCACGGGCGGCGTCGATCATCCCGGGACAGCCCAGCATCGAGTCGCCGCGGAAGTGCACCGGGTCGAGGAACTCGTCGTCGACCCGGCGGTAGATCACGTGGACCGGCTCCAGGCCGTGCGTGGTCCGCATCATCACGCGGCCACGGCGGCACTCCAGATCGCGGCCCTCCACCAGTTCCACCCCCATGGTGCGGGCCAGCAGGGCGTGCTCGAAGTAGGCGCCGTTGTAGACACCGGGCGTCAGCACCACCACGGTCGGGTCGGTGACGCCGGCCGGCGCCGCGGCACGCAGCGCCGCGAGGAGACGTTGCGGGTACTCGGCCACCGAACGGATCCGGTGCCGCTGCAGCGACTCGGGCAGTGCCGCTGCGATGGCCCGGCGGTTGGTCATGACGTAGGAGACGCCTGAGGGGACCCGGACGTTGTCCTCCAGCACCCGGAAGTTGCCCGCCTCGTCACGCACCAGGTCGATCCCGGAGACGTGCACCCGGACCCCGTTGGGCGGACGGATCCCGACAGCCTCACGATGGAAGTGCGATGAGGTGGTGACGACGCTACGCGGCACGACGCCGTCGCTGAACACCTGACCGGAGTCGTAGACGTCGGCCAAGAACGCCTCCAACGCTGCGACGCGCTGGCGTACCCCGGCCTCGACGTTCGTCCACGTCTCCTGCTCGATCACGCGCGGGAAGACGTCCAGTGGGAACGCGCGTTCCTCGCCGCCGATGTCGAAGGTGACGCCCTGGTCGAGGTAGGAGGTGCGCAACGCCTCCATCCGCGCCTCGAGTTCGTCGACACCGAGGGCACCGATCGACTCGGCCAACTCCAGGTAGGAGGCCCTGAGGCCGTCGGTCCCCACCATCTCGTCATGAGCCACCCCGCATGGGCGGTACGCGTTGATCACCTGCTGCATGACGCGAAACTAGGGACGCGGTGTGTCACCCGTGTTGCCGAGGCGTAACGGGTTCAGGCCGGTGACGGCGTCGCTCCTCACACCGACGACACGCCGCACGGTGCCACCCTCCTAGAATGAGCCGGTGAGCACCGAGAACCCCCGCACCGAGTCGCCCCGCACCGTCACCCCCGTCGCTCCCCCGTCCGCCGAGATCCGCCAGCAGGCCACCGAGCGTCTGGCCGGTCTGGCCACCCCGCCCGGCGCGCTGGGTCGTCTGGGAGACATCGCAGTCTGGTTCGCGGCAGCCAACGGCAACGCCGTCCCCGAGCAGCTCACCAACGTCCGTCTGGCGATCTTCGCCGGTGACCACGGCGTGGCCCAGCACGGCGTCTCTGCGTTCCCGGCCTCGATCACCCCCGCCATGGTGCAGATGTTCCTGGCCGGCAAGGCAGGTGTCAGCGCTCTGGCCCGTGCCCACGACGTGCACGTGCGCGTGCTCGACCTCTGCGTCGACGACGACCTCGCCGGTGCTCCGGCCGAGGTGCAGAAGTTCAAGGTGCGTCGCTCCACCGGCGCGATCCACCTCACCGACGCCCTCACCGAGGACGAGTTCGAGGCTGCCTACACCGCCGGGCGCACGGTCGCGGCCGAGGAGATCGCCGCCGGAGCCCAGTTGCTCCTCTCCGGCGACATGGGCATCGGCAACACGACGCCTGCCGCCGCGATGATCGCCTCCGCCCTCGGTCTGCCCGCTGCTGAGGTCACCGGCCGCGGCACCGGCATCGACGACACCGCGCTGGCCCACAAGATCGGGGTCATCCAGACTGCCCTGGACCGCGCCGGCGACCGCAAGGACGACCCGTTCGAGACCCTCAAGGCTCTCTCCAGCGCCGACCTGGCCGCGACCACCGGTTACATGGTCGCCGCTGCCGAGGCCGGCGTGCCGGTGCTGCTCGACGGTCTGATGTCGGTGGCGTGTGCACTCACCGCCGATCGGATCGCGCCCGGCGCAAGCGCCTGGTTCCTGGCCGGCCACCGGTCCACCGAGCCCGGCCAGGCGATGGCCCTGGAGAAGCTCGGCCTCACCCCGCTCGTCGACCTCGGCATGCGCCTGGGTGAGGGCAGCGGCGCCGTCGCCGCAGTCCCGGTGCTGCGCAGCGCCGTCGCCCTCCTGCGTGAGGTCGCACTGCTCAGCGAGGTCATGGGCGCGTGAGTTCCCACCGCGGTGGAACGGCGTCCGGTCCGGTCACCCTGCGTGACTCCTGGCGGCTCGCCGCGGGCACGCTGACCGCTCTTCCCACCGCGATGCCCTCGCGCGTCGACGCCGTCGTCGCGCGGGGGTGCGTGCTGCTCGCCCCGGCGGCGGTCCTGCCGCTGGGCATCGGCGTGGTCCTGGTGGGTCTTCTCGCCGTCGTGGTGGACGTCCCGGCACTGGTGGCCGCGTTCGGCGCGGTGGCGGTGCTCGCGCTCGGCTCCCGCGTCATGCACGTCGACGGGCTCTCCGACACCGTCGACGGACTCACCGCCTCCTACGACCGCGAACGCAGCCTCGCGGTGATGAAGACCGGCACCTCCGGCCCGGCGGGCGTCATGGCCACCGTCGTGGTCGCCGGGATGCAGGCCGCTGCCCTCGCAACGCTGCTGACTTCCTGGCAGGGTTCCCTGCTCGCCGGCGTCGCTGTCCTGGCCTCGCGCGGCGCTCTGGCCCTGACGTGTCGCCGCGGCGTCCTTCCGGCCCGTCGTGACGGGCTGGGGCACCCGATGGCCGGGGTCGTTCTGACGGGCGCCGCAGCCGCCCTCTGGGTGGCGCTGGCCGCTCTCCTGACCGGTGCCGGCGCAGCAGCCGGCCTCCCGCTCTGGCAGCCGGTTCTGGCCGCGCTCGCCGCAGTCGCGACAGTGCTGGTGCTGGTGCGCCACACGACCCGCCGCCTCGGAGGCGTCACCGGCGACGTCTACGGTGCCGGGGTCGAACTCGCGCTCACCGCACTGCTCGTGGTCCTCAGCGCTGGCTGAGTGCCACCCTGCGAGTCAGAGTTCCAGGACGCGACCGGCCACCACCAGGTGCACGGCCTCGGACGACGCCGCGACCCGCTGGTTGACGGTGCCGAGCAGGTCCCGGAAGATCCGACCGGAGCGGTGCTCGGGGACGAGCCCCATGCCGACCTCGTTGGTCACCCAGACGATCCGACCCGGGTGCGACGCAGCAGCTGCGAGCACGACGTCGAGACGCGCCTGAACCAGAGCGTGGAGGTCGTCGGAGGAGCGCTCCCAGGCACTCTCCTCGTCGATCACGCTGGTGACCCACGTGCCCAGGCAGTCCACCATCACCGCACCCGCGCCACCGAGGGCGGATGCCACGTCGGTGCCTTCGACCGTCCTCCACGACGCCGGGCGTCGGGAACGGTGCAGTGCGACGCGCGCCGCCCAGTCCGGGTCACCTTCCACGTCCGGGGACGGGCCAGGTGCCACGTAGACGACCTCGGCCGCCCCGGCCATCAGGGTTTCGGCATGGGTCGACTTGCCGCTGCGCACTCCCCCGGTGACCAGCACCGTCCGAGGCTGCGCGCCGGCACTGGGGAGCCTCACTCCTCGTCCCGCGCGAACGACTCGTCGGCGTGGGTTCCGGGGCGAGGCGCCCAGGGCAGTTCCTGTGCCGGGCGCACCACGATCAGCTTGTCGCCGCGGGCCAGCTGGGTGACGACCGGGTCGTAGTAGCGGTGCACCTTCTCGTCGCGGATCACCGCGATCACCTGGTCGGCGACCCGCTGGGGCTGCATCCCTACCTCGGTGACCAACAGTTCCCGTTCGGCGACCTCGAGGCCCTCCGAGGCGGTCAGCAGGTCCTCCATGACGGTGCCGAGCTTGGGCGAGAGCGACGAGAGGCCGAGCAGGCGGCCCACCGTCTCGGCGGAGGTGATGACGGAGTCCGCGCCGGAGTGCCGCATCAGGTCGGCGTTGTCCTGCTCACGGACCGCAGCGACGATCTCGGCGTCGGGGTTGGCCTGGCGCACCGTGAGGGTGGTGAGCACGTTGGTGGCGTCCTGGTTGGTGGTGATGATGACGCGCGAGGCCTCTGCGACGTCAGCCATCTGCAGGACGTGACGGCGGGTGGCGTCACCGGTGATGACGGCGAAACCGTCGGCGTGCGCCTCCTCCAGGGCCGCAGGGCTCGGGTCGACGACCACGATCCGTTCAGGCGCGTAGCCACTGGTGAGCAAGGTCAGCGCTGCGGAACGACCCTTCGTGCCGTACCCGACGATGACCACGTGGTCGTGCATCTGCTTCCTCCACCGGGAGATCCGGAACATCTCACGTCCCTGGCTCGCCAGCACCTCGAGCGTCGTGCCGATCAGCAGGACGAGGAAGGCGATGCGAGCGGGCGTGATGACGAATGCGTTGACGAGCCGAGCAGTGTCCGAGACCGGCGTGATGTCGCCGTAGCCCGTGGTGCTCAGGGTGACGGTCGTGTAGTAGATGGCATCGAGCAGGTCGACCTTGCCGCTGGGATCATTGCCGTCCTGGTAGCCCGCGCGGTCCAGGTACACCAGCAGGACCGTGCCCACCAGGACCGACGTCGCTGCCAGGAGCCGACGTCCCAGGGCACGCCACGGGGACGTCTCGGGTTCCGGCAGCCGGACCAGGGTCCCCGAGGGCGGGGACGACTCGAACCGCTTGCTCACGTCGGTGAGTCTGTCACGCCGCGGCGTCCTTGCGACGTACAGCCGCACCGCGACGCGCCAGCACCGTCTCCGTCTGGGGGAACACCCGGTCGAAGGAAGCGTTGACGGCGGCTCCGATCAGCATCGCGATCGAGAGCAGGTAGAGCCACAGCAGCACCGCGATCGGCGCGGCCAACGGACCGAAGACCGAACTCGACTCCGACGCCGTGGCGGTGAGGAACCCGCGCAACAGGTAGGAACCCGCGATCCAACTCGCCAGCGAGAAGATCGCTCCCGGGAGGTTGAAGCTCCAGTTCGTCTTCACCGGCACGGCCACGTGGTAGAGCGTCGCGAGGAACACCACGCAGAGCAGCACCACGACCGGCCAGTAGAACCGACCCAGGACGCTCACCTGCTCAGGCAACCAGGCGTTGATCAACGACGGCCCCGCGACCACCAACGGCAGAGCGAGCGAGCCCAGCACCATCGCCAGGATGTAGAGCGAGAAGGACAACGCCCGGGTCCGCACGATCCCGCGCTGGCCACCGAGGCCGTGCATGATCGTGATCGTGTCGACGAAGACGTTCAGGGCCCGGGAGCCGGACCAGAGCGCCAGGAAGAAACCCAACGACATGACGTCGAAGCGGCCCCCACGCAGCACCTCCTCGATGGTCGGCTCGATGACACGGGACACCGCGTCCTCGGTGAGGACCTTCGAGGAGAGCGAGACGATGGCGTTCTCCAGGTCGGCGATCTGCGCCGGCGGATACCGCTCGGAGATGTAGCCGATCGCGCCGGTGAGGGCGAAGATCAGCGGCGGCACCGAGAGGACGGCGAAGAAGGCCGCCTCTGCGGCGAGGCCCGTGACCCGGTGTCGCAAGCAGGCGCCCACGGTCTCGACGACGACGCGCCAGAGCCGGAAGAGCAACACCGAGGCCCAGTCCCGCAGCCGCGCAGCCCGCGTGGCTGTTTCTCCGGTACTCGACGCGGGATCCTGCGTCCTCGGTTCGGTACTGGACATGGCGCTCACCCTAATCGGGCCGAGTCGAGTGCTGGCGCAGGCCCACCGAAATGCAACGGAGGCCCCGTGCCGAAGCACGGGACCTCCGCAAGGCCTCAGTCGCGGCTCACTCGCGTGACCGCGGCAGGGCTCAGGAGAGCTCGAGACCCGGGTAGAGCGGGTTGGCGTCGAGCAGCTCGGCGCTGGCCGCACGGACACGGTCGGCCACGCCCTCGGCGAGGACGTAGGACGCCTTCGACGGGTCGCCGGCCTTGGTGGTGCCCGGCGTGGTGTTGCTGAGAACGTCGACGATGAGCTCGGCGACCTTGTCGAACTCCTCGTGGCCGAAGCCGCGAGTCGTCAGGGCCGGAGTACCCAGGCGGATGCCCGAGGTGTACCAGGCGCCGTTGGCGTCCTGCGGGACCGAGTTGCGGTTGGTGACGACACCGGCGTCGAGCAGGGCCGACTCCGCCTGACGGCCGGTGAGACCGAAGGAGGAGACGTCGACGAGCACGATGTGGTTGTCGGTGCCACCGGTGACGAGCTTGGCGCCACGCGAGAGGAAGCCCTCGGCCAGCGACTTGGCGTTGTCGGCCACCTGCTGGGCGTAGGCCTGGAACTCCTCGGTACGGGCCTCGGCGAACGCGACGGCCTTGGCAGCCATGACGTGGCTGAGCGGGCCACCGAGGACCATCGGGCAACCGCGGTCGACGCTGGGGGCGTACTCCTTGGTCGCGAGGATGAAGCCACCGCGCGGACCACGCAAGGACTTGTGCGAGGTGGAGGTGACGATGTCGGCGTAGGGAACCGGGTTCTCCTCGCCGGTGAACACCTTGCCGGCCACGAGGCCTGCGAAGTGAGCCATGTCGACCATGAGGGTCGCGCCGACGGCGTCCGCGATCTCGCGCATCTTGCGGAAGTTGATGCGGCGCGGGTAAGCGGAGTAACCGGCGACCAGGATGAGCGGCTTGAACTCCTTGGCCTGCTCCATCAGGGCGTCGTAGTCGATCAGACCGGTCTCGGGGTCGGTCGAGTACTGGTTCTGGTGGAACATCTTGCCGGAGATGTTCGGGCGGAACCCGTGGGTGAGGTGGCCACCGGCGTCGAGCGACATGCCCAGGAGGCGCTGGTTGCCGAGCTCGTTGCGGAGCTCCTCCCACTCCTCCTCGGACAGGTCGTTCATGTTCTTGACGCTCATCTTCTCCAGCCACGGGCCCTCGACGCGGTGCGCGAGGATCGCCCAGTAGGCGGTGAGGTTGGCGTCGATGCCGGAGTGCGGCTGGACGTAGGCGTACTCGGCACCGAACAGCTCGCGGGCGTGCTCAGCGGCGATCGACTCCACGGAGTCGACGTTCTGGCAACCGGCGTAGAAGCGGTGGCCGACGGTGCCCTCGGCGTACTTGTCACTGAACCAGGTACCCATGGTCATGAGCACGGCCGGGGAGGCGTAGTTCTCCGAAGCGATGAGCTTCAGCGATCCACGCTGGTCGGCGAGCTCCTGGCGCGTGGCCTGGGCAATACGGGGCTCGACGGAGGCAATCACCTCGAGAGCTGCGTCATATGCGGCGCTGGTGGTCTTCGCAAGTGCGTCGGTCATGGGCAACAGCCTAGATCGGTTCGTGACCGAGCAAGAACACGGGCCCGCAGCCCCGTGTGACCTGCAACTCACCGAAGGTGCGCCCCAGCCTCAGAACCAGCACCGGCGTCCCATAGACTGAGACGCGAGTCCACATAGCGAACATAACGGTTGTGACAAGACTGTCCGCACCATGAGACTCGCCAGCATGATCAGCCCGGCCACCCATCAGTACCTCGTGGAGCGACTCCACGTGGACCTGATGCGTACCGGCAGCGCGATCTGTTGGCTGCACTGACCCTGACATCCAGATCCGTCGGTCCTCACCCGAGAGAGGACCGCAGCGCTGCAAGGAACACTGATGACTGCCACTCCCACCGCCCCGTCCCGTCCCCGTCGCAAGCGCGGCGAGGGCCAGTGGGCCCTGGGTTACTCCGAGCCCCTCAACAAGAACGAGCAGAGCAAGAAGGACGACAACCCACTCAACGTGGAAGGTCGCATCCTCGGCATCTACTCCAAGAAGGGCTTCGACTCGATCGACCCCGCCGACCTGCGCGGCCGCTTCCGCTGGATGGGTCTCTACACCCAGCGCGCGCCCGGCTTCGACGGCGGCAAGACCGCGACCGTGGAGGAGGAGGAGCTCGACGCTCGCTTCTTCATGATGCGTGTCCGCACCGACGGCGCGATCCTCGACGCCCACGCGCTGCGCACCCTCGGTGGCATCTCGGTCGAGTTCGGCCAGAACACCGCCGACATCACCGACCGCAACAACATCCAGTACCACTGGATCCGCATCGAGGACGTCCCCGAGATCTGGGACCGCCTCGGCAGCGCCGGCCTGACCACCCTCGAGGCCTGCGGCGACTCCCCGCGTCCCTTCCTCGGCTCGCCGGTCGCCGGCATCGCCAAGGACGAGATCATCGACGGCACCCCCGCGATGGACGAGATCAAGCGCCGCATCCTGGGCAACCCCGAGTTCTCCAACCTCCCGCGCAAGTTCAAGACGTCCGTCTCGGGTCACCCGAGCCACGACGCCGCGCCCGAGGTCAACGACATCTCCTTCGTCGGCAACGTCCACCCCGAGCACGGGCCCGGCTTCGACGTCTGGGTCGGCGGTGGTCTCTCGACCAACCCGATGCTGGCCGTCAAGCTCGGCGTCTGGGTCCCGCTCGACGAGGTCGCAGACGTGTGGGAGGCGGTCTGCGGCATCTTCCGTGACTACGGATACCGCCGACTTCGCTCCAAGGCCCGCCTCAAGTTCCTCGTCGCCGACTGGGGCAAGGACAAGTTCATGGAGGTCCTCGAGGGCGAGTACCTCAAGCGTGAGCTGATCCGCCTCGACTCCCCCGGCGTCCCCACCCGTCAGGGTGACCACATCGGTGTGCACGAGCAGAAGGACGGCAAGTTCTACATCGGTGCCGCCCCCGTCGTGGGCCGCATCAACGGCGAGATCCTCAACGGCCTCGGCGACATCGTCGAGAAGCACGGCGCCGCCGGCGTCCGCCTGACCGCCTGGCAGAAGCTCGTCGTGATCGGTGTCGACGCCGACAAGACCGAGGCCGTCGTCGCCGACCTCAAGGAGATCGGCCTCGACGCGCGTCCCTCCAACTGGCGCCGCAACACGATGGCCTGCACCGGCATCGAGTTCTGCAAGCTCGCGATCGTCGAGACCAAGGCTCGCGCCGCCGCGCTCATCGACGAGCTCGAGCGACGCATCCCCGAGCTCGACGTGCCGATCTCGGTCAACATGAACGGTTGCCCCAACGCCTGCGCCCGCACCCAGATCGCCGACATCGGCCTCAAGGGTCAGCTGGTCATGGACGAGGACGGCAACCAGGTCGAGGGCTTCCAGGTGCACCTCGGTGGCGCCCTGGGCCTGCAGGCCAACTTCGGCCGCAAGCTGCGCGCCCACAAGGTGACCAGCCTCGGTCTCGACGACTACGTCACCACCGTGGTCCGCAACTACCTGACCGACCGCACCGAGGGCGAGAGCTTCGCCACCTGGGCCGCCCGCACCGACGACGCCAACCTGCGCGGCGACCTCGCGCTCGAGGCGGTCTGACATGTCGGGACGCGCCCAGCCGAACCACTGCCCCTACTGCGGTGACGACAACCTCTGGCCCCACCTCCCGGCGGAGGACGCCGAGGCGCCGGGCGCGTCCTGGGAGTGCCGCTCCTGCCTGCGCAAGTTCGACGTCAAGTACCACGGCATGATCGCCAGACCTGGGGGAAACAGGTGAGCACCGAGACGACCAACGCCGCTCGGGCGTTCAAGGGCACCCACACCGAGGGGCGTTCCCCCGAAGAACTGCGCGAACTGGTCTCGCACATGGGCGCCGAGCTCGAGCTCGCTCCCGCCGAGACCATCATCGAGTGGGCCGCCGCCACCTTCGGCGAGCGGTTCGCCATCACCTCGTCCATGGGCGACGCCCTGCTGGCCCACCTGGCCGCGAAGGTCGTCCCTGGCGTGGACATCGTCTTCCTCGACACCGGTTACCACTTCGTCGAGACCATCGGAACCCGTGACGCCGTCGCCGCAACCATGGACGTCAACGTCGTCACGATCCTGCCTCCGCTCACCGTGGAGCAGCAGGACGCCGCGTACGGCAAGGATCTCTACAAGACCGATCCTGACCTGTGCTGCAAGTTGCGCAAGGTCGACCCGTTGGCCACCTCGCTGGACGGGTACGACGCTTGGGCATCCGGACTCCGACGCGCAGAGACCCGCAACCGGGTCGTCGCGCCGGTGATCGGCTGGGACGCCAAGAAGGGCAAGGTGAAGGTCTCCCCCATCGCTCGCTGGAGTGACGAGCAGGTGGAGTCCTACATGGCCGAGAACGGCGTCCTGGTCAACCCACTCGTCTACGACAACTACCCGTCGATCGGCTGCTGGCCGTGCACACGGCGCGTTGCCCCTGGTGACGACCCGCGCAGCGGTCGCTGGGCCGGCACCAACAAGACCGAGTGCGGACTGCACTCCTGAGGCAATCCCCCACTCCCCCCGTGCAGCAACGGGCGGTGGAAACACTGCCCGTCACCCACACCTGAAGAGCATCACAGGATCGACAACGTCGTCGATGCACACCACCGGAGAGATTGGGAGGCACCCGTCATGGCTGCTCCTGCATTGG
Organism: Nocardioides yefusunii; assembly: GCF_004014875.1. Taxonomy (NCBI): domain Bacteria; kingdom Bacillati; phylum Actinomycetota; class Actinomycetes; order Propionibacteriales; family Nocardioidaceae; genus Nocardioides; species Nocardioides yefusunii. Next base: position 1,499,616 of record NZ_CP034929.1, on the reverse strand, counting down.
TTGCACTCGCCCACGGTTCCCGCGACCCCAGGTCCGCGGCGACCGTCAAGGCACTGGTCGACGAGGTCCGACGCATGCGTCCGGACCTCCGAATCGAGCAGGCATTCCTCGACCTGTCCAAGCCGTCGTTCACCTCGACGGTGGACCGACTGGTGAAGGCGGGCTTCGACGAGATCGTCGTCGTCCCGCTGCTGCTGACCGAGGCGTACCACGCCAAGGTCGACGTTCCCGAGGCCGTCGCGGAGGCCATGAGCCGCCACGCCGGTCTCCAGATTCGCGCCACCGGAGTGCTCGGACTCGAGACCACCTTCCTCGACGTCCTCGACATCCGGATGCGCGAGGCGCTCAAGGACGCACGTGTCCGCGAGCTCGACGCCCTCGTCCTGGCTGCCGCAGGGTCCTCGGACCCCCTGGCCAACCAGTCCGTGGCCCGTCTGGCCCGCCTCTGGGGCGCCCGCCACAAGTTGCCGGTGAAGGCTGCCTTCGCCTCCGCGGCACCGCCGACCACCGGTGAGGCCGTGCGCGCGTTCCGTAACCAGGGACGTCGCCACATCGCGGTCGCGTCGCTGTTCCTGGCGCCCGGCTTCCTGCCGGACCGCGCTGCCGAACTCGCCCACGAGGCAGGCGCCGTGGCGGTCTCCGCACCGCTGGGCGCCCACCCCGAGGTGGCCCGCACCGTCCTGGCCCGCTACGCCGTGGGTGCCGTCGAGCTCGTTCCGGTGTGACCGCGAACTGAGACCGCCGGCACCGGCCGCCTGCGTGGGGGAATCACCCCACCAGGCGGCCGGTCAGCATTTCGAGGGCAGCGGCCGGGTCAGCGGCCACGCCACCGTGGACCGGTCCCGGCTGCAGCACCGTCGACTTGGGTGCCTTGAGGAAACCGAAGCGCTGGCTGATCGGGCGTCCCGCAGCGGCACCGCCGCGCGAGTCGCCGGCGCAGACCCCCTCGACGAAGTCGAGCGAGGAGCAGACCCGGTCGACGTCGAGCGTGGGTGCGAACGCCTGCACGCGCGCGCGGTCGACGTTCCAACGCACCTGCAGGAAGTCGGCCTCCTGGCAGTAGACGACGACGCCGACGTTGAGGAACTCCTCACGCTCGGGGCGCGGGACGCAGCGCAGCACCACGTACTGGTAGGTGAAGCTCTGCTGTGCGGTGGTGTCCACCGGGGCCGTGGTGTTCATGCCGCACCGCCCGGCAGCCACACCCGCTGGGCCAGACGCGCGTCGAGGAAGTCGACGTAGGCGGCACGGAGTTCGTCGGGGGTGACGTCGGGCGTCGAGGTCAGCCACACGTCAGGGATCTCGGCGACGATCTCGGTGAAGACCTGGCGCGAGAGCACCGCACGGGCGCGCTCGTCGGCGGCCGGGACGCGGTCGACATGACGCTCCAGGACGTGGTCGGTGACGTCCCACTTCTGGACGGCGAACCGGGCCGGGTCAGTGATGCTGCGCGACCAGGCGTGGTGGAAGTAGAGCGAGGCGCCGTGGTCGATCACCCAGACCTCGTCACGCCACACCAGCAGGTTGGGGTTGCGCCACGAACGGTCCACGTTGGCACAGAAGGCGTCGAGCCACAGGATGGTGCCGCACTCGTCGGGGTCGGCGTCGACGTCACCGTCGAATCCGAACGAACCAGGGAGGTAGTCGACGCCGAGGTTGAGGCCGATGCTGGCCTGCAGCAGGTCCTGAACCTCCTCGTCGGCCTCGTAGCGCGCGATCTCCGCACCGAGCTGGAGCGCGACCAGACGCGGGGTACGCAGTCCCAGACGCATCGCCAGACCACTGGCGATCATCTCCGCCACCAGCACCCGGACACCCTGTCCGGCGCCGACGAACTTGATGACGTACGTGCCGGAGTCGTCTGCTTCGACGATCCCGGGCAGACTTCCGCCCTCACGCAACGGGGTGACGTAGCGCGTCACCTTCACTTCAGGAATCACTGATGTCCACATCGTCCAGTCGGGCCAGTTGGGCCGCGACGTCGAAATCTGCCTCGGGCCAGTCCAGGTCGAGTCCGGCAAGGGCCTCGGCGAGGATCTGCGCCACGGCAAGGTTACGGAACCACTTGCGATCCGCGGGAACCACGTACCAGGGGGCGTGCTCGGCGTCTGTCCGTTCCAACGCGATCTCGTGAGCGGTGCGGTACTCGTCCCAGAGCGCGCGGTCGTCGAGGTCGGAGGGGTCGTACTTCCAGTGCTTCGCGGGATTGAGGAGTCGTTCGCGCAGCCGCTCGGCCTGCTCCTCGGGGCTGATGTGCAACAGGATCTTCACCACCGTGACGTCGTCCTCGGCGAGGTCGTGCTCGAACTCGGCGATCGCGCCGTAACGGCGTTCGATCTCCTCGGGTGGGGCGAAGGAGCGAACCCTCTGGATCAGCACGTCCTCGTAGTGGCTGCGGTCGAAGACCCCGATGTGTCCCGGCGTGGGCAGGGCAGGACGGATCCGCCAGAGGAAGTCGCGGGCTCGCTCTTCGGCGGTCGGTGCCCCGAACGAGGTGATCTGCAGACCGCGGGGATCGACCAGACCGAACGCCTTGCGGATGGTCCCGCCCTTGCCGGAGGTGTCCATGCCTTGCAGCACCACCAGCACCCGCTGTCGTGACCCGGCCAGCCGTGCCGCCCAGAGCCGCTCCTGCAGGTCGGCGAGCACGGGGGCGAGGTTGGCGAGCGCCTGCTCCCCCGCCTTGCGGCCATCCACACCGGGAGTGGCGTCGGTGGCGAACGAGGTGAGGTCCACCGGCCCCGACTCGAGACGGAGGGCAACAAGATCGACGGGGCCCAGCCCCACGTCCGGAGAGGAGTTCATCGCCCCATCATGACGGCGCACGAGCACGCCGTCAGCCCCAGTCAGGTTCCTCTTCGGTCTCGGCCGCGTGGGCGTCGAGAGCTTCACGCACGACGCTGAACGCGAGGCCGGAGTTGTACCCCTTGCGGGCCAGCATCCCGACGAGCCGTCGGGTCGCGACCTGTCGGTCGAGCCCACCCACGGAGCGCATCTTCTTGGCGACGAGTCGTTCGGCGGCGTCGCGTTCGTCCTCGGGATCGATCTCGGCGACGGCCTCCTTGACCACCTCGTCGTCGATCCCCTTGCGGCGCAGTTCCTGGGCCAGGGCACGTCCGGCGAGTCCCTTGCCGGGCTGGCGGCTGGCGATCCACATCCGGGCGTACGCCTCGTCGTCGATCAGACCGACCTCTTCGAAGCGGTCCAGGAGCCGTGTGACGAGCTCTTCGGGGACGAACTTCTTGGCCAGCTTGTCGTTGAGTTCCTTGCGGCTGCGGGCCTGCCCGGTGAGCTGGTCGAGGATGATCTTGCGCGCGTACTCCTCGAGCTCGAGCGGCGTCATCGCCGCCACTGCCTCTTCCGGGGAGAGCTTGGGCTTGCGCTCCTTGCGGGGTTTGAGGTTGCCGTCCTCCTCGTAGCGCGAGGGGCGCTTGGCTGCCTTCTTCGCGGCACCACCGGCGCGGCTTGCGGCCTTGCGGCTGCCGAATCCCTCGCTGCGACCGCCCCGTCCGGGAGCCCACTCGGAGCGGCGCTCGGCACCCCGACCCCACGTCTGACGCGGGGTCTCGGCGGGGTCGACGTCGGGAACGAACGGGGTGTCGGGCAGTGGGCCGGCCCACTCCGGCGGTTCGGTGGGAATCAGGTCGTCACGGGAGACACCTGCCCCGTCGAGCCATGCGGAGACGCCGAAGCCGACGTCGCCGAGCCAGGGGTCTGGCTCGGCGCCGCCGGCACGCTTCGGGTCACCCATGCGTCACGCGGGAGTGGTCAACAGGAGAGATCAGGCCTCGACTCAGAAGTCGTCGACGCCGATCGGCTCCTCGGAGAAATCCTCAGCCGGAGCGTCGACCTGCGGACCGACACCGAGCTTCTCGAGGATCTTCTTCTCGATCTCGTTGGCGAGGTCGGGGTTGTCCTTGAGGAACTTGCGCGAGTTCTCCTTGCCCTGACCGAGCTGGTCGCCTTCGTAGGTGTACCAGGCGCCGGCCTTGCGGACGATGCCCGCGTCGACGCCGACGTCGATCAGGCCACCCTCGCGGGAGATGCCCTTGCCGTACATGATGTCGAACTCAGCCTGCTTGAACGGCGGGGCGACCTTGTTCTTGACGACCTTGACGCGGGTGCGGTTGCCCACGGCGTCGGTGCCGTCCTTGAGGGTCTCGATACGACGCACGTCGAGGCGGACCGAGGAGTAGAACTTCAGCGCACGACCACCGGTGGTGGTCTCCGGCGAACCGAACATGACGCCGATCTTCTCGCGCAGCTGGTTGATGAAGATGGCGGTGGTGTTGGAGTTGTTGAGGGCACCGGTCATCTTGCGGAGCGCCTGGCTCATGAGGCGCGCCTGCAGGCCGACGTGGCTGTCACCCATCTCGCCCTCGATCTCGGCACGGGGCACGAGCGCTGCGACGGAGTCGACGACGATGAGGTCGAGGGCACCGGAGCGGATCAGCATGTCCGCGATCTCGAGCGCCTGCTCACCGGAGTCGGGCTGGGAGACGAGGAGAGCGTCGGTGTCGACGCCGAGGTTCTTGGCGTACTCCGGGTCGAGAGCGTGCTCGGCGTCGATGAAGGCGACGATGCCGCCGGCGCGCTGGGCGTTGGCCACGGCGTGCAGGGCGACGGTGGTCTTACCGGACGATTCAGGACCGTAGATCTCGACGACGCGACCACGCGGCAGACCGCCGAGGCCGAGGGCGATGTCGAGGGAGATGGCGCCGGTGGGGATGACCTCGAGCGGAGCGCGGGTCTCGTCACCCAGTCGCATCACGGAGCCCTTGCCGAAGGACTTCTCGATGTTGGCCAGCGCTGCGTCGAGCGCCTTGGTTCGGTCGCCGCCGTAGTTCACCGGTGCGGACTTCTTGGCTGCCATGTGCAGCTCCGATCTCGTCGTAGGTCGTCGTCAGGTACATCTGCGACGCTAGAGCGGACCACCGACAACTTCCTGATCAGAAGTGCCACGACTGTGGAGAACGTCCCGCCCGCGTCGTACCTGTGGACAGCACCCTACCCGAACACCTGTTCGACGGAGCGAATTCGGATCGAACGAATTCCTGTGCTCAGCGGAGCCTGTCCGGCAGCCCCAGAGCGGTGTGCACCGCAGCCCAGACCTGCTTGGGCGGGATGCCCGCGTCGAGCGCTTCCTTCGCCGTGCGCGAGCCGAGTTCGGCCATGACGAACATCTCGGCCCAGGCGCCTGCGGAGGCCTGCCCCAGGGCCTCGTCCATCCGGACCCAGAACTCCGTGTGCCTCATCTGCCCTCCGTGATCGGTCCCGCGCGGACCCGACGTCCGGCCGGAACAGCCAACCACGGGGGTGAGGCCGAACAGCAACACGAGTCCCGCCCACGGTGTCGGTACCGGGTGCAAGGATGGCGACGTGTCGGCACTGGACGATTTTCACGCCCCCACTCGCGAGTGGTTCCGCGCCTCCTTCCCCGCGCCCACCCCTGCTCAGGAAGGCGCCTGGAGCGCAGTGGCCCGGGGCCGGCACGCCCTCGTCGTGGCTCCCACCGGGTCAGGCAAGACACTGAGTGCGTTCCTCTCCTCCCTCGACGCCCTGCTCTCCACCCCTGTGGCCGAACGCCCCGAGAAGGCGCACCGCTGTCGGGTCCTCTACGTCTCCCCGCTCAAGGCGCTCGCCGTCGACGTCGAACGCAACCTCCGGGCGCCGCTGGTGGGCATCACCCGCACTGCCGAACGTCTCGGCATCGAGGTGCCCGACGTCACCGTCGGGATCCGCTCGGGCGACACCCCTCCCAACGAACGACGCAAGCAGGCCACCGCACCGCCGGACATCCTCATCACGACGCCGGAGTCGCTGTTCCTGATGCTGACCAGCCAGGCCCGTGAAGCCTTGCGCGGCGTCGAGACGGTCATCCTGGACGAGGTGCACGCCGTGGCCGGCAGCAAGCGCGGCGCACACCTGGCGGTCTCTCTGGAACGCCTCGACCACCTGCTCCCCCGGCCCGCCCAGCGGATCGGTCTCAGCGCCACGGTGCGTCCGGTCGAGACGGTGGCGACCTTCCTCGGCGGCGACCAGCCGGTCGATGTCGTCCAGCCGAGCTCCACCAAGGAGTGGGACCTCACCGTCGTCGTCCCGGTGGAGGACATGACGTCCCCGGCCCCGCGCGAACTCCCCGAGGACGGCGGAGACCCGTTCGGCGAGGACTGGGACCCGGACGCCTCGAAACGGGCCTCCTCGATCTGGCCGCACGTGGAGGAACAGGTCGTCGACCTGGTCGAGCAGCACCGTTCGACGATCGTCTTCGCCAACTCCCGTCGGCTGGCCGAGCGGCTGACGTCGCGGCTCAACGAGATCGCGTCCCGACGGGCCGAGGGGGCAGCGGCCACCCGAGAAGCACAAGGGCCGCCGGCGGAGGTGATGGCGCAGGCCGGCACCTCCGAGCCCGCCGAGGTGGTGATCGCCAAGGCGCACCACGGCTCGGTGTCGAAGGAGCAGCGGGCCCTGATCGAGGACGACCTCAAGCAGGGACGCCTCCCGTGCGTGGTGGCGACCAGCAGCCTGGAGCTGGGCATCGACATGGGTGCGGTCGACCTCGTCATCCAGATCGAGTCGCCTCCGAGTGTGGCTTCGGCGTTGCAGCGCGTGGGCCGCGCCGGCCACCAGGTCGGTGAGACCAGTCGGGGTGTGCTGATGCCGAAACACCGCGGCGATCTCGCACAGACGGCGGTGGCGGTGGACCGGATGCGTACCGGTGGAATCGAGTCGTTGAAGGTGCCCCTGAATCCGCTCGACGTGCTGGCCCAGCAGGTGGTGGCGGCGTGCGCCGTCGACGACTGGGACGCGAACGAGCTGTACGCGTTGATGCGACGGGCGGCGCCCTACCGGACGTTGCCGGCCTCGGCGTGGGAGGCGACCCTGGACCTGCTCGCGGGTCGGTACCCGAGCGAGGAGTTCGCGGAGTTGCGGCCTCGGATCGTGTGGGACCGGGTGACGAACATGATCACGGCCCGCCCCGGTGCCCAACGTCTGGCCGTCACCAGTGGCGGCACCATCCCTGACCGGGGTCTCTTCGGTGTTCACCTGGTCGGCGAGGGTGCGGGCCGACGGGTCGGCGAGCTCGACGAGGAGATGGTCTACGAGTCCCGGGTCGGTGACGTCTTCGCGCTGGGCGCGACGAGTTGGCGGATCCAGGACATCACCCCGGACCGGGTGATGGTGACCCCGGCGCCGGGCGTCCCGGGCAAGCTCCCGTTCTGGAAGGGCGACTCCCCCGGACGTCCGGCCGAGCTCGGCGCCGCGGTGGGTGAGCTGCACCGGACGTTGGCTGCGATGCCCCCGGCGAAGGCGGAGGAGTCCGCGCGAGCGTTGGGACTCGACGAGTACGCAGCCTCCAACCTGGTGCGCTACCTCACCGAGCAGGCCGAGGCGACCAACCTCGTGCCGAACGACCGTCAGGTGGTGGTCGAGCGGTTCCGGGACGAGCTCGGGGACTGGCGGATCATCGTGCACTCCCCCTACGGCACTCCGGTGCACGCTCCGTGGGCGTTGGCGATCAACGCGCGTCTGCGGGAGCGCTACGGGGTGGAGGCGCAGGCGATGGCGTCGGACGACGGGATCGTGGTCCGGCTCCCCGACACCGACGACGAGCCACCGAACGCGGAGCTGGTGGTCTTCGAGCCCGACGAGATCGAGCAGATCGTCACCACCGAGGTGGGTGGGTCGGCACTGTTCGCGAGCCGCTTCCGTGAGTGTGCCGCGCGGGCGTTGTTGCTGCCGCGTCGCAACCCGGGGCGTCGTTCTCCGTTGTGGCAGCAGCGTCAGCGCAGTGCCCAACTGTTGGAGGTCGCGTCCAAGTACCCGTCCTTCCCGATCGTGCTCGAGGCGGTACGGGAGTGTCTCCAGGACGTCTACGACCTTCCGGCGCTGGTGACGCTGCTGCAGCAGGTGCAACGTCGTGAGATCCAGGTGGTGGAGGTCGCGACGACGTCGCCGTCCCCGTTCGCCGGCAACCTGCTCTTCGGTTACGTGGCGCAGTTCCTCTACGAGGGTGACTCCCCGTTGGCAGAACGGCGCGCTGCTGCGTTGTCGTTGGACCAGTCGCTGTTGGCGCAACTGTTGGGCCGGGCCGAACTGCGCGACCTGCTCGATCCCGACGTGCTCCTCCAGGTCGAGGCCGAACTGCAGTGGCTGGCGCCGGACCGTCGGGCGAAGGACGCCGAAGGGGTCGCCGACATGCTGCGTCTGTTGGGGCCGTTGTCGGGCGATGAGATCGCTGCCCGCAGCACCGATCCGGGCGCGACCGCCGGGTGGATCGAGGCCTTGACGACCTCACGCCGGGTCTTCCCTGTGCGGATGGCCGGGCGCGAGGTGTTCACGACCGTGGAGGACGTCACCCGTCTGCGTGACGGGCTCGGGGTTCCGGTGCCGATGGGGGTCCCCACGACGTTCACCCAGGAGGTCACCGAAGATCCGGTCGGCGACCTGGTGGCCCGGCACGCCCGTACCCACGGTCCTTTCGTGCCCGCCGACGTCGCGACCCGGTTCGGGTTGGGCGAGTCAGTGGTGCGTCAGGCGGTCGAACGTCTCACTGCGCGGGGCCGGTTGGTGGAGGGCGAGTTCCGGCCCGGGGCGCACGGACAGGAGTGGTGCGACGCTGAGGTGCTGCGCAGGTTGCGGCGTCGCTCGCTGGCCAAGCTCCGCAAGGAGGTGGAGCCGGTACCGCCGGCCGCGCTGGGACGATTCCTCCCAGCGTGGCAGAAGGTGACGGCAGCGAGCCCGGGGCGCAAGGGCGGTGTGCACGGCATCGACGGCGTGATGGCGGTCGTGGACCAACTCGCGGGCTGCCCGGTCCCGGCGAGCGCGTTGGAACCGCTGGTGCTGGCCGCGCGGGTCCGTGACTACCACAACTCCTACCTCGACGAACTGACGGCGGCGGGAGAGGTGGTGTGGGCCGGCCACGGCGCCTTGCCGGGCAACGACGGTTGGGTCAGCCTGCACGCCGGGGACCGCGCGCACCTGACCCTGCCGGTGCCCGAGGAGCGCGACCACGACGAGATCGCCGCCGCACTGCTGGAGGCGATGGCTGACGGCGGCGCATGGTTCTTCACCCAACTCGCCTCCCGCGTCACGCAGTCCCTGGGCAAGGCGATCGGCGACGCACCTCTGTCGGCTGCCCTGTGGCAACTGGTGTGGGACGGCTTCGTCACCAACGACACCCTGGGACCGTTGCGCTCCCTGATCCGTCAGGGCTCGACGACGCACCGCACCCGTCGTACCCCACCACGCACCGGCCGGATGCCGGCACGCACCGGGCCTCCCGGCACTGCGGGCCGCTGGTCGCTGCTCCCTGAGCTGGACACCGATCCCACCCGACGGGCCCACGCCCGAGCCGAAGTCCTGCTTGAACGCCACGGCGTCGTCACCCGGGGCGCCGTCACCGGGGAACGCGTCCCCGGTGGGTTCGCCGGCGTCTACCGGGTGCTGGCTGCGCTGGAGGAGACCGGACGGTGTCGCCGTGGCTACTTCGTCGAGGGCCTCGGCGCAGCCCAGTTCGGCCCCGTGGGGGCCGTGGACCGGCTGCGCACGTTCTCCGAGTTCTCCCCCACCGCCCACGAACCTCTGGTGGTGACGCTGGCCGCCACCGACCCGGCCAATCCCTACGGTGCGGCCCTTCCCTGGCCTCCGGGCGAGGGCCACCGTCCGGGACGCAAGGCCGGCGCGGTCGTGGTGATCGTCGACGGCGAACTCGCGGCCTACGTCGAGCGGGGCGGGAAGTCGTTGCTCACCTTCGACGCGTCCGCCAGCGTCAACCGGGCGGTGGCGGTGTCGCTGGCCGAGACCGTGACGCGCGGCGCGTGGGACTCCCTCAGCGTCGAACGGATCGACGGTCAGCCGGTGCTGGGCTCGGGCGAGACTCCGCTGCGTACGGCGTTGGCCGAGGCCGGGTTCGTGGTGACCACCAAGGGGCTGAAGATCCGTGCCCGAGGGTGACACCGTGTTCCGGGCCGCGCGGCGCATCGACGCCGCGCTGGCCGGCCGGGTTCTCTCGCGCACCGACTTCCGGGTCCCTGCGATCGCGACCACCGACCTGACCGGCTGGACCCTGCGCGGGACCCGCACCCACGGCAAGCACCTGCTCACCGACCTCGTCCCGCCTGGGTCCGACGACACCGGTCCGGCATGGCTCGACCCGGTGCCCTCCGACGCCCTCACCCTCCACACCCACCTCAAGATGGAGGGGACGTGGCTGACCCAGCGCACCGGCAGCGGCTGGAAGCGCCCGGAGTTCACCGCGCGGGTGGTGTTGGAGAGCGAGGACCGTCAGGCGGTGGGGTTCTCGCTCGGGATCGTGGCCCTGCTCGACCAGCACGGTGTCGCCGAACTCCGAGCGCCCCTGGGGCCTGACCTGCTCCACCCCGACTTCGACGCCGACGAAGCGATGCGACGGTTGCGATCGGAGGGGTCGCTGCCCTTTGTGCAGGTGGCCCAGAACCAACGGCTCATGGCTGGGCTCGGCAACATGTACACCTGCGAGCTGGCGTTCCTCACCGGCGTGAACCCGTACACGCCGCTCAACGCCGTGGCGAACCTTGCGCGGGTGGTCACCCGCGCGCGACTGCTGCTGGAACAGAACGTGACGCGCGCAGTCCAGTCCACGACCGGCGTGCTGTCCGCGGGACGCAACACCTGGGTCTACCGCCAGAAGGCGTGCCGACGCTGCGGCACCCGTGTGCGGGTGGCGAAGATTGGCTACGTCGGGCAGGAACGCACGACGTACTGGTGCCCGCGGTGCCAGCCCGCGGCCTGATCCTCAGGCAGCCGAGGCGACGACCGCGCGGGCGGGGCGCTCCAGGGCGACCGGACGCTCGATGGTGACCAGACCGGCGAGCGCCTCCTCGCGAGCGACCGCAGCGCTGGCCTCACGCAGGACCACCGAGAGCGGCAGGTCTAGGGCCTGGCACAGCGAGGCAAGGAGCTCCGAGGAGGCTTCCTTCTGTCCGCGCTCGATCTCGGAGATGTAGCCCAGGCTGACACGGGCCTCAGCGGAGACCTCGCGCAGGGTCAGGCCTCGCTGCATGCGCGCAGAACGCAGCACCTCGCCGAGCGTGCGACGGAACAGCACCATGCGTCCTCCTGCGGGTCGTCAATGTTCTCGTGGGGTCAACGCTACCCGACGGCTGGTTCTTCCCCACGCAGGACGCTGCCCAGGAACTCGAGCGCCTGCTCCACCACGGCGTGCTGAATGGCGTGACGGTCGCCGTGCAGGTTCAGCAGGAAACTGCGTGAGCCCTCAGGTCCGGCGAGACCCACGTGCACGGTGCCCACCGCCTTGCCCTCCTGGCGGTCAGGACCGGCCACTCCGGTGGTGGAGAGGGCCCAGTCGCTGCCCACCAGTTCCCTGACCCGCTCGGCCATCTGCACCGCGCACTCGGCGGAGACGACACCGTGGCGCGACACCACCAGGGCGTCCACCCCGAGCACGTCTGTCTTCACGTCGGTGGCGTAGGAGACCACCCCGCCCCGGTAGGACTGCGACGCCCCCGGAATCGCGGTGATCGCAGCAGCGAGCTGTCCGCCGGTCAAGGACTCGGCCGTCGCGAGCGTCGCCCGACGCGCTGCGAGGGAATGAACGAGGTCGCACGCGCCGTGATGCATGACATCGACACTAAACGTCGTCGTGCCCGGTGACCAGAGCGGTCACCAGTCCCGGGCCTCACGCGAGGCCGGGACGCACGACACCCCGCTCCGGCGAACCGGGAGCGGGGTGTCGAGAAGGCAGGTGGCGTGGGATCAGCCCTGGAGCTGCTTCCGCTGACGCCAGACCTCGCGGTAGAACTCGAAGCCGGACCACAGCGTCATCACCACAGCGGCGGCGAGCGCGGCCTGACCGACGTAGAAGATGCCTTCACCGACGACACCGAACCCGTCGAAGTTGCCGCCGTGGGCGTCGCCGTGGGGCAACGGCCACACGAGGAGGCCGAGCGCAACTGCCTGCAGGGCCGTCTTGACCTTGCCCGACTGGGCAGCCGGCATGACGACCTTCTTGAGGATCGAGAGACGCAGCAGCGTCACGCTCCACTCACGCAGCAGCACCACGATCGTGACCCACCACCAGATGTCGCCGGTGATCGACAGAGCGATGAACGCCATGCCCGTGATCGCCTTGTCGGCGATCGGGTCGGCGATCTTGCCGAAGTCGGTGACCAAGTTGTACTTGCGCGCCAGGTCACCGTCGATCTTGTCGGTGATCATGGCGACGGCGAAGATCGCGAAGGCGATCCAGCGCCACAGGGTGGAGTCGCCACCGTCCTGGAGCAGTGCCCAACCGAAGACGGGCACCAGGAGGATCCGCAGCGTGGTCAGTGCGTTCGGCACGTTCCAGTTGCTGGGCTTGGCAACGGTCTCGCTCACGGGTGGCTCTCCTCGACCTGGGCCACGAGGTCGACACCGGCGGAGTCGATCACCTCGGCCCAGAACATGTCGCCGATCTTCGCATCCTCAGGTGCGCCGACCAGTTCGGTGGTGCCGTCGACCTCGGGCCCCTGGAACGAAGCGCGCCCCTCGACGACGCCGTCCTCGACACGCTCGACGAGCACCTGGACGCGCTCACCGATGCGCTCCTCGGCACGCTGGGAGGTGAGTTCCTCCACGAGTGCGCTGAGGTGGGCGACGCGGGCGTCGATCTCGTCCTGGTCGAGCTTGGCCTCGTAAGTCGCAGCCTCGGTGCCGTCCTCGTCGGAGTAGCCGAAGACACCGGTGACGTCGAGGCGGGCCTCCTCGAGGAAGTCGCACAGAGCCTGGAAGTCCTCCTCGGTCTCGCCGGGGAAGCCGACGATGACGTTGGAGCGGATGCCAGCGGTGGGAGCCGCGGCCCGGACCTGCTCCAGCAGGTTCAGGAAGGACTGCGGGTCGCCGAAGCGACGCATGCGACGCAGCACCGAGGCGCTGGCGTGCTGGAAGGAGAGGTCGAAGTACGGGACCACACCGGGGGTGTTGGCCACGGCCTTGATCAGCGACTCGCGGGTCTCGGCGGGCTGCATGTAGGAGACACGCACCCACTCGATGCCCTCGATCGCGGTGAGCTCGGGCAGCAGCGTCTCGAGGAGACGCAGGTCGCCGAGGTCCTTGCCGTAGGAGGTGGAGTTCTCCGAGACGAGGAACAGCTCCTTGACACCCTGCGAGGCCAGCCACTGGGCCTCGTGGATCACGTCGGAGGGGCGACGGCTGACGAACGAGCCGCGGAAGCTGGGGATCGCGCAGAACGAACAACGACGGTCGCAGCCCGAGGCCAGCTTGAGCGGAGCCATCGGGCCGCCGTCGAGTCGACGACGCATGGCGCGGGGACCGCTGGCCGGGGTCTCGCCCTCGGCGAGGTCGGGGGCGGAGATGACCGGCTCGGACTCCTGGGCGTGCCCGGGCACCGAGATGGTGCTGGCGTCGCGCGAGGTCGGGGAGATCGGCAGCAGGCGGCGGCGGTCGGCCGGCACGTGCGGCTGGTGCTTCTCACCGGCGACGATGCGACGCAGGCGGTCGGCGATGTCGGGGTAGTCGTCGAAGCCGAGGACCGCGTCCGCCTCGGGCAGCGAGTCCTGCAGTTCCTTGCCGTAGCGCTCGGCCATGCAACCGACGGCGACGACGGCCTGGGTCTTGCCGGTCTCCTTCAGGTCGGAGGCCTGCAGCAGCGTGTCGACGGAGTCCTTCTTGGCGGACTCGACGAAGCCACACGTGTTGACGACGACGGTGTCGGCGTCCTCGGGGTCCTCGACCAGGCGGAAACCGTCGGCCTCGAGGCGCCCTGCGAGTTCTTCGGAGTCGACCTCGTTGCGGGCACAGCCGAGGGTCACGACGGCGACGCTCAGCAGCGTCTTCTGGTCGGGGGAAGTCTCAATGGTCATCAGGAACGAGTATGCCCGCCCCGGCTGCGAACCTCCGCATCACGCTCCGGAGGGAGTGCGTGCGGTGGGTCACGGCCCGGGCGGGCACATGGGGCTCGTCGTGGGAGCCACTCGGAGGGGGTGTGGGAGTCAGTTCCCAGCGTAGGTTCCCTGGGCGGGGTCGCCGGGCTGGCCGACCGCGCCGCGTTCCTTGCCGTCGACGCTCACCGTCACCGAACCGTCGGTGCTCTGCACACGGACGGGCGACTTGGCCTTGACCTCGATCTTCTCACCGATCGCGAGCGACCCGCTGTGCACGACCGTGCCGACGCCGTCACGGACGACGATCTCGGCGCCGGACTCGGGCGCGGTCACCACGACGGTGACGGGCTCGGGCTCCCCGACGCCACCGCTGACGCCACCGGAGCCGTTGAGCACCGGGGTGTCGGGCACCTCGGCCGGGGAGTCGGTGACGACCTGGACGACGGACCACACCAGGACCAGGCCCATGACGCCGGCGAGCAACAGGGACCAGTTGGGGCCTCCACGAGCGCCACGGATCGCACCGTGCGACCCCTTGGCCAGTTCGGCCTCGAAGACCTTGCGAGCTGCGACCGGAGCGTGGCCGTACCGTTCGTCGTAGGTGCGCAGCAGGGCTGCACCGTCAGCACCGAGGACCTTGGCGAGGGTCTGCAGGTGGCCCCGGGCGTAGAAGTCGCCGCCGCAGGGCGCGAAGTCGTCGACCTCGATCGCCTCGATCACGTGCGGACGGATCCGGGTGCGCTCGGCCAGCTGGTCGACGCTCATGCCCAGACGGGTGCGGGCCGCGACGAGTTCGGCACCGATGACGGGGTCGCGGGCAGGTTCCACGGCGAAGTCGTCGATGACGACGGGCTGCACGCCGAGCGGCTCCGCGGGCGCGAGATCGAGCATCCGCTCATCGGTGGCCTGCACGCTCGGCGTCACGCCGCCCTCACGCAAGACGTCGGCGCGGGCGGCCTCGGGGACCTCGCGGACCGGTGCCGGGGTCGGGCTGGGCTGACGGGCCGCCTCGATGGCGGCCTCCTCGGCCAGGCGCTCGGCCCGCATCCGCTCCAGCTCGGCTGCTTCTTCGGCGGCCTCCTCGGCGGCGATCCGCTGCTCCTCGGCGAGACGAGCGCGTTCGGCGGCACGTTCGGCACGCTCGGCGGAACGGAGCTCCCGGGCCTGGGCGGCACGGTCGAGGAAGCCCTTGAAGTGCTCGCCCCACGTGACCTTGGCCGGCGCGGTGACACGATCACCCGCGGGGGCAGCATCGAGAACGGGGTCGAGTGCGGTGACGTCGGCCGTTGCGTCCGCGACACCCGCCGCGCCCGGGGCCTCGGCCACGCTGACGACCTGGGGACGGACGACGACGGACGTCTCCGCCGCGGCCAGTTCGGCCAGGTCGGCACCGACCCTGACCTCGTCGCTGTGGACGACCTTGGTGCCCAGCCCCAGCGGCATCGCGAGCGGGCCGCCGTGCAACCGGGTGGCAAGGCGGGCCTGTCGCGCTGCCGCGGGGTCGAGCCCGGCGAGCAGCCGCTCAGGGTTGTGCGCCACGACCTCGAGCCGGCCGTCGCTGAAGAAACCGCGTCGTTCGGTGTGCTCGACCGCCGCGACGGCGGACCACGGCAGACCGATCCAGTTGCGGCCCAGGCGCAGCCGCACGCCCTGGGTGTCGGCCACGAAGAGCGGGGTGCGGGCGTCGAGGAACGCAGCGAGCCAGACGACTCCCAGCGCCCCGGTGATGAGCACCAGGACCCAGTCGAGGACGGAGGCGGTGGCGATCGCACGGCCGAACCACGCGATCGCGACCGCCGACGACGCAGCACCGATCGCTCCCGAGACGCCACCGTTGCGGCGGACCTCGACCACGTCGGGACGGGCCTCCGTGAGGAGGTCGGCGTCGGTCGCTGCTGTCGGAGCGACGTCGGGGTGGATCGGTTCGGGCTGCGTCGGATCCGGGTGGGGGACGAAGTCCTCGGCAGTGCTCATCGCTCTCCCTCCAGGACGGCGATGATGCCGTCGAGTTCGTCGGGCTTCACGAGCACGTCACGCGCCTTGGAACCCTCACTCGGTCCCACGACGCCGCGGCTCTCCATGATGTCCATGAGTCGTCCGGCCTTGGCGAACCCGACGCGCAGCTTGCGCTGCAGCATCGAGGTCGAGCCGAACTGGGTGGAGACGACCAGTTCGATCGCCTGGATGACCAGGTCGAGGTCGTCACCGATGTCGTCGTCGAGGTCCTTCTTCGCCGTGGCCGAGACGGTGACGTCCTCGACGTAGGTGGGCTCCAGCTGTCCCTTGCAGGCCGCGACGACCTGGTGGATCTCGGCCTCCGAGACCCAGGCACCCTGGATACGGATCGGCTTCGAGGAGCCCATCGGCAGGAACAGACCGTCACCCTGGCCGACGAGCTTCTCCGCTCCCGGCTGGTCGAGGATGACGCGGGAGTCACCGAGGCTGGAGGTCGCGAACGCCAGACGGGACGGGACGTTGGCCTTGATCAGACCGGTCACGACGTCGACCGACGGGCGCTGGGTGGCGAGCACCAGGTGGATACCGGCGGCACGGGCCAGCTGGGTGATGCGGACGATCGCGTCCTCGACGTCGCGGGGCGCGACCATCATCAGGTCGGCGAGCTCGTCGACGATCACCAGCAGGTACGGGTAGGCGGAGAGCTCACGCTCGGAGCCCGGGGGAACCTCGACCTTGCCCGCACGCACGGCCTTGTTGAAGTCGTCGACATGACGGAAGCCGAAGTTGGCGAGGTCGTCGTAGCGCATGTCCATCTCGCGCACGACCCACTGCAGCGCCTCGGCGGCCTTCTTGGGGTTGGTGATGATCGGGGTGATGAGGTGCGGGATGCCCTCGTAGGCGTTCAGCTCGACGCGCTTGGGGTCGACCATGATCATCCGGACCTCGTCCGGGGTGGAACGCATCATGATCGAGGTGATCATCGAGTTGATGAACGACGACTTTCCCGAACCGGTGGCACCGGCCACCAGCAGGTGCGGCATCTTCGCCAGGTTGGTGATCACGAAGCCACCCTCGACGTCCTTGCCGAGTCCGGCGATCATCGGGTGGTGGTTGTTTCGTGCCGTCTCCGAGCGGAGCACGTCACCCAGGGTGACGATCTCCTTGTCGGTGTTGGGGATCTCGATGCCGATCGCGGACTTGCCGGGGATCGGACTGAGGATGCGAACGTCGGCCGACGCGACGGCGTAGGCGATGTTCTTGCTGAGCGCGGTGACCTTCTCGACCTTGACCGCGGGGCCGACCTCGACCTCGTAGCGCGTGACGGTCGGGCCACGGGTGTAGCCGGTGACCTGGGCGTCGATGCCGAACTCGTCCATCACCTGGGTCAGGCGTCCCACGACGTCGTCGGAGGCCTTGGTGCGGGCCTTGGCGACCGTGCCGAACTTGAGCAGGTCGCTGCTGGGCAGGGTGTAGGCGATGTCGCCCGAGAGCGCCAACTGCTCCACGCGGGGCGGGATCGGGGTGTGCGGCGGCGGCTCGGGAGCGGTCTCCTCGGGCGGCACGAACGACGCAGGCAGCGGGGACGCCACGGTCGGGGCGGCCGGGACGGCGACACCGGCAGTGGTGGTTCCGGTGAGGGAGGCACGCTCCTCGTCCTCGACGTAGGGGTCGAAGATGTCGACGCCGGCGTCCTCGAACGGGTCGACGGCCTCGAGTTCGCCGGTGGCACCGAACGGGTCCTCGGCGTCCTCGGCGATCGCGACGTCGATCGGGTCCGGCTTCGAGCGGCTGCGCTTGCGCGGGGCGGGTTCGTCGACGACCGGGGTGTCGTAGGCGGGGTCGCCCATGTCCTCGTCGATGTCGTCGGGGTCGAACGCACGACGACCGCGGACGAGCGGCTGACCGTCCTCGTCGTACTCACGGCCGAAGAGTCGGTCGCGGGCGTCGGCCAGACGCGTGGGCACCTGGTAGATCGGGGTGGCAGTCACCACGAGGGTGCCGAAGACGACCACCAGGACCAGCAGCGGAGCGACCACGAAGGACGAACGCAGCAGGTCGAGGAGGAGGTCGCAGACCACGTAGCCGACCACGCCACCGGCGCTCTCCAGCGAGGCGGCGTCACCCATCTCAGGGCGCGGGTTGCCGTTGGCCATGTGGATCAGGCCGAGCACGCCGAAGGCGATCGCTCCCCACCCGATGGCACTGCGTCCGGCAGGCGCCTGGTGGTCCGGGTCGCGCAGGGTGCGCCAGCCCAGCAGGGCGAACCAGATCGGGACCAGCCAGGCGACCTTGCCGACCGTGCCGGCCACGCCGTCGCGGACGAAGCCGAGGACTCCCCCGTCGACGGGGAACCAGACGGCGCCCGCCACCAGGAACCCCAAGGCGAGCAGGAACAGGCCGATGCCGTCACGACGGACCTCGGGGTCGATGTCGCGGGCACCGTGACCGATCGAGCGGGCCACCGCACCGATGCCGTGGGCGATCCCGAGCCAGACCGCTGCGAGCGCACGTCCCAGGGCCACGAACATGCGCTGGACCGGACCGGGTCCGGTGCGCACGGCACGCGGGGCGGGACGCGCAGAAGCGCCCGCCGACTTCGCAGCAGGGCGCTTGGTGGTCGCAGAGGATGAAGCAGTCTTGGATCGCGCAGTGGAAGCAGGCTTCTTGGAGCCGCTTCCGGAGCGCGAACCCGGTGGGGAAGACGTACGGGTCGCCATGATTCGACAGTAGTTGAGCCACTGCGCGACTCACCGGACCGACACGGTGCGTGTCGACATCCGTCACAACTCACACCCACTCCCCCACCGGTGTCCGTCCGGACGAACCGAACCCGGGGCAGGCGTCAGAGCGAGATCAGCCAAGGCGCGACGACGAGAGCCGTCGGCACCACGACGACGGCCCACGCGGCACCCAGCAGGGCCGCTGCCTGGACGCGGCGCGGCCGGAGGTCGGCCAGCAGCCGGACTCTGACGACGAGGTCGCCGTGGGCGGCGGCGTGCGCGGCCCCCATGGCACCTTCGGGCGCACGCCCTTGGGCCATGGCGAGCAGCGCCCGGCCCAGTTCGGCGGGCGAGCCGACCTTGAGGGCGGCACGGTCGGCGAGCACCTCGACCAGGAGCTTCACCTCCCGCAGGGCCGCATCGCTGGAGACCCAGTGCGGGAAGGCGCGGTGCAGGACCGTGAACGCCTCGAGGACGAGGTCGTGGCGGGCGTTGAGGTGGGCCCGCTCGTGGGCGAAGACGGCATTCAGTTCGCCCGGAGCCAAGGTCTGGACGGCAGCTGCGGAGAGCACCACCCGCGGCTGGGCCATGCTCGGCAGGCAGTAGGCGACAGGGACATCGTGCTCCACCACCAGCACCCGGCCCGAGTCAGAGCGAGTGGAGACGAGGTCGAGGGTCTCGCGCTGACGTCGCCGTTGAGCACGCAGCTTGACGCCGACCAGGTGCCCGCTCAGCAGCAGGCGTCCCACGACCACGCCGGTCAGGGTGAGGGCGAGCAGTGCGACCACGAACGCAGCAGGGCCGTGGTCGTCGCCGTGGGTCCACCGGGTCACGGTGGCCAGCCCTGCTCCCACGGCCGCCAGCACCGCGGCCGCAGCGACGGCCTGCCACAGCAGGATCGCGGCGAACGGGGTGCGTCGCAGCCAGGTCATCCGCGCCATCAGGGCAGGGACGGGCCCTGCGAGGAGGACGGCCAGGACGGCCAGCAGGTACGGGGTCATGTCAGACCATCATGACGCGGGAGTCGTCTCAGCCTGCGTCCAGGGCGGCCAGCGCCTGGCGCAGGGCGGCGATCTCCTCGGCCGAGGCGTCCTCGACGAACGCCACCAGGGCGGGGCCGCGGTCGAACGAACCGAGGTCGTCGAGGGTGCCGCGCATGAGGTCTGCAGTCATCTCCGCACGAGTACTTGCGGCCTGGTAGCGGTAGGCACGCCCTTCCTTGTGCTGGACGGTCATGCCCTTGCGCGCCAGTCTGTCCATGACGGTCATCACCGTCGTGTAGGCCACGTCGCGGCTCTCTGCAAGGACGGCGTGAACCTCACGGACGGTCATCTCATCCGCAGGAGGGAGGTCCCAGAGGACGTCCATCACTGCGCGCTCGAGGTCTCCGAGGGCGTTCTTGGTGTTGCGCACTCCTCAAGTCTACCTGCGAGCGGTCGAAGTACTACAACGTGAAGTACTACACAGATTCGTACTACTTTGGAGAGTACTACGGCACGTAGTAGGTTCGCGGCAGTAGGCGCCCGGGTTCCGACCAGCGGCGCACCCACTCTCACGTGACGGTCACACCGGCCGCCCTCTCACACCCGGAGGAACAAGGTGGAAGTCCTCGACATCGCTCGGTGGCAGTTCGGCATCATCACCGTCTACCACTTCCTCTTCGTGCCGCTGACGATCGGACTCACGTTCCTGATCGCCGTCATGGAGACCGTCTGGATCAGGACCAAGAAGGAGGAGTACCTCCGACTGGTCAAGTTCTTCAGCAAGCTCTTCCTGATCAACTTCGCACTCGGCCTCGTCACCGGCATCGTGCAGGAGTTCCAGTTCGGCATGAACTGGTCCGACTACTCCCGCTTCGTCGGTGACGTCTTCGGAGCCCCGCTGGCCGTGGAGGGACTGCTCGCGTTCTTCCTCGAGTCGACCTTCCTGGGACTGTGGATCTTCGGTTGGGACAAGCTCCCCCGCGCCCTGCACGCGGGCTGCATGTGGCTCGTCCACCTCGGCACGCTCGCGTCGTCGTGGTTCATCCTGGCCGCGAACAGCTGGATGCAGCACCCTGTGGGACACACCTACAACCCCGAGACCGGCCGCGCAGAGATGGTCGACTTCGCCGCCGTCATGTTCAACAAGGTCCAGTTGGTGACGTTCCCCCACGTCATCATGGCTGCCTACATGACTGCCGGCGCGTTCATGCTCGGCGTCGGTGCCTGGCTCTACAAGAGCCGTCGTCCCCAGCACCGCAAGGACCGCGACCTGCACCGCCTCACCATCCGGATCGGGGCGTGGGCCTGTCTGCTGGCCGGCATCGGCGTGGCGATCTCCGGTGACTTCCAGGGCAAGGTGATGACCGAGGTCCAGCCGATGAAGATGGCCGCCGCCGAGGGCCTGTACGAGACCACCTCCACCGCGCCCTTCAGCGTCCTGAGCATCGGCAAGCTCGACGGCTCCGAAGCCACCGAGATCATCCAGATCCACGGACTGCTCTCGTTCCTGGGCACCGGAGACTTCAACGGCACCGTCGAGGGCATCAACCCGCTGCGCGAGAAGTACATCGCCGAGTACGGACAGGACCCGGGTGCGGCCTACTTCAGCGCCGGCGACTACACCCCCGTCATCCCGATCACGTACTGGTCGTTCCGCTTCATGATGGGCCTGGGCATGGCCACCGCCTTCGGCGCCGCCGTGATCCTCTTCGTCACCCGACGCGGACGCCGCGTGCAGCCCGGCCGTTGGGTCGCCTGGGCCGGCATCGCAGTGCCACTGTTCGCGATCTTCGCCAACTCCTTCGGCTGGATCTTCACCGAGATGGGCCGGCAGCCGTGGGTCGTCTACGGACTGATGACCACCGAGAACGCCGTCTCGCCGGGCGTCAGCACCACCGAGGCGTGGATCTCACTGATCACCCTCACCCTGCTCTACGCCGTGCTCGCCGTGGTCGAGGTCGGCCTGCTGATGAAGTACATCAAGAAGGGTCCTGAGGCGTTCCACGAGCCACCGGACGTCAAGGTCGGCGGCAACGACGACGACAAGCCACTGGCCTTCGCCTACTGAGAGAGGAGCAACGATCATGGAACTCACCACCGTCTGGTTCTCCCTCATCGCGATCCTGTGGATCGGGTACTTCGTGCTCGAGGGATTCGACTTCGGCGTCGGCATGCTGCTGCCGTTCCTGGCGCGCAGCGAGAAGGAACGCCGCGTCATGTACAACACCGTCGGCCCCGTCTGGGACGGCAACGAGGTGTGGCTGCTGGTGGCCGGCGGAGCGACCTTCGCCGCCTTCCCCGAGTGGTACGCCACCCTCTTCAGCGGCTTCTACCTCCCGCTGTTGCTGATCCTGGTGGCGCTGATCATCCGCAACCTGGCCTTCGAGTACCGCGGCAAGAAGGACGACGACGCCTGGCGCCGCCGCTGGGACATCTGCCTGGTCATCGGTTCGTGGCTCCCCGCCGTGCTGTGGGGCGTCGCGTTCGCCAACATCGTCGCCGGTGTCCCGATCGACGCCGACAAGGAGTTCACCGGCAACCTGTTCACCCTGCTGAACCCGCTCGGTCTGCTGGGCGGCCTCACCACCGCGGCCCTGTTCGCCACCCACGGCGCGATCTTCGTGGCGCTGAAGACCGACGGCGACATCCGGCACCGGGCCCGCGCCACGGCCACCCAACTGGGTCTGGTCGCGGCCGTCCTCGCCGTCGCCTTCATGGTCTGGATGCAGGTCAAGACCGGCGACGTCGCCTCCGCGGTCGCGTTCGCCGTCGCCGCAGTGGCCCTGCTCGGCGGTCTGGCCGCCAATCGTGCCGGACGTGAGGGGTGGGCCTTCGTGGGCACCTTCATGGCCATCGCACTGGCTGTCGGCGGTCTCTTCCTCGCGTTGTTCCCCGACGTGATGCCCTCGACCACCGACACAGCGTTCTCGCTCACCACCACCAACGCCGCAGCCACTGCGTACACGTTGAAGGTGATGACGTGGGTGGCGGTCGTCTTCACCCCGATCGTCCTGATGTACCAGGCCTGGACGTACTGGATCTTCCGCAAGCGCATCACCGTGGCTCACATCCCCGAGCCCACCGGTCTGCGCCCCGAAGACTTCGTCGACGCCCCCGCAACCGCTCGGGAGGACTGAGCACCGTGAAGCCACTGGACCCTGCACTGCTCCCCCACCTCGCTCCCGCGAGGCGACCTCTCGTCCTCGGGCTGGTCGCCGGAGCGGTGCAGGGTCTGCTGGCCGTCGCGCAGGCGTTCGCGATCGGGGCACTGATCGTCGCTCTGGTCACCGACCCCGCCTCGCAGGCCTGGCACACCCCCGCCCGGTGGTTCGTCCTCGTCCTGGCGGGCCGGGCCGTGACCACGTGGCTGGTCACCGTCACCGGCGCCGCCGCTGCGTCCCGGGTCTCCACGGTGCTGCGCCGTCGTCTCCTGGAGGCAGCCGCACAGCTCGACCCGCTCGAACTCTCCGGGCGACGCACGGGTGAACTCACCACGCTTGCGACCCGCGGCGTCACCGCAGTCGAGCCCTACCTGACCCGCTACCTGCCCTCGCTGGTGCTGGCCGTCGTGCTGCCGGTCGCCACCCTGGGGGCAGTCTTCGCGCTCGACTGGATCGCGGGTCTCGTCATCCTGTGCACACTGCCACTGGTGCCGGTCTTCGCGATCCTGATCGGTGTCAGCACCCGGGAGAAGGCCGACGAGCAGTGGCAGGCGATGTCAGCCCTGGCCGGCCACTTCCTCGACGTCGTGCGTGGTCTCCCCACCCTCGTCGCCCATCGGCGGGCCACCGCCCAGTCGGCGCGCGTACGTGAGGTCACCGACCGACACCGGCGCGCCACCCTCGACACCCTCAAGGTCGCGTTCGCCTCCAGCGTCGCTCTCGAACTCATCGCGACCATCTCGGTCGCACTGGTCGCGGTCACGGTCGGCCTGCGCCTCGCGGCCGGCGGGATCGGATTCGAGACCGCCCTCGTCGTGCTGCTGCTCGCACCCGAGGCGTACTGGCCCCTGCGCCGGGTGGGTGCTGAGTTCCACTCCGCAGCCGAGGGAACCACCACCTTCGTCGCCGCCACCGCGCTGCTGGCCGATGCCACCGCCCACGCCACCCACGTGCCCGCCGACGTCCGCCGGCCCGCGGCGCTCTGCCCCGGCAACGCCGTCAGCGCGCGTCCACGGATCGTGCTGCACGACGTCAGCCTCACCTACCGCGGACGCTCCACGGCGGCGCTCGCCCCGATCTCGGCCGCCCTCCCCGAGCGTGGACTCGTGGCGGTCGCAGGGCCCTCGGGCGCCGGGAAGTCGACCCTGCTCGCGGTGATCGCCGGCGAACTCACGCCCAGCACCGGCATGGTGACCGTCGACGGCACCCCGCTGGAGTTCGTCGACCCGGCTTCCTGGCGACGCCGCGTCGCGACCGCGCCCCAGCGGCCGTGGCTGACGGCGGCGACGATCAGCGAGAACCTGCTGATCGGGCGGCCTGACGCTGCGCCTGCGGACCTGTACGCGGCTCTGGCCACGGTCGACCTCGACACCGTGGTCCGTGCCCTCCCCCTGGGTCTGGACACCCCACTCGGTGAGGACGGCGCAGGGCTCTCCGCCGGTCAGCGTGCCCGCCTCGGGCTGGCCCGCGTGGTGCTCTCCGAGCGCCCCGTCGTCCTGCTCGACGAGCCCAGCGCGCACCTCGACACCGCGTCCGAGTCAGTGCTGCTGCGCACCCTCGCCCGACTCGCGCAGGACCGCCTCGTCGTCGTGGTCGCCCATCGCGACAGCGTCGTGGACGCGGCCGACGTGGTGATGCGAGTTGCGGCGCCGATCCACCGCAAGGACCTCCCGGCCGCCGTCACACCGCCCCTCGCGGACCTCCGCACAGCCGCTCAGGCTCCGGCGCCCGCCAGCGACATCCCTGACCTCGTGCCGTCGCGCTTCGGGCTCCGCACCGGCATCGTCCTCGGTGCCCTCTCCACCCTCTCGGGAACTGCACTGACCGCCACCGCCGCGTGGTTGATCACCCGCTCCTCAGAGCACCCGCCGGTGCTGATGCTGATGGTGGCGATCGTCGCGGTCCGTACCTTCGGGCTGGCTCGTCCGGTGCTGCGCTACGCGGAACGCCTGGTCTCCCACGACGCCGCGTTCCGCCAGCTCGCGGAGCGCCGCGCCCGGATCTACGACGTCCTCGTGCCGCTGGCTCCGGGCCGTCTGGGTGTGCGACGCGGTGACGTGCTGACGCAGGTCGTCGACGACGTCGACCTGCTGGTCGACGAACAGCTCCGGGTCCGTCAGCCGCTGTGGACTGCGCTGCTCGTGTGTGCGGTGGCTGCCACGTTGGCCGCGATCCTCGACCCCACGACCGGACTGGTCGTTCTCGGTGTCTGCGTCGTGGCAGCCACCGCCTTCCTGCTGACGCGGCGCGGCGTGGCTGCTGCCGAGACCGAGTTCGTCACCGCCCGGGCCGAGGTGTCGGTGCAGAGCGAGGACTGGTTCTCCTCGGTCCGCCAGTACGTGGCCTGGGGCGCCCAGGACCACGCTCTCGACCGGGTCGACGTGGCCGCCCGTCGGTTGGGATCCGCCGCGGCCCGCTCAGCCCGGGCCGTGGGCCTGGGACACGCGGTCGTGGTGCTCGCCACCGGCCTGGGGGTCGTCCTCGCGGCCCTCACCACGCAGGACGCCCTGGCTGCAGGCACTCTGTCGGGCCCTCTGGCAGCGCTGCTGGTGATGCTGCCGCTGGCGCTGGCCGACGCCCTCGCTCCGCTCGTCGACGCCGCCGCGGTGCAGGTCCGGACCCGCACCGCGCGGGCCCGTCTCGACGCCGTGGAGCAGATGGCCCCGACCGTCGCTCCCGACGCCCCGGGAGCAGTGGACGTCCTCGGACAGCACCCTTCGCTCGCCGTGACCGACCTGACGGCCGGGTGGGGCACCACGCCTGCGCTGTCTGGCGTTTCTCTCGATCTCACACCCGGCGCCCGGGTCGGACTGGTCGGCCCGAGCGGCTGCGGAAAGTCCACCCTCGCCGCTGTGCTGATGCGCTTCCTCGACCCCGCCGAAGGTCAGGTGACCTGGGACGACGCACCCGTGCAGACGCTCACCGCCGACGCGGTCCGGAGCCGGGTCGGTCTGGTCGACGACGACCCCTACGTCTTCACCTCCAGCGTCGTCGAGAACGTCCGTCTGGCACGCCCGACCGCGAGTGACGCGGAGGTCGAGACCGCTCTGCGTCAGGTCGCCCTGGGCGACTGGATCGACGCGCTCCCCCACGGCATCCACACCCTCGTCGGCGAAGGGAACGCGCACGTCTCCGGTGGCGAACGGGCCCGGATCGCGCTGGCCCGTGCCGTGCTCGCCGACCAGCCCGTGCTGGTGCTCGACGAACCCACCGCACATCTGGACACCGACACCGCGCGCGCCGTCACCGCCCAACTCCTGGGTGACGACGTCGCCGGAACCCGGCGTTCGGTGCTCTGGATCACTCACGGCACGGTGGGGCTGGACCAGATGGACCACGTCCTGCGGCTGGGGCCAGTGGCCGAACCGGTCGCCTGATCGCTCGTCACGGCCGAGAACGGCGAAGGGCCCGTCCCCGGAGAACTCTCCGAGGACGGGCCCTTCGCGTCACGTCAGGCGCGGATCAGCCGCAACGCTCGTGACCGATCTCCATCACGACGGGGACGATCATCGGGCGACGACGGTGTGCCTTGTTGACCCAACGACCGATCACGCGACGAGTGTTCTGCTGGAGCGTGTAGGCGTCGGTGACGCCGTCGGCCAGCGCAGCCTCGAGACCCTTGATGATCTGCGGCTTCACCTGGTCGAAGGTCGACTCCTCCTCGGCGAAACCGCGCGCAACGATCTCGGGACCCTTGACGACCTGCTTGGTCTCGAAGTCGACCACCGTGATGATCGAGATGAAGCCCTCCTCGGCGAGGATGCGGCGGTCCTTGAGCGAGGACTCCGATGCGCCACCGACGGTGCGACCGTCGACGAAGACGTGTCCGCACTCGACCTTGCCGACCACGGAGGCCTTGCCGTCGACGAGGTCGACGACGTAACCGTCCTCGGTCAGGACGACGTTCTCGGCCGGGACGCCGGTCTCGATCGCGAGGTCGGCGTTGGCGCGCAGGTGGCGCACCTCGCCGTGGACCGGCATGACGTTGCGCGGCTTGACGATGTTGTAGCAGTACAGGAGCTCACCGGCGCTGGCGTGGCCGGAGACGTGCACCAGGGCGTTGCCCTTGTGGACGACGTTGGCTCCGAGCTTCTGCAGGCCGTTGATGACGCGGTAGACCGACGTCTCGTTGCCCGGGATCAGAGAGCTGGCGAGGATGACGGTGTCGCCCTCCTCCAGGTCCACGAAGGAGTGGGTGCGCTGGGCGATGCGGGACAGCGCGGAGAGCGGCTCGCCCTGAGAACCGGTGGAGATCAGGACCTGACGCTCCGGGGGGAGCTTGGCGAGTTCCTTGGCGTCGACCAGCACGCCGTCGGGGACGGTCAGGTAGCCGAGGTCCTTGGCGATCTGCATGTTGCGGACCATCGAGCGACCGACGTAGGCGACCTTGCGGTTGTGCGTGACGGCCGCGTCGAGGATCTGCTGGACGCGGTGGACGTGGGATGCGAAGCAGGCCGCGATGATGCGCTGCTCGGACTTGTAGAACGCACGGTCCAGGACCGGGCCGATGCTCTTCTCGTGGGTGGTGAACCCGGGCACCTCGGCGTTGGTGGAGTCGGTGAGGAACAGGTCCACACCCTCCTCGCCGAGGCGGGCGAAGGCACGCAGGTCGGTGATGCGACCGTCCAGCGGGAGCTGGTCCATCTTGAAGTCACCGGTGTGCAGCACCATGCCGGCGCCGGTGCGGATCGCGACCGCGAGGGCGTCCGGGATGGAGTGGTTGACCGCGACGAACTCGAGGTCGAAGGGACCGAACGCGATGCGGTCGCCCTCCTTGACCTCGTGGTGGACGGTCTGCTTGAGGCGGTGCTCACGCAGTTTGGAGTCCAGGAGCGCGAGGGTCAGCTTGGAACCGACCAACGGGATGTCCTGACGCTCACGCAGCAGGTACGGGGAGGCACCGATGTGGTCCTCGTGACCGTGGGTGAGGACGAGCGCCTCGACGTCGTCGAGGCGGTCACGGATCGCCTCGAAGTCGGGGAGGATCAGGTCGACGCCGGGGTGGTGCTCCTCGGGGAAGAGCACGCCGCAGTCGACGATCAGCAGGCGACCGCCGTACTCGAAGACGGTCATGTTGCGACCGACCTCGCCCAGACCACCCAGCGGGATGATGCGGAGCGCGCCCTCGGCGAGCGGCGGCGGGGTGGTCAGGTCAGTACGGGCGTAGGTCATGCAGTTCCTCAGATCAGGCCTGCGGCCGCGAGGCCTTCACGCAGGGCTTCGTGTTCGGCATCGTCCAGTGCGACCAGCGGTCCACGGACGGTGCGGTTGTCGAGGACCCCCAGCAGCTGCAGGGCGGCCTTGGCGGTGGTTGCGCCGTAGTTCGGGACGCCCATGACGGCGTCAAATGCCGGCATCAGCCGGCGGAAGATCGTGAGCGCGCCGACGTGGTCGCCAGCGAGGAAGGTCTCCATCATCTGCTTGATCTCGGTGCCGGCGACGTGGCCGACGACGGAGACCAGGCCCACGGCACCGTGGGCGAGGAAGGAGAGCGTGGCCGGGTCGTCGCCGGAGTAGACGGCGTAACCCATGTCGGTGAGGCGGGTGGCGCGGACCATGTCACCGTACGCGTCCTTGACGGCGACCACGCGCTCATCCTGGATCGCCTTGGCGTAGGTCTCCTCCGAGATGGTGATCCCGGCGCGGCCGGGCACGTCGTACAGCATCACCCGGAGGTCGGAGGACGCGGTGACCTGGGCGAAGTGCTGCTGCACGCCCGCCTGCGACGGCTTGTTGTAGTACGGGGTGACCAGCAGGATGCCGTCCACGCCGATCTTGGCGGCGTTCTGCGCCAGCTCGATCGAGTGGGCGGTGGAGTTGGTGCCGACACCCGCGATGACGCTGGCGCGGTCACCGACCGCGTCCTTGACGGCGGCCAGGATCTGGGCGTCCTCAGCGACGGTGGTGGTGGGTGCCTCGCCGGTGGTGCCGGAGACGACGACTCCGTCGTTGCCGTTGTCGACCAGGTGGGCCGCGATCCGGGCGGTGGCGTCGAGGTCTACCGAGCCGTCCTCTTTGAACGCGGTGGCCATGGCGGTCAGCAGACGTCCGAAGGGGGCAGCGGGTGCAGTGCTCATGAAGGACAGGTTATCGCTCCTTCCCCCGTCCGCTGCGACCGCCACCGCGCTTGGGCCACGTCGTGCACGAGTCGTTACCCCGTCCGGGGGCCCGACAGGTGCCCGTCGGGCCCCGGCCGGGTCGCGTCCGGACGAGGTCGGCGACCTCAGTCGAGGTGAGCCATGACCTCCGCAGCCACCAGACGGAGGTGGTCGAGGTCGCCCAGGTCGAGCACCTGGAGGTAGATCCGGTCGGTGCCGATCGAGCGGTACGTCCCGATCTTCGCGAGCACCTCCTCCGGCGTGCCGGCCAGACCGTTGAGGCGCAGTTCGTCGACCTCGCGGCCGATCGCGGCGGCGCGACGGGCGATCTCGGCCTCGTCCCGACCGACGCAGAGCACCAGCGCGGCAGAGCGCACCAGCGTCGCCGGGTCACGCTCGATCTCCTCGCAGGCGCGGTCGACTCGGGCGTAGGCCGCAGCGGTGTCGGTGACGGAGGCGAAGGGGACGTTGAACTCGTCCGCGTACCGCGCTGCCAGCGCCGGGGTGCGCTTCTTGCCGTGGCCGCCGACGAGCACGGGCACCCGCTCCTGGGTGGGCTTGGGCAGGGCCGGGGAGTCGGTGAGCGTGTAGTGCTCGCCGACATGGGTGAACGTCTCCCCCGCCGGCGTGGCCCACAGACCGGTCACGATCGCGAGCTGCTCGGCGTAGCGGTCGAACCGCTCACGGGTGTCGGGGAACGGGATGCCGTAGGCGGAGTGTTCCTCGCCGAACCAGCCGGCACCCAGACCGAGCTCGACCCGGCCGTTGCTCATCTGGTCGACCTGGGCCACCTGGATGGCCAGGACGCCGGGGTGGCGGAAGGTCGCCGAGGTCATCAGGGTGCCGAGGCGAATGCTGGTGGTGTCACGCGAGAGACCTGCGAGGGTCGTCCAGGCGTCGGTCGGACCGGGCAGGCCGTCGCCGCCCATCGTCAGGTAGTGGTCGGACCGGAAGAAGGCTCCGTAGCCGAGTTCCTCGGCGGTGCGGGCGACCGCGAGGAGGTCGTCGTAGGTGGCGCCCTGCTGGGGTTCGGTGAAGATGCGCAGTTCCATGGCCCAAGCCTGCACGGTGCCGGGGACGGGGCCAAGCCTGCGCGGACAGAACCGTCCCCCTGAGCACCGAGGACCGAGGACCGAAGAGCACACACGCCGCAGCCCCGGTCGGTACGGACCGGGGCTGCGGTGTTGCTGGGGTGTTGCCGGGTGCTGCTGGAGTGCTGCGCCGCTAGCGGACGCACACGCCAGACATCACTTGGTGGCCTTGCGCCAGGCGACCGCCACCGAGCGGTGGGTGTTGGCGGTGCTCGGGGTGAAGACAGCCTCGACACCCACGGTGCCGGCCTTGGAGCGCGCCGGGAGCGTCGTGGTGACGCGCCCCTTGGCAGTGGCCTTGAGGGCGACGGTCTTCTTCTTGGCGCCGTTGACCTTGAGAGTCACCTTGCCGACGGGAGCCTTGCCGTCGGTGCCCTTGACGACGACGGTGACGTTCATCTTCTTGCCGACCTTGACGGCACCGGTGACCTTGACGGTCGTGGTGGTGACGACGGGGACGGGCTTGGCCGGAGTGGTCGGCGTCGGCTTCGTGGTCGGAGTCGGAGTCGCGCTCGGCTCCGGGGTCGGCGTCGGCTCCGGAGTCGGCTCGGGGGTCGGCTCGGGGGTCGGCTCTGCGGCCGGCTTCCAGACCGCGGGCGAGTTGCCGATGGTGTCGAACCAGGTGCGAGCCTGGGCAATGTCGTCGGTGGCCGCGCGGGAGAGCAGCAGCAGGAGACGCGCCTTGGGACCCTGCAGGTCTCCGGCGGAGATCATGCCCTTGGCGCTGGAGCCGGACGCGGTGCCGGTGCCGGTGCGCGACGTCGTCGTGAACCAGACGTCCTTGGCGATCGCCGCGGTGCGCGAGGCGCCCATCGTGCCGCTCAGGCCACCGGTGCCGGTGCCCATGGTGACGATGCCCTTGGCTCCGTCGGCCACGAAGCCGTCGATCATCGAGCCGGAGGCTTCCTGGTAGACGTAGGCGATCTCGACCTTGGGCAGATCGGCCGCGGCGATCTTCGCCATGTCGAACGGCGTGAACCACGCGTCGGTGTCACAGTCAGCGGCACGCGAGGGAGCGTGGTTGATGACCGTGGCCTTCTCGTCGACGTAGCCGAGTGCGCCACCGGACGGGGACTCGAAGGTGTCCATGCGGGTCGTGCTGCCCTTGCGGACCTCACGGGCGGCGTGGATGGTGTCGTTCAGCATCAGGACGGTGCCGAAGCAGTAGGTCTCCTGACCTGCTGCGAGCTTCACGGCGTTGAAGAGGTTGGCCGGGCCGTCGGTGCCGAGCACGATCGAGTCGGCCGGCGTGGCGCCAGCAGCCCAGGGGCGCATGGCACCAGTGATGACGACGGGCTTCTTCGACTGCACGGTGAGGTCGAGCCAGTAGGCGAACTCCTCCATCGTGTCGGTGCCGGTGGTGACCACGACACCGTCAGCGGTCTCCAGGGCCTTCTCCACCGCGATGGTCAGTTCGCGGTACTTCTCGATGGTGTACGAGGACGAACCACCGTTGCCGAACTGCACGGAGTCGACGTCGGCGACGCCGTCGAGATCGGGCTTGAGGACGTCAAGCATGTCGCCGATGCCGTAGGTGCCGGCGGCGTAGGAGCCGAAGCTGGCGCGGTCGCCGCGGGCCTTGCCGGCCAGGGTGCCGCCAGTGGCGACGACGGTGACCTTGGGCTTGACCTGCGGGTCGGCGGCCATGAGGACGGCCTGCTGGTAGCTGGTGGAGGGCAGCGTGATGCCGGCGCTGACGCCTGCCTGCGCGCTCTGGGTGAGCAGCGCCGGGAGAGCTGCGGCGACGAGGCCTGCGGTCACGACGCCCGCGGCGAAGGTGCGGGTGCGGCCACGGCCGATGCGGAGGGTGGTGTTCATGTCATTCACCGTTCGTCTCGTCCCGCTCACTCGGCGGAGTAGGTGGACTGGGGGTTGCCGATGGTGTTGAACCAGGTGCGGGCCTGGGCGATGTCGGCGGTGGCAGCACGCGAGAGCAGCAGCAGGAGACGAGCCTTGGGCCCCTGCAGGTCGCCGGCGGAGATCATTCCCTTCGACGACGACGCCGAGGCGGTGCCGGTTCCGGTGCGGGACGTCGTCGTGAACCAGACGTCCTTGGCGATCGCAGCAGTGCGGGCTGCGCCCATGGTGCCGCTCAGGCCACCGGTGCCGGTGCCCATGGTGACGATGCCCTTCGCTCCGGCATCGACCGCAGCGGTGATGCCGGCGCCGCTGGCGCCCTGGTAGGCGTAGGCGATCTCGACCTTGGGCAGGTCGGCGGCAGAGATCTCGTCCATGTCGAACGGCGTGAACCACGCCTTGCTGTCGCAGTTCTCCATCCGGGCCGGGGCCCGACGCAGGGTGGTGGCGCTCTGGTCGATCCAGCCCGCGGGGCCCAGCAGCGGGGTCTCGAAGGTGTTCATCCGGGTCGTGTTGCCCTTGCGGACCTCACGGGCGGTGTGGATCTCGTCGTTGAGCATCAGCACGGTGCCGAAGCAGTAGGTCTGCTGACCTGCTGCGAGCTTCACGGCGTTGAAGAGGTTGGCGGGACCGTCCGTCCCGATCACCGGGTCCTTGTCCGGGGTCGCGCCGGCAGCCCAGGGACGCATCGCACCAGTGATCACGACCGGCTTCTTCGACTGCACGGTGAGGTCGAGCCAGTAGGCGAACTCCTCCATCGTGTCGGTGCCGGTGGTCACCACGACACCGTCAGCGGTCTCGAGAGCCTTTTCCACCGCGATGGTCAGTTCGCGGTACTTCTCGATCGTGTACGACGACGAACCGCCGTTGCCGAACTGCACGGAGTCGACGTCGGCCACTGCATCGACCTCGGGACGCATGACGTCGAGCATGTCCGCGATGGCGTAGGTACCCGCACGGTAGGAGCCGTAGGCGGTCCGGCCGTTCGCCTTGCCGGCCAACGTCCCGCCGGTGGCGACGACGGTGACCTTGGGCTTGACCTGCGGGTCGGCGGCCTTGAGGACGGCCTGCTGGTAGGCGACGCTGCGGATCTGCAGTGCCTCCCCCGCCGGGGGCTCGCCGTGGTCGGCCACGTCGCTGTTGCTCACCAACGCCACCGCACAGGTCGCGCCGACTGCGGCGGCCGCGGTGGCGGCGCAGGCGCGACGCACCAGACGTGCTGCCCTCGTCTTCTTCACATCCATGCGAACTCCATCCTCGATCGACGAAGTCCCGTGTGCCGGGACCTCGTTGGTCCCCCCACGGATGAAGGTAGGCAGCCGCCATGACACCTCGACGTCATTCCTGATTCATTGATGTTTCAAAAAGACTGGGTTTGTTTCAGGAGATCGTTCCCACCCGGAACCACACGGAACAGCCTCCGGAAACAGCAGTGACGGCGCGGATCCGGCCCGTGAACGGCACGCCGGTAGCGTGGTCACCGTGATCCAGCTCGAGCACCGTTACGTCGACGACGTCCCCGAACTCACCGTTCCGGCGACCGCCGCCCCTGCCCCCGCACCGCGTCTCCTCGTCCTCAACGAGGCCCTGGCCGTCGAGCTCGGACTCGACGTCACGTTCCTGCGCAGCGACGCAGGACTGCAGTTCCTCCTGGGCCTGGCTCCCGTCGAAGGCTCCAAGCCCGTCGCGATGCGCTACGCCGGCCACCAGTTCGGCGGCTACTCCCCCGCCCTCGGCGACGGTCGCGCGATGCTGCTCGGCGAACTCCGCACCGACACCGGACTCCGCGACCTCCACCTCAAGGGCTCGGGCCCCACCGAACTCTCCCGTGGCGGCGACGGACTCGCCGCCGTCGGCCCGATGCTGCGCGAGTACCTCCTCAGCGAGTCCATGCACGCCATGGGCATCCCCACCACCCGCGCACTGGCCGTCGTGGCCACCGGCGAGCAGGTCGTCCGCGAGGACGGCACCCACCCGGGCGCCGTCCTGGTCCGGGTCGCCGCGAGCCACATCCGGGTCGGCACCTTCCAGTTCGCCCGCGCCTCCAACCAGATGCGCGTCCTGGTCAAGCTCACCCGCCACGCCTTGGAGCGACACCTGCCCGATGCCGTCCAGGCCGACAACCCGCCGGTGGAGCTCTTCGACCACGTCGTCCAGGCCCAGGCCGCCCTGATCGCGAAGTGGATCAGCGTCGGCTTCGTCCACGGCGTCATGAACACCGACAACATGACCGTCTCGGGCGAGACCATCGACTACGGCCCGTGCGCCTTCCTCGACGGCTACGACCCCGCAGCCGTCTTCTCCTCCATCGACACCGGCTCGCGCTACGCCTTCGGGGGCCAGCCCAGCGTCGCCCAGTGGAACCTCGCCCGATTCGCCGAGGCGCTGCTCCCGATCGTCACCGACAACGAGGCCGACGCCGTCGAGGCACTGACCCCGATCCTGGAGAACTACCCGGTCCACTTCAACGCCGCATGGCTGGCCGAGATGGCTGCCAAGCTCGGCGTCGAGCTGGGTCGCGACGGCCTCGACGAGGACGCCCTCACCACGCTGGTCACCGACCTGCACGGCTACCTCGAGGCCTCCGGCGTCGACTTCACGTCGTTCTTCCGTCAGCTCTCCGGCGTGGCTCGCGGCGACCGTTCGTCGCTGATCGTCTCCGACGGCAACCGTGAGCGGATGGACCTCTGGCTCGACGCCTGGCTCACCTTCGCCCCCGACGCCGACGCGATGGACGCCAAGAACCCGCTCCACATCCCCCGCAACCACCTCCTCGACGCCGCCCTGCTGGCCGCCGAGGACGGCGACCTGACCCAGTTCGAAGCACTGCTGGGCGCGGTCACCGCCCCGTTCACCGCGATCGAGGGCGGCGAGCACTTCGCCCAGCCCGCACCGGCGGAGTTCACGGCGAACTTCCGCACCTACTGCGGCACCTGAGCAACGGACGATGCGATGACGAAGGGCCCCGCCGTGGTTGCGGTGGGGCCCTTCGTCGTCAGCTCACGCGCGGTCGCGCACTCCATCCATCACGCGCGGTCGCGCAGCAACGGCAGCACGTTGAACTCCAGCATCGGTGCGAGGTCGTCGTAGGTCTCGTCGAACGACGTCCAGCGCATCTCCTCGATCTCGGCCGCGATCACGGGCTCGGCGTCGAAGGCCGCGGTGTAGACGGTGGAGTTCAGCAGGTGGCCCGGCTCGTTGGCGGCGTCGGAGGTGAACTCGCCGAGCAGCTCGACGTCGGTGAGCTCGAGCCCGGTCTCCTCACGCGTCTCCCGCAGGATGCACTCCAGCGGGGTCTCCCCCACCTCGGGCTTGCCACCCACCAGCATGAACCGGCTGGTGTTGCGCTTGCGGACGGTGAGGACACTGCGGTCGCGGACGAGGGCTACGGCGGAGACGACGATCGTGGGCACCTGCCCATTCTCCCCCGCGACATGTGCGTGGCCACGGGCGGTGCTCAGGTCCGGTAGGCCTGGGTGAGCAGTCCCACTGCGTCGGCCTCGCTGAGCCCCAGGGTGCGCACGGTCCGGGCGTAGACGGCGGCAGCCTCGCGCGCCGCTCGGTCCGCACCCGCACCGAGCACGGTGGTCCCGGCACGTCCACGGGTCGCGACGACTCCCCGCGCCTCGAGTTCCTTGTACGCCTTGGCGACGGTGTTGGCCGCCAGCCCGAGGTCCTCGGCCAGACGTCGCACCGGCGGCAACTTCTCGCCCGGGGCAAGGCCACCGGAGTCGATCACCTCGGTGATCTGGCGGCGCAGTTGCTCATACGGCGGCTCGGCGGCGTCGTGGTCGACGATCAGGAAGTTCAGGTTCATCGGCGCTCCCACCAGACCCAGTCCAGGGCCGGCTCCAACTCAGGGTGGTGCTCGCGGCGGGTCTCGGCCCACGCGTCGAGCTCGAAGGTGGGGTACAGGGCGTCACCCTCGACCTCCAGGTGCATCTCGGTGAGCACCTGGTGGGTCGCGAACGGCAGTGCGGCGGCGTACACCTGTGCACCACCGGCGACGAAGACCTCCCCGTCGCTCAGCGTGGACGGCTGAGCAGCGAGGGCGAGGGCCTCGGGGAGGGAATGGGCGACCTCGACGCCGTCGGCGACCCAGTCGGCGTCGCGGGTCAGGACGATCGTGCGGCGTCCGGGCAGGGGCCGTCCGATCGACTCGTGCGTCACGCGACCCATGAGCAGGGTGTGGCCCACGGTGTGGGCCTTGAAGTGGGCGAAGTCCTCGCGGCTGCGCCACGGAATGTCGGGGCCGTCACCGATCACCCGGTTGCGTGCGTACGCCGCGATCAGGGTGAGGCGGGCAGGATTCTCCCCCGCATGCGTCTGAGGCTGGGTCTGCGTCATCACTCAGACCGCGATCGGGGCCTTGATCACCGGGTGCGGGTCGTAGCCCTCCACGGCGATGTCGGTGAGTTCGAAGGCATCGATCTCGGTGACGTCGGGGTTGAGCACCAGCCTCGGCAGCGGGCGCGGCTCACGGGTGAGCTGCAGCTCGGCCTGATCGAAGTGGTTGGAGTACAGGTGAGCGTCACCGATGGAATGGACGAAGTCGCCCACGCGCAGGCCGGTCACCTGCGCCACCATGTGCGTCAGCAGGGCGTAGGAGGCGATGTTGAACGGCACCCCGAGGAACACGTCGGCCGAACGCTGGTACAGCTGGCAGGACAGCTTCGCAGGCCCGCCGTCAGCAGCCGGGGCCACGTAGAACTGGAACAGCGAGTGGCACGGAGGCAGGGCCATGTCGTCAACGTCGGCAACGTTCCATGCCGAGACGATGTGACGACGCGAGTCCGGGTTGTTCTGGATCCCGTCGACGAGCTTCGCAATCTGGTCGACGGTTCCACCGTCCGGGGTCGGCCAGGAGCGCCACTGGTGGCCGTAGACGGGACCGAGGTCGCCGTTCTCGTCGGCCCACTCGTCCCAGATCGAGATGCCACGCTCCTGGAGCCAGGCGACGTTGGTGTCACCGCGCAGGAACCACAACAGCTCCCCGAAGACGCTACGGGTGTGGATCTTCTTGGTGGTGACGAGCGGGAAGCCAGCGGAGAGGTCGAAACGCATCTGGTGGCCGAACACCGATCGGGTGCCGGTACCGGTGCGGTCGGACTTGTCCACGCCCTCAGTGAGGATGCGCTGGACGAGGTCGAGGTACTGCTGCATGAGCCGACCTTATCCGTCGACCCGCGAGGCTCAGCTCGCGACCACACGCCCTGAGATGCGGGTGCGGGTCGAGCCGCCCACCCAGACCTGGCCTTCGACGCTGCTGACCTGCACCCGACCTGTGCGCCCCAGCACAGTGCCCTGGCGCGCGACGTACGACGTCGGCACCAGCCCCTCCCTGATCAGCCACTGGCCCAGGGAGGCGTTCAGGGATCCGGTGACCGGGTCCTCGATCCGTCCGAAGATGCCACGGACCTCGATCGTGCAGCCGTGCTCGGCGACGTCGGCGGGCGTGTGCTCACCCACCAGACCGATGTTGAGTTCGCGGTGTCCGGCCCAGGGCAGGGTCATCAGGTCGAGGTCGACCTCCACGTCCAGCACCGCGGCGGCGTCACGCAGACGAACCCCGATCCAGCCCGGCCCGTTGTCGACCCACTGCACGTCGAGGAGGTCGTCCGGCGTCAGGCAGACCGCGCGGGCCACGTGGTCGCGGGTGCCGAGGTCGACCGGGCCGCTGCGGAGCAACGGCGGGGCTGCGAACGACAGAGCGCCCTCCGCATCACGACGCACCGTCACCAGACCGACCGTGCACTCCTGGACGACGTCGTCCCCACGCGGCACTCCCCCGGCAGCGAGCCACGCGTGGGCGGTGCCCAGCGTCGGGTGCCCGGCGAACGGGAGTTCCGCCTCAGGGGTGAAGATCCGCACCCGGTAGTCGGCCTCGGGTGAGGTGGGGGCGAGCAGGAACGTCGTCTCGCTCAGGTTGGTCCAGTTCGCGATGCGCTGCATCTCGGCGTCGCTCAACGCGTCGGCGTCGTGCACGACGGCGACGGGGTTTCCGCCGAAGGGCTCCGTGGAGAACACGTCCACCTGGGTGAAGGGCAGGCCTTGGGGCTCGTTCATGGGGTTCTCAGTCCTGGGTGGAGGTGTGTCGCGACGTGCGTCCGAGGGCGAGCAGGGCGTCTCCGTGGAGACGTTGGGTGGTCCACTCGTCCATCGGCTCGGCGCCGATCGCACGGTAGAAGGCGATGGAGGGCGCGTTCCAGTCCAGGACCGTCCATTCCAGACGCGTGTACCCTCGCTCGACGCAGAGCGCGGCCAGCCGGGACAGCAGCGCCTTCCCCAGGCCGGTCCCTCGGTGTTCGGGCAGGACGAAGAGGTCCTCCAACCAGATGCCGTGCTTCCCGGTCCAGGTGGAGAAGTTCAGGAACCACAGCGCGATCCCGACGACCTCCCCGTCCACCTCGGCGACGTGGCAGAACGCTGCGGGTGCGGTGTCGGCCGGGAAGAGTGCGGCCATGAAGTCGGCCTCGGTGGCGACGGCTGCGTCGGGCTCCTTCTCGTAGTCGGCCAGGGCCTGCACGAGACGCAGCACGGCGGGCACGTCCGCGAGGGTGGCCTCGCGGACCGTGCCCGCCGTGTCAGAGATGTTCATGACGGAGAGTGTCCCGTACGCCGGGACGCCGTCACTCCGCAGGGTGCAGCGACATCGGTCCGTAGACCTTCGTCTCACCTCGATAGAGATGGATGTCGTCGACGCCCTCGGCCAGCAGGTCGGAGAACACGTCACCGATCCACGACTCGGCCTCGGCCTGGTCGAGGAAGAACTCCTCGGCGAAGTCCGCCGAGACCGCGACGTCGTCACCGGCGGCGTTGGTGTACGCCCACCGGAACATCTCGGCCATCAGGACTCCCGCACCGCGGTGTCGACGAAGGGAGGCTTGACGACGGTGAAGATCTCACGGCGTCCGCGGACATCGACGCCGACCTCGACGCCGAGGTCGATCGTGGCCGGAAGGAGCGCCAGGCCGACGCCCTTCTTCAGCGTCGGGGAGAACGTGCCGGAGGTGACGTCGCCGAGCGGGACGTCGGAGACCAGGGTGACGGCCATGCCGGGACGCGGGATGCCGCGGCCGACGGCGAGCAGACCACGCAGGACGCGCTTGGGGCCGTCCTCCTTGGCCTTGAGCAGTGCGTCGCGACCCCAGAAGGAGTCCTTCTTCCAGCCGACGGCCCAGGAGACACCACCTTCGAGCGGGGTGATCTCGGGGCTGAGGTCCTGGCCATGGAGCGGGTAGCCCATCTCCGTGCGCAGGGTGTCACGGGCGCCGAGGCCGCACGGCGCGACGCCGAACTCCTCGCCGTGCGTCATCAGGGCGTCCCAGACCTCGCCGGCCTTGTCGTTGCGGACGATCAGCTCGTAGCCGCGCTCGCCGGTGTACCCCGAACGGCACACGACGACGGCTGCGGACTCGTCACCCTGCCAGGGCGCCTCGACGAAGCTCATGTACTCGTGGCCGGCGGGCAGGTCCAGCTTCGCGAGGAGCTCGTCGGACTTCGTGCCCTGGACGGCCAGCACGGCGTAGTCGTCGTGGTGGTCGGTGATCTTGACGCCATCGGGGGCGGCGGCCACGAGACGGCGCACGACCTCCGCGCTGTTCGCGGCGTTCGGGACCAGCAGGACGTGCTCGTCGTCGGAGTAGTAGGCGATGAGGTCGTCGACGACGCCACCGGTGGTCTCGTCGAGGCAGAGCGTGTACTGCGCCTGGCCCGCGGAGACGCGACGCAGGTCGTTGCTCAGGGTGGCGTTGACGAACTCGGCGGCACCGGGGCCGCTGACGAGCACCTTGCCGAGGTGCGAGACGTCGAAGACTCCGACGGCCTGACGCACGGCGGTGTGCTCCTTGACGATGCCACCGCGGTACTCCAGCGGCATCGACCAGCCACCGAACTCGGAGAACTTGGCACCGAGCTCTTCGTGACGCGTGTGCAGCGGGGACTGCTTGAGATCCTGGGTGTCGGACATGGCCATGAGAGTAACCCAGCACACGTTCGCGGCCGCGCGCCAGCACGTGAACCCACGAACCCGTGGCCCGGCGGATATCCTGCCGAGGTGACGACGACGTACACCCTCAGCAGCGCCAATCCCGCCAAGACCCGAGCCGACGCCGTGGTCGTCGGTGTCCTGCGCACCGCGGAGGGCCCCGTGCTCGCCGAAGGCGGCGCAGAGGTCGAGGAGGCCTACGGCCGCAAGCTGCGCCCGATCCTGACCACCCTGGGCCTCACCGGCCGTGCCGGCGAGAGCGCCAAGCTGCCCACCGCCGGTGCCCTGACCTCCCCGTTGCTCGTCCTCGTGGGTCTGGGCGACGAGGCCACCGCAGTCACCGTGCGTCGTGCCGCCGGCACCGCTGCCCGCGTGGTCGCCGACGCCACCTCGGTCGCGCTGGCCCTGCCCGCGGACTCCGACGACCTGCTCGACGCAGCCCTGAGCGGCTTCGTCCTGGGCGGCTACACCTTCACCGCCTACAAGTCTGGCGCCAAGGAGGAGACGAGCCGCGAGGTGACCGTCCTGTCCTCGGTGGCCCGCACCGAGTCCGCCAAGCGCACCTTCGCCGAGACGCAGGTGCTGTTGGAGGCCGTGACCACCGTGCGCGACTGGGTCAACGAGCCGCCCGGCGAGTTCACCCCTGCCCTCTTCGCCGCCGCGGCCGTGGACGCCCATGCCGAGGCCACCTCGGGCGAGAACGCTCCCGAGATCGCGATCGAGGTCCACGACGAGATCAGCCTGGCCGAGCTCGGCTGCGGCGGCATCCTGAGCGTCGGCAAGGCCTCGGACGCTCCCCCGCGTCTGGTCAAGGTCTCCTGGAACCCCGAGGGCGCCACCCAGCACCTCGCTCTGGTCGGCAAGGGCATCACCTTCGACTCCGGCGGCCTCACCATCAAGCCGGCCGGCTCGATGACCACGATGAAGTCCGACATGGCCGGCGCTGCCGCCGTCATCCAGGCCACCATCGCGATCGCCCGCCTCGGCCTGCCGATCAAGGTGACCGCCTGGGCCCCGATGTCGGAGAACATGGTCTCCGGTTCCGCGACCCGCCCCGGTGACGTCGTCCGGATCCGCAACGGCAAGACCGTCGAGATCTCCAACACCGACGCCGAGGGCCGCATGGTCCTGGCCGACGCGCTCTCCCTGGCCGTCGAGGAGGAGCCCGACGTCATCCTCGACGTCGCCACCCTCACCGGCGCGATGATGGTCGCCCTGGGCGACAAGATCACCGGTGTCGTCGGTTCCGACGACGTCGTCGCCAAGGTCGTCGAGGCAGGCGAGCGTGCCGGTGAGGCGCACTGGCCGATGCCGATCCCCGAGGAGATGTCCGAGCGCATCCGTTCCTCCAAGATCGCCGACCTCGCCCAGCACGACTGGGTCCGTTGGGGTGGCGGTCTGTACGCGTCCGCGTTCCTGCGCGAGTTCACCGGCGGCCTGCCGTGGGCACACCTCGACATCGCAGGTCCCTCGTTCCACTCCGGTGGCCCGACCGGTGAGATCACCACCGGTGGCACCGGCGTCGCGGTCCGCACCATGGTCGAGTTCGCCCGCGACATGGTCGCCGACGACGCCCCGGCCGAGGACGAGGCGGACGCCGAGGCCTGAGGCCCGGACCACGTAGCCAGAACCACGTCCCCAGAACAGACAGAGGCCCCTGCACCGAACCGGTGCGGGGGCCTCTGCCGTTGTCCCCGCTACGTCAGATCTCGCCGGCCTTCTTGCGACGGTTCCAGTCACGCATCCGCTGCGGGACGCCCACGACCGCTGCGTCGTAGGACGGGATCTGGTGGTGGTTGCAGAACTCGTGGGCCCACTTCGCCGACGGCACCCGACGACGGGTCCATTCGCCGTCGTGAGCGACCAGGAGAACCGTGACGTCGTTGACCGCGGTGCGCGGCTCCACGAACCCTTCGATGCCGCGTCGGGTCGCCACCCAGTCGTTGAGGTGCTTCGCGTCAGCGGCGTCGGCAGCCCGCACCGTGGTCGATCCGGTGCGCGCTGCGTCCTTGGCCGGACGGTTCATGCGTGGACGCCCGCGGCGCCGCAGCTTGTCGAAGAGTCCCATGGGGACAGTCTGACCCCTCACCGGTGACACCACGCACACCCCCGTGCCGCGGACCCGACGCAGGCCCCTCCACGGCGCGAGAACCCGGGCGGACGAGGCCGGTTGCTGCGCCCGATGGGTGCAGGTGACAAGATGGAGTCATCAACACCGACGACCGCGCGTTGACGCGCGGACCGAGCGAGGACCTCACCACAGTGGCGGCGGCCGAACACGACGCTCTGGAGCACCAGAGCCAGCACCCGGGCTTCTCCGGCGCTGTCGACGTTCCCCCCTCCAGCTCGCCGTGTGCCCCGCCCGCTCGCGTCGCCACCGCGACGATCCGTCAGCGGATCGCCGCCCGCACCCGTAGCGTCGGCACCGCACCGCACTCGCGTCCCCGAGACGCGGGTGTCTCCCGTCCGACCCGGACTCCCTCTTACGGCTTCCCCCACGAGGTGGACGCCGCACCGGCCCAGCAGCTACCCGGCTGAGCCGATCCCGACACCGACACCCACGAGACGACAGGAATCCCATGGCCTCCGAAGTCACCCTCCCCGCACTCGGCGAATCCGTCACCGAAGGCACCGTCACCCGCTGGCTCAAGCAGGTCGGCGACACCGTGGCCGTCGACGAGCCGCTGCTCGAGGTCTCGACCGACAAGGTCGACACCGAGATCCCGTCCCCGATCGCCGGCACCATCATCGAGATCCGCGCCGCCGAGGACGACACCGTCGAGGTCGGCGCCGTTCTGGCCGTCATCGGTGAGGCCGGCGAGGCTGCTGCCCCGGCCGCCCCCGCTGCTGCTGCCGCTCCGGCCGCCCCCGTCGTCGAGGCCCCGGCTGCGCCCGCCGCCCCGGCCGCTCCGGCCGCGCCTGCCGCTCCGGCCGCTGCGCCCGCCGCCCCGGCTGCTCCGGCTGCTGCTGACACCGGCGACGCCACCTCCGTGACCCTCCCCGCCCTGGGCGAGTCCGTCACCGAGGGCACCGTCACCCGCTGGCTCAAGAAGGTCGGCGACACCGTCGCCGTCGACGAGCCCCTCCTCGAGGTCTCCACCGACAAGGTCGACACCGAGATCCCGTCCCCCGTTGCCGGCACCCTGGTCGCCATCAAGGTCAACGAGGACGAGACCGTCGAGGTCGGCGCCGAGCTCGCCCTCATCGGCTCCGGCGCTGTCGCCGCCCCGGCTGCTCCCGCCGCCCCGGCTGCCCCCGCCGCGCCTGCCGCCCCGGTTGCTCCCGCCGCCCCGGCTGCCCCCGCCGCGCCTGCCGCCCCGGTTGCTCCCGCCGCGCCTGCTGCCCCGGCCGCTCCGGCCGCTGCTCCCGCTGCGCCCGCTGCTCCCGCCGCCCCGGCTGCTCCGGCTGCTGCCGACACCGGCGACGCCACCTCCGTGACCCTCCCCGCCCTGGGCGAGTCCGTCACCGAGGGCACCGTCACCCGCTGGCTCAAGAAGGTCGGCGACACCGTCGCCGTCGACGAGCCCCTCCTCGAGGTCTCCACCGACAAGGTCGACACCGAGATCCCGTCCCCCGTTGCCGGCACCCTGGTCGCCATCAAGGTCAACGAGGACGAGACCGTCGAGGTCGGCGCCGAGCTCGCCCTCATCGGCTCCGGCGCTGTCGCCGCCCCGGCTGCCCCCGCCGCGCCTGCCGCCCCGGTTGCTCCCGCCGCGCCTGCCGCCCCGGCCGCTCCGGCCGCGCCTGCCGCCCCGGCCGCGCCTGCCGCTCCGGCCGCTGCTCCCGCCGCCCCGGCTGCTCCGGCCGCTGCTCCCGCCGCCCCGGCTGCTCCGGCTGCCGCCCCGGCCGCCCCGAAGCCGTCGCGCAGCGACGACCAGTCCGCCTACGTGACCCCGCTGGTCCGCAAGCTCGCTGCCGAGAACGGTGTCGACCTGAGCACCGTCACCGGCACCGGCGTCGGTGGCCGCATCCGCAAGCAGGACATCCTCGAGGCAGCTGCCGCGAAGAACGCTCCCGCCGCCCCGGCTGCTGCCGCTGCTCCGGAGGCCCCGGCTGCCCCCGCCGCCTCCCCGCTGCGTGGCCGCACCGAGAAGCTGACCCGCCTGCGCAAGGTCATCGCCGAGCGCATGGTCGACTCCCTGCAGACCGCCGCCCAGCTGACCACCGTGGTCGAGGTCGACGTCACCAACATCTCGCGCAAGCGCGACGAGGCCAAGGGTGACTTCCTGGCTCGCGAGGGCGTCAAGCTCTCCTTCATGCCTTTCTTCGCCAAGGCTGCCCTCGACGCCCTCAAGGTGCACCCGGTCCTCAACGCGCAGATCGACATGGAGGCCGGCACGGTCACCTACTTCGACCACGAGAACCTCGCGATCGCCGTCGACTCCGAGAAGGGTCTCCTGACCCCGGTCATCAAGGACGCCGGAGACCTCTCGGTCGCCGGTCTGGCCAAGAAGATCGCGGACGTCGCGGACCGCACCCGCACCAACAAGATCGGCGCCGACGAACTCGCCGGTGGCACCTTCACGCTCACCAACACCGGTAGCCGTGGTGCCCTGTTCGACACCCCGATCCTGAACGCCCCGCAGGTCGCCATCCTCGGCACCGGCTCGGTCGTGAAGCGTCCGGTCGTCATCACCGACCCGCAGCTCGGCGAGACCATCGCCGTGCGCCAGATGGTGTACCTCGCCCTCACCTACGACCACCGCCTGGTCGACGGTGCGGACGCTGCTCGCTTCCTGAGCGACGTGAAGGCTCGTCTCGAGTCCGGTGCGTTCGACATCTGAGCAACCGCTCCTGAAGTCCTGATCACCCTCGGGTGATCCAGGCAACACGACAGCCTCGTGGGTCCTCGGACCTGCGAGGCTGTCGTCATGAACCCACCTGTCGAACGATCACTGACCGTCGCCGTCGCTGGCTCGTCAGGATTCCTCGGCACCCATCTACGACGGCGCCTCACGCTGCGCGGACACACGGTGGTGCGTCTGGTCCGCGCAGCCCCCGACGTCACCTCCGAGACCCGGGAGATCACGTGGAGCCCGGGCGAGGTGCTCGACCCGCACGCCCTCGACGGGATCGACGTCGTCGTCAACCTCGCCGGGAGTCCCCTCATCGGCAACCCGCATTCCCGA
Source organism: Nocardioides yefusunii (assembly GCF_004014875.1). Classification (NCBI taxonomy): domain Bacteria; kingdom Bacillati; phylum Actinomycetota; class Actinomycetes; order Propionibacteriales; family Nocardioidaceae; genus Nocardioides; species Nocardioides yefusunii. The sequence goes on along the minus strand of NZ_CP034929.1, from coordinate 1,454,748 downwards.
CGCTGGGCCCACGCCCTGATGACCTCACGGGTGGGATCGACCACCACCCTGGCCACCGCCGTGGCAGCGAGGGCGGCCCATGGCCTCTCCACCCCCGCCCTCGTCCAGGGCAACGGAATCTCCTGGTACGGCGACCACGACACGGAGGCACTCACCGAACGCTCCGACAGCCGCGGCGAGGCACTGCTCACCCGCGTCACCCGGGCCTGGCAGGCCGCCACCGAACCGGCCGTCGCTGCTGGGGCCCGCGTCTGCGTCCTGCGGACCGCAGTGGTGATCGACGCCGACTCGATGCCCTACCGAGCCCTGCGGCCCCTCCACCGCGCCGGTCTGGGGGTCAGGATCGGCGACGGGCGACAGTACTTCCCGGTCATCTCGCTGCGCGACTGGGTCAGCGCCGCAGTCCGTCTCGTCGAGGACACCGACGCCTCCGGCGTCTTCAACATGACCTGCCCGACACCGCCCACGTTCACCGAACTGGGGAACGCGCTCGGAGAGGGCCGACGTACCCGCCTGGCGGTGCCGGCCGGACTCGTCCGACGCGTGGCCGGCGAGATGGGGCCGGAGCTCGTGAACTCCGTCCGCGCCCACCCCGCCGCACTGCAACGCCTGGGCTTCACCTTCGCCGACCCCGACGTCACCGCGATCGTCTCTTCGGCACGACGTCGGGCTCGTTGACCTCCAACACCGCCCATGCCTCGCCGGGCGCGTCCGCTCCGCCCGGGACGAGCACCAGACGTCGCTCCCGGACGGCCCCGCGGGGCAGGGCCCGCTCCTCGTCACCGTCCGTGCTCCGAGCCACCGCGCCCTCGAACTGGTCGGTGACATCGAGGACCCAACGTCGCTCCGTGCGTTCGACCTCCCTCACCGCAACCACCCGGGGCGCCACACCGTGCACCCGCCAGCCCGCGTCGATCCACCGGCGCAGGGCCGCTGCATCGGCGGCACCCGCCTCGGCCTCGTCGGCGTAGAGGCGCAGCAGCGCTGCCTCGTCCCCGGCCTCCCACGCGTCCTGCCGAGCGAGGTCCCAGGCCTTCAACACCTCCACCGGTGAGTCCGCCCCGGCCACCGGTTCTCTCGGATCCGGTGCGGGCGACCCGGTCGGTGCCGTCGCCGCCGACTCGGCCGCCATCGACCCTGGACCGTCGAACTCCCAGGTCCACCAGACGTACAACGCTGCGGCCACGACTCCCCCGACGACGAGCGCCGTCGTCACCGCCCTGACCCTGCGCAGCACGCGCCCCCAGACGGCCAGCGGGTCCGGCGCCGCGCAGGTCTCCTGCTCATCGATGTCCACGCAGACATGGTGACCGGTCGGTAGGCCCTCGGTCGGTCACTGTCCACAGGGCCAGCACTAGCCTGTGGCCCATGACACTGCAGTTCAAGGTCGCCGGTTTCGGTGCCGACGCCGTCCCCTACATGGAGGCGTGGGACCTCCAGAAGGACGTGCACGCCACCGTCGTGGAAGACCCCTCAGCAGCCACCGTGCTGCTGCTCGAGCACCCCCCCGTCTACACCGCCGGCAAGCGGACCGACGCCCACGAGCGCCCCGCCGACCCCGGTGGCGCCGACGTGATCGACGTCGACCGAGGCGGCAAGATCACGTTCCACGGCCCGGGCCAGCTGGTCGGATACCCGATCCTCGCCCTCCCCGACCACGTCAAGGTGGTCGACTACGTACGCCGCGTCGAGGAGGCCCTCATCCGGGTCTGTGCCGACTTCGGTGTCGAGACCGCCCGCGTCCCGGGGCGCAGCGGTGTCTGGCTGCGCGCCGACGGAGGCCGCCCTGAGCGCAAGATCGCCGCCATCGGCCTGCGCGTCTCCCGCGGCGTGACCATGCATGGCTTCTCGCTCAACTGCAACGTCGAGATGAGCTGGTACGACCGCTTCGTCGCCTGCGGCATCGCCGACGCCGGCGTCACCTCGCTGAGCCTCGAGCTCGGACGTGACGTCACCGTCGAGGAGGTGACCCCAGTCGTGGAGCGTCACCTGCGCACCTACCTGGCCTGGACCGACTACGACGCGACGCCCGACTACGAGGCCAGGCCGGAGCCCCCGCGTGCTCCGCGCATCGCCCTGATCACGCCCGGCGGCACCGGCGACTCCGCCCTCGCCTGATCCCCACCTCCCCCCCTCCGGACGGGGGTGTCGACGGCTCCCCGAGACAGCCGACGACGCCCCCGAACGGGTGCACACCCCTGCGACGTAGACTCGCCTCGTGACTGCTCCTCAGCCCGAAGGCCGCAAGCTTCTCCGTCTCGAGATCCGCAACGCGGAGACCCCCATCGAGAAGAAGCCCGAATGGATCAAGACCCGCGCCAAGATGGGTCCTGAGTACACCGCCCTGCAGAGCCTGGTGAAGTCCGAAGGACTCCACACCGTCTGCCAGGAAGCCGGCTGCCCCAACATCTTCGAGTGCTGGGAGGACAAGGAAGCGACCTTCCTCATCGGCGGCGAGCAGTGCACCCGTCGTTGCGACTTCTGCCAGATCGACACCGGCAAGCCCAGCGAGCTCGACCGTGACGAGCCCCGCCGCGTCGCGGAGTCGGTCCAGAAGATGGGCCTCAAGTACGCCACCATCACCGGCGTCGCCCGCGACGACCTCCCCGACGGCGGCGCCTGGCTCTACGCCGAGACCGTCCGCGTGATCAAGGAACTCAACCCCGGCACCGGCGTCGAGAACCTGATCCCCGACTTCAACGGCAAGCCCGAACTCCTCACCGAGGTCTTCGAGTCGCGTCCCGAGGTGCTGGCCCACAACCTCGAGACCGTGCCGCGCATCTTCAAGCGCATCCGTCCCGCGTTCCGCTACGAGCGTTCCCTCGACGTCATCACCCAGGCCCGCGAGTTCGGCCTGGTCACCAAGTCCAACCTGATCCTGGGCATGGGCGAGACCCGCGAAGAGGTCTCCGAAGCACTCCAGGACCTGCACGACGCCGGCTGCGAGATCATCACGATCACCCAGTACCTGCGCCCCTCCAAGCGCCACCACCCCGTGGAGCGCTGGGTGAAGCCCGAGGAGTTCGTCGAACTCCAGGCAGAGGCTGAGGAGATCGGGTTCACCGGAGTCCTGTCCGGACCGCTCGTGCGTTCGTCCTACCGCGCCGGACGCCTGTACCGTCAGGCCATGGAGGCCCGGACCCCCGCGGTCTGATCCTCCCTCCGTCCGAGTCGTACCGGCACCGCCGGACACCAGCAGCAAAGGCAAGAGATGTCGACCCCCGTCCCGCAGAACCTCAACCGACGACAGCAGCTCATGCAGTCGTACAAGATGGCCAAGCAGCACGACCCCGCGCTCGGCCTCTGGATCGCCGGTGCCGCCGTTCTGGGCGCCGTGATCGGTTTCGGTCTGATCGCCGTCGTGCCCGGTGGCATGGGAGTGTTCTCCTGGATCTCCGCGGTCATCTGCGCGGTGCTGGGTGCCTTCCTGTTCGGCATGATCATCTTCGGCCGTCGCGTCCAGAAGGCTGCCTACAAGCAGATGGACGGCCAGATCGGCGCCGCCGCAGCCACCCTCGGCATGCTCCGTCGTGGCTGGAAGATCGAGCCCGCCGTCGGCTTCACCAAGCAGCAGGACGTCGTGCACCGCGTCATCGGCCCGCCCGGCGTCATCCTCGTCGGTGAGGGCAACAGCCACAACCGGGTCAAGGGGCTCCTGGCCACCGAGCACCGCAAGCACTCCCGCGTGCTGTCCGAGACCCCGATCTTCGAGGTCGTCTCCGGCAAGGACGCCGACAACGGCGAGGTCGACCTCCCCGACCTGATCAAGCACGTCCGCAAGCTGGGCCGCAACATCAAGCCGGCCGAGATGACCGACGTCATCAACCGACTCAAGGCCCTCGACGCCCAGCGCGGTCAGCTCCCGATCCCCAAGGGACCGATGCCGACCAGCATGAAGGGCCAGCGCGGCAACCTGCGCGGACGCTGAGGCACAGCACCAGCGTGCTCGGCACGCACCCGCACGGCGACGAGGCCCCGGACCATCACTGGTCCGGGGCCTCGTCCTTTCTCAGCCCTGCGTCGGCCCCCTGTCAGGCACCGGGCAGCTCCAGCACCTTGTCGGCCGGGGGTGCGGAGACGGTGTGCTTCTTCCCCCACTCCGAGTACGTGGTGACGGTCGACACCTCGGGACCCATCTCGATCTCCACCCGCGCGATCTGACCAGAAGCGTTGAAGTAGACGACGTAGGTGAAGGGGTCGGCCACACCGTCCGCGACCGCCTCGGGCTGGACCGTGACGTCGTACCGTGTCAGTTTCTTCCCGTCCTTCTTCTCCTTGCCGACGTGGACGACCTGGGTGATCGCGTCGGCGTAGGTCTCGAGCGCAGCGACTGGATCGAGGTGGGCGAGGTTGACTGCGGCGCCGCCGTCGCCCACGGTCGTGCGCGTGTACTGGTCGCCGCTCATCGCCGAACGCTGGTAGAGGTGGTCGCCCACCAGCACCAGGTGGACCTCCAGCGCCGCGAGTTCCTCCGTGCCCTCGACGGTGCTGCGCACGTCCAGGGCCACCTTGCCGTCGCTACGCGAGTACACCCCTTCGCTGCGGCTGACACTCCCCGGCGTGGTCTCGACGCCCTTGATCCGGGCAGTGCCGTCGGCCGCCAGCGTGGCCAGGAGCATCGCCTTGAGATCCTGCTGGGTCATTTCTTCACCCGGTGCCACCGGAGGGACCGCCGAGTCCTTGGCGATCGGCACGGACGCGGCCGGCTCGTCGCTCGTGCCACCCTTCGTCGGGGTCTTGCCCACGCCGGCCTTCGTCCCGGACGTCGACGGAGTCGCCGCGCTGGGTGTGTTGCCCCCGCCTTCTTCGGCCTCGGCCCCACCGCCACAGCCCGCCAAGGTGAGAACGAGGGCGAGGGCGAACAATGCTCCGGCGGCTGTACTGGTGGGGTGGCGACGCATCGGTGGACCTTCCGTCGGGCTCGGCGTGCAGGGCTTCCTGCAGCCGGTCCGACGTGGCACGGGCTGCAGGTGCGCCAGACGTTACAAGTGATCGTCGTCACCACGGGGTCGCGCGGCGAAGGTGCCCGGCAGATCCCCCAACTTCGATGAGCAGCCTTGTCCGGTGACGACACCCGAGAACGACAACAGCGTGGTCCCCGGCCGGGAACCACGCTGTCGCGAAGGTGTCAGGGGGTCAGCGACGCAGGTCAGCCATCTTCACCGTCGCGGTCTTCATCGCCAGGTCGTGGAGTCCACGGCCGTCCGGGCGGAAGATGAGTGGCGGGATCACCAGGATGATCAGGACCTGTCGCGCCAGTGCACGCAGCAGGTCAACCGGCTTCGCGACACCGTCCCAGCGGACGACACGCAGACCCGTGACGAGCTGACCGAACGAACCTCCGGCGAGGGCCATCAGGATCGCGGACTCCAGGACGAAGACGCCCATGGCGCCGAAACCACCCCAGGCGTCCGATCCCAGGAAGAGCATCAGAACCAGGTTGGACGCGAGCCAGTCGATGACGAGAGCACCCGCACGACGGCCCCAGGAGGCGGTTTCAATCACTGCGCGAGTCTACCCGGCTGCTCCCCGATGACGACGCCGAGGAACGTCTGACCCGAGCCGAAGGGCAGCCCGAGAAGGGTGGCATCCGTCGCGGATCCCGTCTCCCCCTTCCCTCCCGCGCCCTCAGGTGCCACCGTCAGTGACCATGGAGATTCCCATCACCGAGTACCTCGAGCAGCTCGTCGCCGCGAACCGGGAGGACTCCGGCGAGACCGCCCAGTACATCCCGGAGTTCGCCCAGGCCGATCCGGACCGTCTCGCCGTCGCGTTCGCCACCCCCGACGGGCGGGTCTACTGCGCCGGCGACGTCGAGACGGAATTCTCCATCCAGTCCATCTCGAAGCCGTTCACCTACGCCCTCGCCATCATCGACCACGGCCTCGCACACGTCCTGGAGCACGTCGACGTCGAGCCCTCCGGTGACGCGTTCAACGAGATCTCCCTCGACCCCGAGACCGGCCGTCCGATGAACCCGATGATCAACGCCGGCGCGATCGCCGTCCACGGGCTCCTCACCGGAGCCGACCGGGAGGCGCGGGACGAACGTCTCCTCTCCTTCTACTCACGCCTGGCCGGTCGCCGGCTCGAGGTCGATGAGAAGGTGCACGCCTCCGAACTGTCCGAGGCACACCGCAACACCGCGATCGCCTACATGCTGAAGTCGCTGGGCAAGTTGGAAGGTGACCCGGTCGACGTGGTCCATGGCTACACCCGGCAGTGCTCGGTCAACGTCACCGTGCGCGACCTCGCCCGGATGGCCGCCGCGCTCTCCGCCGGCGGACGCGCACCGGACGGGACCCAGGTCATCGACCCGGGCGTGAACCGGCATGTACTCAGCGTCATGGCCACCTGTGGCATGTACGACTCGTCCGGCGAATGGCTCACCCGGGTCGGCATTCCCGCCAAGAGCGGCGTCTCCGGCGGGCTTCTCGGCGTCCTCCCCGGCCAGGGCGGCATCGCGGCGTTCAGCCCACGCCTCGACGCCCACGGCAACAGCGTCCGCGGAATCCGGATCTTCGAGCGCATGAACCAGCACATGGGACTGCACCTGATGGACGCGATCGACGTCCCGCGCCTGGTGAATCGCAGACACGTCGTCAACGGTGTCCCGGTGCACGAGGTGACCGGCGACCTGCGCTTCGTCGAGGTGGAGCGCGTCATGCGTTCCTTCGAGTCCGAGGCCCCCGGAACAGGACCGGTCGTGGTCGACCTCAGCCGGGTCCACCGGGTCAAGGACATCGCTCGACGCGTGATGCTGGAGTCGCTGCGCCGATTGCACCTGGACGGACACGAGGTGCGACTCGTCGATCCCGACGAGGTCCTGGGCACCGCCCACACCGGCAGCGGCGAGATCGTGCGCGGAGAGGACGCCGTGGGCGGGTACACGCCACGGCTGTTCCACGACGTTGTGTCGGCCACGGGCGACGCCACAGCGGACAGCGCAACAGGGGACAGCGCAACAGTCGTGAACCAAACGTGACCCCGCACCTGTCGACCCAGGCCGTCCCCGTGACGGATGCTGCTGGGGACGACCCACTCAGACCGAGGAGCACTGCATGAGCGACGAGCCCACCGAGACACTGCGTGACCACCTGAACGGTCAGCGGTTCGTCATGCTGACCTCACTCGCCGAGGACGGACGTCTGGTCAGCCGACCGATGACGGTCCAGGAACTCGACGGCTGGACGCTCCGGTTCATCGCCCAGGACGACAACGACGTCGTCGTACAGAGCGAGGGCCAGCAAGTGAACCTGTCGTTCAACTCCGGCGGGACGTACGTGTCCCTCTCAGGAACCGGCGCGGTGTCACGCGACACCACCGCGAAGCAGGAGCTGTGGAACCGCCTCAACGAGGCCTACGCCGGGGACGCCGATGACCCGTCCAACGTCATCCTCGAGGTCACCGCCGACGAGGGCGAGTACTGGGACGGAGGCGGTCCCGTCGCACGGGTCCTCGGGCTGGCCAGAGCCGCAGTGACCAGGGAGGCCACGGGCGGCGAGCACGAGGTCGTGGACCTGTAGTCCACCCAGCACCCAGCACCCAGCACCCAGCACCCAGAGGAGGCTTCCCCGGGATCCAGTCAGGCGAGCGGGCGTCCCTGGGAGTCGTCGAGCTTGCGCAGCGCGATCAGGATGATGTCGATCAGGGACCAGACACCACAGCCGCCGAGGGTGACCAGCTTGAGGATGCCCAGACCGATCTGCCCCAGGTAGAAGCGGTCGACGCCGAGGCTGCCGAGGAAGACGGACAGCAGGAGCGTGACCAGCCACTGCTTGTCGGAGAAGACCCCGGGGACCTGCTGTGCGGGGAAGTACTGGGACCCGGTGACGGAACGGACCGGGGTGTCGGCCTTGATCTGACCGCTGCGGGCCAGGGCGCCCAGCTGGGCAGCGTCGAGAGGGCCCTGCTCCTGACCCATGACCTGGAAGACGAACGGACCGATGTTGTTCGGCCCGGCGGACTGGGCGTAGGGATTGCTCATGGGGCCAAGATAGGTGGGGTTCACGGTGGCCATCGGACTTTTCCACCCACAGAGACATCGCCCACACCTGGGTCTCGGCGTGTACGTCAGTGGACGACGAAGCCCCGTCGGCCAGCTGGCCGACGGGGCTTCGTCGTGTGAGAGCTCAGATCACTTGATGAAGAGCATCTCGCTGTACTTCGGGAGCGGCCACGCGGCGTCGTCCACGATGGTCTCCAACGTGTCGGCGGCGAGGCGGGCCTCGTCCATCAGGCTGCGGATCACGGTGGCGGAGTGCTGCATGTGGGCCTGGACGTCAGCGAAGTCGTGGACCTCGAGGGCCTCGGCCAGCTTGTTGGCAGCAGCCAGCAGCGCGTTGGCGTTGTCGGCGATCTCCTTGACGGTGGTGGTGTCGAAGGAGGCACCCAGGTCGGCGGCGACCGTGTAGGTGTTGGCAAGGTCAGCGGCGTAGCGAAGGGCGGCCGGGTAGATGACCGTCTTCGCCATGTCGATGACGAGCTTGGCCTCGACGTTGACCGAGTTGATGTACTGCTCGGCGTAGACCTCGTAGCGGGAGTTGAGCTCGACGGCCGAGAGGACGCCGGTGGACTCGAACAGCTCGACGACGGCGGGCTCGGTGAAGACCGGGAGGGCGTCGGCGGAGGTCGGGAGGTTGCGGAGACCGCGCTCCTCGACAGCAGCCTTGTGCCACTCCTCGGAGTATCCGTCGCCACCGAAGACGGCGGAGCCGTGCAGCTCCATGATCTCCTTGACGACCGCGGCGACGGCGGCCGGCTGGGCCAGACCCTCGTTCAGGCGGGCCTCGAGGGTCTCGGCGACCCAGTTGAGGGAGTCGGCGAGGATCGTGTTCATCGCGATGATCGGGCCCGAGATCGACTGCGAGGAGCCGACGGCACGGAACTCGAAGCGGTTGCCGGTGAAGGCGAACGGCGAGGTGCGGTTACGGTCGCCCGGGTCACGCTTGAAGTTGAGGATCTGCGACAGGCCGAGGTCCATCTCGCCACCGTCGGTGGAGACGGAGACCTTGCCGTCCTTGATGTCGTTGAAGACACCCTCGAGCTGGTCACCGAGGTAGACCGACAGGATGGCCGGCGGGGCCTCGTTGGCACCGAGACGGTGGTCGTTGGACGCGGTCGCGATGACGGCGCGCAGCAGCGGACCGAACCGGTGGACACCGCGGATGACGGCGGCGCAGAAGATCAGGAAGTTGAGGTTCTGCTCGGGCGAGGTGCCCGGGTCGAGCAGGTTGCCCTGGGTCTCGTTGCCGACCGACCAGTTGACGTGCTTGCCCGAACCGTTGAGGCCGGCGAACGGCTTCTCGTGCAGCAGGCAGACGAAGCCGTGCTCCTCGGCGGTGGCCTTGAGCGTGGTCATCACGATCTGCTGGTGGTCAGCAGCGACGTTGGCGGCCTCGTGGTACGGGGCGATCTCGAACTGGCCGGGGGCCACCTCGTTGTGGTGGGTCTTGGCGGGGATGCCGAGACGGTAGAGCTTCTCCTCGGCGGCCTGCATGAAGACCTGCACGCGCTCGGGGATGGCACCGAAGTAGTGGTCGTCGAACTCCTGGCCCTTGGCCGGAGCGGCACCGAAGAGGGTGCGACCGGCGAGGAGCAGGTCGGGACGCTGGGTCGCGAAGTGCTTGTCGACCAGGAAGTACTCCTGCTCGGGACCGACGGTGGAGTTGAGGGGAGCGATCTCCTTCTCACCCATCAGGGCCAGCACGCGGCGAGCGGCGGCGTCCATCGCGGCGTTCGAGCGCAGCAGCGGGATCTTCTTGTCGAGGGACTCACCGGTCCAGGACATGAAGACCGACGGGATCATCAGGGTCGCACCGTTGGGGGTGTGCTTGATGTAGGCCGGGGAGGTCGGGTCCCAGGCGGTGTAACCGCGAGCCGCGTTGGTCATGCGGAGCGAACCGTTGGGGAACGAGGAGCCGTCGGGCTCACCCTTGATCAGGAGCGAACCGGTGAACTCGGTGATCGCCTTGCCGTCGGAGTTGGTGACGATGAAACCGTCGTGCTTCTCGGCGGTGATGTTGGTCAGCGGGTAGAAGACGTGCGAGAAGAAGTGCGCACCCTTGCCCATCGCCCAGTCCTTCATCGCCGCGGCGACGATGTCAGCGGTGGCCTTGTCGAGCGGCTCGCCCGTGCGGACGGTCTTCTTGACCGCCTTGAAGGCGTTCTTGGAGAGTGCCTCCTCCATCTTGGCGAGGTCGAAGACGTCGGTGGCCCAGATCTCGCTGAGGGGGGTGATCTCAGTGGACTCAGCACCGGAGCGGTTCAGCACCTCAGTGATGGCCTGGCTACGGACTTCATTGGCAGTCATGTTCCAACTCACAATCGTCGAGTGTCGATGGAGCAACCATAGGCCCGCCCTGTTTCCTGAAACTGACGGCATGTTTCCAGTTTGTTTCAAAATAAGAGACTTCTGAGTAACGTCCTACGCCCATGTTTCACCCACACTTCGCACCAGGAGCTTCACGTGATTCGAGTACAGGGACGCGAAATCCCTGAGTCAGAGCTCATCTGGCGGTTCTCCCGCGCCTCAGGGCCCGGCGGACAGCACGTCAACACCACCGACTCCCGCGTGCAACTGACATGGTCCCCGGCCGAGTCGAAGGCCATCCCCGAGCCCCTGCGCGAGCAACTGATGGCCAAGCTGGGCACGTCGGTCACCGTGGTCGCCTCCGAGCACCGCTCCCAGTGGCGCAACCGTCAGGCGGCCGAGGAGCGAATGACCGCGATGCTCACCCAGGCACTCGTCCGGGTCGCGTCCCGACGTCCCACGAAGCCGACCCGCGGCTCCCAGCGACGCCGCCTGGACGCGAAGAAGCAGCGCGGCGAGACCAAGCGCCTGCGCGGACGAGTCCAGGACTGAGTGCCGGAGCGCACCCATCCACGGACGACTTGATTCAACTCTCAAGCAGACCTACTGTTGTTTGAAAGTTGAAATCAAGGAGTTCTGGTGTCCCCTGCAGTCCCCGCCCCGCACCTCCCGCTCGCCCCGGCCGACGTGCGTCGCGCCGTCAAGGTTCCCGTCGAAGCCCCCCGCATGGAGCGCGAGGTCGCCGATGTCCTCACCTTCACCGGACTTCTCGACAGCCAGGAGCACCTGCTCCTGGGCTTCGGAGGGTGGCGCGAGAGGGCAGCGGCCGGGAAGACCGTCGAGATCCGGATGCACTCCGAGTGCCTCACCGGCGACGTCTTCGGCTCCGCCCGGTGCGACTGCGGCCCCCAGCTCCACGAGGCCATGAAGGCACTCGCCGAGAACGACGGCGTGCTGCTGTACCTGCGTCAGGAGGGACGCGGCATCGGCCTCTACAACAAGCTCGACGCCTACGCCCTCCAGGACACCGGCCTCGACACCTACGCCGCCAACGAAGCGCTCGGCCACGGCGCCGACGAACGCGACTACACCGCAGCGGCGCAGATGCTGGTCGCCGTCGGGATCACCGACGTCGACCTGCTGACCAACAACCCTGACAAGGTCGCCCAGCTCCGCAGCCACGGCATCACGGTCTCCCACCAGGTGCACACCGGTGTCCACGCCAACCCCTCCAACGTGGCCTACCTGAGGGCCAAGCGTGACGTCACCGGGCACACGCTCGACCTCTCCCCCGCCATCGCGGCAGGCTGAGGTCATGAGCACCTCCCTGCCCGTCATCCCCACCGATGTCGACGGCGTCCGGCGGGCGCTGGCGGTCGCCGCGACCGCCCGCGTCCGTGCACACCCCAACCCGTGGGTCGGGGCCGTTCTGATGACCACCGACGGTCAGGTGTTCACCGGTGCCACCGGTGAGCCCGGAGGACTCCACGCCGAGGCAGCCGCGGTGGCCGCCGCTCGCGAAGCGGGAACCGACGTCGCCGGCGCCACGGTGTTCGTCACGCTCGAACCGTGCGTGCGGTTCGAGGGCAAGCGGACCCCGTCGTGCGCCGAGACCCTGCGCGACGCCGGCGTGCGCCGCGTCGTCGTGGCCATGCTCGACCCCGACGAACGCGTCAGCGGCCACGGCGTCGCCCTGCTCCGTGAGGCAGGCGTGGAAGTCGTCACCGACGTCCTGCGCACCGAGGCCGAGGCACTGCTGCGTCCCTACGTCCATCACCGCCGCACCGGCCGCCCGTGGGTGCTGCTCAAGATGGGCGCGACCCTCGACGGACGCACCGCTGCCCCCGACGGCACCAGCCAGTGGATCACCGGCCCCGAGGCCCGCGCCGACGCCCACCAGCTACGCGCCGAGAGCGACGCGATCCTGGTCGGCGCGGGCACCGTCCGACTCGACGACCCCGCGCTCGACGTCCGGCACGTCGACGGTCCCCACCCGCGCCGGATCGTGCTCGGACATGCACCCGAGGGCGCCAAGGTGCACCCCTGCACCGAGATGTCGGGGCCGCTGACCGACGTCCTCGACACCCTCGGCGCCGAAGGCGTCGTCCAGCTCCTCGTGGAGGGCGGAGCCGCCGTGGCCGGCGACTTCCACCGCCAGGGACTCGTCGACCAGTACGTGCTCTACCTCGCCCCCGCTCTCTTCGGAGGGAGCGACGCCCGCGGGCTCTTCACCGGTGAGGGCGCCCCTACGATGGCCGAACTGTGGCGCGGCGAGATGGTCGACCACCGCCGCGTCGGAGCCGACCTGCGTGTCGACCTGCTCGCCGCGCGCACCCAGGAGGAGATCCGATGACCAACGACGTCGACTGGCTCTCCGACGACGAGATGGACGCCTGGCTCGGCCTGGGCGCCGTCGCGTACCTCCTCCCCCAGGCACTCGACCGTCAACTGCGACGTGACTTCGGCATCAGCCACTCCTACTACACGATCCTGGCCTGCACCTCGGATGCTCCCGACGGCGCGATCACCATGGGCGAGCTGGCCCAGCGCGCCTGGGTCAGCCCGTCGCGGCTCACTCACGCCGTGGGCAAGCTCGAGGAACGCGGCTGGATGGAGCGCGTCACCTCACCGACCAACCGTCGGGTCCAGATCGCCCGCCTCACCGAGACCGGCTGGGGAGCGCTGCGTGAAATGGCCCCGACCCACCTGGCCGAGGTCCGCCGCGCGGTCTTCGACCACCTCGACGCCGAGGACGTGGCTCATCTGGCGCGGATCACCGGACGAATTCGGGACGCCCTGCAGACAGACGAGACCTGACCCCGAACGGGCGACGTCGAGCACCGCTGTCGACAGCCCGAATGACGGAGGCTCCTGCGCGGCGCACGCCACCACTTCCGCTCGGGAGGAGGCGGGAGTGTTCGCGGTGCACTCGTCCGCCTCAGCACGCTCTCGGTCTCCACTCGGTCCACACCCTGAGCATCCCCGAGTCCTCCGACACGTTCGCTCCACCCCTCAGGCAAGGCCGAGATCAGGCCTCCTGACTGCTGAGTCGGTGGTTGTCACTCCCGGGCGGTAGATTCGTTCGGTGCTCGACACCCGACCCCGCCGTACATTCGCCGTCATCAGCCACCCTGACGCCGGTAAGTCCACCACCACCGAAGCGCTGGCGCTGCACGCGCGCGCCATCAACGAGGCCGGCGCAGTGCACGGCAAGGGTGACCGCAAGGCCACCGTCTCGGACTGGATGGCCATGGAGAAGGCCCGAGGCATCTCCATCACCTCCGCCGCACTCCAGTTCGACTACCGCGGCCACGTGATCAACCTGGTCGACACCCCGGGCCACTCCGACTTCTCCGAGGACACCTACCGCGTGCTCTCCGCCGTGGACTCCGCGGTGATGATGATCGACGCCGGTAAGGGTCTCGAGCCGCAGACGCTCAAGCTGTTCCGGGTCTGTGCCCTGCGCGGCATCCCGGTGATCACGGTCATCAACAAGTGGGACCGCCCCGGTCTGTCCCCGCTGGAACTGATGGACAACATCCAGGACCAGATCAAGATCCGTCCGACGCCGCTGACCTGGCCGGTCGGCGAGGCCGGCGACTTCCGAGGCGTGCTGGACCGCCGCAGTGGCGAGTTCATCAAGTACACCCGCACCGCCGGTGGCGCCACGATCGCTCCCGAGACGCGCATGTCGTCGGAGCAGGTCGGCGAGGACGACCGTCTCGTCTGGGAGGCCGCCTTCGAGGAGCACCAGCTGCTCGACCTCGAGGAGGCCAACCACGACCAGGCCACGTTCCTGGCCGGCGAGACCACCCCGGTGATGTTCGCCTCCGCGCTGCAGAACTTCGGCATCGCCCAGCTCCTGGAACTGCTGCTGGAGCTCGCTCCTGCCCCTAGCCCCACCCCCGGCGTCGACGGCACCCTGCGCAACCCCGAGGACGAGTTCTCCGCCTTCGTCTTCAAGGTCCAGTCGGGCATGAACTCCGCCCACCGTGACCGTCTGGCGTACGCCCGCATCGTCTCGGGCGAGTTCGAGCGCGGCATGGTCGTGACGCACGCCGAGACCGGCCGTCCGTTCGCGACGAAGTTCGCCCAGACCGTCTTCGGGCGCGAGACCACCTCGGTGGAGCACGCCTACCCCGGCGACATCATCGGTCTGGTCAACGCCAACTCCCTGCGTGTGGGCGACACGATCTTCACCGGCGACAAGATCGAGTTCCCGAAGGTTCCCTCCTTCGCCCCCGAGCACTTCATGACCGCATCTGCCGGCGACATCTCGCGCTTCAAGCAGTTCCGCAAGGGCATCGAGCAGCTGGACCAGGAAGGCGTCGTCCAAGTGCTCCGTTCCGACCTGCGTGGCGACCAGAACCCCGTCCTCGCCGCGGTCGGACCGCTGCAGTTCGAGGTTGTCGAGGACCGCATGCTCAACGAGTTCAACTCCCCGATCCGCTTGGCGCGCCTCGACTACAAGGTCGCCCGGGTCACCGACGCGGCCGGTGCCGAGGCGCTCAAGGGAGCCCGCGGTTGCGAGGTTCTGCAGCGTCGCGACGGCACCCACGTGGTGCTCTTCGCCGACCAGTGGCGGGCCAACGCGACCGCTCGTGACAACCCGGACGTGCGACTCGACGCGCTGCCCGCCGGCGGCGTCTGAGACGAGGACAAGACATTCTCCCGCCAGTGGGCTACGGTGGGACTTGTTGAAGGGATGACGCTCGCGTTGTCCTGGCCGCGCGGAAGGTTGCGTGGCGGTATCGGTTGCAGTTCTGGTCTTCGGTTCGCTGGACATCAGCTCGGTCAGATGTCTTCAGCACGACCCGGTCGCACAGTGCGACTGGTTTGAACACAAAGGATCAGAAACATGGCTACTCAGGGCACCGTCAAGTGGTTCAACGCTGAGAAGGGCTTCGGCTTCATCGCTCAGGACAACGGCGGCGACGACGTCTTCGTTCACTTCTCCGCCATCCAGAGCAACGGCTTCAAGTCGCTCGACGAGAACCAGAAGGTCGAGTTCGACCTCGCCCAGGGCCCCAAGGGTCCCCAGGCTGAGAACGTTCGCCCCCTCTGATCTCTCTGAGATCTTTGCCGAGGCCCTGATCCGCTCTGCGGATCAGGGCCTCGTGCCATTTCCCGGTTGATCGAACGCCCGGACGCCGGACGTCAACCCACCGCCGGACGTCATCAGGATCGAGGGCTCAAGCCCTCGATCCTGATGACGTCCCGGGGTGGACGAGAGGTCACTCGGGGAAGTTCTCGCCTCGGGCGATCCGCACCGGGCCTGACCCCTCGCCCCGCGCCACGGGCTCACCGCCTCGGGTGACCTGGACCATTCCTTCGTCAGCCAACGCGAATGCCACCTCGCGGACCAGGTCCATCCGCTCGCGCCAGGACTCACCACCCACCACACGCGCAACGTCGCTGGGGCAGATCGTTCCTTCACGATGGCGCAGCAGCGACCGGGCCGTCGCCGCCACGCGGACCCGCAGCGCCTCGTCGTCGACCGTCTCCCACCACGCCTGGCCGCGTTCCCCCAACGCAACCTTCGCGTCCTGGACCCGATGACGCGCTCCGTCGCCCTCGGTACGCACCGCCCGACGTGCGGCCATCAGCACGTTGACGAGTTCCTGACGCAGTTTCTCGGGGATCGAGGGGTCACTGGCTCGCCAGCGTCGTCCGTTGACGACGATGTAGCGGCCGTCCTCGGTGCGTTCGACGCCGTCATCGTCCGTGGGCATCTGCCCACTCTGACGCGTTCATGCCCCCGACGGAAGGGGCATACGATCAGCGACGCGCGGCCGCCACGAAGGCGCGGATCAGGTCCGAGGACTTCTCCCCCGGTTCGACCTCCACACCACTGGAGACGTCGACGCCCCACGGCTTCACGACGTCGACGGCCTCGGCGACGTTGCCCGGCGCCAGGCCACCGGCGACGAGCCAGTGTCCCTGCGGTGCACTGCCGGCCAGGACCGACAGGTCCCAGCGCTCACCCGATCCCGGCTTGGGAGCGTCGAGGAGCAGCATCTCCTCGCCCCACGCGCCGACGGTGAGCGGCGGGTCGAGATCGAGCGAGGTGGCGCGCCAGATCCGGGGCAACACGGCCCGAGCCGCGGCGAAGTCCTCCTCGCCGTACGCCTTGCCGTGCAACTGCAGCACGTCAAAGCCGAGCCGAGCCGCGATCTCCGCAGCCTCGACGGCCGCCATGTCGTTGACGACGAGCACGGTGTCGACGACGCGATCAGCCACGTGCGCGGCGGCGCGGGTCGCGGTGATGACCTCACGCGCCTCGTCCTCGGTGGCCCGACGGACGCTGGTGCGGTTCATCACCACACCGACGGCGTCGGCTCCCGCCTCCACCGCCACCCGGGCGTGGTCGGAGGTGCGGAGGCCACAGATCTTCACGTACACATCCCCGATTCTCGCAGAGGCACGGCTGCACCCCGATCCCGGCGCAGCACGCATGCCCCATGCCCGCAGGGGTACCTGTGAACCATGAACGACAGACCGGCTGCGTGGACCGCTGCCCTGCGTCGTCGGGGCCTCCCACTGGTGTTCACCGTCCATGACCTGCGCAACCCGCACCACCGAAACCGCGGCGCCCACGACGCGGCCCTCGACGTCCTTGTCCCGGCAGCCGATGCGCTGATCACGCTGCCCCCCGGAGCTGCCGTGGAGATCCGTCGACGCTGGGGCCGGGAGGCGCTGGTGCTCCCCCAGTTCCACGTGATCCACAACCACAGCCTCTCCCCCGTGCCGATCACCCGCGCGCACACCATTCCTGCGCCCATGCTCACCGCCCTGCACACGCCGCTGACGGGTCGACTGCGCGACGCCGTCACGGGTACGCGTGCCCCCGGCTCGTTCGTGGCCGTCTCCGGCGACACCGCGACTGCGTGGTCACGGGTGCTGCGCGGCGGCTGGGTCCCGCATGTCTCCAACGGGGTCGACGTCCTGCGCTGGCAGCCCCCGGGCTACGAGCCTCACCCCACGGCTGCGGGCGTGACGGGTCGGCACCACGCCGTCTGGTCGGGACGGATCGTCCCGGAGAAGGCACCACACGATGCCATCGACGCGGCGCGCACCGCCCGGACCCCGCTGGTGCTGGCCGGGCCGGTGGTGGACGCCGAGTACCACACCACCGAGGTGGTTCCCCGACTCGGGCGTGGCGCCCGGTTCCTCGGCCACCTCCCGCAGGAGGAACTGCGCCGCTGGGTGGCGTCGGCCGACGTCGCCGTGGTGAGTCCGGCTTGGGAGGGGCCGTTCGGGCTGGTGGCCGCCGAGGCCCTGGCGTGCGGCACCCCGATGGCCGGCTACGCCCGCGGCGGTCGCCCCGAGTTCGTCACGCCGGCGGTCGGTGTGCTGGTTCCCGGCGGCGGCGTCGGGGCACTGGGCATGGCGATGCGTCGTGCCGCCCGCCTGTCCCGTGCCGCAGCCTCGCCCGGGAGGCGGTGGCATGATCGGCCACTACGTGCACCACGTCGGCAGCGGGCATCTCGTGCGCGCCCAGCAGCTGGCGCGGAGCGTCGCCGAGCATCTCGGGGTCGGGGTCATCGGTCTGTCCTCGCTCCCTCACCCCCAGGCCTGGCCCGGTGAGTGGATCCAGCTGCCCCGCGACGACCACCCCACACCTGCCGGTCCCGGGACCGGCACGGCGCCGCTGCACTGGACGCCCACCCACCACCGCCGACTGCAGGGTCGGGCCGCTCGCACCGCCGGGTGGGTCGCCGACACGCACCCCGCGGCACTGGTCGTCGACCAGTCGATGGAGGTGACCGACCTGGCCCGTTTGCTCGGGTGCCCGCGATGGGGATGACCGCACCTGGACGACGCGACGACGACGCCCACACGCTGGGCTTCCGGTGCGCCGACGCCCTCGTGGGCGCGTGGCCCGACGCCTTCACCCCCGACCTCCTGCCCGGCCTAGCGG
Organism: Nocardioides yefusunii; assembly: GCF_004014875.1. NCBI lineage: Bacteria > Bacillati > Actinomycetota > Actinomycetes > Propionibacteriales > Nocardioidaceae > Nocardioides > Nocardioides yefusunii. Next base: position 1,436,515 of record NZ_CP034929.1, on the reverse strand, counting down.
CCTCGACCGTGAACCGGTTCCTAGGCGTGGGAGCCGTGTCCCGGTTCTCCCCCGCCCCCCCCTGACGCCGTCGTGTCCCGCTCGGCGAGGACGGGGCGCGGCGGCTCCGCGACCCTGCTGTGCGGTGACGGCGGGGACGTCTTCGACGCCGCGACCGTCATCGCGCTGCAGGAGGCGACCCGGCACTGGGATTGGACAGTGCTGAGCCGTCGGTGCTGGTGCCCGCCGAGCGACCGTTCGACGAACAGGCCACCACCGCCCACGTGGTCGCCGAGAACCTTCCCGCCGTGCTGGTCGGCGACACCGCAGGAACTGCGTGGGACGACGTCGTGCGCAGGGCCGCCGCCCTCGACGGGAACGACTGGGAAGGGTGGTGCGACGGGCGTGCCGTGGACCGGTTCGCCACGATCGTGGAGGAACTCCTGGACACGTCCGTGCGTCGGGACGAGGCGTGCCGGTCGCCGTGGTCACGGTGGCATGGGGGCGGCACGCGCACCTGGCGGTCCAGGAACGCAGCCTGCGCGTGGAGGTGCCGCACCATCGGGTCGTGGTGGCGATGGACGATCCCGACCTGGTGAGCAGCGGTCGGGCCTGCGCGGCGGTCCCGCTGGTGGACGGCGAGTTGCCGTTGGCGCCGGCCCGCAACGTGGGTGCCCGGTACGCTCTGGAGCGTGGCGCCCGGGTGCTGGTCTTCCTGGACGTCGACTGCCTCGCCCTGCCGGGCCTGGGCGAGGGCTACCGCGACGCCGAGCGCGCCGAGCCCGACGTCGTCTGGTCCGGACCGGTGACCTACCTGCAAGCACCCTTGAAGAAGTACCCCGAGCACCCCGAGCACTTGGACCGGCCCCACCCCCCGCTCGCCCGGCTCCCGCGCGGGGCGAGCGTCTACGTGGGCAGGACCCCGACCTCTTCTGGTCATTGTCATTTGCCTGTTCGTCCTCCGCAGGGGAAGACGCAGGCGGTTTCGACGACGAGTACGTCGGGTACGGAGCAGAGGACACGGACTTTGCGCGCAGCGTGACGTCCAACGGACTCAGACTGGGATGGGTGGGATCAGCGAGGGCACTGCACCAGTGGCACCCGGTGTCCAGCCCTCCCTTCGAGCACCTGCACAGCATCGTCCGAAATGCGCGGCTGTTCCGAGAGATGGGGTGAGGATCCGATGAAGGGTTGGTTGGCCGTCTTCGCACGCGAGGGCCTGGTCCGTGAGGACCCCGCGCTCGGATGGGTGAGCACGTGAGGACCGCTGGCCCCCCGCCGGGTGGGCAGGACGTGGCTGCGTGGTTCGCGCAGATCAGCCAAGAGCTGCACGCCCAGCCGGCCGAGGAGCCGACTCTGGAGCGTATCCTCGAGCAGGCCCTCAACGTCGTGCACGGAGACTGGGCAGGCATCGCGCTGCGGCGCCGCCGTGGTCGGTGGGAGTCGGTCGCCGCCAGTGCGCCAGTGGTCACCGAGTGCGACGAGATCCAGGCCAAGCTGGGTGACGGACCGGCGCTGGCGGGAGAGCCCGACCAGGTCGGCCTCCTGTGCCGCAACACGCTGACCGATCCCCGGATGCCGGTGTGGGGTCCGTTGGCAGCGTCCAAGGGTGTCCGCTCGGTCCTCAACCTGCGACTCGTGCTGCCCCGACCCGACGGCGACCCGCGCCTCCTGGGCGCGATCAACATCTACGATTCGCGCATCTCCGCGTTCACGCGGGACGACCTCGACCGTGGCCTGGTCTTCGCCACGCACGCCACCCGTGCACTGGCCACCGCCCGCGAACTCGAGGGCTTGGAGGCCGCGATCAGCTCCCGGCACGTCATCGGGATCGCCCAGGGCATCCTGATGCAGCGCTACTGCTTGGACCAGGTGAACGCGTTCGAGGCGCTGCGGCGCTACGCCAGCGCATCGAACATGAAGTTGCGCGACGTCGCCCGGACGGTGATCGACAACGGCGCGCTCGAGACACCGCACGTGCCCGCGCACCGTGAGCCGGACCCGCTCGGGTCACGCCCGGTGCTCCCCAAGGAAGAGCTCCGGCCGTGACCCGCCCGTCGCCCCGGCGCTGGCGTCGTCAGGCAGCCAGGGCCTGACTCGACCCGGCGATGCTCTCGCGCATGCGCGCCATGAGCGACGACAGCAGGCGCGAGACCTGCATCTGCGTGACTCCCAGACGACGGCCGATCTCAACCTGGGTCAGGTCCTCGACGAACCTCCAGCGCAGAAGGTCACGCTCGCGCGGGCTCAGCGTGCCGATCACGGGTTCGAGGAGGAGGCGTGCCTCGACCGCGGCGAACCCGTCGTCAGGGTCGGGCAAGACGTCAGCGAGCGTCGCGCCGTCCTCGCGCAACGGTCGGTCGAGCGACGACGGGGAGAACTGCCCGAACGCGGTGACCGCCTCGCGGTACTCCTCAGCGGTGGTGCCCAGCGCGGCGACGGCCTCCTGCTCGCTGGGTTCGCGCCCGTCACTCTGGGCGACCGTCTCCCGCAACCGCGTGATGCCGGACTGGAGCTCCTGGACGCGGCGGGGAGGCCGGACGAACCAGGCGTGGTCGCGGAAATAGCGGCGGATCTCGCCGCGGATGGTGGGAACCGCGAAGGTGAGCAGGTCCTGGTCGCGGGTCGGGTCGAAGCGCTGGACCCCCTTGACGAGGCCGACGGCTGCCACCTGCCGGACGTCGTCGACGGAGACGCCGCGCCCGGTGTAGCGGTGGGCGATGGAGTCGGCGACACCACGGTTGACGAGGATCATCTCGTCGACCAGTCGTTCACGTTCGTCCGGACAGCTCGTGGACCGGAGCTGGAGTGCGAGCTGTCTGGTCCGGCGGCTGCGTTCCTCGCGCGACAGGTCGAGAGGGGTGGGAGCGGACAGGGACTTCTGGAACTGCGAGTGGTCCATGATTCGGCCACCTCGTGGTGAGAGTGTTCCCCCGCCGTGGGCTCCAGCGGGAAGGAGGAGGTGCGTCGGGGTGTCGCACCTTTTCCAACGTAACGCGCTGTGACGGAACGTCAAGTACTTCAGTCGGAGGACCTCATCCGGCCGAACTATGAATGAGACCGGACGGTACTGGGTACAGACGTGCCCATGGAACCCGTGGCCCGCCCCCGCCCGCGAGGACCGCTCACCGGTTGGCTCCTCGACGTCCTGACCGTTCCACCCACTCCTCGCGCCCCCGGTGCCGGGCGTGCTGTGCCCCTTCTCCCGAGGTCCCGGACCCGGACGGCACCGGCGCCTCACTGCACGACGCAGATGTCCAGACCGCTCTGTGGATCTGCCACCAGTTTCAGGTCGCCGGCGTCGAGGGGGTCGACGACGCGCACGAGTACTCCCCCGTCGTCCTGGAGCTGCGACGCAGGCTGGAGGCCCGGTTCGAGGCCGACCTGCGTGCCCTGGCCGCGCCGGTCCTCCCCGGAACCGTCGGAGCCGTCGGGGATGGCCCGGTGGAGGTGGTGCGCGAGCTCGTGGCCGCCGCCTCACGTCCGGACCAGGCCCGTAGGGTCTCGCTGACCCCCCATCTGCGCAGCACGGCCGACCGGGACGAGTACCTGGACTTCCTCATGCACCGCAGCATCTACCACCTCCAGGAGTCCGACCCGCACAACTTCGTGCTGGCTCGCGTCGCCGGGCCGGCGAAAGTGGCCCTGCCCCGGCGGGCCGTTGCTCGTCCGTGGAGCGAGGTCATGGCCGGGGCCCGACGGCGAACAGGTACCGGTGGACCGCCCGGCGGTGGCCGTGTGCCGCTGCCTGCGATCCTCGTTGCTCCCGTGGTGCGACGGCACCCACAAGGTGCTCTCGGCGCGCCTGCTCCCGGAGGACTGACCTCCTCCTCACGGCGTGGAACGCCGAACGGCCCCAGGCAGCTTCGCTGCCCGGGGCCGTTCGGCGTCACCCTCAGGTGAGCGGGACGGCAGGGAACCGGTCCCAGACCCGGTGCGCGGCCAGGTGCTCGACCAACCCGTCGATCACCTCGGAGGCCTGGCCGGCCACGACGACTCCGACAGCGTCCTCCGGCACGCCCGCGACGTGGACCGCCTCGCCTCCGAGACCCCACGCACCGATCGCCTTGCAGTGGCGCCACGCCTCTTGGGCCATCACCAGCACGCGGGGGTCGACGTCGGACTCGCGGAACGTCGCGGTGCGCACGTCGATGCCGGGCCGGGCGTCGGCCAGCGTGAGCGGCGCCCCGGCGAACAGCACCGCGTCGAACTCTACCGAGCGAGCCGTGGTCAGGGTGCGTCCGATCTCGATGCCCTCAACCGTTCCGCCGTGCGGCGCGACCACCACCGGGACGACCCCGGCGGCGTGCAGCTGGTCGAGCCAGGCGCCTAGGTCGTCGAGCGGGTGGCCGGGGTCGACCACCAGGGCCACCTTGCGGCCCGCGACCGGCCACGTGCGTCCCACCTGCGAGAGCGCAGGGCTGGGCTCGGGCCGGTCCGGGACGCTCGCGTCAGCAAGTGCGGGAGCAGGGAGCCCCAGAGACGTGGCGACGGTCGTGGCCAGGTCGGTGGAGACCTGGGCAAGCAGGTTGACCTGGCGCTCCCGGATCACGGCCTCACGACACGAGGCGAGCTCGAAGGCGAACGCGCCCGCGACGTGCTCCCGCTCGACGTCGCTGAGGGAGTCCCAGAATAGGCGGACCTGCCGCAGCGGGTCGTCGGCCTCGTCGACGTCGGCACGTTCCTTGACCGACTCGGTGACCCGCACCGGGAGGTCGGTGAACGCCCCCGGCCCGGCCATGAACGGACACCCACCGTCGAGGGAGTTGGGCTTGTAGGGCGCGACGCCGGCGTGATCGGCCTGCTGGTGGAAACCGTCGCGCAGCATGTCGTTGACCAGGGCCTGGGGCCGGTTGATCGGGATCTCGCCGAAGTTGGGGCCACCCAGGCGGGTCAGCTGCGTGTCCAGGTAGGAGAAGAGCCGCGCTTGGAGCAGCGGGTCGTCGGTGACGTCGATGCCCGGCGGGAGGTGCCCGGGGTGGAACGCGACCTGCTCGGTCTCCGCGAAGAAGTTGCGGGGGTTGGCGTCCAGGGTGAGGCGCCCCACCCGTTGGACCGGAGCGAGTTCCTCGGGCACGAGCTTGGTCGGGTCGAGCAGGTCGATGCCCTCGAAGGTCTGCTCCGGCGTGTCGGGGAAGGCCTGAACGCCCAGTTCCCACTGCGGGTGGTGGCCCGCCTCGATCGAGTCGTACAGGTCACGGCGGTGGTAGTCGGGATCGGCGCCCGCCAGCGTCTGGGCCTCCTCCCACGTCAGGGAGTGCACCCCCAGCACGGGCTTCCAGTGGAACTTGGCCAGCGACGTGCCGCCCTCGGCGTCCACCAGGCGGAACGTGTGGACGCCGAAGCCCTCCATCATCCGGTACGAGCGCGGGATGCCGCGGTCGGACATGTTCCAGATGGTGTGGTGCTGCGCCTCGGGGTGCAGGGTGACGAAGTCCCAGAACGTGTCGTGCGCGCTCTGGGCCTGCGGGATCTCCCGGTCGGGGTGCGGCTTGGCGGCGTGCACCACGTCGGGGAACTTGATCCCGTCCTTGATGAAGAAGACCGGGATGTTGTTGGCCACCAGGTCGAAGGTGCCCACCGGCGTGTAGAACTTCGTAGCGAACCCACGAGTGTCACGCACGGTGTCGGCCGACCCGCGCGAACCGAGCACCGTCGAGAAGCGAACGAAGACGGGGGTGACCACGCCCTCGGCAAGGAACGGTGCGCAGGTGGCGTCGGTGGCGGTCCCGTAGGACTCGAACCGACCGTGGGCGGCCGCCCCGCGGGCGTGGACCACGCGCTCGGGGATGCGCTCGTGGTCGAAGTGGGTGATCTTCTCCCGCAGGTGGTGGTCCTGGAGCAGCGTGGGTCCCCGGCGTCCGGCCTTCAGGGAGTGGTCGGTGTCGCGCAACCGGGCTCCCTGGGCCGTGGTGAGGTACGCCCCCTGCTGGGTGCGGCCGGGGGCTCGCGCGTCGTTTCCCGGCGCGGAACAGGGTGCCCCCGTCGGGGAGACGTCGGCGGCACCGCGCTGGTCGGGCCGTGGCGGGAGCGGGTCGCGGGGCTCGGTCGGCTCCTCCAGCGACGGCTTGGCGCCTCCCACGTGGGCGGGGTCGTCCAGTCCGTGGGTGGTCAGGTCGGGGTTCTTCTCGTCGGGGTCACCTCGCAGCGCGTCGGTGATCCTCCTGCCGAGGTCGGACGGTTCCATGGCGTGCTCCTGGTCAGGGCTCGTGGTGCGGTGTGGTGGTGAGTCGGTCCGGTACCCCGAGTGACGCACCTCATTCCCCGACGTCCCCGGGAGCGACCGATCGTGGACCTGCCGGGCTCCGCACGGTGCATGCACCGGCGCCCGGCCCGCGCATGGAGGCAGGTGGGGCGGGTACTGGGACGGCATGGACGAGAACACCGAGAACGCCCAGGCCCAGCAGGGCACCAGCCAGCAGCAGAGCGGCCGCGTCGAGAAGCCGGAGCACGGCCGCACGCTCGCCCCTACCCCCGACGAGGCGAAGGACGAGGCAGCTCGTGAGGAGGCGGAGAAGAACACGCCGGCCAGCAGCCAGTCGGGCGGCTCCGCCAACGACGAGGTCGAGGAGTGGGGCGAGGAATCCTTCCCCGCCAGCGACCCACCGCAGAGCTGGGCCGGGCACGACACCTCCCACCGCTGACCCGCGGACGTGGGCGCACCCCGGCGTCGAGTGACGCCGGGGTCCTGACGTGCGCCTCGACCGATCCGCAGAAACGGCAGCACCTCCTCGCCGTACACCGTGAGCGTCTTCGCGCAGTGCGGCCCCATGCCGCCCACGTAGACCTCGTCGAACCCGGCCTTGACGCCCTTCTCCATCACCGCGACGTGGTCCACGACGTCCGGCCCGCAGACCACCTTCTTTGCCGTCGTCTCCTCGGTCACCAGCTGGGCGGCCTGCTCGAAGTGCTTGGGTGAGGGCAGGGCCTGCGCTCGCCGAGGAGCCCCGATGCGCCCCAGGTGCGGTGCACGGACCGAACGTGGAGACGATCACCGGCGGCGGCTTCTCCGGCAGCGTGTAGATGCGGGCGGCGTCGACGACGCAGTGGCGTCCTCGGTGAGCACCTCACCGGTGCCGACGCCGAGCCGGAACCGTCCCTTCAGCAAGACCGCGCTGGTCGCGGCCGGTGGGACAGGTGACGCCGGTGGTGACGGACAGGTCGGGCTCGACGCTGATCGCGCCGATCATCGACCAGACGAAGGGCTCTGGCCCTGGATGTCGTTCCAGCGTGGAAGTGGTCGCTGATCCACAGCTCGTCGAAACCTTCCTCCTGGGCGAGGACTGCCTGTTCACGCAGCGGGTCGGGGGGTGTACTCCTCGATGGAGAGGAAGTAGCCGAATCTGGTCATGGCTCATCCTTCGTCCTGCCCGGCACCCCGGGTGGGGCGGCATGCACCGGGTCGGTACCGGACCTGACCGCCTCAGTCGGTGCGGGCGAGCCGACGGAAGCAGTCCTCCACCTCCCCCCGTTCGACGCCCACGGCCAGCGCGACCCGCAGCGTGAGTCGCGCACGTGCAGCGTCGAGGGTGCCCGAAGGCACCAGTCCGGCCTGGGTCAGATCCACGTCACCCCCGGGATATCCGTAACTGCGCGAGAGGGTCTCGCCCGCGCCGGTGCGGGAGGCCAGGACGACCGGGACACGGGCGACCAGGTCACGCAGCGCCGGGACCAGCGCACGCGGGACGTGACCACCGCCGACGCCTTCGAGGACGACGCCGGCAACGCCGGGAACCGCCCCGGACACGAGGGCGCTGAGGAGCGCGGGGCTCTCCCCCATCCCCACCCGGACGACCAGGACCTCGGGCAGAGGGGTGTCTTCGGCCAGGTGCACTGCTGCGGGCCGGCGTGGGGTCAGGGCCAGGGCGGCGCGCCCCTCGACGAGCCATCCGATCGGGCCGGTACCGGGCGAGACGAACGCCGACGGCGCCGAGGTGTGGGCCTTGTGCACGTAGCGGGCCGCGTGGATCTGGTCGCCGACGACGGCCAGCACGCCGGCGCCCCGGGCAGTGTCGGACGCCGCGACGGTGACGGCTCCGAGCAGGTTCGCGGGGCCGTCGGCCCCCGGCGCGTCCGGTGTCCGCATCGCTCCGGTGACGACCACCGGCGCCTCGCGGTCCCAGAGCAGGTCGAGCAGGAAAGCGGTCTCCTCGAGCGTGTCGGTGCCCTGAGTGACCACGCATCCGGCTGCTCCGGCGTCGACGGCGGCACGCATCCGGGCCGCGAGCTCGACGACGTCGCCCGGCGTCACCTCGCAGGAGGGAACCTGCAGCACCTGCGTGGCACGCACCTGCGCCACCGCGACCAGCCCGGGAACCGCCGCGACGAGGTCCTCGACCCGTACCGTCGGCGAGACTCCCTCGCCGTCGGTACGCGGAGCACTCGCGATCGTTCCGCCGAGGGCGAAGAGTTCCACGACGGGGAGAGAGTTGTCACCAGCCGCGGTCGACGTGGTCTGGGCTGTCTGAGAGGTCACGTGGGGGTCCTTCCGAGAACGTCACCGGGTGAGACGTCCACGCTACGACGACGCGCCACCGTGACAGGATTCCAGCGCCGCGTCCCCCCAGGACAGCGCCGGTATCAGGTGCGGAGACCGTCGTCGTCCTCTAACGTCACACCATGACGCTGCTGAGCCACGGGACCACCGCCTTCTCCGGGAGTCTGCGCTGGCCCGACGCCGTGCGCGGCGTCGCCGCCGGGAGCGTTCCTGTCGCTGCCTCGACCGACGGGTTCGTGGGAGCGGCGCTGCTCCTCCTCGTCCTCGGAGGGTGCATGGCGCCGGTCCTTCTCGGGGCTCCGGCGGAGTTCGACGTGGCGTTGTGCAGCGTGATGCTGTCGGCCGCGTGGGCAGCGCTCCTGGATGCCTACGTGACCGTCCCGTGGCTGGACCTCGCCGTGCACGGGGTGCTCACCGGACTCCTGGCCGCCACCGTCGGGCTGACGGTCGTCCACTACGGCCTCCTGGCGCCGGACCTCCCCGCCCCGCTGCGGCGCACCGCCCTCGGACTGCTGACCTTCCTGGCCGGGCTGGCGCTGGCCACCGTGTGGGAGCTCGGCGAGTGGTGGGGTCACGAGGTCGTCGACGCACGGATCCAGGTCGGCTACCGCGACACGATGTCCGACCTCGCTCTCGGGGCTCTCGGTGCGGCAGTGGCGGGTGTCGTCGTCGCTGCCAGGCTCCGGAGCCCCCTCACCCACCCGAACGGATCTGATCTGTGACGGGTTCGTGCGTGAGCTCGGGGCTCCGGATCTCGGTGGTCATCCCCGTCCTCGACGACGCCGACGAACTCCGCGAGTGCCTGCGTCTCCTCGCCGCTCAGGAGGTCGCGCCCTACGAGGTGGTGGTGGTCGACAACGGCTCGACCGACGACTCTGCGACCGTCGCCGTCGCCGGTGGGGCACGCGTCGTGCCCGAACCTCGCCGCGGGATCCCGCGGGCGTCGGCGACCGGCTACGACGCCTGCGCCGGTGACGTGCTGGCGCGTCTCGACGCCGACTCCCGTCCCCACCCCGACTGGACCCGCCGGATCGGCGAGACACTGGCCGACGACACGGTGGACGCCGTCACCGGGATCGGCCTCTTCCACGACCTGCCGTGGCCGCTGCGTGTTCCGGTCTCCGCGCTCTACCTCGGCGCCTACTACCTCCCTACATGGGCCGCGCTCGGACAGGCACCGTTCTGGGGTTCCTCGATGGCGATGCGGCGTGAGGTGTGGGAGCAGGCCCGGGACCGCGTTCACCTCGACGACGACGTCCACGACGACATGGACCTGGCCTTCGCCGTGGGGCCACGGCCGTCCGCACCGGACGGACGGGGCGAGAACGACGTCGTCTGGGCCCGGACCGTGTTCAACCCGTGGTTGCGTGCCGACGTGTCGTCGCGCTCGGTCACCGGCACTGCTCAGTGGCGGCGGCGGTGGGCGCGGGGTGCGGAGACCGTCAGGATCGGATTCGCGGACGCACCAGCCTGGCAGCGGTGGCAGGTCCGTCTGGGACGCTGAGTGCTCAGGCGGCGGGCGTCGAGGACGCCGTGCGGGGGTCCAGAGCGCGTGCCCCCGTGGCGGTGAGCAGTTCGGCCTCTGCCACGAGTGCGGCCACGTCGCGGGTCGGCGGCAGCGTCGTGGGACCGGGGTCGCGTTCGGTGACGACGACTCCGGTCAGGGCCTGCACCCGATCGGCCCAGTAGTGAGCGGAGGCGGTCTCCAGGTCCCGGATCCGGGCCAACGTCGCTTCGCGTTCGCGCACGTGGGCACGCGCCCGTGCTTCCAACGTCGCCTCGTTGCGCAGCAGCAGGGGGTGTGCCTCGTGCTCCCACGAGGTGTGTTCCTGGGCCCACAGGGCTCGGGTCAACGCGACCAGTTCAGCGACGCGGTGGTGGTCCTCCCCCGTGCTGAGCTCGGGTGCGGGGAGCCGGGCGACGTCGCCCACCTGGTAGTTCAGCGTCGGGGCGAGGACGTCCATCGCGGCCCGCACCAGCGGTGAGTTGAGGTAGCCGAGCAGGTTGAGCCGGGTTCGCTCGTCGTCGACGAAGGCACTCATCCCGGCCACGTCGAAGACGAACCCGTCGGGGTAGATCCGGAACTGGACGCCGTTGCGACCGATGTTGGACCACGACACTGACGAGCGGAAGAAGTCCTGGTCCTCGATCGTCGCGGCCGGGCGCACCTCACGCAGCGCGCGGGCGTCGTCCTCCCAGAGCACGACGTACTCCTGGTTGCCCCACCAGCGCACCGCCGAACCGCCCTTGTTGTAGGGCACCCACCGCGCCGAGTGGTGCCGCTCCCCCGGCCCCAGGCCCCGCTGCACCTCGTCGGCCGGGACTTCCCACCAACGCCGGACGAAGCGGGCGTTGTCGGTGGTGGCCATGCCCTGGCGCAGTCCGACGACGTCACCCAGCACGACTCCCTTGGCGTAGAGGGCGAGCAGCGAGGGCGGGAGGTCGAAGACGAGGACCCGGTCGGGGACAGCGTCGAACGCAGAGACGTGACGTCGCTGGACGGTGCGACCGGGCACCGGGAGTCGCTGAGGGGTCGCGGCGGCAAGGTCGTCGCGGCCCACCCGGGTGAACAGGGTGTCGGGAGCCGGGTCGCCGGCACGGACAGGAACCTGCAGGACGGTCGCGACGGTGTTGAGCCGGACCCCGAACGCTGCTGCGTCGATGCACACCGCGGTGCGCAGGTGGGCACGCGAGAGCAGGAGATCACGGACCCGGCGGGTGCGGGTGGTGACGAACCAGGACTCACTCGCCACGACGGCGGCAAGTCCCCCGGGGACGAGGAGTTCCAGGGTGCGTTCCAGGAACATCGTGCAGAGGTCGCCCTTGGTCTCCGGGTAGAGAGCCGTGGCGAGTGCGCGCAGCCGCGGACCCATGTGGCGGGTGCCGAGGTAGGGCGGGTTCGCGACGACGACGTCGTGGCGGCGGGTCAGCAGGCGGGCCTGGTGGAGCACCCTCCGGACGCGGTCGCGGAGTTCCGGTGCGAGGGTGGAGAGGTCGGTCTCGGTGAGCAGGGTCGAGGCGGTCTCGGTGTGGGTGACGTCGGAACGCACCAGTGGTCCGAGCACGTCGGCGTCGGCGAACTGGTGCCAGAAGGTGTCGCTGAGCGTCCGGTCTGCCTCGGGGTCGAGGTGTGGGAGGCGGCGCAGTTCGGGGCGGGTGAACCGGATCGGGAGCAGCGTGTGGACCTGCGGTGCGGGGAGACCGTCGACCGGGCCACCGAGGCGGTCCCAGGCCCGTAGGGTGAGGCTGGTCGAGGCCAGCGCCACGACGCGGGGGTCCACGTCGAGGCCCCACAGCCGATCGGTGAGCGTGGCCTCGACCGCAGCGCGGGCGTCGAGGCCTCGTGCTTCGTGGAGGTCGCAGAGCTGGTCGAACGCGGGCAGCAGCAGGTGTCCGGCTCCGCAGGCGGGGTCGAGGACGCTTGGCACGCCACCGTCGGGGACGGAGCGGTCGGGCTCAGCCGGGCGTCCGGCGTCCGGGTCAGCGCGGAGCAGATGGCTGCCGGGCACCTCAGGCGTGTGCAGCCCCACGGAGTTGTCCAGGAGGGTGCGTGCCACCCACTCCGGGGTGAACACCTGGGTGACGGCCGCGAGGTTGGGGCCGTCGACGGGCGCCGAGGCCAGCCGGGCGTAGGTGTGTCGTCGGTGTTCGGTGAAGTAGTGCTGGTGCAGCCACCCCAGGGTCGCGGGCGCGTCGTGCTCCCCGGGCGTGATCAGTGCCCGCAGGCGTCCGGGCACTCCGGTGGGTCCCCAGTGCTCGGGCGGGGTAGCGAGCGCCAGCAGGGCAGTGTCCTCGCCGATCACGCGGAGGGCTGGCAGGCGGGAGCTCCACGTCGCCCAGGCCCGGGCGGAGGTTTCTGCGTCCGTCACCGGTTCCTGCCACCCGCGCACCGTCAGGAGGTGCAGGACGACGGCGCGGACGAAGAGGGCGTAGGCCAGGTCCTCGGCGACGACGGCGCGGCCACGGGCGTGCCGGCCCGCGCGGCGGACCCGTTCGGCGAGCGCAGCGTGCGCGGTGCACGCCGCGAGAGGCGCCTTCGTGGCCAGCAGGTCACGTAGGCGTGCTTCGACGCCCCGGGTGAGTTCCTTGCGTGCCGCGACCGCCAGGCGACGAGGTTCGCGGGGATCGGACACGGACCCAGCGTAGGCGTTGTCGCGTGGAGCCGGACCACCCGAACACCTCATCGGGCGCCACCGCTGCAGGAAATGCGGATCGACGCTGGGGCAGCGGGTCCTGGCGGGCATCGTGATGGTCCGCGTCCACCCCCCGAACAGTTCGGTGTGCTCGCGATCGCTCTGAGGTCCAGACGCTGGGCGTGAACCTCGGCGACCTCGCCCTGGGCACCCAGCTGATCCGCCCACGTGACTTCGAACGCGAGGCGCCCAGCGTGTCCAGCGTCGGGCTGGTCAGCGGCCTCTCGTCCACCGGACCGATGGCGCGGTGATCCAGCACGCAACCTTGACGGCAGGCTTGACGGCAGGCTTGACGGCAGGCGTGATCGCAGCGTCAGACGATGCGGAACGAGGCGCGGCGCAGCGCAGCCTGCTCGTCGCTCTCGGCCCGCGCCGAGCCGAACTGGAGGAGCAGCGCCATCAGTTCCGAGGAGGACGACGGGGTGAATCGGCCGTTGGTCGCATACCCGCCTCGTACCGCATACAGGGCATGGCGGACGGCTCCTCCGTGACCGTGTGTTTCAGCCAGTGCCCAGGCGACGGCCAACACCCGCGCTGCCGAGACCAACGTGCGGGCGTCCACAGGGGCGTCGACGGGAGTGGACGGAACTCGCCACGACAGGCGGAAGGGCCCTTCGGCTGGTTGGGTCACGTCCACGTGGACGGCTCCGCCCAGCGTTGCGGGAGGGGGGGCTGCCTGCACCACCTCGACGACGCCGAGGTCACGTGCGAACCCCGAGGCGGACTTCGCCGCACACGCGCCGGCGAGCAGACGCTCCACCTCGTCATCGGCGAAACCCGTGCTCGCAAGCGTCGCACGGAGTGCCCAGTCAACGGCGGCCACCGTCGCGAGGCGACCGAGGTCGACGTCCTGCACCTCACCACCCGCAGCAGTGATCCAGCGGACGTAGGCCCTTCGGTCGCGACTCAGCAGGATCTGCAGACACCCGACCTCCACGTCGGGCTGACGCCGTCGTGTTCTCACCTGACCCCCAGGAGTGCGCGACGCCCGGCACGGAGCGCCGGGCGTCGCAATGATAGGACAGCCTGAATCAACAGGGAGGCCTATGAATCAGTCCTCGACGTCTCCGTCCTCCACCCGATTCCCGCTCTGCTGGGTGCGGGTGAAGTCCGTCAGGTCGAACCCCTGCTCCCGAGCCGTGGCCAGGAACTCCTCGACGACCGCTTCAGGGAGTTCGTGACGGCGAGCCAACAGCCACAGGTGGGCGTGGTCAGGAGTTCCCACCAACGAGACCGAGTAGTCCTCGGTCAGCCGCAACACCCAGTAGTCGCCGTCGGTGAACGGCAGCCAGCGCAGGTACTTCGGCAGGAAGTTGACCGTCAGCTGGCCCACCTCCCCCTCCACGACCGAGCCCTTGGCAAGGGTCTGGGTGGGCTTGCCCTCGCCGTCGATGCACCGGTTGTCGACACGCACCGATCCGTCGTCGTTCAGCGAGTACTGAGCGGTGACATCACGCGACTCCTCGTCCTGGTACTTCAGCGGCAGCCGGCCGATCTCGTACCAGAGCCCCAGGTAACGCTCCAGGTCGAAGGCATCGACCGAGGTGACGGTTCCGACCTCGCTCACGCGATCACTCCCCATCCTTGAGTTCTGCCACCGCAGCGGCGATCCGGTCACCGATCTCGGTGTCGACGTTGCGCCAGTACTCGAAGGCGCGTTCGAGGATCGGCTCCGAGACCCCGTCAGCAAGGTGCCCGGCGGCGTTGTCGACGAGACGCTGTCGTGCAGCGTCGTCCATGACCTCGCGCACCAGCGTGCCGGCCTGGCCCCAGTCGTCGTCCTCGGCGTGCAGCGTGTAGGCCGAACGGACCAACTCGCCGTCGGAGTGCCACACGGCGTCCTCGGGGTACTTCTCGACGTCGGGCGCAGGACCGCCGTAGGAGTTGGGCGAGTAGACGGGATCAGCGGCGAGGTCGATCCGCATCGCGCCGTCCTTGGAGTAGGAGTTCACCGGCGACTTGGGACGGTTGACCGGGATCTGCTCGTAGTTGACCCCGAGCCTGGCCCGATGGGCGTCGGCGTAGGAGAAGCCACGCGCGAGCAGCATCTTGTCCGGACTCAGGCCGGTGCCGGGCACCATGTTGTTGGGCTGGAACGCGGCCTGTTCGATCTCGGAGTGGTAGTCGGTGACGTTGCGGTCCAGGGTCAGCCTGCCGACCTCCTGGAGCGGGTAGTCGCCGTGTGGCCAGACCTTGGTGAGGTCGAACGGGTTGAAGCGGTAGTCCTTGGCGTCGGCGTACGGCATGACCTGCACCTTGAGGGTCCAGGAGGGGTGGTCGCCCTTCTCGAGGGAGTCGAAGAGGTCGCGTTGGTGGTAGTCACCGTCAGCACCTGCGAGACGGTCTGCCTCGTCCTGGGGCAGGAAGTCGATGCCCTGGTCGGTCTTGAAGTGGTACTTCACCCAGAATCGTTCACCTTGAGCATTGACCCACATGTAGGTGTGGGAGCCGTAGCCGTTCATGTGGCGCCACGTCTTGGGGATGCCGCGGTCTCCCATCAGCCACGTCACCTGGTGGGCCGACTCGGGCGAGAGCGTCCAGAAGTCCCACTGCATGTCGTGGTCGCGCAGGTTGTTGGCGGCGCGACGCTTCTGGGAGCGGATGAAGTTCTGGAACTTCATCGGGTCCCGGAGGAAGAAGACCGGGGTGTTGTTGCCGACGAGGTCGAAGTTGCCCTCGGTCGTGTAGAACTTCAGCGAGAAACCGCGCGGGTCACGCCAGGTGTCCGGTGATCCGCGCTCACCCGCCACGGTCGAGAAGCGGGCGAGGACGTCGGTCTTCGTGCCCGGCTGCAGGAATGCAGCCTTGGTGAATCCGGAGACGTCGTGCGTCACCTCGAAGTGGCCGTGCGCACCGCCGCCCTTGGCGTGGGGCTGACGCTCAGGGATCCGCTCACGGTTGAACGTCGCCATCTGCTCGAGCAGGTAGTGGTCGTGGAGGACGATGGGCCCGTCAGGACCCACCGTCAGGGAGTGCTCGTTGCTGGAGACCGGTATTCCGGAGTTGGTGGTGGTCGGTTCGGGCTTCTGGTTCGTCACTGCATGCAACCTCCGTCGGGGCGGACATGACGCTCCCCACCCTCATCCGCGACGACGTGCGACGTCAACGGTTGTCCGTACCACGAACAACGCGCGTCACGCCGACGAGGTCAGACTGCGAGCGGAGCCTGAACCACCGTGGCAACGGCCACCACCCGGGCGCGCTCGGAGAGCCAGGTCGCACCGTGGTCGGTGAGCAGGGCCGGACGCCCTCGATCGACCCCGAAACAGCCCACCCGGATCACCCCTCCTTCGGAGACGAGCACGAGATCCCCGCGACCGGCGCGGCTGGCGGGCTCGACGTGCAGCACGGTTCCGGCAGGCCACCCGCGCCCTGCGAAGTCGTCATCACGCAGCACGTACGTGGAGTCGCCAACCACCCAGGCCGGCCGATCGGACGTCGCACTCGCTCGCGCGACTGACCGCGGCGCAGCGGATCGTCGCGACGGGCGGCGCGCAACCGGCTCACCCCACAACACCGCCTGCTCCTCAGCCGTCTCCTCAGACATCCGCCCCACCACCACCCTCACATGCCTTCGAACAGGTGTTCGACACTCTAGACCGGAGTGAGGCTGCAGGTGCGAAACCGGCCGAGGCGTCCCATCATGAGGACGCGGAGCACGTCGACTCGGAGAACCGGCTCCCCATCCCGGCGCGCACCCGCGCGCGCGGCCGCCTCCGAGGAGTACCCGTGGACCCACTCGAACCGCCCACACACCCCGCCGCGGACCACCGCAACGACCGCAAGGCGTGGCTGATGATCGGCACGGCCGCCGTGGTCAGCCTGGTCGCTCTGGCCGGGGCGGGTCGCGCCGTCGCCTACCGTGACCCCGGGTCATTCAGCTCCGTGGCGCAGCAGGAGTTGAGGATCCCGGCCCTGCAGGAGCTCACCCCGCGGGAGGTACGCGCGGTGGGCCGCGACCTCTGCGACGAACTCGGCGGCTCGGCCACCGTCCCCGGCAAGCCGGCCTCGAAGGTCGGCGAGGAGGTCGCCACCGCCTACGCCGTGGCCCGACCCACCGGCGACGCGCTCGTCAAGGCGGCCCTCACCCACCTGTGCCCCGAGGTCGTGCCCGTTCAGGAGGCGTCAGACCTCTGAGCACGCGATTCAGCGGGTCCGGTTCATCACCGAGTGATCAGTCGACATGACCTGCTCCAGACGCTCGGCGTCGAACTCCTCGCCCAGCCACTCGAAGAGCCCTCGCAACGCTTCAGGGTTGCCCTTGTAGTCGTCGTAGTGGACCCGGTATGCGGCGTCACCGAGGCTGTCGGCGAGCGCCAGCATCCGGGTCTCGATGTCCGCCAGGGTCGCCGCAGCGTCCGGGTCGTCGCGCCACCACCCGGACCGGGCGACGTCGCCGAGGTTGCGCGTGTTCACCACGAAGCGGGCGCCGGGGAACACCTCACGCACCCACGCGACGTAGTCGGCCACGTCGGCGTCGTACCACCGGATCTCCTTGAAACCGGTGACCCGGACGTCCTTGGCGGGACGCAGCATCGAGTCGAGCACCAGACGGCGAGCCGCGGCGAAGGAGGCGGCGCGGTCGTACCGGTCGATCCCGAACCACGGATGGGTGACCTGCTGGGCCTCGTGGAGCGGCACCCGGTCCTGCTCGATCACGAGCGTGCGGTGGTAGTCGTAGAGGCCACGCAACGCGTGCCGGTTCTCCCCGTGCAGGCACCACCCGGGGATCGAGTTGAGGATGCCCATCATCAGGGTCGAACCCGAACGGCCGTAGGTCAGGACGAAGACGTACTGCAGGTCGTCGTGACGAGCGCGCCGCCTGGCCTCACCCAACGCGGAGGCGGAGACGCGTCGGCGGGCGCCGTCCAGGCTGCGACGCAGCGTCACACGGACGGGCACGGGGAGGAAGCGGACGAGAGCGGTACGAGCAGCAGAACGTTCGGGCACGGGGCAACCCTACGCATCTGCCGCGGAGTGCAGTGAGCCCCGGTCCAGGCGGACCGGGGCTCACCGACGACGTGCTCCTGACGCCGTGGGGCGCCCTCTGTCTCCTCGACGTGGGGCGCTCTGTCTCAGCGGCGCAGTGCGCGCCGGGCTGCCCAGTTGCCCAGCCCCTGACCGACCTGGACGATGAGGACGATCAGGACCACGGTCGTCCACGTCACGACAGTGTCGGACTGGCGGTATCCGTAGACCTGGGCGAAGGCGCCGAGGCCACCGCCGCCGATCACTCCTGCGATCGCGGACATGTCGACGATCGCGACGAAGGCGAATGTGTAGCCCAGGATCAGCGGGCCGTAGGCCTCCGGGACGACCACCTGGAACAGGATTCGCATCCGGGAGGCGCCCATCGACCGGGCCGCCTCGATCACGCCGGGCTGCACGGTGACGAGGTTCTGCTCGACGATCCGGCCGATGCCGAACATCGCGGCCAGGATCAGCGCGAACACGACGGCCTTGTTGCCGATCCCGATGCCCACCACCGCTCGCGCCAGCGGCTGCACCGCGGCGATGAAGATGACGAACGGGATCGGTCGGAAGAAGTTGACGAAGAAGTTGAGGACCGCGCTGACCACCCGGTTGCCGTAGATCCCGCCGGGGCGGGTGGCGTACAGCGCCAGGCCGAGCAGCAGCCCGAGGGCACCACCGATGGTGAGCGTGAGCGCCACCATCCAGAGCGTCTCGACGAAGGCGTCCTGCAACTGGTCGGTGAGATCGGGAAGGCGCGTGGGACGGCCCTCGGCGCGCAGCACCTGGTCGCCGGCCACGGAGGCCTGGACGAGCAACGTGTTCAGGGCGTTCATGCCAGCACCTCCACACCGGCGAGCGCGGCCACGGCGGCCACGGCCGCGTCGGCCTGCTCTCCGTCGAGGCTGAGCACGACGTGTCCGAACGACGAGGCGCCCACCTGGTTGACGCCTCCCTGCACGACCTTGACGTCGACGCCGTGGGCTCCGACGAGCGCGAAGACCTTGCTCTGGGCACCGCCCTCGGCGAGGTCGACGCTGATGAGTCGACCACCGACACGGGCCTGCAGCTCTGCGATCTCGTCGCCGGCAGGGACACCGTCGACGAGGGTGGCGACGAAGCGGCGGGTGACGTCGGCCTGCGGGCGTGCGAACACCTCGGCCACGTCGCCCTGCTCGACGACTCGGCCCTTCTCCATCACGGAGATGCGGTGCGCGAGCGCCTTGACCACGTCCATCTCGTGGGTGATGACGATGACCGTCAGACCCATCTCCACGTTGACCCGACGCAGCAGCGCGAGGACCTCGCGAGTGGTGTCGGGGTCGAGAGCACTGGTGCACTCGTCGGCGAGCAGCAGTGAGGGTTGGGTGGTGAGGGCGCGGGCGATGCCGACGCGCTGCTTCTGTCCACCGGAGAGCTGGTCGGGGTAGCTGTGCGCCTTGTCGGCGAGGCCGACGAAGTGCAACAGGTCGGAGATCCGACGCTGGCGCTCCTCGGGGGCGACACCGGCCACCTTGAGCGGGAACTCGAGGTTGCCCCACACGGTGCGGGAGTTGAAGAGGTTGAACTGCTGGAAGACCATGCCGATGTCGCTCTGCACGGCGCGCAGGCCCTTCTCCCCCAGCCCGGTGATCTCGGTGCCGTTGACCTTGACCGATCCCGACGTCGCTGGCTCGAGGCCGTTGACGAGACGGACGAGGGTCGACTTGCCGGCACCGGAGTAGCCGACGATGGCGTGGATCTCCCCGGCCTCGACCGTCAGGTCGACACCGTTGACAGCCCTGACCGGCTCACCTTTGCGGGTGGGCGCGGGGTACTGCTTGTGGACGTCGCTCAACTCGACGACTGCCATTGATTCCTTCTCTCCACACACGCTGCTGAACACACGCCGACAGACGCAAGGTGCGCCGGGCCCTGGGAGGACCCGGCGCACCCGCTGTTCAAGCGTGAGGTCAGTTCTGCTTCTTCGAGTCGGCCTCGACGGTGGCCAGCGACGTGCGCAGGTCCTCGACGGGAGTCTGCACCAGGGTGGCGGTGTCGGACGAGGCCTTCAGGACACCGGCCTGGACGTCCTTGTTGGTCTGGTAGATCTCGACGAGCTTCTTCAGCGTGGCGTTGTCCTTGTCCTCGCCGCGAACAGCGAAGACGTTGACGTAGGGCAGCGCGGACGGGTCGGTCGGGTCGTCCTTGAGGATGGCGTCCTCGAACTTCAGGCCGGCCTTGGAGACCCAGTCGTTGTTGACGAAGCCAGCGGCGACGTCGGCGAGAGAGGCGGGGATGAGGTCGGCCTGGAGGGCCTTGACCTCGACCTTGGAGGCGCCCTTGTCGATGTCGGCGAGGGTGGAGTAGATCGAGCCGCCGTCGTTGAGCTTGATCAGACCGGCCGACTGCAGGACGAGCAGGGCACGGGCCTGGTTGGACTCGTCGTCGGGGACGATGACGGTCTCGCCGTCCTTGATGGCAGCGACGTCGTCGTACTTGTCGGAGTACAGGGCCAGCGGGTAGATCGCGGTGGATCCCAGGACGGTGAGGTCGTCGCCAGCCTTCACGTTGTGGTCAGCCAGGTAGACGATGTGCTGGAACTGGTTGATGTCGATCTCGCCCTCGGACAGCGCCGGGTTGGGCTGCGGGTAGTCGGCGAAGTTGACGATCTCGAGGTCGATGCCCTCCGCCTTGGCGGCGTCCGCGAGGGTGTCCCAGTAGTCCTCACCGGCGGAAACGATGCCGAGCTTGACCTTCTCGACCTTGACCTTCTCACCGGAGGAGTTGGTCGTCTCGTCGTCATCCTTCTGGGTGAAGAAGATGGCGAGTCCGACGATGACCGCCAGGACCACGACGACAGCGGCGATGATCGGGCCCTTCTTCTTGGGGGCCTCGATCAGAGGGGGCTGTGCCTCGCTCATGGGTATTTCCTCTCGGTGAGTGTGGCGTCGGCATGACCGCCGTGTGCAGCACTGGCGTCTGCGCGCCACGATGAAAGAAGAGTAAGTCGCAGGAGATTGCTCGCCAACCTTTGCGTCCACACTTCGGACGGCAATCTCAACCTGTGGGATCGCGCGCGTTTTTCACGCTCGCCAAGTGGCTTGGATCACTCTTTGTCGCAACCCCCTGTCGGCGCAAGACCTCACCTGAGGGCACGCGAAATGCCACGCGACGCCACCTTGAGGCCCGCCACCAAGCGAACGCGGTCCCTTCCGGGGGACGGCACCACCACTCCGAGGGCCGCCACCACCTCGTCACCACGCCACACCGGCACGGCCATCGAGCACGCCCCCAGCGTCATCTCCTCGTCGGTGGTCGCGACACCCTCCTCGCGCACCTTGGCCAGCTGCCGCGACAAGGCGGCCGGCGTCGCCACCGTGTAGGGCGTGATGCGCGAGAGCGTCCTCATGACCTCTTCGCGGACGTCGGCAGGCGCGTACGCGAGCAGCACCTTCCCGACGCCGGTCGCATGCAGCGGCAGCCGAGAGCCGATGGTGGAGACCACGGGAACCGACGCACTGCCCCGCAGTCGTTCCAGGTAGAGAGTCCGCACGCCGTCACGCACTGCGAGTTGGGTCGTGGCACCCGTGGCGGAGAAGACGTCGTGCAGATAGGGAGAGGCGACGTCGACGAGGTTGCGTTGCACCGGCGCCAAAAGTCCGATGTCCCAGAGGCGGCGCCCGATCACGTACGAGCCGCTGGGAGTGCGCGCCAACGCGCCCCACTCGACCAGTTCGCGCGCGAGACGCAGCGCCGTCGGCATGGGGAGCTCGGTGATCTCGCACATCTCGGTCAATGTCAGCGTGCGGCGAGCCTCCGAGAAGGCTCCCAGCAGCGAGAGGGCACGCGAGGTGACACTGGGGCGCTTGGCGGATCCGTCAGGAGTGACGCTGGTCATGTGCTCGTCGCCACCTTTCTCGCGAGTAACTTTCACTCAATGAAAGTACACCCTTTCGTGACCGGGGTGTCCCGGCCCACACTCGTCCCATGACGACCCCCCTCCAGACTTCGCGAGTCCCCGTCGCAATCGTCGGCGCCGGCCCCGCCGGACTCATGCTGTCCCACCTGCTCGCCCGTGTGGGCATCGAGTCGATCAACATCGACATCCGATCCCGCAAGGAGATCGAGGAGACCCATCGCGCGGGCATCCTCGAGCAGGGTTCGGTCGACATGCTGCTCGACGGCGTCTCGGACCGCGTGCTGCGTGACGGTCACCGCCACGACGGCATCGAGCTGGGCTTCGGTGGCGAGGGCCACCGCATCAACTTCCGCGAACTGGTCGGCGCCTCGGCGTACCTGTACCCGCAGACCGACGTCTTCATCGACCTCGCCGACGCACGCGAGCGCGACGGCGGCGACGTCCGCTTCTCCGTCACCGACGTCTCGGTCGACGACCTCCTCGGCTCCCCCGTCATGCGATTCACCGACGCCGACGGTGTCGCCCACGAGGTCCGCGCCGACTACCTCGTCGGTGCCGACGGCTCCCGCTCCATCTGCCGCCAGGCCGTCCCCGAGGCCGAGCGCACCCAGTACTTCCACGAGTACCCCTTCGCCTGGTTCGGCATCCTGGCCGAGGCCCCGCCGTCGTCGCCCGAGCTGATCTACTCCCGTTCCGACGACGGCTTCGCCCTGATCTCCCAGCGCACCGAGACCATCCAGCGCATGTACTTCCAGTGCGACCCGAAGGCGAACGTCGACGACTACTCCGACGACCGCATCTGGGACGAGCTGTCCAAGCGCGTCGAGCCCAACGGCTTCACGCTGAAGACCGGCCCGGTGGTCCAGAAGACCGTCCTGCCGTTCCGTTCCTTCGTCCAGACCCCGATGCGCTACGGCAACATGCTGCTCGCCGGCGACGCCGCGCACACCGTCCCGCCGACCGGCGCCAAGGGCCTCAACCTGGCTCTCGCCGACGTCAAGGTGCTGGCCGAGGAGCTCGAGATCGCGATCAAGGGCAAGGACCTCTCCGCCCTCGACCGCTACACCGAGCGCGCTCTCGACCGCGTCTGGAAGGCCCAGCACTTCTCCTACTGGATGACCTCGATGCTGCACACGCACGAGAACGCCACCGTCTTCGACAACCGTCGCCAGCTCGGCGAGCTCGCCATGGTGACCGGTTCCGAGCACGGACGCCGCTACCTGGCCGAGGCCTACACCGGTTGGCCGATCGCACGTAAGGACGCCTGATGAGCAAGATCAACACCAACCCCGACGCCGCGGCCAACACCCAGGCCGAGATCAACGCCGAGATGGCCGAGGTCTCCCGCGCCTACGAGGCAGCCGGCGTGGTCGAGACGCAGACCCGTCTCAACTACCCGCCGTACCGCTCCTCGATCCTGCGCTCCCCCACGAAGTCGATGCTGCACCCCGACCCGGAGGGCATCGAGGTCTACTCGCCCGTCTTCGGTCACCGTGACGTCGACCCGCTGGAGTCGAACCTGACGATCGTCGGCAACGGCGACCCGTTGGGCGAGAAGATGGTCGTCACCGGCCGCGTCACCGACGGCGAAGGCCGCCCGGTCCGCAACCAGCTCGTGGAGATCTGGCAGGCCAACTCGGCCGGTCGTTACGTCCACAAGCGCGACCAGCACCCCGCGCCGCTCGACCCCAACTTCACCGGTGTGGGTCGCTGCATCACCGACGACGAGGGCAACTACCGCTTCACCACGATCAAGCCGGGTCCGTACCCGTGGCGCAACCACGCCAACGCGTGGCGTCCGGCCCACATCCACTTCTCGCTCTTCGGCACCGACTTCACCCAGCGTCTGGTCACCCAGATGTACTTCCCCGGTGACCCGCTGTTCGCGCTGGACCCGATCTTCCAGTCGATCGTGGACCCGGCTGCCCGCGAGCGTCTCGTGGCCACCTACGACCACGACGTCACCATCCCCGAGGTCTCGACCGGTTACCGCTGGGACATCGTCCTGACCGGTGACCGCAGCACGCCGCTCGAGGCCGACATCGAGAAGGACGAGGAGCACGCATGAGCAAGCTCGCCCCCACCCCCGCCCAGACCGTCGGTCCGTTCTTCCACTACGCGCTGCCCTACGACGGTGACCGCGACCTGATCGCCCCGGGCACTCCGGGTGCGGTGCAGTTCTCCGGCGTCGTCTACGACGGCACGGGTGCTCCGGTCCCGGACGCCCTGGTGGAGATCTGGCAGCCCGACACCGAGGGCAACGTCGTGCAGGAGCACGGCTCGCTGCGTCGTGACGGCTACACGTTCACCGGCTTCGGCCGCGCCTCGACCGACCGCACCGGCAAGTTCGTCTTCTCGACGCTGCGTCCCGGTTCGATGGCCGAGGGTCGTGCCCCGTACTTCGCGGTGGCCGTCTTCGCCCGCGGTCTGCTCAACCGCTGCCTGACCCGCGCGTACCTTCCCGGCGAGCTGGCCGAGAACGACGCGTTCCTCACCTCCGTGCCGGCTGAGCGCCGTCACACCCTGATGGCGACCGAAGAGGGCAACCGCATCGTCTTCGACATCCGCCTCCAGGGCGAGGACGAGACCGTCTTCTTCGGTCAGTGATCGCTTGCCCCCGCGCGGCCTCTCGGGCGTCGCGCGGGGGCTTCGGCACGCCCAGGCCTTCGCACCTCGCACAGAGAGAAGACAGACTCACCTCATGGCAGATCTGTTCTGGCCCGGCGCTGAGCGCGCCGGCACCCACTTCGACGCTCCTTCGTTCCTCAACGCCATGGTGCGTACCGAGGAGGCATGGCTGCGTGTCCTGGGCCGTCAGGCCGACCTGACGGGCACCCTCACCACCGAGGACCTGCGCGACCTCGCTCTCGGCGCGGAGGCCGGCGGCAACCCGGTGCTCGACATCGCCAAGCTGGTGCGTGAGCGCAGCGGCGAGTCGATCGCGCACCGTGGCCTCACCAGCCAGGACGTCGTCGACTCCGCGTTGATGCTGCTGGCCAAGGAGTCCACCGAGACGCTGCGTCAGGACCTGGCCGCCGCGATCGAGGCTCTGATCTCTCTCGTGGTCACCCACGCCGACACCCCGATGGCTGCGCGCACCCTCACGCAGCACGCCGTCCCCACCACGTTCGGTCTGCGTGCAGCGACCTGGCTGACGGGTCTGCTCGACGCCACCGACGACGTCCTCGCCCTCACGTTCCCGGTGCAGTTCGGTGGTGCCGCGGGCACCCTGGCCGCAGCGGTCGAGCTGGGTCTGGACCCGACGCTGTCGCGCAGCAAGTTCGCCGGCCTGCTCGGACTCGAGCCGGCGCTGCCGTGGCACACGACGCGTCGTTCGATCACCCGCATCGGTGACGCGTACACCGCGACCACCGACGCCCTGGCCCGCATCTCCAACGACGTCCTGGCGCTGGGTCGCCCGGAGGTCCGTGAGCTCTCCGAGGGCACCGGTGGTGGCTCCTCGACGATGCCGCACAAGCAGAACCCGGTGCTGTCGACGCTGATCCGTCGCGCCGCGCTCACCACGCCCCAGCTCGCTGCTGCCCTGCACGCCGCGTCGGCCGACCAGGTCGACGAGCGTTCGGTGGGCGGCTGGCACGTCGAGTGGTCGACGCTGTCGGAGCTGGTCCGGCGCACCTTGGTCGCGACCTCCCAGGCCGTCGACCTGCTGACCGGACTCAAGGTCCACACCGAGCGGATGGCGGAGACCGCCGCCGCGTCGCGTGAGGACCTGCTGGCCGAGCAGCGCACCATGGCCACGATCGCCGGGCACGAGCCGACCGGTGACTATCTGGGTGCCGCCCGCTCGATCTGCGACGACGTCGTGGCTCGGGCCGAAGCCCTCCTCCCCAGGCTCGACTGACGGATCAGGCCCTCCTGCGATGTGCTTCGCAGGAGGGCTTGGCCGCCTCTCCCCCGCTACTCCCACTCACACGGACTCTTCGAGGAACCATGAGCATCGTCACCGCCGTCCAACTCGCCGGAACCCCTGACCTCCCGCTGCTGGTGGTCGTCCCTTCGCTCGGCACCTCCGTCACGACCCTGTGGTCGCGTGCGGCGCAGGCGCTGGGCAACGAGTTCCACGTGGTCGGCATCGACCTGCCCGGTCACGGCACCAACCGTGCGCCCGCCCCGGAGACCCTGACGATGGCCGACCTGGCCGCCGCTGTGATCGAGGCCGTCGACGCGCACGTCGCCCCGGGTGCCACGTTCCACTACTCGGGTGACTCCGTCGGTGGTGCGATCGGTCTGCAGCTGCTGCTCGACGCCCCCGACCGCGTCCGTTCCGCCGCGCTGCTGTGCACCGGCGCGAAGATCGGCTCGGCCGAGGGCTGGGCCGAGCGCCGTCGTCAGGTGATCCAGCAGGGCACCGCGTCGTTGGTGGCTGGTTCGGCCCAGCGCTGGTTCGGTCCGGGCTACCTGGAGCGTGACGGTGAGACCGGCGGCCAGATCCTGCACGACCTCTCCCACACCGACGCCGCTGGCTACGCCGCCGTCACCGACGCCCTCGCGACGTTCGACGTCCGTGAGCGTCTGGGGGAGATCACCGCTCCCGTGGTCGCTGTCGCGGGCACGTTCGACGTCGCCACTCCCCCGGCCGACCTGCAGGTGATCGCCGAGGGCGTCCAGAAGGGCCGCCTGACCACGGTCACCGACATGGGTCACCTGGCTCCGGTCGAGGAGACCGCGCTGGTGGTCCGCACGATCCGCGACCTGGCGTTCACGAGCGTGCGCAACGCGATGACGCGTGACGAGGTCCGCGACGCCGGTTTCGTGGTGCGTCGTGAGGTGCTCTCCGACGAGCACGTCGACCGTTCGATCGCGCGCACCACCGACTTCACGCGTGAGTTCCAGTCGATGATCACCGAGTACGCGTGGGGCACGATCTGGACCCGTCCGGGCCTGGACCGTCGTTCGCGGTCACTGATCACGCTGATGGCGATGATCGCGCGCGGGCACCACGAGGAGTTCGCGATGCACCTCAAGGCGGCGCTGCGCAACGGGGTGACGGTCGAGGAGATCAAGGAGGTCATCCTGCAGAGCGCGATCTACTGCGGCGTGCCCGACGCCAACACCGCCTTCCGGATCGCCCAGGAGACCCTGGGTGAGGAGATCAACGACGTCCGTCGTCCCTGACGCACACCTCCATGCCCCGGCGGTGATCCGTCACCGCTGGGGCCTGCAACGACACCGGGCCGCTGCCGCTGGGCTACTGCTCGGGGCTACTGCCCAGGGCTACTGCTCAGGGCTGCGACCGCGCAGGAAGGTCAGCACCGCAGCGACCCGGCGGTTCTGGTCGTCGTTGGGCGGCAGGTCGAGCTTCATCATCACGTTGCCGATGTGCTTGACCACTGCCGCCTCGGAGATGACCAGACGTCGGGCGATCGCGGCGTTGGAGTGCCCCTCGGCCATCACGGCCAGGACCTCTCGTTCCCGCGGGGTGAGTCGCTCGAGCGGATCCCGGCGACGCTTGATCATCTGGGTGATGACGGCCGGATCGACCGCTGTCCCCCCGGCGTGGACGCGGCGGAGGGTGTCGGCGAAGTCGGCGACGTCGCTGACCCGGTCCTTGAGGAGGTAGCCGACGGCGGCCCCGTCGGCGCTGTCGAGCAGCTCCGCGACGTAGCTCTGCTCCACGTACTGGCTCAGGACGACCACGGGGAGCCCGGGGTTCTCCTCCCGGAGCGTGACCGCGGCTGCGAGGCCTTCGGAGCGGAACGTCGGTGGCATCCGCACGTCGGTGACGACGAGGTCCGGCTCCATCACGCGTCCGACCTCGAGGAGTCGCTCGGCGGTGTCGACCGCCGCGACGACCGAGAACCCGCTCCGCTCGAGCAGCAGCTGAAGTCCTTCCCGCAGCAACGTGTTGTCCTCGGCCAGGACCACGCGCAGCGGTGCTCCGGCCCGAGTTGGCGTCGATGCGTCCTCAGTCATGGACGGTCCCTTCCGGCGCGGTGACGGTGATGGCGACGACCGTCGGCCCGCCCAGGGGTGAGTCGATGCTCAGGGTGCCGTCGAGTGCGGCGACACGGTCCGCGATGCCGTCGAGCCCGCTGTTGTCGTTGCGTCCGATGCCCGCTCCTCCGTGCCCGTCGTCCTCGACGACGACCTCGACGGCTCGCGGCCCGGGCCGGCCCAGGCGGACCACGGCGTGGGTGGCCCCGGAGTGCTTGACCACGTTCGTGAGGAGCTCCGCGACGCAGAAGTACAGGTTGGTCTCGACCTCTGCGGGCAGCCGGTCGCCGAGTCTGTCCTCGATCCTGATCGAGATCGGGAGGGTGTCGGCGAGCTCCCCCACTGCCGCGCCCAGACCGTGGTCGATGAGCACCTGGGGATGGATGTTGCGCACGAAGCGGCGCAGTGCCTCCAACGTGTCCTTCGCCTGGTGCTGGGCACGCATGACGTCCGAGCGCCCGGGAGCATCGGGTGGCATCATCGCGAGGGCGAGCCCGAGCGTCATGCTGATGGACATCAGCTGGGGCTGCACACCGTCGTGCAGGTCGCGCTCGATCCTTCGCCGTTCGACGTCGAATGCTCGCACCAAGCGGGCGCGCGAGCGCACGGTCGCAGTCAGGTCGCTCTGGAGCCGCTGCTCGGGGCTGGTCAGCAGCTGGAGCACCACCGCGCAGTGCACCCGAGCCAACCTCGAGGAGGCGCTGACGAGTCCGGTCAGCAGCCCGACCGCGCACACCGCGGCCAGGACCGACTGCGGCGTCGTGCTGAGGGTGACCGGCCCGATCACCACTTCGTCGCCTCCGGCAGTCAGCCACGGGCTGAGCAGTGCCACCACCGCCGCGATCACCAGCAGGAGGACGACGAGTGCGACGACGCCGCCGATCGTGACCATGACGACGGCGTAGGCCAGCGGTCGGGTGAGGGTCCGCAGCTCACGCAACCGCACCTCGAAAGGTTGGCCCGGGGAACGTTCGAGGAGAGCGGCCGCACCGTTCCAGCCGAGGCGCGCGAGGACGATCGCCACGCACGGGAGTCCCAGACCGAGCAGCGCGAGGCCCGCGACGACCCAGGCTCCGGCCGCCGCGCTCCCCCGTGCCGGACCTGCCAGCCCGAGGCCCACCGGGGTGCCGAGCGCCACCACGACGGCCAGGGCCACCAGGGCCTGCGTCCCCACCGCTGCGCAGTAGACCGAGCCGCGCCATCGTCCGATCTCCGGCACTGCCCGGGGCGCGGGTTCTCGTCCACTCACCGCGTCATTGTACGAACCCAGATCCGCCAAAGAGGTAGGGCTACCCCTACCTCGAACTGACCGTCCGGCCCCACTGCCCGGAGGGTGCCTCCCGCGATGGACTGGGCCCCATGACCGAATCTGCTGCGCACGCCACGGTGTTGCACCTCCAGGACGTGACCCGCACCTACCAGTCAGGAAGCTCGACCCTCACGGCCCTCGACCGCATCACGCTCGGCTGCCGACGCGGTTCGTGGACGGCCGTCATGGGTCCCTCCGGGTCCGGCAAGTCGACGCTGCTGAACTGCGCGGCCGGGCTGGACACTCCCGATTCCGGACAGGTCTTCCTCGACGGCCGTGACATCGCGAGCCTGAGCGACGACCTGCTGACCCGGATGCGGCGCACCGAGATCGGGTTCGTGTTCCAGCAGTTCAACCTCGTCGCTGCCTTGAACGCGGTGCAGAACGTCTCCCTCCCCCTGCGGCTGGCGGGCCGCAAGGGAGCCGACCGAGCCGCGCTCGATGCCCTGGGATCACTCGGTCTGGGCAAGCACGCCCGTCACAAGCCGAGGGAACTCTCCGGGGGCCAGCAGCAGCGGGTGGCGATTGCGCGCGCTCTGGCCACCCGGCCGAGCATCCTGTTCGCTGACGAACCGACCGGAGCGCTGGACAGCGCATCCGCCGCAACGGTGCTCGACCTGCTCCGTACGCTCGTGGACCAGCAGGCACAGACCATCCTGATGGTCACGCACGACCCGGTGGCGGCCGCTCGAGCGGACCACGTGGTGTTCCTCCGTGACGGCCGTCTGGTCACGACGCTGAGCGGCGCCGACGCGACTCAGATCGCGGCCACCCTGGCCGATCTCGAGACCCCGGCGCTGTCGGGAGCGCACGGATGATCCGCCTCGCCCTCCGCACGTTCGTCGACCGCTGGCAGCTCTTCGTCGGAACGGTCCTGGCCGTCACCGCCGGCGTCGCCATCGTCCACGCCGGGATGACGATCATCCTCGGCGTCGAGAACTCCGAAGCGCCAGCTGGGGCGAGCGTCGAGCAGGCTGAAGCCTGCCAGGAAGCGGTCAGCGCGACGGGCACCCTGACCGGGATGACGGTGACGCTCGGTGCCTTCCTGACGATCTTCGTCGTCGGTTCGACCTTCGGATTCGCCGTCGACCAACGCCGGCGTGACCTGGCCGTGCTCAGGCTCGGCGGGGTCACCGCCAAGCAGATCCGTGGGCTCCTCCTCGCCGAAGGCTGTGTGGCTGCCGTGCTGGGTACGCTCGCGGGCGCCGTGCTCGGCACCGGCCTCACGACGGTGCAACGGGCACTCCTGTCCGGGCTCGGTGTCTTCCCCGACGGAGCTGCCACCCCCGTCCGGACAGCCGTCCTGGTCATCGACCTGGTGGTTGCCTTCACGGTGTGCTTCCTCGGAGCCCGGGGCACGGCCAAGCGCGCCACCCGGCTGAAGCCACTGGATGCGCTCCGCCGTACCGCTGACGAACAGCGGGTGATGACGGTGCGGCGGTGGATCGTCGCAGTGACTGCCCTGGTGCTCACCGCCCTGCAGACCTATGTCGCGGCCGCGGGGGGCGGCCTGCTCCTGACGATCCTGCTGGGGCTGGGAATCATCATCACCGGTTCCGTCGCGACGAGCCGACTCGCTCCGCTGCTCGTGCCGGCCGCCGCAGGAGTCCTCACCGCGTGGGCGCGACGCTCGGTGGTCGTCGAGGTGGGGGTGGCGAACCTGCGTGACTCCGTGCGCCGCACTGCCTCGTGTGCCGCGCCGATGATCGTGCTCGTCGGTCTGGTCATGGGGCTGCAGGGCATCCTCGACACCCAGAGCAAGGCGACTGTCGTCGAGGCCGAGACGCTGCTGGCGGCTGACCTGGTCGCCACCGGCGACAGCATCGACCTGGCCGCCGTCAACGCCATCGAGGGCGTCGCGCTGGCTGCACCCGAGACAGTCATTTCCCCGGAGATCCAGCTCACCACCGGACGCACCACCACCCCGGGGCTGGGCACCGTGGTGGCCGTCGACCCCGATGCCTTCCGCGCCACCCACCTGCAGCGGCCCGACACCGGAGACCTGTCGGACTTCGGGCAGCGCTCCGTCGTGTTCGGCCCCGGCCTGGACTCCACCTCGGTCAGCAGCCACTACGACGAGATCACGCTCGACGTCGGCAACGACACCGTCAGGCTGGACGAGGCGGCCCGCATGTCGGAGACCCTCGCCGGTGTCGACGGCTTCTACGTCGACCGTTCCGTGCTGCCCGCAGAGATGCTCGAGGGCCCCACGTCGGTCCTGATCCAGCTCGCCGGCGACGCCGACCGGGACGTGGTGGAGCAGTCGCTGGCGGCTGCGGGCGCCACCAGCGTGCTGACGCCGTCGGAGTCCGCGGTGGAGCAGACCAGCGCGAGCGAGGCGGAGAACAGGGCGGTGATGGCGGCCATCGTGGGTCTGGGCAGTCTGTACGCCCTGATCAGCGTGCTGAGCACCGTGGCCATCTCCATCGGTCAGCGCCGCAGCGAGCTCGCCACGCTCAGGCTGAGCGGCCTGACCCGGCAGCAGATCCACGGGGCGACCGTCCTCGAAGCCCTGGCGGCCACCACCATCGGTCTGGTTCTCGGCGCGATCACGGCGGTGCTCGCCCTCGTCGGGATCTGGGCAGCGACCGAGCGTGTCTACGGAACCGCCGTGGTCGCGATTCCCTGGGGGCTGCTGGCCGCCATGACGGTGCTGACGGCGGCGTTGACGACCGTGACCGCCCTCCTCGCCACCCGGTCGGCCCTGAGACTCCCCGCGATCCGGGCGCTGGGAGCGCTGGACTGAGCACTGGAGTGGGCACTGGAGTGATGCGCAGCCGCTGATGCACCCGGCGGAGGCAACTGCTGCACGACGGAGGTGGCATCTGCCGCCGGGCCGTGCAGCGCAGCCGTTGAGTCCAGCAGCCGTGGAGTCCAGGGGCTGCGACGGTGACCTGACGCCCGGGAGCCCTTGGGCGGTCGCCCCGTCATCCCTGACGTCCGCCCGGCGGGGACCGCCGATAGGGTCTGCCCCGTGAGTGAGCACCCCATCCCCGACGCACCGCAGCGGCGCACGCCCGGGGACGAGTTCGTCCAGGCGCTTGCCCGCGGGCTCGAGGTGATCACCAGCTTCGACGCCGAGCACGCCACGATGACGCTCAGCGACGTCTCGAAGCGAACCGGCCTGTCCCGGGCGACCTGTCGGCGGCTGCTGCTCACCCTGGTCGAGCTCGGCTACGTCCGCACCGACGGCAAGGCGTTCACGCTGACTCCGCAGGTGCTCAAGCTCGGCACCGCCTACCTGGCCGGTCTGGGTCTGCCGCAGGTGGCGCACCCGCACCTGGAGAAGCTGTCGGCCGCGCTGGGCGAATCGACCTCCTGCGCGGTGCTGGACGGCACCGACATCGTCTACGTCGCCCGCTGCTCGACGCGCCGGCTGATGACGGTGGGCATCACCGTCGGGACTCGATTCCCGGCCCACGCGACGTCGATGGGCCGCGTGCTGCTGGCTGCCGAACGCGACCTCGCGCTCCCGGAGACGTTGCCTGCACTCACCGCCCACACCGTCACCGACCCTGACGTGCTGCGGGCCGAACTGGTGCAGGTGCGCGAGCAGGGCTACGCAGTGGTGACCCAGGAACTGGAACTCGGCCTGCGCTCGATCGCCGTGCCGGTGCGGACCAGCGACGGGAAGATCCCGGCCGCGATCAACGTGTCCCTGCCGATGAATTCGCCCCTCGACCCGCTCGACCGTCTCGACCAGGTGCAGGCCACCGCGCGGGCGATCGCCGAGGATCTCGACCACCTGCACTGACCCCGGCGCGGCTCGGCGTGCGCCCCCGGCGCGGCTCGGCGTGCGCCCCCGGCGCGGCTCGGCGTGCGCCTCGGCCCGTCACCACTCGACGGTGGTGACGACCCGGGTGATCGAGGGTGTGGTCGGCGTGGAGGAGAACCCGAACTGTGGTGACGGCAGGACGGGGCGCAGCGTCCCGAGTGCCGCCCCGTCGAAGGTGCCCGACACGGCGGTGACGGCGTGGTGGTCGGTGGCTCCGTACCACTCCCGCCGTCCCTCGTTCGCGCTGCCGCGAGTGCGTACACCCCGCATGACGACGCGGGCCACGGGGTCGGTGACCGTGCACCAGGCCGGGCTCTCGGCGATGCGTGCCGGGACGAGTCGCAGGACCTTGCCGAGCGCGGTGCGACCGCCGAACGTCAGGTGGAGGTCGAGGGAGTCGGACCACACCGACCACCGCTCCGCGCCCTGCCCCACGGCGTACTCGTCCACGTGCACGTCCTCGGTGCGGATCGAGTCGAAGGAGTACGTGGCCGAGACGAACTCGGCGACCTCGTCGTTCGGCGCCAGAAGGATGCGGTGACCGTCGGCGGTCTCCACCATGACGTCGGCGAAACTGCCCAGCGGTGACGAGTGCCATCGCCCTACGACGATTCGCACCCCACGCGACGTGCCGACGCCCACGATCGCGCCACGGAACTGACTGCGGACCATCTCCACCTCCACACGGGACGAGCCCGTCACTCCATGAACGGTGAGCACCGAACAGCACCCCCGTGGGCCCAGAATTCGGCGTCAGGTGCTTCGCGCCGCCTGACGGTCACGCAGACCCGTGACAGCAAGGGTCACCACTGCGCCGACGAGCGCCCACACGACGATGACGAGGATCGGGCCGGACGCCCCGTTCCCGTCGAAGTAGACGATGTCGCGCAGCGCGGTGGTGCCTGCACCGTTGGGCAACCACTGCCCCACACCGCGCCACAGACCCGGCAGGAGCTCGGTCTGGTAGGCGCCACCGGCACTCGGATTGCCCAGCACCACGAAGAGCAGGACAGTGATGCCGATGCCGATGGTTCCGGCCAGGACCTCCAGCGCCATCGTCACCGTGGCCGAGGAGAGCACGAGCAGCATGCCGACCCCGGCGACGGCCCAGAAGTGACCTTCGAGCGCCCCGATGAGCGGGCCCACGACGACCGCACCCAACAGGCCGGACGCCACCGCGTACGGGACCATCGCTCCCAGCCGGATCACCGCTCGGTGCCTGTTCGCAGGGCGTGCTCCCTTGGCGACGCCCAGCAGCGCAGCGACCAGGTACCCGCCCACCAGCCAGCCGATGACGAGGTAGAAGCCGCTCATCCCACGAGCGTCGCCGTCCTGCAGTGGCACGACGTCCTCGCTCGCCAGGGTGCGTTGCTGCTCGGTCTCCACGGCCGTCAGCACCTGCTGCACCGCGCCCTTGAGCGACTCGCCACGAGCACTGGCCACCAGCAGGGTGTCCTGGGTACCGGCGGGGTCGACGACGAGCGCGGCCACGAGCTCGCCCCGCTCGATCTGGTCTCGCGCCTCGACGTCCGACGCCATGGCCGTGGCGTCCAGCGGTTCCCCGTCGAGGCCGTTGAGGCGCTGTGCGAGCGCCTCGGCCTGGCCGCCGGGGGCCACCACCCCGATCTCGATCCCGCGTGGTTCCTGATGGTGGAACGCGCCGACGTAGGACGCGATGAAGGCGACCTGCACGAGCAGCACGCCTGCGATGAGCGCAACCGTCCGCAACGAGATGGCGTCCTTGATCTCGTCGATGAACCCAGGGTCGTTGTTCGACATGGAAGGAATCTACGTGCGGGGCAGGCGGTCCGACACCTGACACGCACGAGTTTCTGGGCGATGACCCGTCACCGGGTCACGGCAGGCGGCAGGACGAGAGGCCGGGCGAGTCAGAGACCCATGTCCTTGGCGATGATCGACTTCATCACCTCGGACGTGCCGCCGTAGATCCTGGAGACGCGGATGTCGGCGTACTGCCGGGCGATCGGGTACTCCCACACGTAGCCGTAGCCGCCGTGGAGTTGGACGCACTTGTCGATGACGCGTCCGGCGACCTCGGTGCAGAGCAGCTTCGCGCGGGCTGCGTCGGCGACGGAGAGCTCGCCGTCGTCGTGAGCCTGGAGACAACGGTCGGCGAAGACCCGGGCGGCGACCACCTCGGTCGAGCACTCCGCGAGCACGAACTTGGTGTTCTGGAACGCGGCGACGGGCTTGCCGAAGACCTGACGTTCCTCGACGTACTGCTGGGTGAACCGGATCGCCGCCTCCGCGGTGGAGATGGTGCCGAGCGCGATCGTGAGGCGTTCTTGGGCGAGGTTCTGCATGAGCATGCTGAACCCGTCGCCCTCATTGCCGAGCAGGTTCTCGACCGGCACCTTCACGTCTTGGAAGGAGAGTTCGGCGGTGTCGGAGGTCTTGAGGCCGACCTTCTTGAGCATCTTCCCGACACTGAAGCCGTCGGAGTTGCTCTCCACGGCCAGGATCGACAGACCACCGCGACGGTCGGCGGGGTCGTAGGGCGAGGTCCGCGCGACGACGAGCACGAGGTCAGCCAGGACACCTCCGGTGATGAACGTCTTGGCACCGTTGAGGACGTAGTGGCTGCCGTCCCCCGACAGCACCGCGCGGGTGGAGATGTTGGCGAGGTCGGAACCGGTGCCGGGTTCGGTCATGGCGATGGCGGTCATGATCTCGCCGGACGCGAACCCGGGCAGCCAGCGCTTCTTCTGCACGTCGTTGCCGCGCATCAGGTAGGGCAGGATCAGGTTGGTGTGGGCGGAGTAGTTGCCGAAGGTGACCCCGGCCCGGTTCGTCTCCTCCATGGTGACGGCCGCCCACTTGAACGAGTCCGAGCCACCGCCGCCGTACTCCTCGGGGACCTGGACGCCGAGGACGCCGATCTCACCGAGGCGGCGGTAGAAATCGCGCGGCGGGTGCCCGACCTCTTCCCACTCGGGGTAGACGGGGACGACTTCCTTGGCGATGAAGTCACGCAGCATCTGGCGGTAGGACTCGTGGGTCTCGTCGAAGATCGTGCGGCGCATCGGCGCTCCTCAGGTCGATTCGGTGCAGGTCAGTGCGGGTCAGGGTCAGCGGGGAGCCATGCGGATGGCGCCGTCGAGGCGGACGGTCTCCCCGTTGAGGTAGCCGTTCTCGAGCATGTGACTGGCCAGGGACGCGAACTCGTCGACGTGGCCCAGACGGTGAGGGTGAGGAACAGTGGCTGCGAGGGAGGTGCGGACGTCGTCGCGGAGTCGTCCCAGGAGCGGGGTGTCCATGATTCCGGGGGCGATGGTGTTGACCCGAATACCGCGGGAGGCGAGGTCGCGGGCGGCGACAATGGTCATGCCGACGATCCCGGCCTTGGAGGCGGAGTAGTTGATCTGGCCGATCTGGCCCTCGAACGCTGCGACCGAGGCGGTCAGGACGACGGCTCCCCGTTCGCCGTTCTCCGCGTCGTCGATGCGGTCGTGGCGGGCGATGCGTTCGGCCCCGAGCCGAAGGGCGTTGAAGGTGCCGACGAGGTTGAGGCGGATCACGAACTCGAAGTCCTCCAGTGACCCCGGCGAGCCGTCCTTCTCCAGGACCCGCATCTTGCGCCCCGACCCCGCGCAGTGGACGACGCCGCGGAGCCCGTCGGCCTGGGCGTCGGCCTCGTCGAGAGCCTCGCCGAATGCGCCTGCGTCGGTGATGTCGGCAGGGGCGAAGAGGACGCGGTCCCCGAGCTCTTCGGCGACGGCCTTCCCGTCGCTGCCGGGCAGATCGATGATCGTGACGTGTCCCCCGGCCCCGACCAGTCGCCGGGCGGTGGCGAGTCCGAGCCCGGAGGCTCCTCCGGTGACGGCGGTGGTGATGCGGGCGAGATCCATCGGTGCCTCCAGCGTTGAGTGGTGGCCGGGCAGCCCGTGATCGTTCTGCCCGGCGTGGGCAGCGAACCACCTGACGTGCGACGAGCACCAAGACCTGCAGGTGATCTAGCCGTAAGGCGCTGCCTATGGATTGTGGGGGCGCATTCCCCTAGCGTCCGGCGCATGGATCCGCAGCAGCTGCGCTACTTCTTGGCGGTCGTCGACTCCGGCAGCGTGCATGGTGCCGCGGGGACGCTCGGGGTGACACCACCGTCGGTGTCGCAGGGCCTGAGGGCCTTGGAGCGCGACGTGCGGACGCCGCTGTTCCGGCGGGTGGGGCGTGGCATGGTGCTCACCTCGGCCGGGCAGGCACTGGTCACGCCGGCCCGTCGGGTGCTGCACGGGCTGGCCAGTGCGAGCGGGACCGTTCGCGACGGCGAGGGGTGTCTGCGCGGCCAGGTACAGGTGGCCTGCCAGGCGGCGTTGGCGACGGGCGTGGTGACGCAGATCGTGGCCGCGTTCCGCTGGCGTCACCCGCGGGTGAGCCTGACGGTCTCAGGGTTGGACGACGCCGCGGACGCCGCTGACCTTCTGGGGCGCGCGGTCTGCGACCTGGTGATCACGCAACTCCCGCTGGCTGTGGCCGGCGGTGACCTGTCGGTGCTGGAGTTGGGTCGGCAGGAGTACTGGATCGCGTTCCCACCCGGCACGGAGTTGTCCGGGCCGTCGGCCGGACGGGAGTGGTTGCGATGGGACGAGATCGACACGGACGTGATCGCGGTGCCCCCGGGCGGACGCCAGACCTCTGAGATGTTGGCGGCGCTCTCGGTGCGGCAGCAGGCTCGACCACCGGCGATGGTCCTGACCAACAGGGAGTCACGTCTGGCGTTCACTGCTGCCGGTGTGGGCGCGACGTGGTTGGAACGCGCGCAGGCAGAGGCAGCACGGCGCTCGGGGCTGGTGGTGCGCGAACTTCGCCCGCCACTGGGTGCAACGTTCGGGGTGGCGCACTCCCCCGCCACCCAGTCGCCTGCGGCAGCTGCGTTCGTGCAGGTCGCGACCGAGGTCGCTCAGGCCGACGTGGCCTGAGTCGCGAGGTCGATGAAGACCGCGGCGGCAGGACCGAGGGGGCCCGGCCGGTGCACGACAGCCACCTCTCTGCTGATCGGTGGTGTGGTGTGCCGTTCGACGATGCCGCGCAGGTGCCGCGCCGCGAACCCTTCGGGCATGAACGCGGCGCCGGCCCCGGCCATGACGAGTTCCCACAGCATCCGCCGGTGAGCGGTGACGAGGCTGCCGGGGCGTGGCGCGAGAACTGCGGGGTCGTCGACGAGGTCCGCGAGGTGGTCGTCCTGTTCGCGCAGCAGCGCGATCTCGCTGAGCAGCGCCTGCGGGACAGGATCCGGCAGCCCCGAGGCCGTGGCCTCGTCGAGGACGAGCACCAGGTTCTGCCGCCTCAGATTCACGACCGCGAGCCCGTCGGTGCGTGCAGGCAGGGTGGTGAATCCGAGGTCGACGGACCCGCCGCGCACAGCCCCGACGACGCCACCCGGGCCACCGAAGTCGTCCACGTGCAGCTCGACGCCGGGGTGCAGGGCCCGGAACTCGGCGGCAAGCCGTGGCAGTGGGCTGAGGTGGAGGTCGTGGGTGGCTGCGAGGCGGAGGCGTCCCCCTTCCACCGCACGGACTGCCTCGACCCGGCGTCGCGCTTCAGCGACGTCGGCGAGCACCCGTCGGGCGTGCCCCTCGAACCGACGCCCGGCGTCGGTGAGGTGCAGCCCGCGACCGCGGCGTTCGAACAGATCCGCTCCGAGCTGGGTCTCCAGCGACCGGATGGCTTGGGACAAGGACGGTTGGGCGATGAACAGCGACTCCGCCGCCCTGGTCACGCTTCCGTGCTCGACGACGGCGACGAAGTACTCCATCAGCCGTGGCTCCATCCGGAGAGCATAGGCAGCGCCCCGGACACTTGACCCCCATTCAGCAGGCAGTTCGCAGCCAGCGGTCCCGCGAGACGCTGCGCGCACCGGCCAACCGTTCGAACTGCCTGTCCAACCGGGATACGGGTCCAGTCCAGTACATCCGCGTTCCCACCTCAGGAACGTGTGACACGGACGACTCTTGAACGTGACGACGACCACGCGTACGCTTGCGTTCGTCTACTGAACGATTGTTCGCTATACGAACGGAAGTCATGAGCGCCTACATCTACGACGCCGTCCGCACCCCCTTCGGCAAGTTCGGCGGAGCCCTCGCCGACACCCGACCGGACGACCTCGCCTCCACCGTCATCGCCGCCATCGCGGAGCGCAACGACTCTCTCGACCCCGCCGCCATCGGCGAGATCGTCTGGGGCTGCGCCAACCAGGCCGGCGAGGACAACCGCAACGTCGGACGCATGGGTGCCCTGCTCGCAGGTCTGCCCACGTCCGTGCCCGCCACCACCGTCAACCGTCTGTGCGGCTCCTCGCTCGACGCGCTGATGATGGGCTCGCGCATCGTCGAGACCGGTGACGCCGACATCGTCCTGGTCGGCGGCGTCGAGTCGATGTCCCGCGCCCCCTGGGTCCTGCCCAAGCCGTCGCGTGCCTACCCGGCCGGTGACGTCACCGCCGTCTCCACCACGCTCGGCTGGCGCCTGGTCAACAAGGCGATGCCGAAGGAGTGGACCGCCTCTCTGGGAGAGTGCAACGAGCAGCTCCAGGAGCGCTTCGAGATCTCCCGTGAGCGCCAGGACACCTTCGCTGCCCGCTCCCACACCCTTGCCGCCCAGGCCTGGGAGAACGGTTTCTACGACGACCTCGTCGTGCCCGTCGGTGAGTTCGCGAAGGACGAGGGCATCCGCCCCGGCACGACGGTCGAGAAGCTCGCGAACCTGCGCACCGTCTTCCGCCCCGAGGGCACCATCACCGCCGGCAATGCCTCGCCGCTCTCCGACGGCGCCTCCGCGCTGCTGATCGGCTCCAAGGCGGCGGGAGAGAAGATCGGCAAGGCTCCGATCGCCCGCATCGCCGGTCGCGGCACCCACGCCCTCGACCCGCAGGACTTCGGCTACGCCCCGACCGAGGCAGCCAACAAGGCCCTCGCCGCCGCAGGCATCACCTGGGACGACGTCGCCGCCGTCGAGGTCAACGAGGCCTTCGCCGTCCAGACGCTGGCCTGCGCCGACGCCTGGGGCATCGACCACGAGATCGTCAACACCCGCGGTGGCGCCATCGCCCTGGGCCACCCGCTGGGCGCGTCCGGCGGACGCATCCTCGGCACCCTGGCCAAGCGCCTGCGCGAGGACAACCAGCGTTGGGGCGTCGCCGCCATCTGCATCGGCGTCGGCCAGGCCCTCGCCGTGGTCCTCGAGAACGCAGCCTTCGAGAACGAGGAGGCCAACTGATGGCTCTCACCCAGATCCTTGACACCCACGACGAGGCCGTCGCCGGCATCCACGACGGCGCGACCGTCCTCGTCGGCGGTTTCGGCATGGCTGGCATGCCCGTCCAGCTCATCGACGCCCTGATCCGTCAGGGCGCCACCGACCTCACGATCGTGTCCAACAACGCCGGCAACGGTGACACCGGACTCGCCGCGCTGCTCAAGGCCGGCCGCGTGAAGAAGGTCATCTGCTCCTTCCCCCGCCAGAGCGACTCCTACGTCTTCGACGAGCTGTACCGCGCCGGCAAGATCGAGCTCGAGGTCGTCCCCCAGGGCAACCTCGCTGAGCGCATGCGCGCCGCCGGCGCCGGCATCGGTGCCTTCTTCTGCCCCACCGCCGTCGGCACGCCGCTGGCCGAGGGCAAGGAGACCCGCGAGATCGACGGACGCACCTACGTCCTCGAGATGCCGATCAAGGGCGACTTCGCCCTCATCGGCGCCCACAAGGCCGACGAGATGGGCAACCTCGTCTACCGCAAGACGGCCCGCAACTTCGGTCCCGTCATGGCCACCGCCGCCGCGACCACCATCGTGCAGGTCAACGAGATCGTCCCCACCGGCGCCCTCGACCCCGAGACCGTCGTGACCCCGTCCATCTTCGTCGACCGAGTGGTGAAGGCATGAGCGAGAACCAGATCACCCTGGCGGACATCCCCGCCGACCGTCCCCTCACCAAGGACGAGATGGCCGTCGTCGTCGCCCGCGACATCGCGCCCGGATCCTTCGTGAACCTCGGCATCGGTCAGCCCACGCTGATCGCCGACCACCTCCCGGCCGACTCCGGCGTCGTGCTCCACACCGAGAACGGCATGCTCAACATGGGTCGCGCCGCCATCGGCGACGAGATCGACGGTGACCTCACCAA
The DNA here is from genome assembly GCF_004014875.1 of Nocardioides yefusunii. Classification (NCBI taxonomy): domain Bacteria; kingdom Bacillati; phylum Actinomycetota; class Actinomycetes; order Propionibacteriales; family Nocardioidaceae; genus Nocardioides; species Nocardioides yefusunii. The sequence continues at coordinate 1,395,796 of NZ_CP034929.1, read as the reverse complement.
CGCCGGCAAGGTCCCCGTCACCGAGCTGCCCGGTGCGGCCTACTTCCACCACGCCGACTCGTTCGCGATGATGCGCGGCGGCCACCTCGACGTCTGCGTCCTGGGTGCCTTCCAGGTCGCCGTCAACGGAGACCTCGCCAACTGGCACACCGGTGCCCCCGACGCGATCCCCGCCGTCGGCGGCGCGATGGACCTCGCCATCGGCGCCAAGCAGGTCTTCGTGATGATGACGCTCTTCACCAAGAAGGGCGAGGCCAAGCTCGTCGAGGCCTGCACCTACCCGCTGACCGGTGTCAACTGCGTCAACCGCGTCTACACCGAACTCGCGACGTTCGACATCACCCCCGATGGTGTCGTCGTCCGTGAGACCTTCGGCACCACCGTCGAGGAGCTCTCCGAGCGCCTCGGCCTGGAGCTCAAGAGCGCCTGAGGCACTCCCCCTGCTCCCACGGGCATGAACCACACATGACACCACCACCCCAGATGTGACGCCAGTGACCACTTTCAACCGGTCTCGCGTCACACTTGGGGTGGTGTCCTGACACCCTTGCAGGAACAGATCCCTGAGCCGAGTGCCCTCTCGGCCGAACGTCTGGAAAGGACGTACTCATGAGCAGCACACCCGACATCGTCGTCGCTGGTGTCCCGCACGTCTCCGTGTCCGGAGCAACGTTCGAGAAGACCAACCCGTACACGGGCAAGGTCGTCTCGGTCGCCGCTGCCGCGACCGTCGAAGACGCCGACAACGCCGCCGCTGCCGCCCACGCAGCGTTCCCCGCCTGGGCCGCCACCCCGGCCGCCGAGCGCTCCGCACTCCTCAACAAGGCCGCTGACCTCCTGGAGGAGCGCGCCGAGGAGATCACCATCACCATGGCCGAGGAGGTCGGCTCCACCCACGGGTGGGCCGCCTTCAACGTGCACGTCACCACCGGTGTCCTGCGCGCTGCCGCCGAGCTCCCGGGCCAGGTCGTCGAGGACGAGATTCCGTCCGGTGTCCCCGGCCTGAAGGCCTACGGCGTGCGCAAGCCGCTCGGTGCCGTCGTCGCGATCGCCCCGTGGAACGCCCCGCTGATCCTCGGCACCCGTGCCGTCGCGATGCCGCTGGCCCTGGGCAACACCGTCGTCTTCAAGGCCTCGGAGGAGTGCCCGCGCACCCAGGCCGCGATCGTGCAGGTCCTGCGCGACGCCGGCGTCCCCGCCGGTGCCGTCGAGCTGATCACCAACCGTCCCGAGGACGGCAAGCTGATCGTCGAGCGTCTCATCGACAACCCGAAGATCCGCCACATCAACTTCACCGGTTCCTCCGGTGTCGGCCGCTCCATCGCGATCCGTGCCGCCCAGTACTTCAAGCGCACCGTGCTCGAGCTCGGCGGCAAGGCCCCGTTCGTCGTCCTCGACGACGCTGACGTCGACGCCGCTGTCGCCGGCGCCAACTTCGGTGCCTTCATGAACTCCGGCCAGATCTGCATGTCCACCGAGCGCGTCATCGCGCACACCTCGGTGGTCGAGGAGTTCTCGGCGAAGCTGGCCGCCAAGGCCGCCGCCATGACCGTCGGCGACCCGTCGCTGCCCACCACCCACATCGGCCCCGTGGTCTCCATGAAGGCCGCCACCCGCATCCGTGGCCTGATCGCCGACGCCGTCGACAAGGGCGCCACCCTGCTCACCGGTGGTGGCGGCGAGGGTGTCCTCATCGAGCCGACCGTCATCGCCGGCGTCACCCCGGAGATGGAGATCTACCGCGAGGAGTCCTTCGGACCCGTCGTCACGATCACCTCCTTCGAGACCGAGGACGAGGCCGTCGAGCTCGCCAACGACACCGACTTCGGTCTGTCGTCGGCCGTCTACGGCACCGACCTGGACCGCGCCCGCGCGATCGCCGACCGCATCGAGTCCGGCATCATCCACATCAACGGTGCGACCGTCCACGACGAGCCGGCCATGCCGTTCGGCGGCGTCAAGGACTCCGGCTGGGGCCGCTTCGGTGGCAACTACGCCATCAACGAGTTCACCGACCTGCGGTGGCTGACCTACTCCACCGAGGAGCGCCACTACCCGATCTGATCCCTGCCGAGCAGAACGATCCGATCGGGCTGACGCCTGACGTGACCCGGACGCCGTCGACGAGCACTGCTCGTCGACGGCGTTCGTCGTGCGTGCATGAAAACCACCACGACGGGTACCTGAGAAGGGTCCGGTGCCGGCACGGCACCGGACACCACCACGGCCGACGACGAGGGGAACACCATGCCGCACTCTGCCGAGGACCCCACGCCGGAGGCAGCTGAGCCCGCCCAGCCCCTGGACGTCGACGAGATCCAGCTCGCCCACGAGAACGCCGAGGCGGAGGAACGCGCCGAGGACGACGAGGTGGCCGCTCGCCCACGGCGCCTGCCCGGCGCAGGGACAGGCGACCCCGTCTCCACCTACGTCCAGATCCATCTGGCGGGCGCCGCGGCAGGCATCGACCTGTTCGCGCACGCGGCGGCCCACGTCGACGACGCGGCCGCGTCGGAGGTGATCGACGCGATCAGAGCCGACCTGATCGGCGAGCGCCGTCAGCTGCTGGGGATGGCGCACCGGCTCGGCGCCTCCGACCCGCACATCCTGTCGTCCGCAGCCCGCCTCGGCACCCTCGCAGCCCGGGTCAGTCCGCGTGGTCTGTGGTCGAGCCACACGCCGGTCGCCGATCTGATGCGCATCGAGGCCCTGCTGGCGGCCGTCACCGGCAAGATCGCCGGCTGGGACTCCCTGCTCACCGTCGCCGACGCGTTCGACGCCCTCGACCCTGCCGAGCTGAAGCAGCTCCTGGGGCAAGGGATGCAGCACCGCAGCGCGTTGGAAGAGGTCCACGGAGTCGTTGCCGACCGCGTCCTGCGCACGAGTTCGCCGCGCCAGGACCAGGCGCCGGCCGAGTCTGCTGACGACGACGCCACCTCGCCTCGTCCTTGGCCGCCCAACTGGTGAGGTCAGCACAGATGGACAGCACCACGGCGCAGGGACTGGCAAGCCTGCTGCTCGTCACCTCGATCTGGTTCGCGGCCCACGCCGCGATCCGTGTGACGGCCTCCCACCGGATCAGCAGGCCCGAAGCACTGGCCCAGCGCCGCGTCGCCGTCGTGTCGGGGACACTGGCGGGGGTCAGTCTCTGCGGTGCCGCCGTCCTGCTCGTGTGGGCCGTGGCCTGACACCAGAAGCGGTCTGAGGAGGGACACACAAATGAGGTGGTCCAGACCCTTCCGTCATTCCGCGGGTACGTGGCAGGGTGCCATGCATGGAACAGACAGCAGTCGGTCTCGGGCCGGCAACTTCCTCCATGCACACATCGGTCCCGATCCTCGGGGCGATGGGCATCACAGTCCTCCACGGGGATGCATCACGTGCCAGCGTCCTGCTCCCCCTCACCCCCAACAGCAACCACCTCGGCACCATCTACGCCGGCTCCTTGATGAGCGCCGCCGAATGTCTCGGCGGATCGATCGGCTTCGGCCAAGGACTCGACGGCTTCGTCCCCCTCGTCACCCGCGTCGAGATCGACTACCTCCGCCCGGCGACGACGGACGTCACGGCGTCCACCACCTTCTCCCCTGATCACCAGGCCACCCTGCGCGAGGACGCACTCCGCGACGGCAAGGCCCGCTACGTCCTGCACATCTCCCTCACCGACGCCCATGGCGTCGAGGTGGCCCGCGCCGTGGGCCAGTACCAGCTGCGGAAGTTCTAGACCCAGCCCAGAGCGGCCCTCCCGCCGACTCATCGAGCGGAACTGCCAGCCGCGAGTGGTTCCACGTCCAGGACCGTCCTGACGCCCCCATCTCTCTCCGCGCGCGTGCGCGCGCGTGTGTGAACGGGACCACCGAGTCGAGCACGGGACCACGCTTCCAACCGTCGCGTCCTCAGCGAACGCACGCATTCGCATGGTTGTGGGTAGGCCCACAGCGTCGCGCATGTGCAATTCGTTGAACAGTCCTTCACTCTGGATAACACCACGGCAGCAACGCCTGCCCCTCCTGTCACACGTGCAACACGTCGCAGCACAGGAACAACTGCATCAACAACAAGCCCTCGCCCACCGGTGAGGCCATCCCGGACCGCGCCGAGGCTCCACACGTCGCCGGGATGACTCGAAACGCAAGGATCGAGTGGTGTGGAGCACGGCTGACCCAGCAAAACTGCCGCCCTTCGGGGGCGGCTTGGGGTGAAGGCGGGAAACCGCCCGGGCACGGCAGCCCGAATCCGACAGGTCATCAGTCGTAGGCGTCCGCCGGAGAACTACACATGAAGACTCCCCTGACTCTCGTCAGCACCTTTATCGGGGCCACCCTCGCGACCTCCCTGCTTGCAGCACCCAGCCAGGCAGCACCGGTCGCCGAGACCCCCACCACGACCAAGGTCTCCGCGACCAAGGCCAAGACCGCAGCAGAGAAGAAGGCCGCCAAGAAGGCAGCCGCACTCAAGGCCAAGAAGAAGAAGGCCGCTGCGATCGCCAAGAAGAAGAAGATCGCCAAGATCCGCAAGGCCCGCGCGATCAAGACCCGCGCCGTCCGCGCACTCAAGGTCGCCCGCACCAAGAAGGGCGCCCGCTACGTCTACGGCGCGACCGGCCCGAGCGCGTTCGACTGCTCCGGCCTGACCTCCTGGTCGTACAAGAAGGTCGGCAAGAACCTGCCCCGCACCGCGGCCGCCCAGGCCAAGGCTGCCAAGCGCACCAAGAACCCGCGCCTGGGCGACCTGGTCTTCTTCTACAGCGGCAGCCGCGTCTACCACGTGGGCCTCTACGCCGGTAAGGGATACGTGTTCCACGCCTCCCGCCCCGGCAAGCCGGTCAAGACCGAGAAGATCTGGACCAACAAGGTCTTCTACGGCCGCGCTGCCTGACGCACCACCCGCACTTCCCCACCCGGCGTCGCATCCCCGCCCTCCGCGGCGCCACCGTCCCGGCACGGTGCACTCGATCCGCCTGTGCCAGGACCCCTCGCCCGCGTTCCACCGGATCCTCCGGAACGCGGGCGGGTTGCGTCCCGCTCCCCCGCACCGCACCCGGCGAACCCGGACGCGGGGGGCGGGACAGGGGACGTTTTCCGGCGTCGTCGGGGTGGGCACCTGACAGCTCCGTGACCGTCCTGTGACAGCGTTCTCCCATGAGCAACTACGAGAACGTCACCCTCGACCCGACCGCCAACGTCTACTTCGACGGCGGCTGCGTCTCGCACACCTTCTACACCGCCGAGGGCGTCCGCAAGAGCGCCGGCGTCATCTTCCCCAACACCTTCAACTTCGGCACCGCGGCCCCCGAGGTCATGGAGCTCAACGGCGGATCGTGCCGCGTGCGCCTCGCCGGCTCCGAGGACTGGAACACCTACTCCGCCGGTGAGTCCTTCTCCGTCCCGGGCGACTCCTCCTTCGACATCGAGGTCACCGAGACCCTGTCGTACGTCTGCCACTACGGCTGAGCCACTCTCTTCACCCGCACCCCACCGGTTCGGGTCGCGATTTCACTGAATTCACGACCCATACCGGTGGGGTGCGGCGTTCCCGGAGGCACGCCCGCACCGAAACGACTCCTGAGCACCACGGAACCTAGAATCTTCCGGTGACTTCAGACGCCCAGGTGCTCAACATCTCCGCCTACCTGTTCGTCGAGATCGACGACCTCGACGCTCTGCGCGCCGCCCTGCTGCAGCGCTGCAACGACGCCGGTCTGCGGGGCACGATCCTGCTGGCCCGCGAGGGCATCAACATGTTCCTCGCCGGCGACACCGAGCCGCTGCGCGGTTTCCTCGACCTCCTCCGCACCGACGACCGGTTCGCGACGCTGGAGGCCAAGGAGTCATGGAGCGACACGCAGCCGTTCCGCAAGATGCTCGTCAAGGTCAAGAACGAGATCATCCGCATGGACCACCCCACGATCCGCCCCATGGACGGGCGTGGCCGCTCGGTGGCTCCCACGACGCTGAAGCGCTGGCTCGACCAGGGCCACGACGACGAGGGCCGCGAGGTCCTCATGCTCGACACCCGCAACGCGTTCGAGGTCGACTACGGAACGTTCCGCAACACCGTCGACTTCCGGATCGAAAAGTTCACGGAGTTCCCCCAGGCGGTGCTCGACCACCGCGAAGACCTCGAGGGCCGCACGGTCGTCAGCTTCTGCACCGGGGGCATCCGCTGCGAGAAGACCTCGATCTACATGGCCGAACAGGGCTTCGAGAACGTCCTCCAGCTCGAGGGCGGCATCCTGAAGTACTTCGAGGAGGTCGGCGGCGACCACTGGGACGGCTCCTGCTTCGTCTTCGACGAGCGCGAGGCGCTGCTTCCCGACCTCACCGTCTGGGACGAGCCGACGCGGCGCGAGCCGCGCGGCGGACAACGCGTCGAAGGCGGCTGCAGCGCCTGAGGGCACCGCAGCCACCCGGCGTCACTGCTGGCGGACGGTGCTCCACCCGCCCGGCGTGACGTCGACGTACAACTGACAGGCGATGGACTCCTTCATCGCGGCGACGTGGCTGATCAGGCCGACCGTGCGTCCGCCCTCGCGCAGACCGTCGAGGGTGGCCATCGTCGACTCCAGCGTCTCCGGGTCGAGGGTGCCGAAGCCCTCGTCGATGAAGAGGGTGTCGAGGCGCAGACCACCGGCACGCGCCGTGACGACCTCGGCGAGCCCGAGCGCCAGCGCCAAAGAGGCCTGGAACTTCTCACCGCCCGAGAGCGACTTCGGCGAGCGGGCCTCACCGGTGTGGGCATCGAGGACGTCGAGCCCCAGGCCGGAGGCGACGCGCTTGGAGTCCTCGGTGTCGCTGTGCCTGAACTCGAAGCGGCCCGCCGTCATCTTGGCCAGGCGCAGGTTGGCAGCCGCGACGATCTCCTCGAGCTCGGCAGCCAGGGCGAACGCCTCGATCGCCATCTTCTTCTCGTTCTGTCCCTGACCGCGCAGCGTCGCGGCGAGAGCATTGACCACCTCGTACTCCGCACGGGCAGCAGCCGAACCGGTCAGCGCCGCACTGATGCCGGCCACCACGTCCGCCACCGTCGCAGCCTTGTTCTCCGCAGCACCGAGGGCCAGCACGGCGTCGCTGTGCACAGCCGCAGCCCGCTCCAGCGCCGTCACAAGGTCGTCGAGCTGGACAGGATCGGCGGGCAGATTCTGCAGTTCCTCGGCTGCGAGACGATCCGCCACGGCAGCCGTCTGCTGGTCGTGGGTGGTGACCGCAGCAGCCAGCCGCTGGAGCTCCTCAGGAGCGAGCGAGGCCTCTGCCACGGCGGCAGCATCCGCAAAGCCCTGCTCACTCAGCGCCTCGGCCATCGCGAGGACCGCTTCGTCGCGGCGTCCCGCGGCCTCGACCCCGGCACGCACGGCGCTCTCGGTGCGCTGCGCGACCCGGTGACGTTCCTGCAGGTCGGCGCGTCGTTCAGCGACGGAGGTGAACTCCCCCCGCGCCGACTCCACAGCAGCGAGCGCGTCGACGACGGACTGCTGGGCGGAAGTGAGAACACCCGCGAGCCGGAGACGTTCGTCCTGGGCACCGTCCACCTGGGACGTCAGTGCAGCGATCTGGGTGGTGAGGTCAGCGCGGACGCCCTGCAGCTCCTTCGCCTCGCGCTGGAGTGCGGTGAGCTCCTCGGCTCGCACCGTGGCCTCCTTGACGCGCAGCGTCCAGGCCTCGACGTCAAAGCCCGCGGTCCGCTCCTCCATCGCCTCGATCTGGGCGGCGAGGCGTGCCACTTGCCCCGACGCGGCCTGCGCGACCGCCTGAGCACGGGCGACGGCCTCGTTCGACGTCTCCAGCGTGGCGGCGTCGACGTGGTCCTCGGCCAGCGTCGCCGGAGCGGGGTGTTCGGTGCCGCCACAGACCAGGCAGGGGGCACCGTCGACTAGCTCGGCGGCGAGCACCCCGGCGTACTCGGCGTACTGACGGGCAACGAGGGCGTCGCGGGCCTGTTGGGCCTGCGTCGACGCCTCGGCTGCCGCCTGCTGTTCGACGACGGCCGTGCCCATTCGCGTCGTGAGTGCGTCGTGGTCCTGTGCCGCCTGCAGGCCCTCGCGTGCTGCCTGCAAATCAGCCGGAGCATCGGAGAGCGCTTCAAGCAGATCGACCAGGGCAGCCTCACGCTCAGTGACGGCGTCGAGACGATCGGTGTGCTCGGCCCGGCGATCGGCCGCAGCGGTGAGCTTCTCCTCGAACGCGGCCAGTGCCTGGTCCGCCGCCACCACGGCGGCCTCCAGACCGGGAACCGACGTCTCGGTCCGCGCTGCGACTTCCAGAGCAGCGAGGTCCGCGGCGAGAGACTCCGCCGCGGTGCGGGCCTCCTGCTCAGACGGTCCGTCGTGCGGAGCATCCGGATCCAGCGCGGAACGCCACCCCGCTACAGCGAGCGACCGAGCAGCCTCGGCTTCGTGCAGCAACGACTCCGCGCGCGCGGCAGCGGCGCAGGCCTGTTGGGCCAACGCAGCACGCCGGGCGAGCACGACCTGCTCACGCTGCGCCTCGATGGCCTCGGCCTGCTCGGCGAGCGCGCGCTGGCGCTCGATCTGGACCGTACGCTCACGTTGGCGACGTGCGGTCTCCTGCGCGGCATCGTGGAGGGTACGAGCCGTCGTGAAGGCAGCCACCGCCTCCTGGGCCGCGACACGTACCTGGGCCACCTCGTCCTGCTGTGCGGCGAGGCAGACCGCTGCCCACTCCTGCAGACCGGCACCGGTGGCGGGTTCGACGGTTTCGGGGACGTCCTTTCCCACCTGCTTGGCCAGGGTCTGGGCGTGGGTTCCGAGCTGGGCGGAGAGCTTCTCCACGTCGCGGCGCAGCACGCGCGCCTGCTCGTCGAGGTCGGCGGAGTAGGCCGAGAACCGGCTGGTGTCGAAGAGCTTGCTCAGGACCTCGCGACGCTTCTCCGAACCAGCGACCAGGAACTCCTGGAACTGGCCCTGGGCGAGCAGGATGACCTGCTGGAACTGCTCGGCGCTGAGCGGCAGGACGTCGGAGACGTGCTTGTCGGCGTTGCCCTCCTTGGTCTCGATGACCACCCACTCGCCGTCGCGCAGGGCGGACATCTCGAAGAACGCCTTGACCGGCGTCAGACCCTCACCGCGTTGCTTGGGACGCATGAACGCCGGACGGCGGGTCACGCGGTGGCGCCCCTCGGTGACGGAGAACTCCACTGTCACCTCGCAGGGGTCGGTGGGCCCGAGGTGGTCGGAGCGCACTTTGTCGCCGGCGGCGGTCTCGTAGCGCGGGATCCGGCCGAAGAGGGCGTAGGTGATCGCGTCGAGGATGGATGTCTTGCCTGCGCCCGTGCGACCGGTGATCAGGAAGATGCCGTCGTCGGCGAAGGCGTCGAAGTCGACCGACTCGCTGCCCCGGAACGGGCCGAAGCCGGTGAGGGAGACGTGGTGGATCTTCATGCGTGCACCTGCTTGCTCTGGTGGGACTCGACCGCGCCGCGAACCAGCTCGCGTTCGGCCTCGGTGGCTCCCACGCCGTTGCGGACCTTGGTGAGGAAGGCATCGACGACCTCGTCGTCGCTGCGTCCACGCACCAGCTGGGCGTAGCCGTCGTCGGTGTCGGTGTGGACGACGGCTGGCTTGAACTCGATGTGGGCGCAGTGCGGGAAGCGTTCCTGCAGACGACGCATGGCGTCCATCGGTCGCACCTGGTCGGTCAGGACTGCGGCGACCCAGTGGTCGACGAGAGCCTCGTGGGCGGTGTCGGTGAGGAGTTCGTCGATGGTTCCGGTGATCCGGCGCAGCCGCCGCGGCACCACCACGTCGACCCACTCGACGTCACCGAGGCCGTCGGCGTCGAGCTCGACCAGCCACCCGCCGCGCGGCTTGTCGGCCTCGGAGAAGGAGTAGTGCAGGGGCGCACCGGAGTAGCGCACGTGCTCGGCGAGCCGCGACCGTCCGTGGATGTGCCCGAGCGCCGCGTAGGTGATGCCGTCGAACGCGTCGACCGGCACCTTGTCGACGCCGCCCACCTCGAAGGTGGAGACGATGTCGCGCTCGGACTCGCACGTCTCACCCTCGGCACCGTTGACGAAGGTGTGGGCCAGCACCACCGAACGTCCGCCACGCACGGCGAGATCGGCGCGGACCAGGTTCATCGCATGGGTCACGGCGTCGTGCTGGGAGCGCATCGGCTCGACGTTCCAGACGCTGCGCAGGCGCGACGGCTCCAGGAACGGAAGGCCGTAGAAGTGCACCTCGCCGTGGGCGTCGGAGAGCGTCACCGGCGTCTCGATCTGCTCGACCGCGGTGATCAGGTGCACGCCACTGGCCGCTGCGAACTCCTTGAGGCTGCCCAACCGCGTCGGGGAGTCGTGGTTGCCCGAGGTGAGCACCAGCGTCGCGCCGGTCGCGCTCAGGTCGACCAGGATCTGGTTGAACAACGTGACCGCGTCGGCCGACGGCGTCGAGGAGTCGTAGATGTCTCCCGAGGCCAGCACCACGTCGATCTCGCGCTCGCGCACGATCCGCACGACGTCGTCGAACACCTCCTTCAGCGCCTCGAGCGTCGAGTGCTGGTGGAAGGTGCGGCCGATGTGCCAGTCGGACGTGTGCAGGATTCGCATGGAGCGAAGCCTAGGAAGGACCACCGACACCTTTGGCAGGCGCCCACCTCCCGACGTCCCCGATCGAGGCGCCCGTCGCACCTGGGGGTCTGCGTCCTGATCCTTCAGTGCGCGAGAACGTCCATTCCTCCCGGCCGCGAACCGCCACACTGTGGCGCATGGGATCACGCAGGCCGAACACCGGACAGCTCTACGTGGTGCGCGGACACCTCGACTCGGTGCAGCACGACGCAGCCTTGTTGGGGCTCGACGAGGACTGCTGGGTCGATCCCCGCGACCGGTTCCTCCTGCCCGACGGCAAGGCCGAGCGTCCTCGCAGTTGGCCCGAGGGCTGGGGCCGCGTCCCCGAGCACCCCGTGTGGCTGGTGCAGAGCCACGACGGCACCCCTGACGAGGTGCTGCTGCGCCTCAAACGGGTGGTCTCCGCCGTGGCTGTGGCCCGCCTCCCGTCGTCAGCCGGGCGCACTCTTCCACTGCTCGCCGTCCCCGTGCTGCCTGTCCCGCGGCCGCGCCCGGACGCGACGCGCCGACCTGCGCTCCCCCTCGCAGCGCACACGTGGCTCAGCCTCCAGTTGGAGGCCCTGCGTGACCAGGCGGCCGAGCACGGCGTCGACATCGTCCTGCTCGCCCAGGACGCGGGCGAGTACGCCGCGGCGCAGTGGATCCGCCGCACCTGGCCGTGCGACCTCGGCCCCGAACTGGACCAGCACGCCCAGGTCCTCGGCGGGCGTGCAGCACTCGGGCAGGCCGCGCTCTTCCTCGGCACCGCCGCAGGGATCTCGGCAGGCCTCCCCGACCACACGAGCACACTGCGCGCCCTCCTCGCCGCGATCCCGTCCCTGTCCGGCGTCGACTCCGGTGCCGTCTCGCCCGCCGAGCAGGCCTCGCTGGTGCGTCTCCACGACCCCGACGGCAGTACACGACGCTGGGTCGAGACGGTCCGTGACGCCGGGCGTCCCGGCCTCCTGCACGCCCTCGTCGCCGGCACCGGCATCACCCAGGTCGTGACCGCCTGCCCCGACACGATGCTCGAACAGGCACTCGAGGAGGTCCACGACCACCCGCCGGCGGTCCTGCCGTGGCGCGCGGACGTCACCGCGACGGCGACGGTGGTGAAGTCACGCGGGGACGTCGAGCACCCCGGGGACCTCAGCCTCACCCCACCCAACGTGCACGCCCCCGCCGCGTCCGTCCTGCGCGGCCTCGCGACCACTCACCATCTGGTGGTGCTCGGGTCCCACCTCGACGAGACCGAACTGACCGACGCGCTGCGTCGCCCCGGAGACCCCGTCCCGGGCCAGCGGTGCGGAACACTGCTCGACCTCGCACCGACCGGGCGCGAGCACGTCAGCGCCCTCTGGGGCGACCGGCTGGCCCGGATACGCGTCAGCGACGACGGCTCCGGCGGACCGCACCGCACGTTGTTGCGCTTCCTCGACCGGGTGGGCGTGCATGCATCCGGACCTCAGCACTGGTTGCTCGACGAGAGGTTCGCAGGCCTGCTGCCGCCCCGCGACCAGGTGGTGGCCACCCAGGTCCGGGCCGTCCTCGACCTGCTGCCCGGCGACTCCACACTCTGGGCACCGTTGCTGCATCAGGCCGAACGCCTCGGCTGGATGCCGCCTCGCCCCTGAAACGCCGCGGGACGTCATAGGAATCGAGGGCCAGAGGCCCCGATCCCTATGACGTCCCGACGAAGCTGAGGCAGGTCAGCGACCCAGCAGCCCCAGGGAGGCGTCGACGATCGCGTCGGTGTCGATGCCGTGCAGTGCGTACGCGTCAGCCAGGTTGGACGACTGACCGAAGTCGCTGACGCCGAGGCACTTGATCCGGTCGCCGCGCACACCCGCCAGGTAGGAGAGCGTGTGCGGGTGGCCGTCCATGACGGTCACGATCGGTGCGCGGTGCTGCTCGGGGAACAGCACGTCGACGATGTCGTCGCCTGCCTTCGCGGCAGCGCTGCCGACCGAACCACGTCGGTTGAACGAACGGAACACCAGGTCGGGGCTGGTCAGGCAGACCACACCAGCGACGATGCCCTGGGCCTTCAGCGCCTCGGCGGCAGCGATGACCTCAGGCATGATCGCGCCGACACCGACGAGGGTGACCTGCTCGGTGGCCGGGTCGTGGTCGGTGAGGCGGTAGCCACCAGCGACTGCGTGCTTGCGACGACGCTCCAACAGCGTGGCGTCGGTGGGCAGGTTGGCGAGGTCCTGCGGCAACGGACGAGTGGTGAGGCGGAAGTAGGACGACGTGCCGCCCTCGACGCCGACCTGCTCCATCGCGGCCAGCATCGTCCACTCGAGGTCCTGGGCGAACGCCGGCTCCCAGGCGATGCACTGGGGCTGCTCCAGCCCGATGGACGGGGTGTAGATCGACTGGTGCGCGCCTCCCTCGGGGGCCAGCGTGACGCCGGACGGGGTGCCGATGATGATCGACTGACCGCCGGAGTAGATGCCGTAGGACCACGGCTCCAGGGCACGCGGGATGAAGGGGTCGTAGACGGTGGCGATCGGGATGAGGCGCTCGCCCCAGCGCGACCAGGTGGCGCCGAGCTCACCGAGCAGGCAGACCAGGTTGACCTCGGCGATGCCGAGCTCGATGTGCTGGCCGTCGGTTCCCTCCGACCACTTCAGGACCCGCTCGGCGTCGTCGGCGAACCAGTCACGACGGTCGTTGACCGACCAGACGCCGGTCTTGTTGATCCAGCCGCCGAGGTTGGTGGACGAGGCGACGTCGGGGGCGCAGGTGACGACACGGGCCGCGACCTCGGGGGCCTCACGCGTGAGGTCGGTGAGCAGACGTCCCAGTGCGGCCTGCGTGGAGATCGGGGCACGGTGGGCACGTCCCAGCGCTGCGGGGACCTTGATCTTCGGGGTGGGCGTGATCGCGTCACGCCTGAGCACCTCGCCACGGGCGCGGCACAGGTCGGCGGCCGGGCCGGCCGGAAGCGGCTCCCACGGCTGGGCCGGGTCCACCCCGGAGGCGGCGGCGAGCTCGAGCATCTGCGCCTCGGTGATGAGGGCGGAGTGGTTGTTGGGGTGGCCCTCGGTGGGCAGGCCGCGACCCTTCACGGTGTAGGCGAAGATGACGGTCGGGCGGGTGTCGTCGACGGCCCGGTAGGCGTCGGTGAGCAGACCGATGTCGTGGCCGCCCAGGTCACGGATCGCGATGGCGAGTTCGTCAGCGGTGACGCCGGCGAGCAACTCGGAGAGCGCCGCGGGGGCGTCGGAGCCGAGGATGCGGGCGGCGACCTCGTCCTGGGGGGCACGCAGCATCCGCTGGTACTCCTCGTTCGGCATGTCCTCGAGACGCTGGCGCAGCTCGTCACCGCCGGGGCGGTTGAAGAGCGCGGAGATCGTGGAGCCCCACTTGAGCGTGATGACCTGCCAGCCGGCGGCCTCGAACATGCCCTGCAGACGCTGGGTCTGGATGTCGGGAACGACGCGGTCGAGGGACTGACGGTTGAGGTCGACGATCCAGAGCAGTTCACCCAGGCAGGCGACGGCCGGGTCGGCGACGGCTTCCCAGATCGCGCCCTCGTCGAGCTCGGCGTCACCGAGCAGCGAGATGAAGCGGCCGGCCTTCGGGGTCTCGGGGAAGCGCGACGCGACGTAGCGGTGCCCCATCGCGGCCCAGAGCGCGGCAGTGGCGCCGATGCCGACCGAACCGGTGGAGAAGTCGACGGTGTCGGGGTCCTTGAGGCGGCTCGGGTAGGACTGCAGTCCGCCCTTCTCGCGCAGGGTGGTGAGGTACTTGACGTCGAGGTCACCCAGGAGGTGGTTGATCGCGTGCAGCGCCGGGGAGGCGTGCGGCTTCACCGAGACGCGGTCGTACTGCGTGAGCTCGTGGAACCAGAGCGAGACCATGATGTCGATCATCGAGGCGGACGACGCCTGGTGGCCGCCGACCTTGACGCCGGAGGTGTTGACGCGGCCGCGGTTGGCCTCGTTGATCATCGCCGACGAGAGCCACAGCACCCGCTGGGAGATCTCTCGCAGCGTGGCCTGTTCCGCAGCGGTGAGGCTGCTGGAGAGAACCTGGGGGGTGGGGTCGATCGTCACGACGGGGCTCCGTTCACTCAGTACAACATGTACAGAATTGAACGGCTCACGCACGCGCGCAAGCACGAGGCGCAAACCGCCCCCCATTTGCTCGCTTCCACCCTTGAATCCATCCCTGTGCGCCACATCTGTGCGCCAGGGAAGTAGATTCGGGCGCATGGCACTCACTGAGATCGACTCCGTCGACCGTCGTATTCTCGACCTCCTGATCGAGGACGGACGACGTTCCGTCAAGGAGGTCGCTGACATCGTCGGGCTCTCCCCCAGCCCGGTCCGTCGTCGGATCGAACGCCTCGAGGACCGCGGCATCATCACCGGCTACACCGCCGTCGTCGACGAGAGTGGCCTCTCCCCCACGTTCGAGGCATTCGCCGAGCTCCGCTTCGCCGGCGACACCAAGGTCTCCGACATCACCGCGTCAGTGAAGGGCATCCCCGAGGTGACGGCCGTCTACACCGTCGCCGGTGACCCCGACGCCATCGTGCACTTCCGCCTCGACGACCTCAGCCACCTGCACCAGGTGATCGACCGGATCCGACGCGGCGGGCACGTCATCGGGACCAAGACCCTGATGGTGCTGGACTCCTGGCAACGCGGCCGCGACTGAGCCGCTGGCCATTGAAATGCCCGTTGAAATGCAGAGTGGTCAGTTGTCGACGCCGGAGAGCCTCACGACGTCGACAACTGACCACTCGGTGGTTCTGAGGAGCGTCAGACCTTCTTGACGATGCTCGACTTGAGCTGCAGGACGCCGAAGCCGTCGACCTTGCCCTCGAGGTCGTGGTCGCCGACACCGTTGATGATGCGGATGCCCTTCGCGCGGGTGCCGACCTTGACGGTGCCGCCGCCGGCGCCCTTGACCTTGACGTCCTTGATGATGGTGACGGTGTCGCCTTCCTCCAGCACGTTGCCCACGGAGTCCTTCACCTGCGCGGCCAGCTCGGCCTCGGCCTCCTCCGACGGCGACCACTCGTGGGCGCACTCGGGGCAGACCAGGAGCTCGCCCATCTCGTAGGTGTACTCCGACGAGCACCGGGGGCACGGGGGAAGAGTGTCAGCCATGGCGGCGATTCTAGAGGGCTGCCTCCGCGACCCCTGAGCGCGCGGTCGACACCGCGTCGATCGGGTCGCGTTCCCACCCGCCCGCGGTGTGCACCAGCGTGGCCGCGAGCGGCAGCTGGTGCGAGGCGCTCTCCAGGATGTGCATCAGGTAGCCACCGGTGTTGGGGAACGCCAGGACGTCGTCGCGCGAGACCCCGTCGGGGAAGGTGAGGCGTCGTCTCAGGATGAGCTCTTCCTCGACGCAGTAGGCGCCCACGAGGAAGCCGTCCCCGGGCTGCGCCGCCGGGCGGGCGTCGGGCGGACGCACCAGCAGAGGATCGACGAGGAAGTCCGCCGACGTAGAACGCACCTGGGTCCGGTTCATGTGCAGCACCACCAGCGGCGTGCCGTCATTGGTCTCCTTGCGCGCGGCGACGGCGGCGAGCGTCATCCCGCATCCGTCGAGCAGGGCGCGACCGGGCTCGAGACGTAGTTCGAGGGTGCGGTCACGCAGCAGGTCGGCGATGGTGTCGCCGCCGACGTCACCGGGCACGGCCGGGGCCTCCAGCACCCGGTGGAGCCACTGCCCGCGGACCTCGCGCTGCCAGTACGGGTACAGCGTCGGCGAGGGACGTGGGGCGGACGGGTCGAGCAGACCGAGCCGATCCCCCCTCCACGTGATTTCGTCGCCCTCGGCCTGGGCCACCCGACGCCAGAAGGTGCGCCACTGCCGCTCGTCGACGAGGTAGCTCATCGGGACTCCGCCACCGATGTCGATCCACCGCACCGGGTGCCCCGCAGCGCGCAGCGTGTCGACGAGACCGACCGCTTCCCGCAGTCCCGTGGCCCGCTCGGCGGGGTCGTACCCGTTGAGGTGGAAGTGGACGCCCTCGATCCGTGCCCACTGCTGGGTCGACCGGTCGCGTTCGGCGAGCGCCTCGAGCCAGCGCTCTCCCGAGAGACCGAAACGGGTGGGCGCGACGTCCTCCACGGAGAGCCGCAACGCGACCCGGGCGACCCTGCGGCCCCTGCGCGCGGCGTCGACCAGGTCGTCGAACTCGTCGAGGTTGTCGACACTGACGGGAACGTCATGGGCGACGCACGTGTCGAGGAGCGCCATGCCCTTGACCGCCGCGGTGACCACCAGGTCCTCGCCGGTGACGCCGAGGTCGAGGCACTGGGTCAGCTCCCCCAGCGAGGCGACGTCGACCCCGAGGTGTGCCTCGCGGGCAGCGCGCACCAGGCCGATCGCCTTGTTCGCCTTGCGGGCCACGAAGAGTCGGGTCTGGACGCCGTGCGCGTGGCCCACCTGGAGCAGCTCGGAGGCGTTGCGCGCCAACGGAGTGAAGTCGAGGACGTTGACCGGCGATCCGTGACGGCTCACGAGGTCCGCGACCTGCGTCGGGTCCGACAGCAGATCGACAGCCCACTCCTCCAGACGCGCGTCCAGCGGCAGCACTCCGCGGCACCGCGCCCGGAGGTCTGCCGTACGGTGCTTCGGAGTCACGCCTCCCCCACCGCCGCCGTCGCGGCACCAGCAGCGGCCGTGCGGAGCTTGGCGCCGCGTTGACGAGGCATCACGGCCCGCCCGGCCACCATCTCGGCTGCGATCCGCTCGGCCCAGCGTTCCACGTCGGCGTGCAGCCGCAGCAGGGTGTCGTGCCCGATCACAGGGTCCTCCGTCGGCCGCCCCAGCACGCTGAGCCCCGGCGTCCCTCGGCCTTCGGGCGAGATGCACTGACCCGACGCGGTGGTGAGGACGCCGCGTTCGCCGGGACGCACCTGCACCTGGCCGAGGTCGAGCAGGGTGGCCCAGAGCGAGTCATGGGCTCGCGGTTCGGCCCCGTCCGCTCCGAGGTGGTCGTCCAGGACGCCCGGCCCACGAGTGATCGCGTCGACCTCGACCGTCGCCTCGGCGGGCACGGAGCGGGCCACGTCGAGCATCCCGGCCTCCCCCAACGCCAGGAGTTTCCGGACGGTCTCCGCCGGCGGACCGAAGGCCCAACGCTCGAGTCGTGCTGCCCGCTCACGCCACCGACGCCACTCGTGCTCGGGGCGGACACTACGGTCCAATGAGGCGACGACGTGGGCGTACCCGGCGGCCCAGGCCCGGCCGAGCCACCACGCTGCCTCGTCGAAGGAAGTGGTGGACGAGGCGCAGGGGTGGTTCCCCTCGGCTCGGTCGAGGTCGCGCAGCCAGCGTTCCTGCCACGGTTCCTCGTCACGTCCGCGGGCCAGGACGACGTGGGCGGAGTCCCGGACGAAACGGCGGCCGCTGGCGTGGGCTGCCGCAGCGGCGGCGTCGACCAGCACGTCCCACCAGCCGTCGTCGGGGACCGCGCCTGGACGCCAGCGGGACGTCACCGATCGCACGGCCTCCACCACGGCGGGGTCCAGCACGTCGGGCTTGGGCATGAGGAGCTCACCGGAGCGGGAGACGAGGGTGATCCGGTCCGGCTCCTGCCCCGAGGGCACCCACGTGAGCCCTGAACCGATCGGCACAGGGGCCTGCTCGGGCTCGGGTGAACCGTCGGCGAACCAGCGGCTGCCGCGGGCGGCCGTCAGGGTCAGGACGGTGTCGATCCCGGTGAGGGCGGCACCGCGAACCGCGACGTGTGCTCCGGGACCACGACGGGCCACGTCCGCGGCGAGCTCGGTGTGGTCGACTGCTCCGCCGCCGGCGTGCCCGGTGGCCAGCACGACCCGCGGGGCCACCGTGCGGGCGGCGCCCCCCTCGGTGAGGACGTCCCACCCCTCCCGGCCTCGCACGAGTCCGGTGACGGCCTCCCGTCGGTGCCTGATCCGCAGGCGTGGGGAGCGCTCGACGCAGCCGAAGACCCAGACCAGGTAGAGCCCCATCCGCGCCCGCGGCGGGTACCTCAGCGGCACGTACCG
Source organism: Nocardioides yefusunii (assembly GCF_004014875.1). Taxonomy (NCBI): domain Bacteria; kingdom Bacillati; phylum Actinomycetota; class Actinomycetes; order Propionibacteriales; family Nocardioidaceae; genus Nocardioides; species Nocardioides yefusunii. The sequence continues at coordinate 1,377,233 of NZ_CP034929.1, read as the reverse complement.
CACGCACCGTTCCCAGGCGCGGTAGTCGTGGCTGACCGTCCCGGACCGGGATCTGAAGTCGACGCTGCTGGGGTCGAGGTTCATCAGCAGGTGCGGCAGCTGGTCGGGACACCAGACGGCGCCGGCCCCGGGTCTGCCCGGTTCGAAGAGGTCCACCACGAGCTCCCGACCGAGTCCCTGACCGCGTTCCTCCGCCGCAGCCAGAGCGTCGTCGAGAGCCAGCAAAGCCTGCAGGGCACGTGGGCCGCCACCCACGACCACCAGGTCAGCTCGCACGATCCACTCCTCCAGTAGGTGTGTCGACCAGCGCCGCGAAGGGCCAGTCACCCGCGTCCTCGGCGAGAGCGCGGGCAGGGTCGGCCAGTTCGGCGCGGACCCACACGTCGTCGTACACGGTGTTCAGGTAGGGGGCTCCGCCGTCATGGACGAGCATCGCGACCAGCGCGTCCTCACCCAGGTGTGGGAGGTCGCGACCGACCGCGGCGACGATGGCACCGGTGGACGCGCCCGTGAGCAGTCCTTCGCGGCGCGCGAGCAGTCGGCAACCGCGGACCATGTCGGACTCGTCGACGCGGTGGACGACGGCGGGGGTGGCATGCAGGGCGTGCTCGGTGACGAAGCCGGCGCCCAGTCCGGGCATCTTGCGTTCGCCGGGTTCGCCTCCCCAGAGCGCGGACCCGGTCGCGTCGACCGCGACGAGGGTGGTCCCCCAGCGGTGGCTGCGAATGGCCTGCTGGCAGCCCAGCAGGGTTCCGGCGGTGCTGGTGGCGACATAGAGGTGGGTCGGAGGGCGCCCGAGCGCCGCGACCAGCTCGGGCAGGGTCCCCTCCTCGTGCGCCGCCGGGTTGTCAGGGCGGGCGTACTGGTCGGGGGTGACGGCGCCGGGGATCAGGTCAAGGAGTTCCCGGACCCGGGCCACCCGGGCCACGAGCCGGTTGCCACCTACGCCGACCTCGACCAGATCGATCTCGGCGCCGAAGGCCTGCATCGTGCGGACAGACGCCTCGTTGGCGCGGTCGTCGACGACGGCGACGAAGCGGTAACCTGCGACGGCACACCGACGCGCCAGCGCCACCCCGAGGTTGCCCGAGGTGGACTCGACGATCGTGCCACCGGGACGCAGGAGCCCGTCACGCTCGAGCCCCTCGACCATCGCGGCGGCAGGGCGTTCCTTGGCGCTGCCGGAGACCTGGAGGTTCTCCAGCTTGGCCCAGAGCTGGGGACGCGCAGCCGGGAAGATCCGGGTGAGCCGGGTGAGGGGCGTCGGTACCGCAGCCAGGTGGGGCGAGTCGTGGACCTCGGGAGACGGGGTCCGAAGGACACGGATTCCAGACCGCTGGAACTCGCCCGCCTGCCCCGTCATCTTCCCCCCTCGCGTCAGCCGCTCGCAGTTGCGCGACCACTGGCAACGTAACGGGCGACACAGCGCTTGGGAAGCAAGATGTCACACCTGGGGATGACTGTGACCCACTTGTGAGCAGGTCACAGTCATCCCCAGAAGGGGGTAAGCAGTGGGGGCGAATGGCCCGGAAGGTCAGGCCGAGTCGACCCTGTCGCGCTCGGCACGCCGCACGGCGTCCATAATCGGCGTGATCCACGACTGGTGCGTGGTGGCGTTCTTCGTGATCGCCAGCAGCTCGTCCATGTGCGGCTCCAGACCGGTCACCTTGTCGAGCGGGACACCGATGACGAGCTGGAAGCCCAGCTCCTTCCAGGCACGCACGGCGCGGCCGGCGAACTCAGAGTCGGCCTTGACGAAACCTTCGTCGAGGAACACCGGCGCGAAGCGCGGACGCGAGCGGGCCTCGTCACCGAGACGGAAGCGCAACGCCGAACCGACGATGAACGCCACCAGTTCCTGGGACTCACCACCGGACTTCTCCCCCAACGTGCGGTACGTCGCGGTGACCTCACCGGTGCCGTGGTCGTAGCGCTCGGCACTGATCTCCACGTGACGACGCACGTCGAGCAGACGGTCGCGGTCGGAGGTGCCCTCCAGCGTCGCGGACGGCTTGCGGAGCTGGTTCATGAACCGGCGCAGGTCCATGAAGCGCTTCTCCAGGTCGGCCTCGGCCAGGTCGGTCGGGGCCTCGGCGGCGAGGTGGCGCAGGTCCTTCATGAACGTCGTCAGGTGCACCGGGGAGAGGCGACGCAGACGGATCCGGAGCCGGTCGCCCGACGCACCGAACTCGATCCGACGCAGGATCTGGTTGATCGGTTCGAGACGGTCCTCGATCTCCTCCACCGAGGACGCCATCGCGCCCACCAACGGCACCAGGTCCTGACCGCTCCACTCGGTCAGACGACGACGCCACTCACCGCGGCGGGCTGCCAGACCGGTGCCGCGGATCTCGTCGAGGATCGCGGCGAAGTCGCTGTAGGCCTCCGGGCTCGCACCCAGGTTCGGGGAGTCCCACTGCATCTTGTAGAGCTTGAAGATCTGCGCGAGCTCCTCGTCAACCCGACGGACCTCGAAGTCGACCTCCTCCACGGCCGCACTCAGCCGCTGCGCCAGGCGCTGGGAGTTCTCCTGGAACCGGTCGAGCGCGTCGGGGTCGCCGGGCGCCACGGCGGCGGTGAACTCCTCGGCCAGCGTCGCTGCCTGGTCCTCGTCGAGGGTGACCTTGCCACGGTTCTCGACCTCTTCGAGGAGGTCCTTGACGGTGTCCTCGTCGTCGACGAGTTCGGCGTGCTGGGCCGCGAGGGTGCGCTGGGTCTGCTCCAGGCCGTAGCGCTCCTTGCGGGCCTCCTCCAGACGGGCGGAGAGCTCGGCGATCTGGGCCTCGAGGACCTTCAGTTCGTCGTCGGCGTCAAGGATGTCGGCTCGACGCTGCTCCAACTCGTCGACGCGACGCTGCGAACCGTCGGTGTCGATGTCGTCGAAGCGGACCAGCACCAATGCTTCGTAGGCGGTGCGGCGCTGCTGCAGGACACGCTCGGAACGCTCGACCGCGGCCACGGCGGCGTCGATCTCCTGGAGTTCCTTCTCGATCGCCTCGAGTTCGGCATCGGCCTCGGCCACGGCCTCCTCGTTGGAGAAACCGATGATGTTGCGGATGTCGTTGCGACCGTGGGCACCGCGCGCACCGTTGCGGGTCTGGCCGGCCAGCGTCACGCGGAAACCGTCGCCGCGCAGGTCGTCGGCGGTCTCGACGCAGAGCGCGTTGCGTTCGGGGGAACGAACGAACCACTGCACCCAGCCGGTGAACGGGGAGTCCTTGTGGATCAGCTTGCCGGCGATCCGGGCCGGGTCGCCCTGACCCTGCTCGGACATGTTCAGCGGGACGCCCTCGAAGGTGAGGCGGCCCCGCAGACGCAGACCGTCGATCGCGGCGGAGAACTGGTCGAGCTTCTCCTCGGGCACCAGCATCAGACGCGCGGCACCGCCCAGGACCGTCTCGACGGCGTTGCGCCACCGGACGTCCTCGGGGGCGACGTCGATCAGTTCAGCGACGAACGGCAGCTCGTCCACGCCCAGACCGGACGCGGCCGCGACCTCCTCACGGAGCTCGTGCATGCGCGCCGGCACCCGACCACCGGTGTTCTCCAGCGCCGCACGCTCGCGACGGACGTCGGACTGACGCTGCTTGACCGGGTAGAGACGGTCACGGACCTCGTCGCGGACGCCCTTGAGGCGCGCCTGCTCGGCCGGGAGGGCGTCGAGCCACGCGGAGGCGTCGGCCTGCAGGCTCGCGAACGCTTCAGCGTCGGCGAACGCCGCGGCGAATCGGTCGGCGCTGCCGGTACCGGACTCCAACAGCGGCAGGACCCGCTGCTCCACCTCGGTGCGACGACGGCGACGCTCCTCCAGGACCGCCTCCTCCTGCGCGATGGAAGCAGCCAGCGACTCCAGCGTCGCGCCACCAGCAGCGCGGTGCGCGGCCTTGGCGTTCTCGACGTCCACCTCGAGGGCACGTTCGGTCCCGACGCAACTGGCCAGCGTCTCAGCGGTGTGTTCGCGGTCGGCCTTGTTGCCGGCCAGCGACTTCTCCAGCAGACGCAGGTGCGTGCGGTAGAGCCACAGACGCAGCGGGGTGTCGCCCTCGGACGTCACACCGTAGGAGTCGAGAGCGTGACGACGACGACGCGCCTGCTGCTTGCGCTCGTTGAGGTCGACGATCGGGCCGAGCAGTTCGAGCTTGCGCTCCTCGGTCCGCATCGCGGTGTAGGCGGCATCGAGGTCGTCGAAGTGCTCGACAGCACGGTCAGCAGCCGCATACGTCGCGGGCCGCTCCAGCACCATCTCCTTGTAGAGCTCGTCGACACTGCGGACCTGGTTGCCGGCCTGGATCCGGGCCAGCAGACGCAGCGCCTTCGCGCCGTCGCCGTTGGCACCGATGCCGAGGCGCGCGTGCAGGACGGCGGCGAACTCGGCGTAGGTGCGGTGCACCCGGATGCCGGGGAACAGCTTCTTGAGGGTGTTGGCGTGGAAACGCTCGGCCACCGCGAGCTCGGCGTTCTCCAGGGCCAGCGGGCCCTCGAAGGTCGTCAACTGCATCTGGACCTCGCCGGAGCGGGTCGCACGACGCGGCACGTAGTAGGTGCGCAGCGCGGTGAACTGGCCGCCCTGGTCGTTGACGAACGTCATCGCCACCGCACCCCAGGTGTCGGCGCCCTTGCCGCGCAGCAACTTCTCCACCGGACGTCCGGTGCGGGGGTCGTCGACGACGTCGACCGCGCCACGCAGGTAGGAGAGCAGGTTGCGCTGACCGGCCGAACGGGCACGACCGGCGACGGCGTCGTTGGAAGCACCGTTGAACTTGGTGTCCGAGGTCATCATCAGCGCGGTGTAGGCGTCGAGGATCGTCGACTTACCGGCGCCCGAACCACCGGAGATCATGGTCGCGTCGCCGCCCAGCGGCACTCGGGTCAGGCCGGAGAAGCCGCCCCAGTTGACCAGCTGCATGAGATGGGCGCGCCACTGCATGGTGTCGTCGGAGGGGGTGGCGACCACGGCGGAGTCGAAGAGTCCCTCGCCCTGCTCGGCCGCGATCTCGTCGGAGAAGGTGGTCTCGTTCTCGCCCACGCTCATCGCGTCTCGTCCTTCGCGTCGTCAGTGTCGGTGCCCGTGGCGGCGTCGGCGCCGGACGGGGTGCCTTCGACGGTGTGCTCGTCACCGAACAGGTCGTCGATCTTCTCCGGCTCGACCGGCACCGTCTCGTTGGCCCGCTGAAGTGCGGCGAGCAGTTCCTTGAGCAGCTCCAGCGGCAGCAGCGGCTCGACGGCCTCGCTGATCTCGAACCGGTCGTCGGTGCCGGTGGAGATCAGCAGACCTGCCTTGGCGACGGCGGCCACCGCGTTGCGGGCCCGCTTCTCGTCGCCGGCCGGGTCGGTGGCGTGCAGCGGGCGGAAGCTCTCGACGTAGTCGAGGACGTCGTCGGTGTCGACGAAGACCTTGCTCTCACCGCTGGCCAGACCGGCGCGGAGGCGGTCGCGCAGGTGCACCAGGACCAGGGTCTCCTCGCGCGACCACGCGGTGTCGTGGAGCAGCGTCGGGAACTTCGCCGCGGTCTCGGAGGTGGCCTGACGCTTCCAGGCGACCTCGCGCTCGCGGTCGACCTGCAGTTCGAGGAAGAGGTCGTTGAGGCGCGAGCGCAGCAGGCCCTCGTGCTCGACGAGGGTGCGCCAGTCCCGCGGGTGGGTGCGGGCGGAGATGAAGCGCTGCTTGAGCAGCGTCACCAGTGCGTGCCGCTGGGCGACCTCCAGGGTGCCCTCGTCGCCCTCGAACAGGGAGACCGAGGCGGAGTCGTGGGCGAACTCGTGGCTGGCCACGCCGTCCTCGTCAGGGCCGGACTGGGCGTCGGGGTCGATGGCGTCGTCGAGGGCGCTCTCGACGGGCTCCATCACGTCGTCGGGGGTGAGGTCGTCGTCGCTCATGAGTCACTCTCGTCACGGGTCGGGTCGGGGGTCGCGTCAGGGGCGAGGTCAAGGTTGACGTCGGGGGCGACATCAGGGGCGGTGCCGAGCTCGGTGCCCAGTTCAGTGCGCGGCACCTCGAAGACCCGCGTCGTGCCGTCGGGACGTCGGGTCACATAGGTCTCGAGGTCGTCGCCGCCGCTCCAGCCACGCTCTGCGGCGAGGTGCAGCAGGCCGAAGATCTCGACCGGACGACGCATCGACTCCTCCAAGGAGTCGAAGACGCCGCCGAGGGTGCCGGTGGGGACGAGGCCGGCGAGTGCTGCTTCAAGACGTTCGCGCAGGTCACCGAGTTGCGGACCGCCTTGGGCGCGGACCGCCTCGAGCGAGAGCCTCGGGTTCGCCTCGGGGGCCTCGTTGGTCCCGATGCGTTCTGGCAGGACGTCGTCGGCGGGGTCGTGGAAACGCTCACGCAGGTGGTCGACGACGACGCGTGAGGGCAGCAGGCCGACGTCGTGGGAGGCACGCGGACCGGTCCTGGCCATCCACGTCATCATCTCCGACTCGACCGCACGCAGGGTCTGCTCCAGTTCGCGGTCGCGGGCCGCGTCGTGGGAGACGATGTACTCCTTGAGCGTCGCGGTGACGCGGGAGCGTTGGGTGAGCACCCGGTCGAGACCCTCACGGACCAGCTTGACGGTGCCGCGCAGTTCGGCGCGGTCGGCGTCGTGCAGGATCCGGTCGGCAGTGGGGTGTTCGAGCAGATCGTTGAGGTCCTCGCGGAGCTGGGAGACCAGGCCCTCGTCGCGCAGCAACGCGAACGCCCCCTCGAAGGCGCGACCCTCGTGGGTGGCGGTGATGAGCGCGTCGGCTCGTTCCAGGTAGGTGTCGATGACGTCACCGGCGGGGCGGTCGTCTGCGCGGAACGCGGTAAGGATCTCGCCGCGGATCTGGGCGAAACGCTCCTCCACGCGGGCGAAGTCACTGGGCAGCGCCGAGATCAACGACAGCAGTTCGGTGAAACCCTCCGACATGTAGTCGTCGGTGGCGGTGACCAGGTCGGCGCCGCCGAGGAGACGGTCCCGTTCGGCGGTCATCCGCGCGATCTCCTCGTCGAGGATCGTGACGCGCGCGGACCGGTCGGGGTTGGCCTCGGAGTTGAAGCGGCGCACGGTGCCCAGGATCGTCGCGATCCGGTGTTCGCTCAGCGTGGCGCGTTCGCGGGTCATGTTCTTGACCAGTTCGAGCGCCTGCTGGGCGTGCGAGGTCAGCGTGTAGACCTCCTGGCCGCGCTCGTCGAGGGAACGGACCAGCCACTGGTCACGCATCCACTTCTGGCACAGGTCTCGCCCGGGGGCGGACGGGACGTCCTTCTCCCCCGCGACGCGCACCTGGGCCAGGTGTTCCTCGACCTGCGTGTGCAGGCGGGCGGTGGGGATCGGTCGGTTGCTGCGGCCGAACGCCGCGCGGAAGACCGAGATCACCACCGGGGCCTGACGTTGGTGCAGGAGTGTGAGGGTGGGTTGGTCGAACGCGTTCTTCACGCGCGCCAACTCGGCAGCGATCTCGCTCAAGCTCAGTGCCTCTCCCGCGCCGCCTCCGGCGCCTCGTCCACAACCGTCCCATCGTCTCAGAGAACAGGGTTGGAGGTGATCATCACCTCCGCTCCCGCACCCCCGAAGGTGGGCATGCCCACACCCGGTCGGTGTCGATCCCATGACGATGCCTGACGTTCGTCGGCGGGCCGGGGCAGACTGACCGCAGGCCCTCCCCCTGACGGGCCACACCTTCCACAGGAGGCCCCATGCCCCGAGGCGGACCCGCGGTCACGCACCTCAGCGACGAGGAGATCAAGGCCGACAACAAACCCGCGTTGGGCCGGATCGTCCGGCTCCTCGCGCCCTACCGCTCCCAGATGGCCGCCGTGGGTGGCGTCGTGGTGCTCTCCGCGGTGCTGTCCTCGCTGGTGCCGTTCCTGACCAGGGCGACGTTCGACGACGCGCTCTTCGTCGAGGGCGGTCCCCGGATGGACCTGCTGGGCTGGCTGGTGGCCGGCATGTGTGTCCTGCCGATCCTGTCGGCGATGCTCGGGATCGTCCAGAACTGGTTGACGTCGTCGATCGGCAACTCGGCGATGGCGGACCTGCGCAGCGACCTCTTCGCGCACCTGCAGAAGATGGAACTGGCGTTCTTCACCACCACCAAGACCGGTGCGATCCAGTCGCGTCTGGCCAACGACGTCGCCGGTGTCCGCACGGTCCTGACCGACACGATGACGTCGATCCTGCAGAACTCCGTCACCGTGATCGCGGCGCTGATCTCGATGCTGGTGCTGAGCTGGCAGCTGACGATCCTGACGGTGGTGCTGATGCCGCTGTTCATCTGGTTGCAGAACAAGGTCGGCAAGCGGCGTCAGGTGCTGGCGCGCAAGACCCAGGAGAACCTGTCGGAGATGACGGCGATCACCGAGGAGTCGCTGAGCGTCTCGGGGATCCTGCTCTCTAAGGTCTTCAACCGCGGCGAGTCCGAGGTCGACCGCTACCGTCGCGCCAACCAGCTGCAGACCAAGCTGCAGGTGGAGCAGGCGATGACCGGACGGCTCTTCTTCGCCACCGTCCAGACGTTCTTCGCCATCACCCCGGCGATCATCTACCTCGTGGCGGGCTTCCTGATCCAGGGCCGTTTCCCCGGTGCCGACCAAGGCATCACCGCAGGCACGCTGGTGGCGTTCACGACCGTCCAGGCCCGGCTGCAGATGCCGCTGATGCAGTTGATGCGGGTCGCGCTCGACGTCCAGACCTCGTTGGCGCTGTTCCGTCGGATCTTCGAGTACCTCGACCTGGAGCCGGCGATCGTCGACCGTCCCGGTGCCCGCACGATCAGCCCCGACGAACTCCGCGGTGACGTGGAGTTCCGCGGCGTCTTCTTCCGTTACCCCGAGGCCCGTGCCCTGACCGGTGCACCGCGCAGCGACCGGTTCGCGGACGGTTCGGGCAAGGTGGAGGCTGTCTCCACCGCGCAGGCCGACGCCTGGACGCTCTCCGACCTCGACCTCACGATCCCCGGCGGCACGATGGCTGCGATCGTCGGGCCGTCCGGCTCGGGCAAGACCACGGCCACCTACCTGGTGCCTCGCTTCTACGACGTCTCACAGGGTCAGGTCCTGATCGACGGGATCGACGTCCGCGACATCACCCTGGCCTCGCTCGCGGACTGCGTCGGGATGGTGACCCAGGAGCCGTACCTGTTCCACGGCACCATCGGCGAGAACATCGCCTACGCCAAGCCCGGCGCGAGCAGCGAGGAGATCGTGCAGGCTGCCCGCGACGCCAACATCCACGACCGGATCATGAGTTTCCCCGAGGGCTACGACACCGTCACCGGCGAGCGCGGCTACCGGCTCTCGGGTGGCGAGAAGCAGCGGATCGCGATCGCGCGGGTGCTGCTGAAGAACCCCCGGATCCTGATCCTCGACGAGGCCACCTCCGCGCTCGACAACGAGACCGAGCGCCTCGTCCAGGAAGCGTTGGAGCGGGCCACGCACGGGCGCACGACGCTGGCGATCGCGCACCGGCTCTCCACGATCCACAACGCCGACGTGATCTTCGGGCTCGTCGACGGGCGTCTCGTGGAGCACGGGACGCACGCCGAACTCCTCGCCGACGAGAACGGGCTCTACGCCCGCCTCTACCGCGAGCAGTTCTCCACCCGGACGCCGCAGGCCACCGGCGAGGGACGCGACGGGGACCTGCGCGCCGACGTCTCGTTCTGAGCAGTCGGCCCGGCCGGAGTAGGGCTTACTTACGACGAGCGGCGTTGAGCGCCTTGAGCGAGACGTCGAGCATCTTGAAGGTGAGCTTGCCGCCCGAGAGCGCGACCACGGCCCGTAGCGGCAACTGCTCCAGGGCGGCGGCCAGCATCGCGGAGTTCTCCTCCTGGCCACCCTCCACGCGCGACACCGCGGCGTTCTCCAGCACCTTGCGAGCCTGACGACCCAACCAGGTGTCGTCGAGGTCGCCGACGGTGGAGTCCTCGGTGAACGGGGTGACCGGCGTCGGGAGCGGCACCGGACGTCCGAGCAGTCCCACGAACTCCGCACTGGTCGCGACCGCACCAGCAGTGCCCTCGACCGGCGTGACGACGTCGTGGGAACCGATCTCGATCACCTGGCGCAGCGGCAGGTCGACCGAGGAACAACGGCCCACCCGGATCTCGTAGTCGCCCGCCTCGACCGCCCAGGCGTGGCTGGCGACGTCCCAGACCGCGAACGCACGGGAGTCGAGCATGAACTCGATCCGACGCGACTCGCCCTGGATCAGGTAGACCCGCTCGAACGCCTTGAGCTCCTGCTCGGGACGTGCCACCGACGAGACGACGTCGTGGACGTAGACCTGCACCACCGACGCGCCGGTGCGCGGGCCGGAGTTGGTGGCCGTGACGCCCACCTTGATCTTGTCGCCGTCGAACGCGACCACGAGGTCGCTGAGCTCGACGGTCGTGTAGCCCAGGCCGTGGCCGAACGGGAACCGGGCCGGGAGCACGGCTCCGTCGAACGCCGTGTCGTGGAAGCGGTACCCGACATGGTGGGTCTCGCGGTACTGGACCTGAGCGGGCACGCGGGCGAAGTCGGCGTCGGCCGGCACGTCGTGGATCGAGTACGGGATCGACTCGGCCAAACGACCGCCGGGCTCGACGTCACCGACGAGCACGTCGGTGATCGCGGCGCCGGCGGCCTGACCGCCGAGGTAGGCCTCCAGCAGAGCGGCGGGGCGGTCAGCCCACGGCGTCGTGACCGGCGCGCCGTTGACGAGGACGACGACGGTGCGCGGGTTGGCGGCGCAGACCTGCTCGACGAGGGCGTCGTGCGAGGACGGCAGACGCAGGTCGGTGCGGTCGACACCCTCGGTCTCGTAGCTGGCGGGAAGGCCCACGACGAGCACGACCACGTCGGCCTCGCTCGCGACCTTGCGGGCCTGGGCAAGCAGCGTGTGGTCGGTGGAGCCGGTGCGGGCGTCGTAACCGGGCGCGAAGGTGATCTCGTGGCGGCCGCCGAGGCGGGCAGCGAAGGTGTCCTTGAGGCTGTCGACGCGGGTGGCGTTGACCAGCGAGGAGCCGGCGCCCTGGAAGCGTGGCGTCTCGGCGAACGCACCGATCAGGGCGATCTTCTCGTGCGTGGGCGCCAGCGGCAGGATGCCGTCGTTGGTCAGCAGGGTCGCTGCCTGGGCGGCGGCGCGTCGGGCCAACTGGTGGTGGGCGTCGAGGTCGGACAGTTCCGCGGCGTCGGCCCGGCGACCAGCAGCTGCGGTGACCTTCTGGGCCAGTGCGACGACGCGTTCGCAGGCGCGGTCGAGGTCGTCCTCGGAGATCCGTCGGGCGTCGAGCGCGGCCTTGGTTCGTGCGTCCCAGGCTCCGTTGCTCGACGGCATCTCGAGGTCGAGCCCTGCCTTGAGCGCGGCCGGACGGTCGGTGACGCCGAGCCAGTCGGTCATGACGACGCCGTCGAAGCCCCACTCGGTGCGCAGGACGTCGGTGAGCAGGTGCTTCGAAGCACCGGTGTACTCGCCGTTGAGCTGGTTGTAGGAGCTCATGACGCTCCACGGCTTGGCGCCGCGCACGGCGATCTCGAAGCCGGTCAGATAGATCTCCCGCAGGGTGCGCTCGTCGACGAGGGTGTCGACACGCATCCGGTGGAACTCCTGGTTGTTGGCGGCGAAGTGCTTCAGACACGCACCCACCCCCTGCGACTGCAGACCACGCACCATTGCGGCGGCCAGGTGGCCCGACAGAAGCGGGTCCTCGGAGAAGTACTCGAAGTTGCGGCCACCGCCGGGGTGACGCTTGATGTTCAGACCCGGCCCGAGCACGACGCCGACGCCCTGAGCGGCTGCCTCACGACCGATCGCGACCCCGATCTCCTCGACCAGGTGCGGGTCCCACGTGGCACCGAGCGCCGAGGCAGTGGGGAAACAGGTCGCCGGGACCGAACCGCCGAGTCCGAGGTGGTCACCGCTGGCGACCTGCTTGCGCAGCCCGTGCGGACCGTCGCTGAACAGCACCGACGCGAATCCGGGACCGGACTCGGTGTTCCAGAAGTCGCGTCCCGACAGCATCCGGATCTTGCGGTCGGTGCTCAGGCGAGCGACGACGGCGGCCGGGGTCGGTTCGGGTTCCTGCCCGCGGACGGGAACGGGGAGCGACTGGTGGGCGGGGACGGTCATCGAAAAGGGTTCCCTCTCACTGCGTGTGCTGCTGGTCCGGGCCACCTCGTCGTGCCGTGGACCTCCGGGCCAGAGTACGAGCCGGGCCGCCGTGCGGCACACCGGTACCACTCGACGGGCTGCGAGGTTCCACCTTGCGTCCACCCGCACGGCACCTGAGGGGGAGGTGCGGCCCCCGGCCCGACGACGACGCTGGTCCCATGACCGCCACGCTGCTCTTCCCCGTTGACACCCCGACCCCGATCTCGACCTCGAACTCGACCCCGGTCCCGGGTACCCCGAACCGCCGCCGGCGTCGGTCCCTGGTCGGCCTCGTCCTCACCGCTGTCACGGCCGGGGTCGCGATGGCCGCGTCGTGGCCCTCATCAGGCGAGGACTCGACTCGGAACCCGATCACTCTGGAGGGGATGCAGGTCGAAGGGCTGCACTCCTCCTTCGAGTCGGGCCGGGACGCCGTGGACCGCCTCGACCCTGATCTGCTGGGCGCTGTCCGGCTGGCTGCCGGGGACGCCGCCACGTCCGGGATCGGACTGAGGCTCAACTCGGGGTGGCGTAGCGCCGCCCACCAGCAACGCCTCCTCGACGAGGCCGTCGCCACCCACGGCTCCCTCACCGAGGCCCTGCGGTGGGCCGCGACACCAAAGACCTCACGCCACGTCACTGGCGACGCCGTCGACGTCGGTCCCCCACCGGCTGCGGCGTGGCTCCACGACCACGGCGCCGACTACGGGTTGTGCCGCACCTTCGCGAACGAGGGCTGGCACTTCGAGCTGGTGACCACGCCCGGTGGGAACTGCCCGCCGATGCAGCGTGACGCCAACCGCCGATGACCGCTCACCCGCACTCCTTGTGGACCTGAGCCGGGAGGGGCATGGTGGAGAGACAACCGGAACCATTCCGGCACGGACCTCCCCCAGGAGCCCCAGATGAGCGACAACTCCCCCGACCACCGCGACACGAGTCAGGCCGCCCACGGTGACACCTCAGGTCTGCACGACTACTCCGGCGAGAAGACTGACGGGTTGCGGCACGCCCACGAGTCCGTCCACGACGGCTTGGCGTCCGCGGACCCGACCGGTTCGAAGGGCAAGCCCCTCCTGATCGCGGGCTTCATCATCGTGATGCTGCTGGTGCTGGCCGCGATGCTGCTGATCGGCGTGGTCAAGAACTGATCGTGTCGCCTGCGTGAACCAGGAATCTTCGTCCTCCAGCACCGTCGCCGATCTCGAGGCGACCGCTGACCGGGACGACGACTCGCGCAATGGCCGCGGACTGCGGCTCTGGCGGACCGTGGCGCTGGGATTCTTCGCCGCCGTCACGGTGCTGGCCTGTGCCCTCTCGCTGTGGCCCGAGGCCGAACCCGTTGCCCCGCTCGCTGCTGGCGAGGTGCAGCTGGCCCACGAGGCCTTCGTCCGTGCGGGCACCGAGTCCGAACTCCGGGTCGAGGTCCCCGGCGACGCAGACACCGACGGGTGGGTGCAGGTGTTCCTGCCCCGCGACCTCGTCGACGTCATCGGTCCGACAGCGGTGCGTCCCCGGCCCGTGGCCGAGCACGCGAGCGCCGACGGCTGGGCACTCACCTTCCCGGCCGGGACGGCCGCGACGGTGAGCGGTCGGGTGCCGGTGGACCGCAATGCCGGCCGGGTCCGAGAGACGGTCTCTGCCTGGGTCTGGAGCAGGATCCCCGACGCACTCCCCGAACGTGCACCGGACGCCTCCCTCGAGACGACGGTGTGGGTGCTGCCGTGACCAGCACGGTGTTGCACACCCTGGCCGCGTTCGTGCTGGTGATGCTCGCGTTGCGGGCGTTGGGCAAGCGTGAACTCGCCCAGATGTCACCGGTCGACCTGGTGGTCATCTTCGTCGTCGGGGACCTGATGGCTGGTGCGATCACTTCCGAGGACACCTCCCTGACCGGCGCGGGCGTCGCGATCGCCACGTTGGTCTGTCTGAACGCCGCTCTGGCGTGGGCGTCGCTGCACTTCCCGCGGCTGCGGCCTCTGCTCAACGGGCGAGCGACGGTGCTTCTCCGCGACGGCGTGCCCGACCGGGACGCCATGCGACGTGAGCGCGTCACCCTCGACGACCTGCACGAAGCAGCCCGTGCCGAGGGCGTCGCCGACCTCGCCGACGTGCGACTGCTCGTCTTGGAGGCAGACGGCGGGTTCTCGTTCATCCTCGCCTCGGGCACCCAGCACTAGGCAGACGCGCTGGAACGTCGTCGGGCCGCCCCGTTCCCAGGGGCGACCCGACGACGTTCACAGCGCCGGTGTACGACGAAGCACCAGGATCCGGGCTCAGGTGAGGGTGAGCCCTGCCGCCGGGCTGATCCGGGCCGCCTTGCGGCTCGGCACCACGCTGGCCAGTACTCCTGCGGCCAGGGCGACAGCGACGATCACGACGATCTGGATCACCGGGACGCTGAACTCACTCGCGATCGGGAATCCGCCGAGGAGGACCTTGACCCCCACCCACGCGAACGTCAGCCCGATGACGATGCCCAGGAGGGTGGCGACAGTTGCCACCAGGACGCCTTCCCAGGCGAGCGTGCGACGCATCTGGGCCTTCGTGTAGCCCATCGCCCGCAGCAGCGAGTTCTCGCGGGTCCGCTCCAGGACCGAGAGACCCAGGGTGTTGCCGATGCCGATCAGGGCGATCACCACGGCGACGCTGAGGAGGCCGACGACGGCTGCCGCGATCACGGTGAACTGGGAGTCGAAGTAGCTGCGGTCGGCGTGGCCTCCGCTCTGACTGACTGCCATTCCTGCCTCGACGCCAGCTCGGGACACGGCGGTCTGGACGTCGGTGGCCGCTGCGCCGTCAGCTGCTCGTGCGAAGACGGCAGTGGGAGTCAGATCGGCCACCGTGCTGAGCACGTCGGGACGCACGGCTGCGCTCTCGGCCCCGTAGGCGTCGTTGGCTCGCACCAGGACGTCGACGCTTCCCCGCGGGCCGGTCAGGGTGGCCTTCACACCGTTGCCCTCGTACTCGACGTCGTCGTCCATCAGGCTGGTGTACGCCTGACCGTCGACGAGGACGTCAGCGCCGTTGAACTGGTCGTCGTGGTTGCGCAGGGGACCCTCCTGGCCGGTCACGGCCAGAGCGCGGATCTCCGTCGTCCCGAGGGTGACCAGGGCGCCGTCGACGAGGACCGCGTCGTCGATCTCGTCCTGGGCGCCGAGAGCCGTCAGCAGGGATCGTCCGGAGTCGCCGGCGAGGTCGCGGTCGCCGGGGGTGGCCAGGACCGCCACGTCCAGCGGGTAGGAGCCCTCCATCTCGGTGTTGAGTGTGACGCGCACCGAGTTGAGTCCGGCCAGCACCGCGGTGGTGAGGGTGACCCCCACCATCAGCGACGCAGCGGTGGTCGCCGTGCGGCGGGGGTTGCGGACCGTGTTGGACGTGGCCAGACGGGTGACGGCGCCGGCGGAACCGCGTCGGGTGACGACACGGCCCACGAGACGCACCAGGCCGGGCACCAGCCAGGGCCCCAGCAGCAGGACGCCGACGAACGCGACGCTGCCTCCGGCCAGCATCACCAGCAGCACGACGTTGGCGTCGACGGCGTCGGATCCCTTGTCGGCCTCCAGCACACTCCACGCCAGCACTGCGCCACCAGCCAGGACCACGACGGCGCCCAGGAGCAGGCGCAGCACTCCGGCGCGGCTCTTCGCGTTCACGCCCTCGGTGGGGCGCAGCGCGGCGAGCGGGGAGATCCGGGTGACGGCTCGGGTGGGCAGCCAGGCAGCGGCCAGGGTGACACCGACTCCGATCACCGTCGCAGCGACCAGCCATGCCGTACTGAAGCTGGCGGTGCCCAGGACGTCCACCCAGTTCCCGGCCAGCGCGGCGATGCCGAAGGCGAGAGCGACACCGAGCGCCACACCGAGCACGGAGGCGACGACACCCAGGACCAGCGCCTCGACCCGGACCGATCGGCGCAGCTGCTTGGCGGTGACGCCGACGCAGCGCAGGAGCGCGAAGTCGCGGGCCCGCTGGGCGAAGAGGATCGCGAACGTGTTCGTGATGACGAGGATCGCGACCATCAGGGCGATGGCGGCGAACAGACTCACCAGGATCGCGATGACGTCGACGCCCTGGGTGACCGACGTCTGGTCGTCGAGGATCTGCTGTTGGGCGCTGATCTGGCTCAGCGCGAGGTCGACGTCGTCGATCCACGCGGTCTCACCGCCCACGAGCATCGTCCACGGCTCCAGACCGGCTCGTTCGGCATCCCCGGCACGCACGAAGAAGTTGGTGTAACCCATCGTGATGTCACCCGAGATGCCGACGACCTCGACGGTGAGCGGTGCAGCGTCGTCGCTCTGAGGGAGCGTGATCCGGTCGCCGACGGTGAGGCCGGTCTCGACGGCACGCTTCTCGCCGATCAAGGCCTCGCCGTCGCGCTGGGGCATCCGGCCCTCGCGGATCTCCTGCCACTGCATGGAGGCGTCGTCGGCGACGGCCCCGACCACGAGGTCGACTGCCTCGTCGTCGTGTTCGGCGGTGATCCACCTGGTGATCTGTGGGGTGACGACGGCACCCTCACGCGCGGCCCGGGCCAGGAACGTCGCGCGGTCCTGGCCGGAACCCTCGAGGGTGACCACGACGTCAGCACCGGTGTAGGGGACGGCGACGTCCTTGGTCATGCCCGCGCCCAGCGCACCGGCAAGGCCGTTGGTGGCCACGATGAACGCCACACCGAGGACGACGGCGATGGCGGAGGCGACGTAGCGGCGCCGGTTGTGCCTCAGGGAGGCGAGCAGGACGGTACGCATCACGCCACCTTGCGTCGCAGCACGGCGACGAGCTGGTCCTGCGACGGTTCGATCAGGTGGGCGTCCACCCGGCCGTCACGGATGACGACGACGTCGTCGGCGTAGGCAGCGGCCTCGAGCTCATGGGTGACCATCACAACCGTCATGCCGCGTTCCTTGACCGAGCGACGCAGGTGGCCGAGCACCTCTGCGCTGGAGTCGGAATCGAGGTTTCCGGTCGGTTCGTCGGCGAAGACGACGTCGGGCTGGGCCACCAGGGCGCGCGCGATCGCCACACGCTGCTGCTGACCACCGGACAGTTCGCTGGGCAGGTGCCCGAGGCGATCGGTGATCCCGAGCATCGCGGTGACCTCGTCGAAGTGGTCACGGTCGACCTTGACGCCGGACAGCTCCAGCGGCAGCAGGATGTTCTGACGGGCCGTCAGCATCGGGAGCAGGTTGAACGCCTGGAAGACGAACCCGATGTGTTCGCGGCGGAACAGGGTCAGCGCGGTGTCGTCGAGCCCGGAGAGTTCGCGTCCCGCGACCTCGACGGTGCCCGCGGTGGCGGCGTCGAGGCCGGCCAGGCAGTGCATCAGTGTCGACTTGCCCGAACCCGAGGGCCCCATGATGGCGGTGAACCGGCCCTCGAGGAGGGCGAGGTCCACGTCGCGCAGGGCGTGGACGGCCGACTCCCCGTGGCCGTAGGTCTTGGTGAGGCCGGTCGCGCGGGCCGCGACGACCGATCCGGGCTGGTGCTGGTCGAGCTGAGTGGTGGTCATGGTGACCAGAATTCCGTCTTTCACCGCCTCACACATCCACCCACGGACCCCACCTGCGGCCGGTCCGTGTCCTACCTGAGGATGACGCGGGGCACTCCCGCGTCACCTCACGGGACGACGAGCCCGGTCTCGTAGGCCAGCACGACCAGTTGCACCCGGTCGCGGGACCCGGTCTTGGCGAGCAGACGTCCGACGTGGGTCTTGACCGTGGTCTCCGCGACAACGAGGTCGGAGGCGATCTCGGTGTTGGAACGGCCCGCGGCGACCAGCCGCAGGACGTCGAGTTCGCGTTCGGTGAGGTCGGCCAACCGGGACGTGTCCGGCTGCCCCGTGCCCTCTCCCCCGCCGCTCCCGACCTCCTCCGGCAGGGACGCGAAGTGGTCGAGCAGGCGACGGGTGGTGCTGGGGGCCACCACCGAGTCACCTCCGTGGACGGCCCGGATCGCCCCGAGCAGGTCAGGCGGGGTGGCGTCCTTGAGCAGGAACGCGGAGGCCCCGGCACGGATGGCGGCGAAGGCGTACTCGTCGAGGTCGAAGGTGGTCAGCACCACCACGCGCGGTGCGTCGGGGCGCTCCAACAGACGCCGGGTCGCCTCCACGCCGTCCATGCGGGGCATCCGGACGTCCATCAGCACGACGTCGGCGCGCGTCACGGCGAGTTGTTCCAGGGCGACTGCGCCGTCGCCGGCGTCGCCGACGACGTCCATGTCGTCCTGGGAGTCGACGAGCATCCGGAACCCGGCCCGGACCATCTCCTGGTCGTCGACGAGGAAGACCCTGATCGGGGCGTCGGAGACGGATTCGGGGGACGGGTCGACGAAGCTGCTCACAGAGGAATCCTCGCACCGACGTGCCAGCCGCCACCCACGCGTGGCCCGGAGACCACCTCACCGCCGTGGACACCGACGCGTTCGCGCATGCCCATCAGCCCCAGCCCGCCTGAAGGCTGGGCGGGCCGCGCGCTGGCCCCTCGGCCGTCGTCGGTGACGTCGACGCAGAGGGCTCCGCCCTGCACAGCGAGCCTGACGTGAACCTTCGCCTCCGGCCCGGCGTGCTTACGGACGTTGGTGAGCGCCTCCTGGACGCACCGGTAGGCGGCCAGTCCGACGCCGTCGGGGACGTGCGGGAGGACATCGGGGATCTCGGCAGTCACCTCGGTCCCGGCCGCAGCGGCCTCGGAGACGAGGTGCGGCACGTCGGCCAGGGTCGGTTGGGGGCGGACCCCGGAGTCACCGGTGCGGAGCACGCCGAGCAGGCGGCGCATCTCCTGGAGCGACTCGCGTCCGGTGGAGGCGATGGTCTCCAGGGTGGAGACGGCGACGTCGGGGTTCTTCGCGGCGGCGTAGCGGGCGCCGTCCGCCTGGACGACGATGACGGAGAGCCCGTGGGCCACGACGTCGTGCATCTCGCGGGCGATCCGGGCGCGTTCGTCCTGAGCAGCGAGGGCGACGTCACGATCGGCGACGCGCTGGAGCTGGTCGGCGCGGTCCTTCAGACCTGCGAGGTAGCGGTCCCGTTGGCTCCCGGCCAGGCCGATGGCCCACGCAGCGAGCGTGGTCGCCGCGCACAGGGCCGCGATGAACACCACCGTGCGCAGGTCCGGATGGGGCAGCGTCCAGACGACGCCGGCCACCCCTGACCCGAAGAGCGTCATCGCCACGGCGCCGTAGCGGACCGCAGTGCTGCCCCACCGCGCTGCGGAGTAGGCGACGATCGGGGCGGCCACCTGGGTGGGCGCCACCACGAAGTCGGACAGCAGCACCGCCTGGGCGAACATCGCGACGCCGACCGCCAACAGCACCGCCCCGGGGCGCGAGCGGCGCCACAGCAGCGGCACCGTCTGTCCGCACAGGACCACGGCCACCAGCGCGAAGGAGTCCGCACCCGCCGCCGAGGCCAGGACCAGGAGCGTCAACAGTGCCGCCAGTGCCCGGTCGAACCAGGCGCTGGCGCGGGGACTCATCGTCCAGGGGCTACGGGTCTCCACCGGTGAATCGTAGGCGGGTGACTGCTGCTGCGTCGTCCTCCCACGGGAGGATCTCCGCCCCGGCTGCGCTAGGCCAGTGTCACCGTCCGCGCGGCGGCCGAGGTCAGGCGCACCCCGGCAGCAGTGGTGACCAGCAACGGTCCCGGCACGTGCTCTGCTCGGGTCGCCAGGTCGACGACGACGCGGGCGACGTTGGCGTAGGGCAGCATCGGCAGGCCGGGGACGCGGGCGACGTCCTCCCACGGCATCACTGCGAACACCTGGTGCGGTGCCCCCTCACGCAGCTTCACCGGCAGCAGCGTCGTCCATTCCAGGCCGGTGCGGTCAGTGACTTCGAGGGCGCGGGCATGGTCGGTGAGCCGGGCCCGGTCGAGGGAGGCGTAGATGCTGCGTGCGCGCCAGGAGGCGACACGGGCGGTCTCCCCCGCACCGAACTCCCCCACCTGGACGACGCGACGCACCCCGGCGGTGCGGGCAGCGTCGGCGATCACGGGCAGGGTCTCGCTGAGCAGGTCGCGGCGCGCGGGTTCGGAACGCAGCGCCACCGCGATCGCGTCGCACCCGGCGAACTCGATCGCGAGCACGTCGGGGTCGCGGAGGTTGACCGCAGCGACGCTCACTCCGGGGTGGCGCGGCACGGCTTCAGGACGACGGACCAGCGCGTGGACGTCGTGACCGTCCAGGACGGCGGCGCTGAGCGTCTCGGCGCCGACGCGGCCGGTGGCACCGATGAGGGCGATCTTCACTGCTTTCACTCCAGCTTCACTCCAGCCCGGTCATTCCCAGGCGATCGAGAGGTACTGGGTCTCGAGGAACGCGTCCATGCCCTCGCGGGCGCCTTCGCGTCCCAGACCCGACTGCTTGGTGCCGCCGAACGGGGCGGCGGGGTCGGAGACGAGTCCGCGGTTGATGCCGATCATCCCGATCTCGAGACGTTCGGCGATCCGCATCGCGCGTGCTAGGTCACGGTCGTAGACGTAGCCAGCCAGCCCCATCTCGGTGCTGTTGGCGTGGGCGATCATCTCCTCGACGTCATCGAAGACGATCACCGGCGCGACGGGGCCGAAGAGTTCGTGCTGGACGATCGCGGCATCGGGGCTCACGCCGGTCAGCAGCGTCGGCGGGTACCAGTACCCGGCGCCCTCGGGCACCGGCGCGGTGGTGTGGATCCGAGCACCGTCGGCGACGGCTGCGTCGACGACCTCCGCGATGGAGTCGCGGGCCTTGGCCGAGACCATCGGACCGATCTCGGCGCCGGAAGCTCCCGGCCCGACGTTGAGCGCCGCGATCCGAGCGGCGAACTTCTCCACGAACTCGTCGTGCACGTCGCGGTGGACGTGGAACCGGTTGGCGGCCGTGCAGGCCTGGCCGCCGTTGCGGAACTTGGCGATCATCGCGCCGGCGACGGCAGCGTCGACGTCGGCAGTGTCGGTGACCACGAAGGGGGCGTTGCCGCCGAGCTCCATCGAGGAGTTCACGATCCGTTCGGCGGCCTGGGCGAGCAGGATCCGCCCCACGCGGGTGGATCCGGTGAAGGAGATCTTGCGGACGTCGGGGTGGGCGAGCAGCGTCGTTCCGACCATCGCGGAGTCGTCGGACGGTACGACGTTGACGATCCCTGCTTCCATGCCGGCGTCACGGAGCACGTCGTCGATGAGTTCGGCGATGAAGAGCGAGGTCAGCGGGGTCTCGGCCGGGGGCTTCACGACGACGGTGCAGCCCGCGGCGAGCGCGGGCGCGATCTTGCGGGTCACCATCGCGGCGGGGAAGTTCCAGGGCGTGACGAGGGCTGCGACACCGACCGGACGGGACTGCACCAGGGTGCGGGTGCCACCGGCCGGGGCGACGCCGAAGCCGCCGTGGGTGCGGACCGCTTCCTCGGAGAACCAGCGGAAGAACTCTGCGGCGTAGGTGACCTCGGCCAGGGAGTCGGCCAACGACTTGCCGTTCTCGGCCGTGATCAGCTCGGCGATCTCGTCGCTGCGGGCGTGCATCGCCTCGAAGACGGCCCGCAGGATCTCCGAACGACGACGAGGCGCGGTGGCCGCCCATGCTGCACCGGCGGCCTGGGCGGCGTCGGCGGCAGCGGTCACGTCGGCGGCGTCAGCACCCTTGAGGGTGGCGAGCACCTGGGCGGTCGCGGGGTCGTCGACCACCACGTCCCCGCCGTGGCCGTCGCGCCACTGCCCCGCCACGAACACCGCACCGCGTGGATGCCAGGAACCGGGAACAGTGACGGGAGTGCCGTGCGGCGTGCCCGGGCGTGTGCTGTGGGGGGACATGAGTGCTCCTGCCGTCTGCTGCGGTGGTGTCGGACTCGGCGGGCCGTACGATGGCCGACGACGCCATGACCAGCACATCACACACCTCCGCCCCGGACCACCCGGCACCCGCACCGCCGCGTGGTGTCGTGGTGACGCCCTCCACCGACTGGACCTCCGGCCCCCAGGGTGGACGCCGGCTGCTGCTGGCCGTCGACGCGCCGTCGTTGCTGCACCGCAACCACCACGCCCGGGCACACACCCAGCACACGGACCGGGCCGGACGTCCGGCGTGGGCGTTGCACGGGATGCTGCGACAGATCATCGAGTCGATCGACCAGTTCGCTCCCGACGCGGTGATCTTCGGCATCGACGACCGCGCCCGGTCGTTGCGCACCGAGTTCTATCCCGACTACAAGGCGGGGCGCGCCCAGAAGGACCCCGACCTGGTCGAGCAGTTGGAGCGGGCCGGGGCGCTGCTGGACGCCCTGGGGATGGCGACCCTGACCCCGCCCGGTCTGGAGGCCGACGACGTCAACGCCTCCGCCGCGACGTGGGCGGTCGCCCACGACTGGGACTGCGTCATCGTGACGTCGGACCGTGACTCGTTCGCCCACATCAGTGACCACACCTCGGTACTGCGTCTGATCAACGGCGGCATCAACGCCTCTCCCCTGCTGACGCCGCGGTCGTTGAAGGCGATGTACGGGGTCGCGGCGGAGAACTACCTGGAGTTCGCGGCCCTGCGCGGCGACGCCTCCGACAACCTCCCCGGCGTGCCCGGGATCGGCGAGAAGACCGCCCCGGTGCTGCTCGACCTGATGGGGTCGATGCAGGCGGTGTGGAGCGACATCGACCACTGCGGCGGCGCGAACGTCGTGGCGACGATGGACGACTGGGCCGCCGAGACCGGTGGCCGCAAGATCGGCCGGGCGATGCTGAACAAGCTGATGGCGCCCGGTGCCCGGGAACGCTACGAGTTCAACGTGACGATGATGAGCGGTCGCGACGATCTCGACCTCGGACTCACCCCGGACGTCCCCGGAACCCCGGGGCTGCTGCCGTTGGACGTGGCTCGGGTCGAGCACGTCGTGGGGCACCTCAACTTCCCCGCGACCACCGATCTGGCCGTGCGGGTGCTGACCGGCCAGCCGGCCTCACGCAGCTCCCTCTGACTCCACCCAGTCTGGCTGCCGTTCAGACCACGCGCAGTCGGTCCCCTGAGGTGCGCGTACGCACCACGACGGTGACCACCAGGGCGAGCAGCGCAGCCGCGACGGCGGCCCAGCCCACGAGGTCGGAGGCGGGCTCGCCGTCCAGACGCTCGGCACCGACCCATGCCAGTCCCCAGCAGACCGCGAGACCGATCCCGAGGTTGCCCCCGGTGCTGAGCGCGAGGACGGCGGCGAGCAGCACCGCGACGGCGAGGACCGCCACCGTGATCCACTCCGAGGCGTCACCGACCGCGTCGGCGCCCCCGTCGACGAGGGTCGCTGCGACGTTCGCGCACGTCGCGACCGTCACCCAGCCCAGGTAGACGCCCAGGGTCCCGTCGGTGATGACCTGGTCCGCCAGGCCGGTGACCCGGGCCAGTCGCAGGCTGCGCAGCGCGGTGGCCAGGACGATGGCGAGCACCACGATGACGCCGACGCTGAACCACAGCAGGTCTTCACGCACCGTCAGCAGCCAGACCGCGTTGAGGATCATCGAGGCCGCGACCAGCCACCCGACCCGACGGTGACGCGCAGCGCGACGTTGACCGGGGAGCCACTGCCACACCGCATACGCCACCAGGCCGAAGTAGATGAGCCCCCAGATCGAGAAGGCCGGTCCGCCGGGGGCGATCAGGGTGGAGTCGGCGCGCAGGGCGCCGTCAGCCGCTTCGGGCACCGATGGGCCGCCGAAGACGCCCGATCCCCACATCGAGCCCACGACGCAGAGCACCGCCGAGACGCTCACCGTCACCAGCCGCGGCAGATCGTTGCGCCGCGCCCGGGGACGGGCCTCCGAACGGTCGTCAACGTCGTCACGGGGTCCGCTGCGCGTGTCTGCCATGTCGTCATGGTGGCCCGGCTGGACCGGCCTGGCAACGGCCCGAGCCCGAGCTTCACCCTCCTGGGTGGACGACGTCCGAGCCGTCCCGGCCAACGCACCGGGTCAGCGAACGATGTGGCGATTCTGGGTACCCCGGGCCACGAACCGGCCGTCGGCGCGGTGCAGGGTCGCGGTGTCGACGTAGAACGTGTCGTCGGCCCAGTCCGAGCGCATGACGCCGTAGAGCCACTCCCCCTCCTCGACCACTGCGTCGGCGTCGAGGTGCATGGAGAAGTCGACCGTGGGCACGAACTGTGGGTAGGGCTCACGCATGAACATGCCCGGCGGCAGGACGTCGAGCAGTGCCGCCAACGTGCCGTGCGGACCGAGACCGGTTCCGGGCTGGATCCGCACCCAGGCACGACTGGTGGGGACGCCGTCCTCCAGCGCGTGGGAGATCAGGCGGAAGCCGAAGTGGTGGTCGTAGGCCATCTCGCCCCAGGGTGCGTCGAACTCCTCGCACTCCTCGGGGTCAGGGCCCGCGGGGAGGGTGGAGTTGCCGAAGACGCGGCTGGTGCCGGGCGCGAGGAACTTCACCACGGCACCCACCACACGACGACGCTTCGGTGCCTCGGGCGTGCCCTGCTCCTGCCAGCACTCGACGTGGACGGTGGCTGTGGAACGTCCCCGGTGGACCAGCGTGCGGTGCAGTTCGGCGTCACCGACGACGCCGCCGCCGGTGAACTCGACGTGCACCGATCCCATCCGCAGACCCTCGGTGGCTGCGACCTCGCGGGCGGCCTCGGCCGCTGCAGCGATGACGCGGCCTCCGTAGACGCCGCGCACTCCTGCCCAGTCGGGGGCGAAGTTCACTGCGACGACGTCGGTGACGGGCTGTGCCGACAGATGGGCAGCAGTCTGGGGGGTGTGCGACACAGGTGCTCCGTGGGTGGATCCGGTGGGGCGAGGGGGACGGACGTTCAGCGGCGTTCGACGAGGAGCGCCTGGGTGACGCGCCCGATCGGACCGTGCGGAGAGTGGAGCACACCGGCGCTCATGCCGGCGCCGTCGGGTCCGACCGAACTCTCGGCCTCGATCCCGAACCACTCCCCTGACGGCGGCGCGAAGAGGTGCAGCGTCATCTCGGTGTTGAGGAAGGTGAACTGGGCCGGGTCGAGTCGGGCACCGACGCCGTTGGCGGTGTCGGCGAACGAGACCATCGCCTGCAACGGCGTGGTCTCCTCCCCCTCCACCAGCGCGACGTCGAGGCGTCCCCAGGCCAGGGTCGCGGCCCCGGACTGCTGATCGGCGTCGAGTTTCCAGCGCAGGGCATCGACGAAGCCGCCCTCCCACCAGGCGAACGACAGCGGGTGCTCGCTCAGCCGTGCGGCGTCGCTGGCCGGGAGGTCGCGGGCAGGATCGGCCGGACGGGCCACGTCCGTGGTGTCGGCGACGCGGTACCGCCACGCCCGGGCGGTGGCCACCAGTTTCCAGCCGTCCCCGTCGGGGGCCTCCATCGTCGACTCGAGCAACTCGACCCGACGCCCCGGACGTACGACACGCCCCGTCACCCGGACGGTGCCGACCGGGACCATGCCGAAGAGTTCGGTGGTGACACGGCTGATTCGACGCCCCGTCGGGTCACCGGCGTGTTCCAGAGCGCGCACGAGCAGACCGGTGACCGGGCCACCGTGCTGCATGTGCGGCCCCCAGGCACTCGAGGTGCGAGTGCTGGCCTCGAAGAGCTCGACGTCGTCACCGCCCTGGGCCCCGTCGATGTGCTCGCTGCTGGTGCGGCGGTAGCACCACGAAGCATCGGGCGTCGTCATGCGGACGTCACTTCACCTTCGGGGCGGTGATGGTGACCTTCTTGCCGTAGCCGGAGTACGTCGATCGGATGGTCTCCGACTCTCCGTCGAGCGTGATCCTGAGGACGTCGGTGATCGGGCGGAAGTACTTGTCGACCCACACGGTGTTGGTGACCGCGTCGACCTCCCCAAAGACGGAGGTGAGTTCGGGGGCCCCGACGTACTGCCACTGCTTGACGCCCTTGACCGTCTTGGTCTTGCCGGTGAAGTTCCAGTCGCTGCCCCACCGATAGACGGCCTGCTGGCTGGAACGCTTCGCGGTCCGGCGGATCTCGACGCCCATGCCGTGCACCTCACGCTGATCGGCGTTGCCCTTGGCCTTGCCCTGGATCCACGGCGACTTCTTGTCGGGACGCAGGTAGGTCTTCTTGCCGATGATCACGATGCGCATCCCGAAGACGCTCGAGTCCAGCGACATGGACTTGCCGTGCTTGTAGGTGGTCTTCTCGGTGAAGGACGACGTCTTGGTCTTCACGGTGAACGTCTTCGACGAGAAGGTGCCTCCCAGGACACAGCGGCCGAACTTCGCGCCGCTGAGCGGGACGGTGCGGTCCGCCGAGGCGGCCTTGCACTCGGCCGTGACCTTGGGCTTGGTGACCTTCGCGGCGTGGGCGCTCTGCGGAGCGACCAGCAGGGTTGTCGTGACGACCGCGGCGGCCATTCCGGCGATGATGCGCATGCTGCTCCTCGGGTGCGCTCCGGAGTCCCGTGCCCGGAGTCACGGCGCATCCTATGCGTGCGCTGTGACCCACCCGACACAGGACTCCGGAGGTGCCTCAGCAGGAGGTCGGTGCCTTCTTCCCGGCGAACCTCGCGTCGAGGTAGGCGTACACCTCGGTGGCGTTGTTGAGCATTCCACCGACGTGCAGCGGGCTGAGGTTGGGCGAGAACTTCACTGTGGCGCCCTTGCCGCACCAGTCCTTGACGAGCTGCTGGCCCACCTTGATCGGCACCACGTCGTCGAAGTAGCTGTGCGTCACCAGCACCGGGGCGCTGGGCTTGATCCTCCCGACGCGCTGGTCGTCGATGACGGTGCGGAACGGCTCACGGGTGATCAGTTCTGCCAGCCCGGCCCCGTCGACGGTGTAACGGCTCGACTTCTTGAAGGCACCGTTGAAGAGGTGCATGACGCAGTTCTCCTTCATGTCGTCGTAGACCTGGCGCCCCTCGGCGTTGAGGTACGGCGTCATGTCGATGTCGTAGGAGGCGGTGAGCCCGTGGATCGCGAACCACCCGAAGATCGAGAACAGCGAGCCGTCGATCGCGCCGGGCAGGTACGTGAGATCCGACGGCGCAGCGCCGGCCACGGTGCCCTTGACGTCGAGCCCCTTGCCGTAGGTGCCGGCGAGCTCGGCGGCCGACGCGGCAGCCTGACCACCCTGGCTGTAGCCGTAGAAGGCCACCGGGCTCGTGGCGTCGACGTCGTCACCGGGCAGCGCCTGCGCAGCACGCACGCCGTCGATCACTGCGCGCCCCTCAGCGACTCGGTCGGCGTAGGTGTGCATGCCCTCGGTGCCCAGACCCTCGTAGTCGGTCATCGCGATCGCCCAGCCCTTGGCCAGCATCCCGATGATGAAGAGGCCCTCGTACTCCAGTCCGCCGGTGAACTTCCGCGACGGTGCACAGACGTCGCCGATCCCCTGCGTTCCTGGCGCGTACCCGATGACGGGACGGCGCCCCGGCCCCTTCCATGCGGTCTTGGGCACGATCACGGTGCCGGAGACCGCGATCTGCTTGCCCGTGCGGGCGCGCGAGGAGTACAGGATCCGTTCGGCCGTGTACCGCACCGTGTGGACCTTGAGCGGGTCGAGAGCGAACTCCATCGGCTCCGAACGGATCAGCGCACCGTCGGCGGCAGGCAGCACCGCCGGAGTCTCGTAGAACGCAGGGTTCTTGAGCTTGACCGCGCTGGCTGTCGGAACCAGCAGGGCCGTGGCCAACAGCACCGGCAGCGCGGCCGCCGCGCATCGCAGGACACCTCCGGGACGTCTCTTCCTGAGTGATGCGTTCACTTCTGTCTCCCTCCGTCAGCCGACCCCGTTGGCGGCACCAGCACCACCCAACCCGTGACGTGAGTCACATGCAATACCCCTTTTCGAGATGATTCCCGCGCCGGCACACCGCAGGAGACCCTTCCCGCCGGGCGCGACATGAACGCAGGGTGAACCATCGGCGAACCGCAGGAGTATCGGCTGTGTCACTCCCTCGGATGACGATGAGCGCCGTGCCACACTGACAGGGGTCACGCCATGCCGGCTCCGGGCGCGGCCGCCTCACCGCCGCCGGCACACCTCATCCCAGGAGAAATACATGGACGTTCCCGCCTACGTGTGGGGCCTCACGATCGTCGGAATCATCGGCCTGCTGGCCTTCGACTTCTTCTTCCACGTCCGTCAGGCCCACGTGCCCACCCTGCGCGAGGCCGCCATCTGGTCCGCGCTCTACGTCGGGTTCGCGGTGATCTTCGGACTGCTGGTGTTCGCCTTCGGCGGCGCCCAGTGGGGCGGTGAGTACTTCGCCGGGTACATCACGGAGAAGGCACTCAGCGTCGACAACCTGTTCGTGTTCCTGATCATCATGTCGAGCTTCAAGGTTCCGCGTGAGGACCAGCAGAAGGTGCTGCTCTTCGGCATCGTGTTCGCCCTGATCGCCCGCACCGCCTTCATCCTCGTGGGCGCCGCACTGATCAACCAGTTCGCCTGGATCTTCTACCTCTTCGGCCTGATCCTGCTGCTCACAGCCGGCAACCTGCTCAAGGGCGAGGACGACGAGGAGGACGGAGCCGACAACTTCATCATCCGGATCGCGAAGCGCTTCCTGCACACCTCGGACAAGTACGACGGCGACAAGCTGTTCACGATCGAGAACGGCAAGAAGGTCATGACGCCGATGCTGCTGGTCATGGTGGCCATCGGCGGCACCGACATCCTGTTCGCCCTCGACTCGATCCCGGCGATCTTCGGACTCACCCAGCACACGTTCATCGTCTTCACCGCGACCGCGTTCTCGCTGCTGGGCCTGCGTCAGCTGTTCTTCCTGATCGACGGACTCCTCGACCGTCTCGTCTACCTGTCCTACGGTCTGGCGGCGATCCTGGCGTTCATCGGCGTCAAGCTGATCCTGCACGCCCTGCACGAGAACACCCTGCCGTTCATCAACGACGGCGAGCCCGTGCACGTCATCGAGGTCTCGATCGCGCTCTCGCTGAGCGTCATCATCGGCATCCTGGCGATCACCGTTCTGGCCTCCCTCCTCAGCCCGTCGGGCAAGGCCCACGCGGTCACCGCCAATGCCCACCGGGTGGCCAAGGCCTACCTCGACGACGCGGACGCCAGCGACGTCGGCGAACGTGAGCGCCTCTACGCCGAGGTGACCCACAGCCGTGCGGCCATCGCTTCCCTCGGCGACAAGCAGCGCGCCAAGGCGCTCGCGGACCCAGAGCTGACGCGACTGCTCGACCGGGTCGACCAGGCCCACGCGGCGTTCTCCGACGGATCACGGGGCTGATCGGCCACACCGATCCGCCTTCGCGCACCCATGCACCACGACGAAGGGCCCGACCTCCACGGTCGGGCCCTTCGTCGTGCAGAGGTGGCCGGTCGTCGACCGGCCGGTGTCACTGAGGAGCGGGGACCGGTTCCTCGGTCTCCTCGTACTCGTCAGCGTCGCTCACACGCTCGGGACGCACCAGGAGGTGGCGGGCGCCGGCCAGCAGCAGCACCATCGCACCGAGGTAGGGCAACAGCCTGGACCAGCCGTCCTGGCCCTCCGGGTCCGTGCCCACCAGGCCGTCCGCAGCGGACTGCCAGACCTGGTAGCAGACGGCGGCGAAGACCACGGCGACCACCACGGCGACCCCGGCCCGCAGGGCGCTGACGCGTGCCACGCGCGGGGCCGGTCGCGTGGGCCACGGGACGCAGCAGACGCCAATGAGGATGGCACCGACCGCGAAGCAGAAGCGTGAGGTGTTCTCGAGGTCGTGCGCCTCGACCGGGTTGAGCTGGGTGAAGAGCCAGGCCGAGCCCAGCAATCCCAGTCCGGCGAACGCCGTGCGAGACCGCACCGCCGAGGTGGAGGTGGGCAGCCAGACCAGCGCGCTGACGGTGGCGACGAGCAGCAGGACACTGACCAGGACGGCCAGCGGCAGCGCGTACTCGTAGACGACCGGTCCGCCCACGGCCGAGGACCTGAGCGCCGGGTCGAAGGCGATCAGCAGCCACAGGAAGCCGACCGCGAAGGCGATCCAGAGCAGGGGCTCCAGGATCACCCGGATCGGGCCCGAGACACGGGTGGCGTCCACCCGGATCTCGGTACTGACCTTCTTGCGGCGCACCGACACCGGTCGAAGACGCTCACTGGCGAGCGGCTCGAGGTGGACCGGTGATCCGTCGTACTCGCTGGCCATGTCAGCCCTTTCTCAGATGACGGGGAGCATCCGGTCGCGCTCGAAGGCGGAGACCTGGGTGCGGTACTCGTCCCACTCGGCACGCTTGTTGCGGAGGAAGAAGTCGAAGGTGTGCTCACCGAGGGTCTCGGCGACCAACTCTGAGCTCTCCGCCACCTGGATCGCCTCGAAGAGGTTGCGCGGCAGCGCCTTGATGCCCAGGGCGCGACGCTCCTTGTCGCTGAGGCGGGCCAGGTCGGTCTCGGACTCGGCAGGGAGCTCGTAGCCCTCCTCGACGCCCTTCATCCCGGCCGCCAGGATCACCGCGTAGGCGAGGTAGGGGTTGCAGGAGGGGTCGATGGTGCGGATCTCGATCCGCGCCGACTGGTCCTTGCCGGGCTTGTACATCGGGACCCGGATCATCGCGGAACGGTTGTTGTGGCCCCACGAGACGTACTGCGGGGCTTCACCGCCACCGATCAGACGCTTGTAGGAGTTGACCCACTGGTTGGTGACCGCGGAGATCTCGGCCGCGTGGTGCATGAGACCGGCGATGAAGCGGCGCCCGGTCTCGGACAGCTGGTGCTCGGCGCCCTCCTCGTAGAAGGCGTTGCGGTCGCCGTCGAAGAGCGACAGGTGGGTGTGCATGCCCGAGCCGGGCTGGTCGGTGAAGGGCTTGGGCATGAAGGAGGCCCACATGCCCTGGCCGAGCGCGACCTCACGCACGACGGTGCGGAACGTCATGATGTTGTCGGCCGTGGTGAGGGCGTCGGCGTAGCGCAGGTCGATCTCCTGCTGGCCCGGGCCGGCCTCGTGGTGACTGAACTCCACCGAGATGCCCATCGACTCCAGCATCGTGATGGTCTGGCGACGGAAGTCAGTGCCGGTGTTCTGCGGGGTGTGGTCGAAGTAACCGCTGCGGTCCACCGGGACGGGCATGGTGCCGGCCTCGGGGCTGTCCTTGAAGAGGTAGAACTCGATCTCGGGGTGCGTGTAGAAGGCGTAGCCCTTCTCCGCAGCCTTGGCGAGCTGGCGCTTGAGGACGTGGCGCGGGTCAGCGAGCGACGGCGAACCGTCGGGCATCTTGATGTCGCAGAACATGCGTGCGGTCGACGGGCTGTCGCCACGCCACGGCAGGATCTGGAACGTCGACGGGTCCGGGACGGCGAGCATGTCGGACTCCTGGACGCGGGCGAAGCCCTCGATCGCAGATCCGTCGAAACCGATGCCCTCGTCGAAGGCACTGTCGAGCTCGGCCGGCGCGATCGCCACCGACTTCAGGAAGCCCAGGACGTCGGTGAACCAGAGCCTGACGAACCTGACGTCACGCTCTTCGAGAACCCGGAGTACGAAGTCTTCCTGCTTGCCCATGCGGCCAACTATGACCCATCGACCGAGGTGTGTCTGACCCTTCTCCCCACATCTCGGTCACTTCCTGCGGGGAATCCCCGCAAGCCCGCAATGCGGAAACATGCACGAAACATGAATGTCATCTGTGCGTCATGCCATGGTCGGGTCCACGCTCAGGCGTCGGGAATGTTCTCCCACTCACGCAACCAGGCTGCAGAGGAAGCGTCAGACGGCATCCGCCAGTCACCGCGCGGCGACATGGTGCCGCCCGCCGACACCTTGGGCCCGTTCGGCAGGGCGCTGCGCTTGAACTGCGAGGAGAAGAAACGCCACAGGAAGACCCGCGACCACTTCTTGATCTCGGCCAGCGAGTAGGCCGGCCGGGCGTCGTCGGGGAAGCCGGGCGGCCACTCCCCTGCGTCGGCGTCACGCCAGGCGTGCATGGCCAGGAAGGCGACCTTGCTGGGGCGCTGGCCTCGGCGTACGAGGTGGAAGAGCGTGAAGTCCTGGAGGTTGTACGGTCCGACGGTGTCCTGGGTGGCCTGCGGCTTGACGCCCTCGGTGTCGGGGATCAGCTCGGGGGTGATTTCCTGGTCGAGGACCTCGCGCAGGATGTCGCCGACCTCGCGGGTCACCTCGTCCGAATCCGCGACCCAGCGGATCAGGTGCTGGATCAGCGTCTTCGGGACACCGGCGTTGACGTTGTAGTGCGACATCTGGTCGCCGACGCCGTAGGTGCACCAGCCCAGTGCGAGCTCGGAGAGGTCGCCCGTGCCGACGACCAGACCACCGGTGTGGTTGGCGAGTCGGAACAAGTAGTCGTAGCGCAGACCGGCCTGGACGTTCTCGAAGGTGATGTCGTAGACGGGCTCGCCGTCGGCGAAGGGGTGCCCCATGTCGGAGAGCATCTGGGTCGCGGCGGGACGGATGTCGATCTCGGCGAACGTGACCCCCAGCGCGGTCGCCAGACGCGTGGCCAGCGACTTCGAGGTGTCACCGGTCGCGAAGCCCGGCATCGTGTAGGCCATGACGTCGGAACGCGGGCGCCCCAGACGGTCCATCGCCTTGACCGCGACCATCAGGGCGTGGGTGGAGTCGAGTCCGCCGCTGACGCCGATGACTGCCTTGGGGCTGCCGATCGAGACCAGTCGCTGCTCCAGGCCGTTGACCTGGATGTTGTAGGCCTCGTAGCAGTCCTGGGCCAGTCGAGTGGCGTCGTCGGGGACGAACGGGAAACGGTCGACCTTGCGGCGCAGACCGACGTCACCGGTGGGCGCGTCGAGGGTGAACTCGATCGTGCGGAAGTCGCGCACGCCCTGCAGACGACCGGCGACCTCGCCACCGTTGGAGATGCCCAGAGTGCGTCGGTTGTCGTCGAAGGTGCCCTGACGACGACGCTCGAAGTCGAGGCGTTCGAGGTCGACGTCGGCGACGGCGCGGACCGGGGTCTGGGCGAAGCGAGGGCCCTCGGTGAGCAGTTCGCCGCCCTCGTAGACCATCGTCTGACCGTCCCAGGAGAGGTCGGTGGTCGACTCCCCCTGCCCGGCAGCTGCGTAGACGTAGGCGGCCGCGCACCGGGCCGACGCGGAGGCGACCAGGAGGCGACGGTCCTCAGCGCGCGCGATCGTGATCGGGCTGCCCGAGAGGTTCGCGAGCAGCGTCGCACCAGCCAGGGCGGCCTCGGCGCTCGGCGGCACCGGCACCCACATGTCCTCGCAGACCTCGACGTGCATCCGCAGCGTCGGGTGGTCGAGGGCGGAGAAGATCAGGTCCGGGCCGAAGGGGACGGCCTCGCCGTCGTTGACGCCGCGCAGGCGCAGGGACGCACCGCGCAGGTCGTCACCGGGAGCGAAGTGGCGTCGTTCGTAGAACTCGCCGTAGGTGGGCAGGTACGACTTGGGCGAGACACCCAGGACACGTCCGCGGTGGATCACGACGGCGCAGTTGTAGATCCGGTTGAGGTGGCGCAGGGGTGCGCCCACCACGACGACGGGCAGCAGATCGGCGGTGGCGTCGACGAGTCTGGCCAGCTCCACCTCCACCGACTCCAACAAGGTCTGCTGGAGGAAGAGGTCGTCGATCGCGTACCCGGTGAGGCCGAGCTCGGGGAAGACGGCGACGGCGACGGCGTCGTCATGGCAGGCGCGGACCTGCTCCAGGACGGTGTCGACGTTGCGGGCCGGGTCCGCGATCGCGATCGAAGCGGTGCAGGCGGCCACACGAGTGAGGCCCTGGGCGTAGGCCGAGTAGAAGTCCACGCAGCGAGTCTAGGCATGCAACGACGTCAAGGCTGCGGAGTGACGGCCGCCACAGCGCAGATCGGAGTGTTCAGCGGTTAGCCTGATCCTGTCCGTGGACTCCATCAGGGAGCTGCGAGATCTGTTCCACAGGAGAGCCCCATGAGCGAAGAGACCGCCCCGTACGGCTCCGGCGCCGCCGCCCCCTCCCCCACCTCGGCGGTGAAGAAGATCCGTACCCATCACCTGCGGGAGATGAAGGAGCGCGGCGAGCCGATCACGATGCTCACCGCCTATGACATGTACACCGCTGCGATCTTCGACGAGGCCGGCATCGAGATGCTGCTCGTCGGCGACTCGGCGTCCAACAACGTCTTCGGCAACGAGACCTCACTGCCGGTCACCGTCGACGAACTGCTGCCGTTGACCCGTGCGGTGGCCAAGTCCGCCAAGCGCGCGATGGTGGTCGGCGACCTCCCGTTCGGCTCGTACCAGGCCTCGCCCGAGCAGGGTTACCTGACGGCCGTGCGGTTCATGAAGGAGGGTGGCGCGCACTGCGTGAAGCTCGAAGGCGGCGAGGAGATGGCCCCGGTCATCACCAAGTGCGTCCAGGGCGGAGTCCCCGTCATCGCCCACATCGGTTTCACCCCGCAGAGCGAGCACACCCTGGGCGGCTACCGCGTGCAGGGTCGCGGCGACGCCGCGGAGCGCCTCAAGGCCGACGCCCGCGCGGTCCAGGCTGCCGGAGCGTTCATGGTCGTGATGGAGATGGTCCCGGCCGACATCGCGCGTGAGATCTCCGAAGAACTCGCCATCCCGACCATCGGCATCGGTGCCGGCAACGGCTGCGACGGCCAGGTGCTGGTGTGGACCGACGCGTTCGGGATCCGTACCGGCAAGATGCCCCGGTTCGTGAAGCAGTACGCGGACCTGCACGGCGTCCTGCTCGAAGGCGCCAAGGCGTACCGCGACGACGTCAAGGCCCGTACGTTCCCGGGCGAGGAACACCAGTTCTGATCTGCGCCGCTGCTGAGCGCTGACGACAGGCCTCGACGGCGACCCTCACCGGGCGGTGTCGGGGCCTTCGTCGTTGCCGCGCTGCTCAGCGCCGTCGTCGCCGGGAGCGTCGTCGTTCCAGTTGGGGTCGTTGGCCCACTCGTCGTTGCGTTCGGCGACGATCTCCAGGGCCCGCGCGGCCTCGGCCTCGCTCGCGTAGGGGCCGAAACGGTCAGCGTTCTTGCAGCCGTTGCGGGGCTCGACGGCCTCGTGCTTGAAGCACCACCAGAACTCCTGCTTGCGCGTGAAGATGCCCATGACCGGCACGCTACCGCGCCCGACACCAGCGCGGGCGGTGCGCTGGCTCCGCGTCCGGGGCACACCTCCCTAGAATGGGAGGCGTGAGTCACGTCGTCGCGCATGCCATCTCCCCCCGTCGTTCCGTCCCGGCCGCCATCGAGCGCCCCGAGTACGTCGACAAGCCGGCCCCGGCCAAGTTCACCGGCCGCGAGGTGAAGGACGCCGAGACGATCGAGAAGATGCGGATCGCCGGCAAGCTGGCCGCCCAGGCCCGCGAGGAGGTGGGCAAGGCCGTCGCTCCCGGCGTCACCACGGACGAGCTCGACCGGATCGGTCACGAGTTCCTCTGCGACCACGGCGCCTACCCCTCGACGCTGGGCTACCGCGGCTTCTCGAAGTCGCTGTGCTCCTCGGTCAACGAGGTCATCTGCCACGGCATCCCCGACGCGCGCGTCCTCGAGGACGGCGACATCGTCAACATCGACATCACCGCGTTCATCCACGGCGTCCACGGCGACACCAACGCGATGTTCTTCGCCGGCGAACCCGACGAGGAGTCGCGCCTGCTGGTCGAGCGCACCAAGATCTCGCTGGACCGCGCGATCAAGGCCGTGAAGCCGGGCCGCCAGATCAACGTGATCGGTCGCGTCATCGAGGCGTACGCCAAGCGCTTCAACTACGGAGTCGTGCGTGACTTCACTGGCCACGGCATCGGCACGTCGTTCCACTCCGGACTCGTGATCCCGCACTACGACCAGGACCACTACGCCGACACGATCGAGGTCGGGATGACCTTCACGATCGAGCCGATGCTCAACCTCGGCACCCACGAGTGGGACATGTGGCCCGACGGCTGGACCGTCACCACCAAGGACAAGAAGCGTTCAGCGCAGTTCGAGCACACGCTGCTCGTCACCAAGGACGGCGCCGAGGTGCTGACCAACCCCTGACAGACCGGTACTGACGAACGTCTCCGACGGCTAACGGTCGTTCGGACGAGGTGGTCACACAGGCGCCCTCTCGGCCCTAGAATCTCCCCATGCCCGAACGTCGCTCCCCGGAATCGCACCTGCTGAGCCTGATCGTTCACGTCCGCGACAATCGTCTTCCCGACCCCGAGGGAACCCGCCGCACCATCGTGCAGAAGGCGATGGTTCTCTTCACCCAGCTCGGGTACGGCGGCACGTCGATGCGTGCCATCGCGGCTGAGGTGGGCGTCCAGGCCGGCAGCATGTACGGACACTTTCCCCAAGGGAAGCAGCAGATTCTGGAGGAGGGCCTGCGTGACATCCTGCAGGAGTTCCTCGCCCATCTGTCGGCGACCCTGACACCGGAGATGTCGCACCGCGAGCAGTTCGAGACGTTGGTGCGCCGGCACGTGTCATGGCAGTTGGAGAACGGCTCGCGCGGTCTCGGATGGCAGGCCGCCTTCGGCGGTCTGGGAACGAACGACGCCCTCGACGAATCGGCTCGGGAGTCCTTCCGGGTCGGCCGACTCATGTACTACGGCTACGTGGAGTCGCTGATCGCGTCCTTGGGCGGCGAGGAGAACGCCTATCCCCTGTCGCGCGCCGTGCTGACGCTCTGTGACAACGCCAACCGGGTGCGGCCGCACCCGGGTGCCACCCACGACGAGGTGGCCGACCAGATCCTGTGGATCGTGAGCCGGATGACAGGCCTCACGCCTGCCTGAGCGTTCCTCACCCCCGGTAGGTCTCCCCCACCCATTTCAGGTGCCGGATCATCGCCTCGCCGGCGAGGTCGGCGTCGCAGGCTCTGACGGCGTCGACGATCTCCCGGTGGTCGTCGCGGACTTTCGTGCCGCACGGCGGTTCGGGATGGCGCGCCTGGACGACGAGGGCCCATTCGAACCACGGTTCCGCCATACGGGTCCACAACGGACCGCCGGTGGCCCGCAGGAGGCTCTCGTGGAAGGCGCGGTTGCGTTCGAAGGAGTAGCGCTCGTCGTCGACCAGTTCGTTCCAGCGGTCGGCCACCCGTGGATCGACGGCTGCGGCCCGCACCGCCGAGACCTCAAGGGCCATCCGTCCGGCCATGGCCGCGTCGACCGTGACTGCTTCTGCATCCGGGTCAGCTGCGCGGGCCGGGCTGGTGTCGACCACGAACGTCCCCCCGCGGGCCCCACGACGGGACTCGACAATGCCTTCGGCCGCGAGACGTCGCAGGGCCAGTCGGAGAGATCCGCGGCTGATGCCCAGCTGCTCGGCAAGTTCGGTCTCCGGGGGGAGCTTGAGAGCCCCGACACGGGCGCGTTCCCGGAGTTCTCCGCGCAACGCATCGGCCACCTGGTCCGCGACGCTGCGGACCCGGAGCGGCTGCCACCCGACGCGGCTCATCCGATCGCTCCCAGAACCCTCGGAACACGGCCGCCGGACCACTCATTCTCGCCCTTCGCTGGGCGCCACGAAAGTCCGTACTTTGCACTTCGCAGGCGGGTCCGCGCGTTCCTAGGGTGACGCCACCTCCCCTCGCCGAGGGGTCTGCGACAGGAGTTGACATGTCTCGAAGATGGCTCGCCCCACTCACGTCCTTGACCCTGGCCCTGAGCGGTACGTTCGCTCTCAGTGCCACCAGCACGGCCGTCGCCACGCCGGCCACCACCACGCTGTCGAGCGACGCATGCGTCGCACTTCTCTCCCACGAGGACCCGTCCGTCAGCGGCGCCAGAATCACCTCCGCCGAGATCATCACGGCCGCGGGCACCATGCCGGAGCACTGCCGTGTGACCGGCACCGTCACCAACAAGGCAGGCGGTCTGGCGACGTTCCGTGTCAATCTGCCCACCGCCGGCCACGACGGCCGCATGTACTTCCGTGGATGCGGCGGATCCTGCGGATCCCTGATCGGCCCCGACCCGACGTGGCTGGCGCGCGGGCACGTCGTGGCGACCACCGACATGGTGACCCACTCCTACGGCTCGCTCTCCTTCGCATGGGCGCGCAACAATCGCGAGGCGGAGATCGACTTCTCCTACCGCGCGACGCACGAGGCGACCGTGATCGCCAAGAACCTCACGAAAGCTGCCTACGGAGCCCGCCCGTCGCACTCGTACTTCTACGGCGGTTCGACGGGAGGCCGTCAGGCTCTCGTCGGCGCCCAGCGCTATCCCTACGACTACGACGGCATCATCGCGCTCTACCCGGCCAGCAACGAGACCTCCATCGGCACCCTGCACCTGTTGTGGAGTGCGGGTGCGAACCTCGACGCCCAGGGCGAGCCGATCATGACCAACGCGGACGCGGAGATCCTGCACGCTGACGTGATCGCCTACTGCGACCCGAAGGACGGCCTCACCGACGGCCTGATCGAAGACCCTCGCGCATGTAATTTCAAGGCGTCCCAGTCCCGCCTGAGCCCCGCCAAGGCTGCCGTGGCCCAGCTCATCTACGACGGACCTCGCGACTCCAGTGGCAAGGCACTCACTCCGGGTGGCCCCGAGCTGGGTTCGGAGCTCAACTGGCGCAACAACTACATCCAGGCCGACGGTGCTGCCGAGTCCGTCTACACGTCGTTCGGCAAGTCCTTCACCCGTGACGCCGCGTTCGAGGACGACCTGCCGGAGGACTGGACTCCCGACCAGTTCGACTGGGACACCGACCCCGCCCGCTTGGGCTTCATGGAGCAGTTCTACACCTCCACCAACACCGATCTGAGCACCTTCCACCGCGCCGGCGGCAAGCTGCTCCTGTTCCAGGGATGGTCGGACCAGTCCGTCGTGCCAGCCTTCACCCTCGACTACCACGCACGTCTGGTCGCCCACATGGGCAAGGCCACCACCGACGAGTTCCTGCGCTTCTACACCGTTCCGGGCCTCGGCCACAGTGCTCTGCCCTTGGACCCGACCCTGGAACTGCACGACTGGGTGGAGAACGGCAAGGCTCCGCACGCGTTCGTTGCCCGGAACCTGACCGGTGCCACGAAGGCTGCCACCCGGCCGCTGTACCCGTTCCCGCTGGTCCCGCGCTGGAGCGGCAAGGGCAACATCAACGACCTGGCCACGTGGCGTTCGTTCGACCCCACGGCCCGTCCCATCGCTCCTGTCCGGCCCGCCGAGCCGGTGGCGAAGGCCCCGGGCAAGGTCTCCAAGGTCAAGGTCAACGGCAAGACGCGAGCTCGCACCCGCACGGTCTCCTGGCGTGCCCCGGCCGCGGTGAAGGGTGCTCCTGTACTCCGCTACCGCATCACCGTCTCCCAGAAGGGCAAGGTGACCTCGAACCGGACCATCCGCTCGTCGGTGCGGTCGATGAAGTTCTCCACCTCCAAGCTGCGCAGCGGCCGGGCCAAGGTCACCGTCCGGGCAGTCAACAACACCGGTTCCAGCGCCCCCGCTTCTGTGGTGTTCCGGATCAAGAAGTGATCCCCAAGGTCTGAAGGCATCTGCCCGGTCACCCCTCGGGGTGACCGGGCAGATGCGCGTGGTCTCCGGCACCGTCACAACGCGTCGACGACGCGCCGGTTCTGGGTACCACGCGCCACGAAGGCCCCCTCAGTGGTACGGATCTCGCCGGTGTCGCAGCAGAACGCGCCGTCGGACCACTCGGTGCGCATCTCGCCCCAGTACCACCGTCCGGCCTCGGCCCGGTGCGAAGGATTGAGGTGCATGGCGAAGTCGACCGTCGGGACGAAGGCTGGCTTGTCCTCCAGGGCGAAGAGGCCCGGCGGCAGCAGGTCGAGAAGGACCGCTTCGACACCGCCCTCCCCGAGGTCGTCACCATGGCCGGGACGCACCCGTAGCCAGGCACGGGTGGTGAGGACGCCGTCGCGGGTCTCCTGGTCGATCACCTTGAGCTGCAGCTTCGGGTCGTAGGGCAGGTGGCCCCACGGGGCGTCGTAGTCGACGACGTCGGCCGCCGGAGGTGCCGGCGGCAACGTCCGGGGGGAGAGCTTGTCGCCCTGGCCCGCGGCGGCGAACTTGGCCACAGCGCTGGCCTTGGCGCGGCCGTCCTGTCGCAGGGCCGCCCGCACCAGAGCGGTGCTGCGCCCCCGGTGCAGCACCTCGACGGTGCCCTCGGTCTCCCCCGGAACCACAGCGCCGGTGAACTCGGCCCACACCGATGCCAGGGCCAGCCGGTCACCGACGTCGGTCGCGGTGAGGAGGTCGGCGAGCATCGCGACGACCTTGCCGCCGTAGAGCCCTTCCTGACCTCGCCAGTCGTGGGGCGCGATCATCGCCGCGTCCGCACCAACGAGGCACCTTCACCGACGGCGGGGGCAGCCTCGACGGTCCACCGGGTGAGGCCCACGTCGACGCACTCTCCCTGAGCGCCTGCGGCCAACGTCCAGTGGGCCTCGGGAGTGGCCAGGACGGCTCCGGTCGGCGTGGTGTCGTCGACGCGTTCAGTGCTGACGGCCAACGTGCACTCGCCGAGTTCGTCGGGCGTGAGGAACGTCGCCGGACCGGAGAACCAGGCCAGCGCCGTGCAACCGCCGGCGGTCGACATGCCGTTGCGCACGATCTCTGCCGGGACGTGGGTGAGGTCCCCGCGACGCACGGTCGTCCCGTTGAGCTGGAGCTCTCCGTCGAGGACCAGGAAGGTCTCCGCGGCGTTGTACCCCCCGGCCACCGGACGTTCGAACCCGGCGGGGAATCTCGCCAGGATCACGAAGTCGTCGGGGTGCGAGGCGAGCGGAACGACGTCGATGCCGACGTTGGCACCGTCCATCGGGACTCGACGCCACCGCTGGCCCGCGTCGGAGAGGTCGGTCAGGTCGAGCGAGGTGGGGCGTGCCATCGGCGTACTCCTGGCGATCGGGGGGGATGTTCCGGGTCAGGCGGGCTCGATGCGGGCAGCGACGTAGTCGTCCTGGATGACGCGCTTGAGCACCTTTCCGCCGGCGTTGCGGGGCAATGCGTCGAGGGTGTGCCACTCACGGGGCAGCTTGAACTTCGCGACCCCAGCGGCGACGTGCTGCTGGAGTGCCTCGACGTCCACGACTGCGCCGGCGGTGGGCACCACGAACGCGGCGATCCGTTCGCCGTATGTCTCGTCGGGGACGCCGACCACGGCGACCTCGTCGACCGAAGGGTGACGTCCGATGACCTCTTCGATCTCGCGCGGGAAGATGTTCACGCCTCCGGCGATGATCATGTCCTTCTTGCGGTCCACGATCGAGATGAAGCCCTCCTCGTCGGCCACGGCGACGTCACCGACACTGATGAATCCTTCGTCGTCGGTGGCCTCGGCGGTCGCCTCGGGGTTGTTGAGGTACTCCTTCATCAGCATCGGCGAACGAGCCCACAGTTCACCGGGTTCACCCGGCGCGACCGGGTTGCGGTCGTCGTCGAGGAGCTTGACCTCGTTCATGAACCACGGGTGGCCCACCGATCCGGCCTTGCGCATCGAGTCCTCGGGGCGCAGGTCGGTCACCAGGGAACACTCGGTGGAGCCGTACAGCTCGTGGATGCCCACCCCGGGGAACGCCTGGTGCACCCATTCCTTCAGCTCGACCGGCAATGCGGCGGCGTTGAAGTAGAGGGTCTCCAGCGCCGACAGGTCGTAAGCACCAGCGGGCTCCTCGACGATCCGCCGGATCTGCTGCGCATGGGTGGGAACCAGGAAGACCGTCGACGTGCGCGAGGACTGCAGCAGCGACAGGAACTCCTCGGGGTCCCATTTCGTCTGGACCGTCACCTGACCGCCCAACTGGGGGCCGGCGAAGCCGAACGAGAATCCGGCACCGTGGTAGAGCGGCGCCACGGCCATGGTCTGCTTGCCAGGCCCGAGTCCGTACTCGATCGCGGCACCGTAGGCGGTGAGGAGTCGGCCCCTGTGGGTCAGGACGACGCCCTTGGGGCGGCCTGTGGTCCCTGAGGTGTAGGTGATGCAGAAGACGTCGTCGTCACCGACCTGCGCCTTCGGGTCGACGGCACGCTGGGTGTCGAGGAACAGTTCGTAGTCACGACCGACGTCGCCCGCGCCCGACCCGGCGAACGCGATCACGGCGTCCATCGACTCGATGAACGTCGAGGCGTTGTGGGCGAGCGCCGGGTCGACGATCAGGACCCGTGCACCCGAGTGGGCGACGATGAACTCGTTGTCGAGGCTGGAGTTGCGCGAGTTGAGCGGCACCACGGGCACACCGGCCTTGGCCATGGCCGTCATGATCTCGAAGTACTCGATCCGGTTGCCGGCGAGCACCGCGACCGGCTTCTCCGGTCCGCAGCCCAGCGCGAGGACGCCCTGGGCGAGGCGGCTGGACCGGTCGTCCATCGCTGCGAAACTCAGGCTCCGGTCGCCTTCGACGGCGGCGATCCGGTGCGGGGCGGAGCGAGCGAACTCGCGCACGCCGTTGGCCATGTTCAGTTTCAGGGACACTCAGACTCCTGGGACGGGTGTGTTCATCAACATGACGATGTCCGCCTCGGCCACCGTGTCGACGCCGTGAGGGGACGCGACGACGACGATCTGCCAGGCGAACTCCTGGACGTGCTTGCCGCTGCTGGTGGCACGGTGGGAGCCGGGCGTCACCCGGACCCGCAGGGTGTCGCCGGCGCGGACCATCTGGGTGAATCGGACCGACTTCATCTCCAGCAGTGCGACGGCGTCGTCGAGCACGCCAGACTGTTCGACGAGTCCGCCGGCCAGCAGCAGGACGCCCTGGCCGGGGAGCGGTGTGGACTCGCCGTGGGTGGCGACGTCGAAGAGCGGGTGGGTGTATCCACCGCGCCCCACGACGGTGCTCACGAGGTCGGCGTCGACCTGGACGGAATCGGTCTCAACGTAGGTGGCTGACATCAGCGTCTTCCCATCTCGGTTCACGTTTCTCCACGAAGGCCAGATATCCCTCCGCTGCGCCCTCACTCGTGAGGAACTTCGCGAAGATCTTCCGCTCGTAAGCCAG
This sequence comes from Nocardioides yefusunii, assembly GCF_004014875.1. Lineage (NCBI taxonomy): Bacteria > Bacillati > Actinomycetota > Actinomycetes > Propionibacteriales > Nocardioidaceae > Nocardioides > Nocardioides yefusunii. Next base: position 1,334,343 of record NZ_CP034929.1, on the reverse strand, counting down.
ACCATCGGCCAGCGAAAGGTCCTGAGCTGCCGCGACGGTCAGCTTGGTGGCCGCGATTCCGGGTCGGGAGAGGCCACGCAGCGTGTCGACGAGGGCCTCGGCAGCAGCCATGAGGTGAGTCCGCGGGACGGCTTCCAACGCGAGCCCCCACGCCACGGCGGTGGCGGCGTCGAGCCACTTCGACGTGAGCATCAGCGCCTTGGCCTTCTGGTCGCCCAGCTTGCGGGCGGCCCGCTGGCTGGCACCGGCACCGGGCGGCACGCCGAACTGCAGGTGAATGTCACCGATCTTCGCTTCCTCCGCGACCACCACGAGGTCGCTGGCCAGGATGATCTCGAAGCCACCGGCGCGAGCCAGTCCGTTGACCGCCGTCACGACCGGCACCGGAAGCAGTTCGATGCGCCGCAGGACTGCGTGGAAGCGGTCCAGATAGGGCAGGAAGACGCCTTGGGGATCCCCGAAGCACTCCCCCAGAAAGGTGATGTCGATGCCCACGCTGAAAGCGCGCTCGCCGGACGCGGTGATCAGCACCGCTCGCAACGAGGTGTCAGCCTCGGCCTCGTCGAGTGCTTCCTCGAAACCGGTCATCGCCTCGGGCGTCATGCTGTTGAGCGTCTCGGGGCCGTGGAGGGTCAGGTACATGACCTGGTCACGGACCTCGCGCAGCACCACGGTCATCGGGCGACCTTGTCGACGAAGGTACGCAGGTGCTGGGCGTACTCAGCGGGCGCGCGCAGGTGTGGTTGGCCGTGGAGCCCGGGCAGGACGACGAGTCGAGCGTCCTTCGCGGTGGCCAGTGCGACGGCGTCCTTGTCGGCGAGCAGGTCGAACTCCGCGTCGAGCAGCAGTACGGGGACGTCGAGGGCGGCCAGTGACTCGGCGGGGTCGTGGCGGAACGCAGCGCGGTACCCCCAGTGATAGCGCGGTAGCACGCGGAGCGCCTCGAGCGATGCCAGGTGCAGCATCTCCTCGTCGAGACCGGGCCAGATGCGTCGATAGCGTTCGACTGCCCACGAGAACTGATCGCCGTGCATCGTCTTCTCGACGTCGGGCGCCCAGTTGGCCAGGTGTTCGGCGCGTTCCTCGGCGTCGTAGAGGGCGACGCCGCTGAGGACGACGCCCGGGCAACGTTCGCCGAAGAGCCGTGCTGCCTCGATGGCGATCGATGCGCCGGTGTGGAGGCCGCAGAAGACCGGGTCGGTGACACCGAGGTCGAGGGTGGCTGCTGCGAGCACAGCCGCGTACTCCGGGATCTCGGTGTCGGGCCCGGCCGGAGCATTCGACGCCCCGTAGCCGGGGGTGTCGAAGGCGATGACGCGCACGCCGTCGCCGAGGTGCGACATGACCTTCTCCCAGACGACCGAGGAGAGCGGCGACTCGTGGAAGAGAACCACCCATGGGCCGCGGATTCCGCTGCTGCGGTAGTGGATCTGGCCCCAGGGGCCGTCAACGTACCCGGACTTCATCACAACTCCTTGGGCGGCGCAGCGGTGTGCTGTGCAGGGCAGGTCTTGACCATGGCCACGACTGTGTCGGGGGCAGCGAAGGCAGGCAGCTCTTCCCCACCGGCCGCTCGGAGCAGCGAACCTGCGCCGAGGCGACGGCCGTCGTCGAGGACGACTTCGCCGTCGACGATCACCACGAATCGTTCATGCGGGCCGGCCTGAGGTGTGGCCGCCGTGCCGGCCACGAAGCGCACCAGTGAGGTCTCGGTGCCGGTCTCCGGGTTGTCGCTGAGCACCTTGGACTCAAGCCCTGCAGCACCCAACAGTGTCCCGGAATCGTCGTGGGCGCGCCACGGCATGTGGCGTGACTCCGCCCGTCGGACGTAGCCGCGGGGACCGACGGGGTCGGCCACTGCGACGTGCTGTCCGGCGTCGGCGTCGGGTCGCACCACACGGCTGACGTGGAGGGATCCCTCACACGGCTGGGTACCTTCCATCATCAGGACGGCCTCGAAGCCCCTGGGGCTCTGCGCGGAGTGGACCCAGCCCGGCGGACGCCAGAAGTAGTCCCCCGGCTCGAACCAGCCCTCCGCGGTCAGCTCCACCGAGCCGCCCAGCACCAGGCACTCCTCGACGGAGTCGTGGTAGGCCTCCGACAGGTCCCGGTAGCCGGCTTCGCACCGGATGTGGTCGATCCGGCGTCCGGTCGACTCATCCTTCCAGAGACACTTGGCATGGTACGTGGCCAGCAACGCCAACGCTGAGGCTTCGTCGGTGCCGATGTTGTCGCGGAATGCGGGATCCATCGTGGCGAACACGTCCGCACCGTTGACCCACTCCAGGGCTGCCGTATCGACGACGGAGGCATTCACGCGGTGCTCGCCTGACGGACAGTGGTGTCGCCGCTGAACGCCTTGTAGGCGTGACGTTCGCGGGGGTCGGCGGAGAGCCGGGCCGAGAGCAGCGTCCGGGTGTACTCGTGACCGGGAGCGTCGAAGAGCTGCCGGGTGGGGGCCGTCTCGACGATCTCACCGAGGTACATGACCGCGATCCGGTCGCTGATCCACTCGACGGTGTGCATGTCGTGGGAGACGAACAGGTACGCCATCCGCGACTCCTCCTGCAGCTCGGCCAGCAGAGCCAGCACCTGTGCCCGGATGGAGAGGTCGAGCGAGCTGGTGGGCTCGTCGAGCACCAGGAACCGGGGACGGGTGATGACGGCGCGGGCGATGCCGACGCGCTGTTGCTGGCCACCGGAGAGTTCTCCGGGCAGACGCGTCGCGGACGACTCGGGCAGGCCCACCTTGTCGAGCATCTGGACCACCTGGGAGCGGATCTCGGTGGTACTGAGGTCGGGGCGGTGGATCTGCAGCGGCTCCGCGATGATCGAACCGATGGCGAGCCGCGGGTTGAGCGACTCGAACGGTTCTTGGAAGACGACCTGCATGTCTGCGCGCTTGGCCCGCAGACGCTTGGCGTCCAGCGCACCGATCTCGTCACCGGCGACGGTGATGGTGCCGGAGTCGACGTCGAGCAGACGCAGGGCTGCCTTGCCCAGGGTCGACTTGCCCGAGCCCGATTCGCCGATGACGGCAACGGTCTCGCCTTCGTCCACGCTCAGGCTGACGCCCTTGAGCGCCTGGACGGGCTCGGCGCCGCGCTGGCGGGCGGCGAAGGTCTTGACGACCTCGGAGATCTCAACGAGCGACATTCAGCTTCTCCCCCGGCTTGGGAACGGATCCGATGAGCTTCTGGCTGTAGGGGTGCTGCGGCGTGACCATGACGTCGTGCACGGTGCCCTCCTCGACCACCTCACCGCCGTACATGACGACGACGCGCTGGCAGTACTGCGCGATGACGCCGAGGTCGTGGGTGACCAGCAGCATCGAGCGTCCCTCCTCGCGGACCTTCGACGAGATGAGGTCGAGGATCTGCGCCTGAACGGTCGCGTCGAGGCCGGTGGTGGGCTCGTCGGCGAAGAGGAGCGGAGGTGACAAGGTAGTGGCCAACGCGATGACGACGCGCTGGGCCATGCCGCCCGAGAGCTGGTGGGCGTACCCGTCCAGCACCCGTTCGGGACGCACGATCCCGACGCCGTCGAGCATCGCCAGGGCGATCTTGCGAGATTCCTTGCGCGGCACCTTCGTACCGTGCGCCTTCTGCAGCTCGAAGAACTGGCGTTCGATCGTGTAGATCGGGTTGAGCGAACCGAACGGGTTCTGGGCGACGAATCCGACGGCGCGCCCACGCACCTTCTGCATCTGCTTGCTCGAGTAGCCGGCGATGTCTCCGTGCCCGGCCAACTCGATCCGGTCGGCGGTGACCGTGCTGTTGGGACCGAGCAGGTTGAGCACACCCTTGATGGTGGTCGACTTGCCGCAGCCGGACTCGCCGACCACACCGACGATCTCGCCCTTGCGGACCGAGAAGTCGACACCCTTGACGGGGTTGACGACGCCGTCGGGGGTCCTGATGGAGACGGCCAGGTTGCGGACGTCGAGCACCGTCTCGGGCGCTGAGGGGACGGTGGTGGAGGTGGTTTCACTCATCGGTAGGTCCTCGCGGTGCGGTCACCGATCGCGTCGGCGAGCTGGTTGAAGGCGAGCACGCAGAGGAGCACTGCGATGCCGGCGAAGCCTGCGATCCACCACTCCCCGGACGCCATGTTGCCGGCACCGTCGCGGATCATTCCGCCCCACGAGGGAGTCGGGGCCGCGACGCCCACGCCGAGGAAGGAGAGCGAGGCGATCACGACGATCGCGTTGGCGATGGTGAGCGAGGTCTGCACCAGCACGATGCCCCACACGTTGGGGAGCAGGTGCCGGAACGTGATTCGGCTGGGCTTGGCCCCCATCGCGATCGCGGCCTCGATGAATCGGCTCTCGCGCAGCGACAGGATCTCGCTGCGCATGAGCCGGATGTAGCGAGGAACGTTGATGAGGGCGATGGCCACCACCACCATGTAGAGGCGGTTGCCCGACAGGGAGACGAGCGCCAGAGCGAGGATCAGCAGCGGGAACGCCTGGAAGGCGTCGAGGCCACGGACCAGCCATTCGCTCCCCCGGCCCTTGCCGGACGCCATCAGCCCCAGGGGCAGACCCACCGCCAGGGAGAGCAGGGTTCCGGCCAGGGCGAGCGAGAGGTCGATCTGGGCGGCGTCGATGACGCGGGAAAAGACGTCCGCGCCGGTGCCGTCGGTGCCGAACCAGTGCGCGCCGCTGAGGCCCTGGAGGGAACTAGAACCGTCCGTGGCGGTGGGGTCGTACGGGAGGGGCGCGAAGAGGCTCGCCAGGAGCAGACCGATGATGAAGGTGACCCCGACGGTCGCCCCCTTGTTCTCGGTGACGATTCGGCGTAGCTGTCGCCCCTTCGGGGCCGCGAAGACGTCAGGCATGCTTGATCCTCGGGTCCAGGAGCCCGACGACGATGTCGAGCAGCGTGTAGGTGATCAGGGTCAGGGCACCGGCCACGAGGACCATGCCCTGGACGACCGGGAGGTCGAGGCGGAGGATTCCGTTGAGCGCCCAGGTGCCGATGCCGTCCCAGGCGAAGACCTTCTCGACGATCGCTTCGCCACCGAGCAGGGCGGCGAAGATGACGCCTGCGTAGGTGACGATGGTGGTGCGCGACTCGACGAAGGCGTACCGCAGGACGGTGCGTTCCTTGAGCCCCATGGCGCGGGCGAAGTGCACCTGCTGAGAGTTCAGGGCACGGCCGACGGTGGTGCGGGCGGTCTTGGCGAAGTAGGCCGCGTAGACGAGTCCCAGAGTCAGGACCGGCAGCACGAGGTGTTGCAGGGATGAGGCGAAGAGCGCCATGTCGCCTGCGATCAGGGCGTCGATCGGGATCGCGCCGGTGACCTTGGGCGGCGGGCTCTCGGAGAAGGCCAGCTGCCCGGCCGGTGCCGGCGCGATGCCGGCCACGAAGAAGAGGAGGTAGATCAGGATCAGGCCGAGGAAGAAGTCCGGGACGGCTTGGAAGATGCCCGTGAAGAGGCGGCCGACGGAGTCGGGCCAGCGTCCACGGAAGTAGGCGCCGACAGAACCGACGAGCACACCGATCACCGCAGCGAGCACGACCGACAGCAGGACGAGGGTGAGCGTGGCGG